>DBXY01000022.1:85991-115514 GCA_002309765.1 Verrucomicrobia bacterium UBA1200
GGCACCAGCGGCTGCGGCAGCTCCGGCGCCTTCGGCCCCGCCCCACGCCACTTCGCGCGTTCCGCTCCCGGAAGGAGTCGCACCGGCGGCACCGATCAACCGTCCCACCATCCGCCTGAAACCGATTTCCCCGGCCGGCACCCCGCGTCCGGCGGCCCCGGCCCCGGCGGCCGAAGCCCCGGTAACCCCGGCGATTCCTACGCCGCAACCCGCCCCTACCCCGGGTTCCGATCCGCTTCCCGAAGGCCCGAAACCTCCGTCGGCGGCGCAGACCCAGGCCTCGAAGTCCAAAACTTCCCGCATTTCGCTGGATTCCGCGATTGGCGTAGCCCCGACCGGTGACGCCACCGCCTCGAAGACCATCCGTCTGAAACGCCCGTCCGACATCGGCAGCGCGCCCACGGTGGTCAGCAAGCCGGTGCCCAAACCGGCAGCCGCCGAGACGACCGAAGAATCCGGCGATGCCGGAGTGACCCAGAAGCGGACGCTGAAGATCAAGCGGCCGACGATTGAGACGCCCAAGGCGGAAGAATCGGAAGGCGGCGACGAGTTCGCCAACCTCGCCCCGATCGACATGGCCAGCTTTGGCCCGGTGGAGCATGAGTCCAAGGCTTTCACCGCCATCGCGGTGATTTTCGCCTCCATCGCGGCAATCGTTATGATCGGGCTAACGCTCTGTCTCGCGGCCCACGCGATCGGACCGGGCGCCAACCCGAACACGATACAGACCATCGACGGTCCGGAACTGCCTTGGCCTGGACGGATCATCCGTTAAAAGGTCAAACCGCTTCTAAGGAAAAATGCGGGCGTAGGTTCTACCTACCCCGCATTTTTTTACCCGCCGCCAGCCATGTCGCGTTTTCTGAAAGCTTTGCTGGGCATCGCCCTGATCCCATTTTGCGGGGCAACCGCCGCGCTGTTGTATGAAGTTCTGAAAGGGATCACCGCCAACGACGGCTGGTACTCGCTGGGCATTAAGTGTTTTGTCGGAGGAATGCTCGGCTGGTGCGCGGTTTGGATGTTTCTACCCCACCCCACTAAAAGCTACGTGCTGGCCCACGAGCTGACGCACGCGGTCTGGGGACTGCTGTTCGGGGCGAAAATCGGCAAACTCAAGGTAACCGCCAAAGGCGGCAGCGTGCAACTATCCAAGAGTAACCTGTTTATCACCCTTGCGCCGTATTTCTTTCCCTTCTACACCGCAATCTGCCTACTCGCCGCGGCGATCACGCGGCTTTGCATGGGACGCCTCCCCTGCCCCGCGGCTTGGCTAGCCGCCATTGGCGCGACCTGGTGTTTCCACGTCTGTTTCTCCTTTGAATCGCTCAAGGTACGCCAGCCCGACATCTGCGAATACGGGCGAATCCTTTCCTACGCAACGCTGATTTCGGCAAACCTGCTGGTTCTCTCCGCGCTACTGGTTCTCGCCACCGCCGCGATGAGTTTCGCGACATGGGCGCTAACGCTGGCAAAACTCACCGCCGCGTTCTACGCTTCTGTTTTCCGTTATCTTGCCGCGCAATTCGGCAAATTGCATTTTACGGGCCGTTGAGATTACGGAACAACCGGCACACGGTGGCGGAACGACAAATGCATTCATTGGCGGCAACCGACAATTCACGTGTTTTTCATTGCTATCCGGCTGGGCATATTGTATACTTTGGTGCTTGTGAAATGGGCCGTATTCGGCTTGATTTCACTGGTGTTGGCATAATAACTAGAAAAAGCGGAACAATTTCAACTATGGAATTCAACCAGCTCATTGCGGATTTTGCTGCGCGATACAATGTGGACGGACTTGCCGACGAAGACGGAACGGCAACTGTCAGTATTGACGGCATCGTTATCACCCTTGTCGCCGTCGGGGACTCGCTCATCTTTCACGCCGATATCGGCGAGCCGCCCATAGATGGCCAAGCAGAATTTTCCGGTCTTCTCCTTGAGGCGAACCTTGAATCCGAGTCCTTCTTCGCCAAAAACCGCGAGAATGGCCGTTACGTCATTGTCCGCCGTCTCGCGCTGAATTCTCTCAACGCCAGCACTTTTGACACCGCACTCGCCGCGCTTGTTAACGCCGCCGAGGTTTGGCGTCGCCTCCTAATGAATTTTCACCCCGCCGCCAAAACTGCCGGCCAGCCGGAAACGGACATTTCCGCTTTCGGATCCTCCGGCTTTATGCAGGTATGAGAGGATTTTTTTTTGTTTTTTGTTTAATTCGCATGTAACCATCTACCGCGCCGCGTGTAAACGCAACGGAAACGACAACGAAAACCTCGCAACAAAGGAGACAAAACCATGGCGATCAATCTTCAGGCACTTGATATGTTCCGCACTGCAACGGACTGGACCGCAAAGGGAATTGCAAACCTTGACGGCAATGATGGCATAAAGCAGAACGGCACCTACGGCGGCGCGCTCGGTTCCCTCGGACGTTCAAAAATTGAAAAAGCGGCCAACAACGAAGTGCGCACCGAACTGCTCCGCGCGCTCGGGCAAACCTTTAATCTTGACGGAATGAGCGAGAAAGACGGCGAGGTTACCTTCTCCAAAGGTTTTATGGATCAGCTCGAAAAGATTCTCGGCGCGGACTTTAAGCGCGATGATTTCAAAATCGACTCCGATGGCAAAGTTTCTTCGGGACGTCCGCTCACCGCCCGGCGCATCAAGGCCATTATCACCAAAGCCGAGCAGACTTCCACCGCCGCCACCGCCAAAAATGTAGGCGGGACCGCCCCAACCACCGAACTCACGAAAACCGGCGGTGTGCGCAAGGACGACACCTACGCCTCCTACGTCAGCAAGATCGGTCAAATTAAGAAGGAAATCGCGTCTTTGGACAAAGGGTCGTACGAGCATGTTTTGAATTTCTTCAAGCGCGTCGAGATGAGCCTCGATTTTCTCTACAACGAAATCGACGTGGACCGCAAGGATCCAAACGCACCCGATCCTTCCGCGCTGCGCAACGATCCCGAATACGAATTCCTCAAGGAGCTTGGCGATCTTAAAGAGGGCGATAAGCCGAGCTTCCAGTACTATGACAGCAAGCAGGGCAAATTCGTTAAGCTCGAAAACACGAAAGATTACAGCGATTTCATCTGGAAACGGGTTGGCGGAGGGCTGCTGCACCTCGAACGCGCCGACTTCAGCCAAAGTAAGTCGGAGGACATCAAGCCGCTGCGGAAGTACATCGTGGACAATCTGCGCCTGTTCGTTATGAAATCGATTGACACCTACTTTGCGTCAAAAGAGGCCGGGAAACTCGACACGTTCTTCGAGCATCTCGAAAAACCCGGCGCCTGTCTTGAGGATCAGTGCCTGCACATGGTGGAGTTTGAGGCGAAGAATCTTTCCACAGGATGGCAGGGGCTTTCGACCAAAGAGGCCGAAGAGCTGGAGCGCATCGCCCGTCAGGATCCCGAGAAATTGGAAACCCCCGACGTTAACCGGCAGATCGACGACATTTTCGACGAAATCGGCAATGAGCAGTGGTTCCTCGACAAAGAGTCTTGGGACAAAGACATTGCCGCCGTCTTAAAAGAGCGGCTGCTGGGCAAAACCTGCACGATTACGAAGTACAACTATTCGACCCATAAGTTCGAGCCGCTGCTCGAACAGGGTAAGCCGGTTGTGCGGCCCCTCACGGAAGCCGACATTGACACGTTCGGAGCCTTGATTTTCAAGGAAACTTTCATGTGATATTGCCAACGTGCCTATAGCCCGAGCAGGTCTTTGATGTCATCGTAGGTAAGTTGCTGCATTACTGACTGATCGGTGCTGCCGATAGTAGCGTTTATCACCGCTTGTTTCTTACGCTGCATCGCCAGCACCTTTTCCTCTATGGTGTCTTCGGTAATCATCTTGATGCTGTACACCGTGCGTTTTTGCCCAATGCGGTGGGCGCGGTCTGTCGCCTGATCCTCCACCGCCGGATTCCACCACGGGTCGAAATGCACCACCATATCGGCACCGGTCAGGTTAAGCCCGGTGCCGCCTGCCTTTAAGGAAATCAAAAACACCGGAATGGACGGGGTGAGGTTGAAACGTTGGCATTGCTCCAACCGGTCTTTGGTTGAACCGTCCAAATAGCAATACTGGATTCCCCGCGACTCAAATTCACAACGGAGCAGGTTCAGCATTTTCACGAACTGGCTGAATACCAGCACCCGGTGGCCGCCGTCAATCGCCTCGTCCAACAATTCGAAAAACGCCTCCGTCTTCGCGGACGGAGCGTTGTAAGCCCGGGGCGGCGTTTTCCCGTCGTTAAGCAACCCCAGATGGCAGCAAACCTGGCGCAACCGCATCAAAATGGCCAAAATCTCAAACCGGCTGTGGTCAAAACCGCGGTCACGCACCATGTCGCCCACCCTACGCCGGGATTCCGCCAGCAATCGGTCGTAAACCTGCTGCTGCTCTTGAGTCATCTGGCAATAAGAGACCTTGACGATCTTATCCGGCAAATCTTTGGCCACCTGCTTTTTCAACCGCCGCAAAATAAACGGGTGCAGTTTACGGCGGAGTTTTTCCTGGGCGGCTTCGCCATCGTCCCCGGCGGCAGCGATCGGCAACTCGTAATTAATTTTAAAATCGTCATACTTCCCAAGGTAATTCGGCATCAGGAAGTCCATAATCGACCAAATGTCCGCGACGCTGTTCTCAATCGGAGTGCCGGTCAAAACCAGTTTATTGGCGGCGCAAATCTGTTTCGCGGCCAGCGCGTTACGGGTGTTGCGGTTTTTAATGTGCTGGGCCTCGTCCAGCACCGCCACCGAGAACCGGTACGGCGCGTACTCCTCCTGGTCGCGGCGGATAAGCGCATAGGAGGTAACCACCAAATCGCTCTGGGGGATTTCAGCGAACCGGTCCTTGCGTTCGGTACCGGACAGCACCAGCACCTTTAAATGCGGCACGAAAATCTGCGCCTCGCGCGCCCAGTTGGCCACCAGGCTGGTCGGGCAAACCACCAGCGCCGGCTTGCCTTGCGCCTCGGGACTGGCACGGCGCAAACTGATCCAGCAAAGCGTCTGAAGGGTTTTGCCAAGGCCCATCTCGTCCGCCAGTAGTCCGCACATCCCGGATTTCTCCAGAAAACGCAGCCAGTAAACGCCGTATTTCTGGTATGGACGCAAAGTTGTCTCAAGATCGCCCAGCGGCTCCGGCTCGATTTTGGAATTTTTAACCCGGTTCTTTCGTTCCGCCAATTCGCGCCAAGAGTCGGGGCACTCCACGCAAATCGCCTCCTCCAGGGCGGTGAGTGAAGATTGCACAAACGGAGCGTAAATGTCGGGCAGCAAAAAATGCCCCGGAGTGCGGCTGGGACGGCTGGGACAATCGTTGAAAATGCCGCGCATCGCCGCGATCGCCTTGTCGTCGAACAGCAGGGTTCTACCCTTGTAAACCACGTATGAATCGCCGCAATTAAGGGCGCGCTGCACCTCGGCGGGAGGAATCCCGCCGCCGTTCGGGCCCTCAAAGGTGTAGCCGACGTCAAAATAGCCATTCCCGGCATCCGCTATCTTAACCACCGGGATCACGGACAGCAACTCTTCAACCAATCCGTTGACACTGCCGGAAAAAGTCACCTTCCAGCCATTGCGCTTCAACGCCGGATAACTGCTGCCTACAAAATCCAAGACATTGCGCTGTTCCATTAGCACCAGATTGCCATTCTGGTTTTGGAAACCGAGTTTGGCCAACTTTGCCAGCGCGTTCATTTCCGACGGCATATTCCGTACCCGGTAGCACAAAATGTCGTCAGGATCGGGAATCGACAACTCACCCTGGGGATCGGGTACGACCGCCGTCAACGTGCGGTCGCCGTACTTGACCCGGAGAATGGCGCGGACCACGGACGGGGTGCCGCAAACCTCAAGCAAGAAAACCGGGTTCGCCGGGATCCGGGCAAACAGCGAGGGCGGCACCTCCAGCTGCATCGGGGTGGCATTTTTCAAATTCGGCAACTCATGGTCAAGGAAATTGATCACCCGTTCGCGCGGCACCGTGATTTGGTTGCGGTACAGCTCGTGATACGGCAACGGCAGCACCTGTTTCATCGGCCACAAATGCCCGTTTTCCAAAACGAACCCGCCGCGCTGACCGACGATAAAAACCGGCTTTGAAGAATCGGAGTGCGAGGGCGTTTTAACCACGGGGAATACCAGCAGTTCCCCAGTACGGTGGTCAACGTCCACCTGAACCGAAACCGCCACCTCATGGGCTTCCACCTCCACCGGACCGGCATCGGTTTCGATTTGGAGATGCTTCGCCACATTAAATATGTTCAGCGCGTCACGGGCGGAGACCTCGAAAATCGCCTGCGGCGGCCCCTCGCACACATCCTCCAGCACCGAGAGCAACGCTTCGTCCTCGGCGGAGATCGACAGCGTCTGTTGCGGGCAGGCTCCCAAGCTGGCGCCGTCGCGAGAGCCGACAAAGTTTATCCCGAAATTTATCTCCCGGCCGGACTGGAACTCGCCCACCCAGTCGCCGAACAGTTTCAACTGGATCACCGCCGGACACCCGGACTGGCTCCGCTGGACATAGGACGCGGGATCCACCTCCGCCATCCGGCGGCTCCGTCGCTGCTCTTCCTGATATTTCTGCTCCCGCAATGGATCGCTATGGCGGCGCATCAGGGTTATGCCGAGCGCCACCACGTGATAACACACCTGGCCGAGCTTTTGGTTGGTGTAGCAGGGGCACAAGTTGTCCACCGTCCCGTCCGGACGGATTTTAAATTTGCTGTAAATGATGCCGCCGTCTTCGCGGCCGATTTCACCAGAAACGAAATCGCCTTTCATGTCGGCGCGCAAAACCCGGCCGCGATTGACCGCTTTTTCGGCATCCGCGAACACGAATTCGCCGCCCCAAGATTCCAGCAATTTTTTGGTGATAGCAGAAGGCAACATCAGACAGCCCGCATCATAAAAATCATAACCCCGGACGGAACGACTCCGCCCGGGGCAGAACAACATTCACCGAGGTGAATTAATCGTTGTACTTGGCCAGGTCACGCCACGGCTTGCCCGGCAACGCGATACCGGGAAGCTCCGGCATCTTCAGGATTTCGCCCGGGAACGTCACGTCGCCGCCCTTCTCGAAATCTTGCGGGGAGGGTACGCAGTTCATGTTGTAGAACGGGGAATCCTGCTTCTCAAGGATATCGCTCAAGCGCACGATCTGTCCGGTGTAGCACGCGATACGGCCGATCACGCCGCAAGCCGTGGACATGGCCACCGTCTCTCCCTCGTTGTAATAGGGGCCGGTACCCATGATGCTGCGGAGCAGGTCCGCGTGCTCGATCACGTACGGATTGCCGTCCGGGAAATCGCCCGTCAGTTCCAACTTAGAACCGTCGATCTTACGGATCTGGCCGCCACCGAAAATCTCGGCCTCGGCCGTGCGGAAATGCTCGGAAACGTTGTTGTGGCAACCGTCGATCTGACGGCACATGGAGTGGATGTGCACCCCGTCGCCATAGTCAAAGTCAATGCCGAAGAAGTCGTACTGGTTGCCGGAATAACGGCGGGTACGGGCGCCGAAACCGACCGCGGTACGCGGATAGCGTCCGATGAACCAGTTGGCGATATCGATATTGTGGACGTGCTGCTCGCAAATGTGGTCGCCCGACAACTCGGTGAAGTTCACCCAGTTTTTGCAGAGATACTGCGCGTTGGTCTCACCGGCGCTGCGGCGCTTGACCCACGGTACCGAACCGTTCCAGTAAACGTTACCGCCGAGAACCGGCGAAACGATCTTATCCTCAAACAGCGCCTTCGCCTGCAGGCGGTAACCGCGCTGGTGGCGGCGCTGGGTACCGGCCACGATGGTGAGTTTCTTTTCGGCCGCCTTGCGGGAAGCCTCGATGAACAAACGGCATCCGGCTCCGTCCACCGCCACGCCCTTCTCGGCGAAGACGTGCTTTCCGGCCTCAACCGCCGCCGCCAAATGAATCGGGCGGAAATTCAGCGGGGTGGTCAGGATCACGATCTCGGCATCGCTGGACATCACGTTCTTATAAGCGGAGGCGCCCCAAGAGGCCAACTTCTCGTCACCGCCGCGGCTCTTGGCGAAATTCTTGGCCTGATGCTCGAACATATCCGCCGCCGCAACCAGTTTGATGGTGCAGTTAAGCTGCTTCGCCGCTTCGGCCAAGTTACCGTACGCGCCGCTACCGCGGCCGCCGCAACCCACGATACCGACCTTGAACTCACGGGGAGCGCCCTGCCCCACGACGATTGAAGGAGCGGCGGGCGNNACGCCCGCCATTGCGGTCAAAACCGAAGACCCCTTGATAAACTCTCTGCGATTCATCTCTTTACTCTCCCTTTTTAAAAACGGGAGACCCCGCCCTTGCGCAGTCCCCCTGTGTTATCCCTACGCCTGTTCCCACTGCTCACGGAGCAGCTTAACCATGTTGTCCAACAGCTCTTCCTTGTTGCCGCCCTTCGGGACGCCGCCCTCCAGACTCACCGCACCGCGATAACCGATGAGTTTCAATCCCTTGAAACCATCGATGTAGTTATCGGCATCGCCGTCGCTTCCGGGAATCTTGCGGTTCTTGAGCGAGGCGATATGAACGTGGGTGAGCAGTTTTCCGGCGCTGATGAACGCGCCCATAAAACTGGTCTCTTCCAGCGCCATGTGCCAGAAGTCGCCCATCACCGTGCAGCCCTTGCCCATGTCGCGGGCGATTGCCGCCGCGTCCGCAACCTGCCGCATGAAGGGGGTTTCGTTACGGCGCAACGGCTCCAGCACGATCGACGTGCCCAGCTTATAAGCGTGCTCCGCCATCTGGCGGCCGGTATTTTCAACAAAATCCTGACGCAATTCTTTGAACGGCAGCTCCGGCTTGCCGCGCGCCGGGCAAATAATCAAACCGACGGATTTTACCGCCCCGGCGACATCGATGATGCTCTTCAAACGGTCAACTTCCGCCTGTCTGGCCTGGGGATCGGCCTTGGAAAGGTCGCTCGGCCCGCACAGGGTCGCCACAGTCAGTTTGCGGCCTTCCATCGCCTTGTTAAATCCGGCGCAATCCCATTTGGCGTCCGCCGGAAGTTCTACGCAATTGTAACCGTGCGACTCCAGATAATCCAGCTTCGCGTTGAACCCGTTACCCGGGATCATCCCCCACTGCAAACACAAGTTCAACTGCGCCGGCGGATTCGGCGGCGTCAATTTCGGCATTGCGGAACCGCCGTCGGCTTTCGCCGCGGTGGGCGCGCAGGCTGCAGCCAGCCCCACAGCTGCGGTACCAGTCAAGAATTCGCGTCTTTTCATTTCGTTTCTTCTGTTACGGGTTTTTGCTTGGCGCGTGAACACGACTGCCTCCCAAGACAGGCACTAATCGCGCTATCATCGAAACGTTAGCATATTAACATTTACCCCCGGCGAAGTCAAGCGGCAAAAACACAATCCGCCGCAGAAAACGAGATTCGGCCCGACCCAACTTTAACATTGCCTATTGCCCCGTTTTTTTGGTAATATATGGTGTTTTTAGGCGGACAACGGTTTTTTTGGCCGCCATTAACACCACTTAAGGAGTTATTAGAATGACCAACGGTTTTCAAATTGTGGTTTGTGGCAGTCTTGTGCCTGACCCGTTGCAGACGCTAGAACCGGTTTCCTCGCCGCAGGGTCCCGGACTGAAGAACGAAACGATGTTGCCATCGGTGCTCGACCCTTGGGCCGCCTGCGCCCTTTACGAAGCGGCCAACCTCGCCAAACAGATCCCCGGTTCCAAGGTCTATCTGGTCAGTCTCGGCCCCAAGGCAAAACTCCAGCAGCTGATGATGACCGTGGCGCAAAAAGTCCCGTTTGAACTGGTCGCGGTTGACGGTTCCGCCAGCGGTTTCACCGACGCCCAGCAGGTGGCGGAGCAGCTGGCTGTCGCCATCGGCGCCATCCCGGGCCTGGACAAATCCCGGCTGTTGCTTTTCGGCGGATGCTCTTCCGCCTCCCGCGACGCGGGCGTGACGCTGCAGCTGATCGGCGAGCGGCTGGGGATTCAGGACCAGTTCACCGCCGTGGACGAGCTGAAAGTGGCGGACGACGGTTCCTTCACCGTCAAGGAACGCATCGAGGGCGGTCGTTACCAGGTCTCCACCTGCACCGGAGCCCCGGCCGTGCTGGCTTGGGCGACCGGCAGCCTGCCCGAGCCCCCGAACAACCCGCAGGTCGGCATGATGAACATGCGCGGCGTGATGCCGGCCCTGATGAAGGCCCGCAAGGCGGAGGTCAACACCGGAGCGGTCGCCTACGCCGCCACCGAGATTCCCGCCCAAAAACGCGACACCCGGATTGTTAAAGACACCCCGGCCGAGGAAATCGCCCGCGAAATCGTCGAATGGATCCGTCGTTAATCTTATTTGAGGAGTTTTGAAATGATTTTGACTTTGTTGCACACCCAGGATGACGGTTCGCTGCCGAAGGCGGCGCTTGAAACGGTTTCCGCCGCGATTTCGCTCGCCCAGGAAACCGGCGCGGAACTTAAGGTCGGCATCATCGGCAACGACGCCGCCGGCGCCGCCAACGCCATCTCCGCTTGCGGGGCCAGCGCGTTTCTCACCGTGTCCGCCCCCGAAGTGGTCAGCCCCCGCTACGCTACCGATGCCGCCGCCGCCGCCGCGTTAATCAAAGCGTCCGGTGCCGAAATCATCCTCGCCCCCGGCACTTCCCGGTTTGCCCGCTGTCTGCCGGGAGCCGCGTTCCGGGCCGGCGCCCAGGCCGACACCCATGTGGTCTCCGTCAAAGCCGAAGGCGGCAAGGTGGTCGCCCAGCGTTGGTTCTACCGCCAGCGCATTCTCGGTTCCTTCACCCGCAACGCCACCCCGTGGCTGCTGATGATCGACAGCGGCGTTTATGAGCCGTTCTCCGCCGCGCCCGGCATGGCTGCCGCCACCGAGGTCGCAGTGGAATTCGGAACGGAACAGAAGACCAAGTTTTCCGGCATCGAAGCCCCGGCGGCGGATGCCCAGACCATCCGTCCCGACGCCCAGTTGCTGTTTGTGGCCGGCGCGGGTTGGACCAAAAAGCAGAAGGACGGCCAGACCCACGTCGGCGAGGCTGGCGGCTTGATCCAAGGCTTCCTCAAACTCGCCAAGGCGTCGCTGGGCAGTTCCAAGTCCATCGTGGACCTGCAAAGCGAGGGGCAGGAGGCGCTCACCTTCATCACCCACATGAACCAGGTCGGGCAGACCGGATCCACCCCCCGCCACGCGAAGGGGTTGTCCACCTGCTGCCACGGCGAGGAGCCGCATGTGGTGGGCTGGCGCTTCATCAACGAGCGCCGCGCCGTCAACCTCGACCCCAACTGCGGTTGGGCGCAGGGCAAGGCCGATGTGCTGTACGTCGCCGACGCGTTTGAGGTGATGTCTAAAGTCAACGAAATGCTGCAGGCGTAACGTTCACCGCCTGCGAATTGTGGCGGAGCAATGAAAACGGAAATCAGGAACGGTTTGAAGCTGTTGCTGGACTGGGCGCTGGTGATAGTCCTGCTGCCCCAGGTTTTCTTGCTCTGCTACTATTTTCCCTACCTCACCCACAAATCCGGCTGGAGCTTCAAATTCGTCGCGGAAATTGCCAAATACGGGTTGGACATCAGCTGGGTCTCCGCGCCAGTGCTGACCGTGCTGTTCATGATCTACCGCTCCAGCTTCCGCCGCACGACCAACGGTTTCCTGATTTGGGCGGGATGCTTCGTTTTCGGGCTGTTGTGGATAGCCGGTTGGAATTTGCTGGTTTACCCCTCATTCAACCTGTGGAAAGCTTCGGTGCCGCTGTTGATTATCAGCAGCGTCACCTGCATCTATACCGTCAGTTGCCGCATTTACCGCACCGGCGCAATGGCTAGGTCGGAGGAGGAACAACGGCTCGACCGCGGATTGCCCGCCGAAGAGACGCCGGAAGAGGCCGGGGAGGTCTCCAACCCATGAACCGATTCCAGCATTGGATGCATCTGGCGCGACCCTTTTCCCTCGCCGCCACCTTCGTGCCGATCACCATCACCTTTTGCATGGTTATCGGTTGTTTTGGCCGTGAACCGTTTTTTAAATTCATCGGCAACTACTTTCTGGCGTTGCTGTCCTGCGGTTGTCTGCAGATTTCCTGTAATATGCTCAATTCGTGGGGCGACTACCGTTCGGGGTTGGATACTCCCGACAATCCCTCGAACCAATCGGAAATCGTCTTCGGCATTCTTAGCCCGAACCGCGTGCTGACAGTGGCGTTGCTGTTCAACTTTACCGGCGCTGCGGTCGGCTCGATTTTGCTGTGGCGCTGTTTTTCCATCGAACTGCTAGCTTTGGCGGTCATCGGAATTTTCGGCAGTTTAAACTACTCCACCGGGATTAAATTCAAATACCGAGGGTTCGGTGTCCCGTTCGTATTCTTTCTGATGGGCGTGTTCCTGATGATGGCGGCGGATCTGGTTTTTGGCGGCTTATTACATTCGCTGTTCGTCGCAAACCTACCCGTTAACGCTGTCATCGTCACGCTGATCTGCCTGTCAACCAGCGGCATGGTGGCAAACATTATGCACGCCAATGACATGCGGGACATCGAAAAAGACGCAGGAGCCGGCATTAAGACTACGGCCAGTCTGCTCGGACCGCGACGCGCCGCGACGCTGTTCACCGCACTGCACCTTTTGCCGCACATCGCCGCCGTTACCATCACCATTTGTTTTGCCGTAACCGCCATGTCCGCGCCCCGCATTACGAATCTGTTTGTGGCGCTGCTGCTTTTATTGCCGTTGCTGACGCTGCCCCGAACGATCAAGCTTGTCCGTACCGCTTGGGAAAACCTTGGCGTTCTCCCCCACCTTGAGAGTTGGGGCGGGCTGTTGCCGCAAACTGCGAAACTGTTCCTGCAGACGGGGCTGCTTTACTGCGTTACGTGGATCGCGCTTTTCCTGATGTTCTACAATGCCCAGCATACCTTACCATGATTGAAAAGCTTTTAATCATCGCCGGAACCGGAACCTATCCGGACTGCATTATCAAAGGCGCCCGCAAGGCCGGGGTGCCGCACATCGCCGTGCTGGGCATCAAAGGCATGACTTCGCGGGCGGTTGCCGCCCAGGCCGACGAGGTGCAGTGGTTCGGGGTCGGCGAGGCAAGACGTTCGTTTGAGTGGGGCGCGAAGCAGGGCTTCACCCACGGCATCATGGCCGGGCAAATCACCCCGGTGGCGCTGTTCCGCACCAAGTTCGACGATCTCGCGTTGCGCTGGCTGCGCGAAATGCCGGTAAAAAACGCCCACACCATTTTCGGCAAGATCGCGGAAGAGATGGGAAAAATCGGCATTAAAGTCATTCCGTGTTCCTGTTTTATGGATGACCATCTGCCCGGCGTCGGGGTGTTGACCAACCGCGCCCCGGACGAGCGCGAGCAGCGCGACATCGAATTCGGCCACCGTATCGCCACTACCATCTGCGGGCTGGATATCGGCCAAACCCTGGTGGTCAAGGACGGCATGGTGTTGGCGGTAGAGGCGTTTGAGGGCACCAACCAAGCCATCCGCCGCGGCGGAAAACTCGGCGGCAAAGGCGCGGTGGTGGTTAAGGTCGCCAAGGACGGGCATGACATGCGCTTCGACATTCCGGTTATCGGCGAGGGTACCATCCGTACTCTGAAAAAAGCCGGGGTATCCGCTTTGGCGTTTCAGGCCCGCCGACTCGTTATGCTCGACCAGCCCAAGGTGGTGGCTGCCGCCAATAAGCTCGGCATCGCCATCACCGGGATTGACAGCGGTCTGCCCCCCGCCCCGCTGCGCGTGGATTAAAGGAGGTCAATCGTGCCAGACGTACCGGACAGAAAAGACGTTAATTTACGGGTCGGCGAACGGGATTTCAAATACTACATCTTCGACTGGGACGACAACATCCTCCACATGCCCACCCGCATTCATCTCGAATACCGCAGACCGGAAGACGGGGTTTGGGTTCCGCGCAAGGTTTCCACCTCCTTCTATGCCATGGTGCGCAACGACACGGAGCACTACCGCGCTCCGGGCGGCAATTGGGAAAACGCTTTCATCGAGTTTCAGGACCAGGACCAACCGTGCGAGAGCAAATTCTTAACCGACACCCGCACCGCGTTGTTGCGCGTACTCTCCGGCGAGGTGCCGCCCGCCCCAAGTTTCGAGACGCTGCGCGAAACCCTGCGCGAGGGACGGCTGTTTGCGATCGTTACCGCCCGCGGCCATGAGCCGGAATCGCTGCGCCGCGCCGTGGAGCTGTTCATCGAGACTGTGCTCACGTCGGATGAAAAACGCGAGATGCTGCGCAACTTGCGCGGTTACCGCGCCTGTTTCGACGGCGTGACCGAATTCGGCACCGACGCCGAAGAGCTGGATTATTACCTGTCGCTCAACCGTTACCACGCGGTGACTAATCCGAAATTCCGCACTTGGGTCGAATCCCAAACCAAGGGCGAAATCGACCGCGCCAAGCTCTCCGAACGCGCCAAGCAGTTTGCGATCCGCGATTTTGTCGAACACGTGATCCACATCATCACCAAAATCGGCGGGAACCAGCTAAACCGCCCGGTGAGCGTCGGCTTTTCGGACGACGACATACGCAATGTCGAAGTGGTGGAACACTACATCCGCGACGAACTCGGCAAGCGCTTCCCCGGAATCAAGTTCTGCGTTTACGACACCTCCGATCCCGCGCTTACCGACGGCCGCAAGGTAATAGTTTCCGGCCAGCTGGACTTAGGTTTCTAACCCCAATTTTTTCTCCCCCTATCCTCTACGGTAATGTACGGTTTGCTTAAATTAGACACATCTGCAATTGCACTTGCCGTCGGAATTTGGTAGAATGCTCCCGTTTAAGTGAGAGAAATGTCGGCGGACGGCCGGGCAACGGAGGTTGCGGCAGCCGCAGACCGAAGGGGGTTAGAAAATGGCAAACGCTTTTCAAATCATTATCGCGGTAGCGGCGGTCGGCATATTGTCCGCTAACGCCGGAGAACACCGCCGACTGGTGTTGGCGGATGAATCCCGCGCAACGCTTCATTACTATGACTCCGAAAACCCGGAGGCGTGTTTTTCCATTCCCGCGGAAAAACCCCTGTGGGATCTGACACCCGTTGGAGAACAAAAATACCGTTTCGTGGTCCGCAGCGGTTATATGGTGGCCGATCTCCAGCAACGGAAGATCGTGGAAACCTATCGCAACCCGGCACTGGAAGGGGTCAGCAGCTTCTGCAACTACCGCAACGGCGAATACATTGCCTCGATCAACCCCGGCGGCGAACTGCACAACAAGGCGATGCTGGTGAAACGCTTCTCCCCCAATCGGGAATTGACGGCCACCTACATCTTCCGGGGTATTTTTTACTGCCGCACCATGAAATACTGGGCGGAGCGCGACGAAATTCTGATCGCGCACGAACGCGGTTTCGCCCGCTGCCGGATCCCCAAGGATTTGGCGGCCGGCACCGCTCCCGACGCGCTTCAGGAGGGGGAGTTCCTGTCGAACATTGAGATTTTAACCGGGCGGAACTCTTTCGAGGCGGTCCCGGACCGCGCGGGCAAGGGCTATTGGGAAAGCACCGGTTACGGAACCCAGCTGGCGCACCTAACGTTGGACGGCAAGGTGATATCGCTTTGGCGGGCGGACCAGTCGGGCAAAAAGAATCACTTCTACGCCCAAACCGCCGAAATGCCCAACGGTGACATTTATGTCGCGAACTGGAACGGGCACGGCGTCAAGGACAGCTACAAGGGTTGGCAAGTGATAGAATTCGACCGCGACGGCAAGGTGGTCTGGCATCTTGACGATCCAGACAAGTACGGGTCGATCAGCGGCATCTGCGTGATTGAATAGCGAGAGGAACGGCATGAATCGTAAATTGACGGCGGCAATGGTTGGCGGCGGGGTCGGGGCGTTCATCGGCCCGGTACACCGCATGGCGTTGAGATTGGGGAATTTCGCCGACGTGGTGGCGGGCACGTTCAACCGCGACGCGGCGCAGAACGCGCAGACCGGACGAGAATTGCTCATCGCGCCGGAACGGGTCTACCTGGATTGGCAAACGATGCTGCAAAGCGAGGCGAAACGCCCCGACCGGGTAGATTTCGTGATTGTCTGCACCCCCAACCACCTGCACTACGCCATCACCAAAGCCAGCCTTGAGGCCGGGTTCGACGTGATGTGCGAAAAGCCGCTGACCCTTACCGTCGCCGAGGCGGAAGAGCTGGCCGCGCTGGCGAAGAAAAAACGCCGCGTCATCGGTCTGATGCACACCTACAGCGGCTACCCGATGGTCAAGCTGGCGCGGGATTTGGTCAAGAACGGCAGCATCGGCAAGGTCTGCAAAGTGGTGGTGGAGTACCAACAGGGCAGTTTCCGCAAGCTCGACTTCTCGGTGCCGCTCGACAAGCGCAACAAGTGGAAGATGGACCCCAAGTATTCGGGCATCAGCTGCTGTATGGGCGATATCGGTATCCACGCCGCGCATCTGGTGGAGTACGTGACCGGTCTGGAAATCCGCGAAGTGCTTGCGGAGTTGTCCAGCTATGTCGCCCCGGCGGCTCTTGACGACGACGGTTCGGTGCTGTTGCGGCTGTCGAAAGGCGCCCGCGGGGTGATGGTGTCCTCAAAAATCGCCACCGGCGAGGAAAACGGGCTGCGGCTTAAAATCTACGGCGAAAAACGCGGGCTTTTCTGGTATCAGGAGAATCCCAATTACCTGCGGGTGGCGGCGCAGCGCGAGCCGGAACAAACCTTCAAGCGCGGCAACCCCTATGTGCGGGAAATTTCCCCCGCCGCCGCACGGGCGGCGAATGTCCCGGCCGGTCATCCGGAAGGATACATCGAGGGTTTCGTCAACATCTACCGTAATTTCTGCGGCACGCTGGAAGCGCGGCGCGAACGGCGCAAGCCGACGGAACTGGAGCTTGATTTCCCCGACGCCCGCGCCGGAATACGGGGCATGAAATTCGTTGAGGCCGCCGTTAAATCTTCGCAAGCCGGCGGGGTTTGGGTAACGTTGTAAAGGTCGTTTCGCGAAGTTGTAAAAAGGATCATAAAGATGAAGTTTGTTGCGTTGTTGGCGTTGTCTGCGATTGCCGCAGTTGGGAGTTTCGCAGAGGAAGATTGGTCGCGGATTTATCTCGGAACCCGTCCGGCGGTCTCGCCCGACGGCCAAACGTTTTACTTCGAGTGGAACGACCGGATTTGGTCCGCCCCGACTGCCGGCGGAACCGCAAAATCCGTATCGTCGTCGCGCTGCAAGGATGTGCGGCCGAGCCTGTCGGCGGACGGCAAACGGCTGATTTTCTCCAGCGACCGGGACGGCGGTTTCAAGGTCTTTGAGTGTCCGGTGGAGGGCGGCAAAGTGCGGCAGGTGACCTTCCACTCCGAAAACACCTACCCGTGCGGGATCACCCCGGACGGTTCAAACGTGGTCTGCGTGGCAAACCGCGACAACGCCAGCTCCAAAGGATCGTACCGCATCATCTTCACCCCGCTGCTGCAGCGCGGTCCGGAAAAGATGCCGTTTGACCTGGAAGCCAACGACCCGGCGATATCGCCGGACGGCTCCGTCATGCTGTTCACCTACAACAGCAATTGGTTGGCGACCCGCAAGCGGTTCGCGTCTTACAAAACCGCCTCCCAAGTCTCCGAAATCTGGAGCTACCGTTTTTCCGATAAAAAAATGGAGTGCTTTATCAAAAGCGCCGAAAGCGTCAGCAACCCGGTGTGGGCACCGGACGGGAAAAGCGTCATCTACATCGCGATGGAAAAGGGCATCCGCAATATCCGCCGCCGTTATCTGGACGGGAAAGACATCGGACTGACCGATTTTTCCGACGACCACGTGCAGACCGCCAGCATTTCGCAGGACGGGAAAACCCTGGTGTTCCGCCAAGGTTTTGATTTCTGGAGATTAAACATCGCTGACGCCGGCTCGCGTCCCGAGAAGATCACGCTGCACCCGGAAGGCGGCTACATGGCGCGCCCCGAATCCATCCGGCGAATGTTCGAAAAGGTTACCAACCTTGACTCCACCGGCGATTTCGATTTTTGCGACAACGGGATGCAGGTGGCGTTCACCGCCGGCGGCGGATTGTGGGTAATGGACACCGAGATCCGAACACCGCAACTGGTTGACGGCGGCGGCACCGTCTTTATCCGCGAATGCGCCTTCAACCTGGACGGATCGGCGCTTTACTATTTGGCCGACCGCGGCGATGGTTCGGACATCAGGGTGGCCCGGCGCAAGGACGCCTCGCGCGGATGGTGGGACAACAACGCCTTTGAAATCAAAAACGTGGTTTCCGATGACTGCCGCCGCGAGAGTTTCTCGCTGTCGCCAGACGGCAAACGGATGGCTTGGAAGGACCCGCTGGGGCAAATCCATTTCGCCGGGATTGACGGGGTGAACATTTCCTCCGCCCCACCCTGCGCCGGATCCGGCGATTACTGCTGGAGTCCCGACGGCAACTGGGTGGCGGCGTCGATCGGCGATGTTTACCGTAACCGCGATGTCTGGATTGTGGCGGTGGACGGCAGCCGCGAGGCGTACAATGTTTCCCGCAATTTCAAGTGGGACGGTTCGCCAATCTGGAGCCCGGACGGCAAGATTATCGCTTTTTGCGGGGAACGCGCCGAAGCGGCTGACGAAACGCAGCTTTGCTATGTTTACCTCGACCCCAAGGACGAAGAACACGACCTAAACGACGTCAAGATCGAGAAGGCGGTTAAGAAAATCGCCGACAACTCCGCCGGCGAAAAGAAAAAAGCCGAACCGAAGAAGGACAAAAAAGAACCGCTGACTATCGTCTTCGACGGACTGTGCGACCGGGTCCGGACTGTAAAAACCGGCAAAATCTCCTCGCCGTTTTTCTCCCACGACTCCCGGACCATCGCCTTTACATCCGGCTCCGCCGTGCAAAAAATCACCGTGCCGAGCAAACTAACGGCGGAAAAATTTCTCACCAAAACCGGCGTTCCGGGCAAATGGATTGCCAAGGAAAACCGGGTACTGCGCTTGGTTAACGGACATCCCGCGCACGGCGACACCGAGTTCACCTTCAAAGCGTACCTGACCTTCAACCTCGCCGATTACCAGGAACTGGGCTTCCGGACCGCCTGGGGCCGGCTCCGCGACGGATTCTATGACCCGAATTTCCACGGCGCAGACTGGCAGGCGGTACGCAACAAATACCTTGCGGCGGCTCGCAACGCCACCAGCCATTCCGTCTTTTCGCGGACGGTGGACATGATGCTGGGCGAACTGGACGCGTCACATTTGGCATTCCGATCCAGTACGGAATCGGATCGGCTTTGGGTGCCGAAAGCCGCCGACACGGGATGGACCAGCGTGACCGCCCATCTGGGGCTGCGCTTCGATCCTGAATGGCGCGGCGACGGATGGAAAATCAGCCAGATCATCAAAGGCGGACCGGCCGAAGAGGCGAGCTACGATTTCGCGGTCGGCGATGTCATAACCGATATTGACGGAGTCGCGGTACATCCCGGCGACGACCCCTGCATCGCCCTTAACGGCCCGCTCAACCGGGAAATGGTGGTGACCGTGTGCCGCAACGGCGATAAAAAGAACGCAACGCGGGTAAGGGTGAAGTCCGCGTCATACATCAAAATCCGCAAACTGGTCGGCGATATGAAACTGAAGGACAACCGCGACTATGTCCACGGCAAAAGCAACGGGGCCTTGGGATATCTGCACATCGACGCGATGGATATGCCCAGCTTCTATCAGTTCCAGCAGGAGGTGTTTTCCGAGGGATACGGTAGAAAGGGTCTGATTATTGACGTGCGCGGCAACGGTGGCGGCAGTACCGCCGACAAGGTTCTGGCCATAATTTGCGGCATTTACCAGACCCATTTCTACAACCGCAATCTCGGGCCGGGATACTACATGTACCGGTGGGGAAAACCGGTTTGGCATAAACCGATTCTGGTAATGTGCGACGAAGACTCCGCCTCCAACGCCGAAATTTTCACCCATGCGGTGAAGTCGCTCAAGCGCGGCCGGGTGGTCGGGCGTACCACCGGCGGCAACGTGATCAGCACCTACGGTAACGACCTGCTGGATCTGGGATTCATGCGCGAGCCGCATATCGGGTGTTTCACTCCGGAAGGCATCGACATGGAATTCCACGGCGCGGTGCCGGACATCGAGGTGATCAACAGCCCGGCCGATTTGGCGCAAGGCAAAGACACCCAGCTGGACACTGCGATCAAAGCGTTGCAGGAAGACGTTGAGAGTTACGAAAAGAACGCCCCGAAGATTCAGTACCAGTACGCGAAATAAGGCCCAGCGATCGGCTTAAAGTCAATCCGGAGCGTCAGCCATGACGCAGCCTTGGGGGTGCCGCTTATTTCTTGCGGAACCAGAACGACGCGGGCAGGTCTAACCCCCTGCCCTGCATATAGTTGTACACCGCGAGCGAAAGCCCCTCGCCCAATGAAGCGTGGTCGGGGGCTTTGGGTTCCCGATAAGAAATCTCGTTAAGCGCGAAACGCCGTTCCGACAAATCGGGGAAATCGGGCTGGATGCCGAAAAGTTCCGGCTGCCGCGCGATCGGGCTGTGCACGGTAAGCGCAAAACGGTGCCAAAACGCAGAATGGACCAAACCGTCGCGGAACATATCGCGCACCGTAGCCAAAGCGCCCAATGTCTCTTGTTTGGTCTCGGTGGGGAAACCGTACATCAAATACAGATGCACCAGCAATCCGGCATCGACCAGATTGGTGCACACCGTTCTGGCACTGGCGCAGGTTATTCCCTTGTTCATCAGCTTGAGCAGCCGGTCGTTGGCGCACTCCAGACCGGCGGAGATTCCGATGCATCCCGACTCGGCCATCAATGCGCACAATTCCGCCGTAAACGCGGTGTCGAGCCGGATGTTGCCCCACCAAACCAACCGTTCCCGGCGTTCCAGCAGCTCCCTCGAAACCGCGCGCAGCAAAGCCGGGGCGAGCGCCTCGTCGGTGAAGTGAAACGCCGAGATTCCGGTGGCGTCGCGCATGGCCAGCATCGCGTCCACCGCCTGTTTGGCCTGCGCCGGGGAGTACCGCCCGATGTAATCCAGCGAAACATCGCAAAACGCGCATCGGTGCCAATAGCAACCGTTGGCCAGCTGAACCTTAATCCAATGGCCATCCGACCACAGCCGCATGCCCAAGTTGGGACTCTCGACCAATGACAAATACTTACTGAAATCCAAATCGTCGTAATTTGAAACCGGGACGCGGTACTGCCCGCCGCAAGCGTGCCCGGTGGAAGCGGGCGGCGGAAAACCGTCCTTAAAATCCGCTATCGTCCTGGTTCTAACCAGCGGTCCCTGCCCGATAATTCCGAGCCACGGATCGAAACCCTCGCCATAACAAATGTAATCAACGAACCGGAACACCCTCGCATCGGTCAGATGCAGCAACTCCGTGTTAACGTAACCGCCCCCGATCGCGATCTTGACCTTCGGGGCCAACCGCCGTACCGCCGCGGCAACCCGAAAAGCGCCGTAAACCGTTCCGGGGAAAGGAATCGTGATGCCGACCACATCGGGTTTGCGCTCCTCCAGCGCTTTGGCGGTCAAGCTGTCCACCAGCCGGTCCACATAAGTCGGGGCATCCGACTCCAACCGGGCCAGAATGGGGTCAAACCGGGGGGCGGCAACCGCCAAATGCTCCGCGTAACGGGCCAATCCGAAACTGGGTTCGACCGTCTCCCGGAAAATCATCGAAAGGTCGTCCAGAAAAAGCGAGCAAAGCAGTTTAGCCTTGTCGCAGATTCCGCTACCGCCAAAATCATCGAAGAGCGAATTTTCATCTCCGCCATCATCCAACTGGCGGAAATGCGGGCCTTCCGGAAGCACGCCGCGCCGGCAGTAACTCCAAGCAAACTCCGGGGAACGTCCTTGGAGAAACGCCACCACCGGCTTAATGTGGGTAAGGTAACTTTCCGAATTGGCCAGCAAAAATTTTGCGCAAGCGGAACGCGGGCGTTGTTTTTTAGCCGCCGCCACGGCACAAGAAACCCCGGCGGCAGAAAACATTTCCAACGCTACCGCCAGGGAAAAATCTACTTGCGAGACCTCCGCCCCGCGTTCTTTTAGAAATCCGCACAACACCGGCATCGCCGGATATGGCGTGTTAACCTGAACTGCGGGCGGAGTTACCAGCAGGACGCGCATCGGGCACTACGCGTCCGTCTTTTCTTCTGTCTTGGGGGCTTCGACCTTGGCGACATCATCCGCATTGATGCTGTCGACAATTTCCTTGACCTCGCTGTTGGCGATTTTCTCGCCCTCTTCCTTGCCCTTCTTGAACTCGCCCAGCGAACGGCCCAAAGAACGGGCGAGATCCGGCAGCTTCTTTCCGCCGAACAGCACCAAGATGATAATCAACACCAGCAACAACTGGGTCGGACCGATATTCTGAATAAATGCCAGATTCATAACGTCTCCTTACCTCTAAACCATCAGCGATGGCGTTAACTCACCTTGCCCGCATGGCGCGGCGGGCTTCCAAATCCGCATCCCGCCGCCGAATGGTCTCGCGCTTGTCCACCTGCGATTTGCCGCGGCAAACCCCCAGCTCCACCTTAACGCGCCCTTTCGGCGTCAGGTACAGCCGGAGCGGGATGAGCGTCATCCCCTTTTGCTCCGAATAGGCCTGCAGTTTCAAGATTTCGCGCTTGTGCATCAGCAGCCGCCGGGTACGCAACGACTCGTGGTTGAAACGGTTTCCGAACGCATAAGGCGGTATGCGCACCTGATTCAGGTAAAGCTGCCCACCCTTAACCTCGGCGTAGGATCCGGTCAACCCGGCCTCGCCGTTTCGGACCACCTTAACCTCGGTGCCGACCAGCTCGATGCCGGCCTCAAACCGTTCTTCAACGATATAATCGTGCAACGCGCGCCGGTTTACCGTCAGGACACCGTCCTTCGCCTTGCTTTTTGCGCCCGAAGCCATAAACCAGCCTCCACTTGCCGTTTAATCACGACCAGCGGGAATGGGCCTCCTCGGTCTTAAAGACCTCGCCAAAATCGATCTGCGCCAGCAATTTGCCTTCGGCGATCTCACGCAACGCGATGTCTTCTTTATCCTCGTTCAGCGACAACGGCTTCACCAACGGCCGTTCACCTTTATTAAGCTGGCGGACACGACGGGAAACCACGTTAACCAGCACCGGAATGCTTGTGATCTGCGTTTTTGCCTTCTCAATCAGTTCAACATTCACTAGAACACCTCCAAAAGAGATAATAACATACCTTTTTTTTACCAAACTGTCAACCGAGATTTTGGCGGATAAGGCAACTAGTTAACCCCGCGACCGGCGCGCCCCGTCCAAAAGTTCACGCGCATGGGTCTCCACCACGCTGGTCAACCCCTTGCCGCCCAGCATTCTGGATATCTCGTCCACCCGCTCGCTCTCCGAAAGCCGCCTCATCCCGGTACGCGTCCGCCCGCCGTCTACCTTTTTCTCCACCCGGAAGTGGGTGTCGCCGTAAACCGCCGACTGCGGCAGGTGCGTAATCGACAAAACCTGGTGCCGCTCCGCCACCCTGCGCATTTTTTGCCCCACCACGGAACCGACCTCGCCGCCGATGTTGGCGTCGATCTCGTCGAAAACCAGCACCGGAATGCTATCGTGCGTGGAAAGCACCGCCTTGACGGCCAGCGAAATCCGGGCGATCTCGCCGCTAGAGGCGATGGATTTCAACGGGCGCATCGGTTCACCCGGATTGGGCGCGAAGCCGAACTGCACCGCGTCGCAACCGTGTTCCGACGGCGGCGCTGGGTTGACCGCGATGTCGAACCCGGATTTCAAGAACCCCAGATCGCGCAACTCGGCGGTAATGGCGCGCGACAACCTCGCCGCCTCTTTTATCCGGAGTTTGGTCAGATCCGCGCCGCACTCCAGCAACTCTTGGTGGGCGGATTCGATTTCGCGCTGCAATTTGTCGATTTGCTCGGTACGGGACGAAAGGTCGGCCAGCCGGCTCCGGTCGCGCTCCAGCCGGGCCAATATCTCGGGAATGCCGGCCCCGTATTTGCGCTTCAGCCGCTGGACCAGCGACAAGCGGGCATCGAGCTCCGCCAAAGCGTCCGGCTCCACCTCCAATTGCGACAGCCGCTCGTTGATTGCCCCGGCCAACTCCTGAACCTGAACCGCGGCGGACTGGGCTTCTGAACGCCACTCCCCCGCCGCCGGCATTATCCGCGCCAACTCGGCGAGCTGGTTCTGCACGGTGACCAGCCGGTCAAAAACCGACCCGCCGTCATCCATCAGCGAACGCAGAATCTCGCCGCCCAAGCCCAGGATTTCCTCGGCGTTCGCCGCCTGGGCATGGCGTTCCACCAAATCCTCGCCGTCGGCGTCGGTCAGGTTAGCCTCGGAAATCTCGTCCACAGCGAACTGCAGCCGGTCAATCTCGGCGGCGACATCGGCAGAATCGCCTTGCAACGCCGTCAGCCGTTCCTGCAAGCCGCGCAAAGTCTCCCAAACCGAACGGTATTTCTCCAGTTTTGCGGCGCATCCGCCGTAAGAGTCGAGCAACCGGCGCTGACAATCTTCCTGAAGCAGCGTCTGGTTGTCGTATGGGCCGTGGATATCCACCAGCAGCGTGCCGAGACGGCGCAGCAACTGCACCGTCGATGGGGTGTCGTTGATCCAGCACCGACCCGCGCCGGACTGGTTAACGGTGCGGCGCACCAACAGCTGCCGGTCCTCGCACGGCGGCAACCCGGCGTCGGCCAGCACAGCGTCAACCGCCGCGGTGTCTTCCAGCGTAAAGGCCGCCTCAACCGACGCCTCGGACGCGCTATCGCGAATGGCGGATTTGTCGGAACGTCCGCCCAGCACCAAATGCAAAGCACCCATCAGCACGGACTTGCCCGCGCCGGTCTCGCCGGTGATGATGTTCAGCCCCGGACCGAAATCCGCCGAGACCGCTTCCACAATCGCCAAATTGCGAACTGTCAGGTGCGAAAGCATCGTTTTGCCTTAAATGTCGAGGGTACGAACGTTGAGCGCGTTATCCTCGATGAACTTGCGGCGCGGTTCGACATCGTCGCCCATCAACAGCGTGAACATTGCGTCGGCGCGGATCGCGTCCTCCATTTTCACCCGGAGCAAACGGCGGTTCGCGGGATCCATCGTCGTGTTGTACAACTCGTCGTCGTTCATTTCGCCCAAACCTTTGAACCGCTGGATGGTCAAACCCTTGCGGCCGCGTTCGCGCACCACATCCAACAGCTCCGGCAGGTTTTTGACCGGACGCGATTCGGCGTCCTCGGCGATCCGCGCCACCGGGGCGTCGCGCCCGATATAGTCCTCCACTCCGAAACCGAAGGTAGACAAGGAATCGAACTCTTTCCGCAGCAGCCCGGTGTGGTACAGCTCCATCCAACGGAACGGCATCTGCTGCGTGGCGTGGTGGGTCTGCACCTGGGTTGAAGGCATATCGATCTGGTATCCCAGCTTTGCCTCGGCGTCGGCCCGCTGTTTCGCCAACTCCTCTTCGTTGTATGCGTAATTGAAGAATTCGCGCTCGCTGTCGCGGGTGATGGTGATGTAACGCGGGAACTCGTGGCTGTCCGGCTTGCGCTGGCGAAGCACACTCTCTACCGGATTGATGCCGCGGCGGGTGAAGGTCAGCAACGTTTCTTCAATCTCCACCAGCAGAGTCAGCAACTGCCGCAAAGCATCCCCGGTCAACTCGCTGCCGTCATTACGGCTGACCAGCATGTCATCCGCCCCCAGCAGCAACAGCTTGCTGGTAAGGGCGGCATCGCTCTCGATGTACTCCTCGCGTTTTTTGCGGGTGATCTTGTACAGCGGGGGCTGGGCCAGGTAAACGTAGCCGTTTTCCAGCAGTTTCGGCATCTGGCGGTAAAAGAAGGTCAGCAGCAGTGTGCGGATGTGGGCGCCGTCCACATCGGCATCGGTCATAATGATGATCTTGTGGTAGCGCACCTTCGCGATATCAAACTCGTCCGTGCCGAACCCGGCCCCGATCGCGGTAATCAGCATCCGGATTTCCAGATTGCTCAAAATGCGGTCAATCCGGGCCTTTTCCACGTTCAGCACTTTGCCGCGCAACGGCAAAATCGCCTGTGTCTTGCGGTTGCGCCCCTGCTTGGCGGAGCCGCCTGCGGAGTCACCCTCGACGATGTAAAGTTCGCATTTTTCCGGGTCGCGCTCGGAACAGTCGGCCAGTTTGCCCGGCAGCGACAGCGAATCTAGCGCCCCCTTGCGACGGGTAGCCTCGCGCGCCTTGCGGGCCGCGTCACGCGCCCGGGCCGCGAGAATGGTCTTCTCGATAATGACCCGCGCCACTTTGGGGTTTTCCTCGAAGAAGGTGGTGAGCTGGTCGTAAACAATGCCGGAAACCACGCTCTCGGCCTCGCTGTTGCCCAGCTTGGTCTTGGTCTGACCCTCGAACTGCGGCTGCGGGATCTTGACCGACACCACCACCGTGAGGCCCTCGCGCATATCCTCGCCCCGCAATTCGGGGTCGGTGTTCTTGCGCAGCTTGTTGTCCTCGGCGTACTTGTTCACCGCCCGCGTCAACGCGCTGCGGAAACCGGATAGGTGGGTGCCGCCCTCAATGGTGTTGATGTTGTTGCAGTAAGAGGATTCGGTGATCGTGTAAGCCTCGGTGTATTGCATCGCCACCTCGGCCTGGATCAACCCGCGGGAGCCCTCCAGATGGATTACCGTGTCGTGCAGCGGTTTCTTGTTGGTGTTGAGGAATTTAACGAACTCGTCGATGCCGCCCTCGTAATGGAAAGTCTCCTCCAGCTGGTTCTCGCCTTCGACGTCTTTGAAGTGGATGGTCACGCCGCGGTTGAGGAACGCCAGCTCGCGCAACCGATTCATCAGAATTTCGGACTTGAAGGCGCGGCACTGGAATATCGTATGATCTGGGAAGAAGGTGACCTTGGTCCCGGTGCCGGAGGCTTCCCCCACCACCTCCAACTCGCTGGTCTTGTGGCCGCGGGAAAAACGCTGCCGGTACAGCTTTCCGTTGCGCTTGACCTCCACCACCAGCCACTCGGAAAGCGCGTTAACGCACGACACGCCGACGCCGTGCAGACCGCCAGACACTTTGTAGTTGGAATCGTCAAACTTTCCGCCCGCGTGCAAAATCGTCAGCACCACCTCCACCGTCGGGCGATGCTCCTGCGGATGCATCTCCACCGGAATCCCGCGCCCGTCGTCGGTGACCGACACCGAACCGTCGGGGTTAACCGTCACCTCGATGTTGTTGCAAAAACCGGCCAGCGCCTCGTCGATGGAGTTGTCCACCACCTCGTAAACCAAATGGTGGTAGCCGCGTTCCCCGGTGTCGCCGATATACATGGCCGGGCGTTTGCGGACCGCCTCCATACCCTCCAGAACCGTAATGTTCGCCGCCGTGTACTCCTGCGCACCGGCCTGTTTGCGAAGATTCTCCTGTTCCAAATTCTCTTCCGCTTCTGACATAGCTAGAAACCCTCTCTTGATGCGAATATTATAGCAAAATCGGCAGGGAAAAAGAAAGCGAAAACATCAGCATTCCTGCTGATTTTAACCTAATCTTACCAATGGGATTTCTATGTTTGGCCGCAAAGCGCGCAAAGGGCTGTCTTGGTCCCTAACGTATGCTATCAGACCACCTGGGATTCCTATGCCACCTAGAGGGCATAGGACATCTAAAGGGTCCGGGGATCTGTCGCTCTGCAAACCTCAAACCGGTCCACCACTAACCGGTCTGAGGCTGCGAACCTTACTTCCGGCGCAGTAGTTCAAGCATCTTCTTATCTACTTTGCGGCCCATGACCTCGACGTATTCCGCGTCGGGGCGGCCGGAATCAACGAACCCGAACGGGCTGTCGTAATCCCAGATTGCCCAGCCGTAGCCGCGTTCGCGCCAGCTGTTAAAGTAGTTCTCCATGAACTTTAACGTCGATTCATGGTCAGTTTCCGCAAAGCAGCCGAACTCTCCGATCATAACCGGGTAGCCCTTTGGAATGCAGTCCAGCGCGGCGTTGTTCTTCGCCTGACCCTGCGGCACCCACTGCATCGCCTTGTCATTGCCGTCTTTGGGCCAGTATGGTTTGACGGCGGCGAAATGGCCGCGTACGCCGTAATGGGTGAAACCGCTAGGTTCGTACCCCCGGAAACACTGGCCCGTGAACGGCACGCTAAAGAAATGCGCCACCGGAACCCTCCCGCATCCGTTGCCGTCCAGCATCACTAAACGGTTGGGATCCTCCTTGCGGATTTCGTCGATCGTCTCGCCGAACACCTTGACGTACTGCCCGGTCGAGAACTGGATTGGCTCGTTCACGGGGTTGAACGACAGCTCGGAGTTGGGAACGCCCTTGTAGCGGCGGGCGAACTCGCGCCAGATGCGCTTGAACGCGGCCAACGCCCGGGAATCGGCATTCAGCGTCATCGGCCGCTTGAAGGCTTCAAGATGGTAGACGCTGAATCCCGGCGCGCGGTAGAGGCAAAGCATCACGTGGATATGGTGCCTGCGCCCGTACTCGACGGCGGCATCGATCTTGGCAATGCCGTCCTCAAGCCAATGCTCCCAGTCGTCGGGCGAAAGGACAAAGCGGTAGTCGATAGGAAGGCGCGCGAAGTTGAGTCCGCACTTCTCAAGGAGCGCGAACTCTTCTTCCTCCACGGACAGCGTGTGAATGAACGGGTCGGCGTAGCTCCACGGCGCGAGGAACATCGAAACGATGTTTGCGCCGCGCCATGAGCCAACGTCAGGGACTTCCGCCAGCGTGTCGCCCTCGGCAAGGCGGCGCGTGAGGATCCGCTGCGCCTTGCCGCCCTCCGCCACGGCGAACTGCGTGGGACGTGTGAGAGTGAGGTAGTCGGCGCGAATGCGGTCCGGCGAAAGCGCGGCCTTCGAGAGGCGCACTTCGTCGATGTAGCCGCAGAAGAAGCACTCGTGCCCCTGCGGCTCAAGACGGAGAGCATCGCCGTAGTGCCCGATCGCGAGCGGCCAGTCCGAGACCGTCGGCGCGAACGCGGGGTTGCGCTCCCGCGAGCCGAGGCGGCCATTGTAGTAGATGGACGCCTCCTGCTCCGCGCCATCATAGACGACCGTCACGTGCGCCCAGCCGTCGCGGAACGAATAGAGGTCGTTGCCGTAGTTCTGGGTGACGTTGTATTCAAGGTTTGTCTTGAATTGCCCGCACAGCCAGAGCGCGCTGCCCCCTTCCGCAACGACTTCGAATCCCCTGGGATGTCCTTTGAACGGCTTGGTGGAGATGATACGGCCCCAATCGCTCTTGTCGTGGGGGATGGCACTGTTCAGAAGGAACGATACCGTGAGCTTTCCCGTCTTGCCGTAGGCGGTCCAGCGGTCGTCCTTCGCCACTTGAAGGTACGGCCCCGAGGTAGTTGTCTGCGAGGACGAGAAGTAGGACTTCCCCACAAGCCCGTCGGCGTGGATGAATTTGCGCGTGTCCTTGCCGCGCAGTTCGGCGACAAGGCCGTTCTTGGAGTCGAGCGTCACGCCCTTCCTGAACTTCGAGAA
>DBXY01000022.1:115525-206983 GCA_002309765.1 Verrucomicrobia bacterium UBA1200
AGACATTGCGTAGCGACGGCGTCCCCACCGTCGCACGGGACACGCCCCACTTCGCCGTGATCGCCGTTGCCTTCGTCAATTCGGGCACGCGTACCCACACGTAAGAAGTCCCGTCTGGATCCCATGTGTCGATTTCGTGCGCAAGGCGCGTTCCATCCACGCCGAAGAACGCAAGGTCGCTCCCGTCCGCCGCTGAATCGGAATAGTCGAACCCTGTCAATCCGTCTGGTATCTTGACGAGCGCGGGGAAATCGACCAATGTCTCCTTGCCCTCGTAGCCCGAGAACACGAGACGGCACGACTTCGCCTCTGCCCCATACGTTGCAACCGCTAACACGAATGCGGTCAAAACGAAAGCCGCCGCCCTCTCAGAAAACACATTCTTGTGGAGTGCTTTTCCTGTTACCATAGATTCTTCCTTTCTCTTTACCATTTACCATTTTCGTATCGCGTTCCTGATCGCATACAGTGGAATGTCATACGTATACTTACCGGGGGGATACGAATGGCGGCAACATCGGATGGAGCAATCTCAACGGCAGCATCCGAAAACGGATTGCGGTTTCTCCCAGTACCAACAATTGCGGCGGCGGTCGCCATGACCGCCGCCGCAACCAAACAATTCATGGCATTGAATACGCCTTAGCGCTCTCAGGATTACTTGATGTAGATCAAGAGACCGCGTTCGACAATGCACAGGGAAACCGACCCGTCGGCATTATGCTTCAGGATAGCCCCAAGCCGAAGCGACAAAGACTGCAAGCCCGAAGCGTCAAGCTGCAGTTTGGCGAACGACTCTTCCGTGCAACTCGCAAACAGCGGGATGCTGTCGCCAATCTTTGCCTCGGACATATCGCCCGACACCAACACCTTCGCCGGGCCGGATGCCGTAAGCGTTCCGGCTGCCGGCACGGTACGGTTGGCCCCGACGGCAATCGCGGTACCCTCCGCAAGCGTAACCGGAACGGCCGTAAGAGTGTCGTTCTGGATCGCCAACACACCGCCGTTCACCACAATGGTACCGCCGAAAGTGCTTGTGCACGGACTCATCACCAGCGTGCCTTCCCCGTTCTTCGTGAGAGTGCGCACGCCGGAAATACCGGATGTCCACGTCACCGTGTACCCCTGCGTGTCGAACGTGGTGTCCGATTCGAGGGCTAAGAGACCGCTTGACGCGTCCGGGCCGCAAATAGCGAAGTTCGCCGTAGCGTAAACGCTCTTGGCGCTACCTTTCATGACGATTCCATTTTCCGCCGTATCCTGGCTGATTCCCAACTCACCGATGTAGAGGTTGGCGGGATAAATGTACGAGTAGTCATCGGGATAACTGGCGTCGGTGCTGAAGTCAAGTCGCTTGAGTCCGCCCGCCCGAATCGTTCCGCCGGCGGCATTCACATCGCCGACATAACCGAAGTCACCCTCGAAATGATCCTCGCCACGCACGCAACTGCGCACCGTGTAGAGTCCGTCCACCTCGATTTCGCCCAGCACCGATAGGTACATGTTGTCCCGTCCGGCGGCAACCGATCCGAAGTGGGCATACGCGCCCTCCTCGATACGGAACGCGGGTGCGCCGTTCACGTTCGCGGTCGTGTTCCTCATGAGTGAAGGAGCGGCAATGCGGGAACCGGAAGGAACGGTCCACGTAGGTTCAGCGGTCGTGATGCCAAGGCCGTCCAGGAACTCGATATCGCCCTTGAAGGTGTGCTCGTAGGCGTTCGCGCCGGGGCCGACCGACCACGCGGAGGCGCCGCCGGCAAAATCAACCGGCCCTTGCAAGGCCACGTCATACTTCACGCAGAATTCCGCACCGCAGGAAACGGTAGCCATCCCGGCTCCGTCGTTCGAAAGCTTGCAGAACGACAGGGTGTTCTTGGTGTTGTCATCCGGATTGTTAAGTGCGACCCCCGCGTTCAAAGCCACGGAGAAAACGGTCGCCGACTTATCCACAATCACCGACGCCGACGCCGGGAATGTCAGCGAATCGAACGCCGTCGGGGCGAACGCAGTACCCGGTTCCCCAACCGCCGCGCCGGTCGCATCATCCGTCCAGTTGCCGGCATCGGAGAACAGCTTGTTGCCCGTTGCGTTGCCCCAGGTGTAGGCGCATGACGCTTTCGGCACGGAGGGGTACGCAACCACTTCGGCGTATCCGGCACCGCTGTTGTCCTGCGCCGCCGGGAAGACGACCTTCAGCCCAGTCACGTTCTTAGCGATCGGCGAACCGTCCGCGCGCTTCAGTACAGCGCAGATTGAACCTTGGGATGAACTGTTGTTGTTGAGGCCGACGGAAATCGGGCTGACCATGATCTGTGTCCAGTCGGAATCATCGTACTTAACGTAGATCGCGTCAACCACGACACCGTCACGCCCGCCGTCACCCCAGCGCGAGAAGACCGCGATTTCATCGATGTCAGCGGCAGGGAAGGTCCAAGCGAAGGTTCCGCTTGTGATCGCGTACATCTTTTCGTAGTGGCTATCGGTAACATTGTACCGGCCGACCAGATGCACGTCACCGTCGGTAAGGACGGAATTGGGCGTCTCCCCTGAAACCGCACGAGTGGCGTTAGCGCTTTCAACGTAACGCACCACGTCAGTCTCCTCGCAGGCCGCCCCGATCAGCACGTTCGCGGTCGCCGTGATACCGTACTTGAAGTAAAGATCCTCGCCGGCGAGGGCGGATTCCCACATAAAAGCGTTGAAATATACGACATCCCCGTTGGCGTTCAGCTTGACCGCGCCATACGGCGTGTCGAAAAGCTCTTCCAACTGGGTGGCCGTCAACGCAAGACCGGTGATCAGCGTGCTCTCCTGCACATCATCCGCAACCGTGATCTTCGCCCCCTCGGCGATGACGAGCGAACCGCCTTCAGGCACCGTGATGGAAGGTGTGCCGCTGAACGTCATATTGCCCTCGATCGTAACCGGGCCGCCTACCGTAATCGCGGAGGAAAGCCCCGACCCCGCCTTGAACGTCAGCGCCGCACCCTCCGAGATCGTGGTGGTGGCGTTACCCAGTACGCCGCCTTCCGCGACTTCCAGCGTTGTGCCGTCCGCCAGGGTCAACGGACCGGTTCCGGAGCCGTTAGCCGCCGAAACCACGATCTTGCCGCCTTCGAGGAAGGTGCCGCCCGTGAAATACTGACCCGCGGCCAAAACGAGCGTGCCGGGGTTAATCTTATAGAGCTTCGCGGCCGTGTTGTTGAAAGATTTCTCGATGGTGATGGTATGCGCCGTTTCACCGTCAAAGCAGTCGAGCGTGTCGAACTTCACGTCGCTGGCGTAGAAAGTAACCCCCTTCCCGCCGTCCGCCCAGGTCCAGTCGCCGTATGCGCCGAAGAGATACGTTCCGTACGCTCCGCTGCCGCTGATGTCCATATTCACGGAGCCGGTCTCGCCGATGAAGGAGATGCCGCCGGAGCCGAGATTGATGCGTTCGGCATAGAAGCCCATGTTTTTGCCGACATCGAGCGTGATCGCGTCAGCCCAGACGGTTCCGTATTTGCGCGTGGTTGTGAACTTGTCGTACCAGGCGTGAACCGTGCCGCCCACGAAGAGTTCGGCGCCGTCCGCCATCGCGATGTAGAGTCTGCCGTTCGCGCCCTCGCCTACGGTCAGATCGCCGGTGAGTTCCACCCGGGATCCCGATTCGATGGTCAATGTTTGACCGCTCACGCCCGTGAGGTTGTTGGCGTAGAGTTTGCCGCCGGCGGCGAGCGTGGCATTGCCGGAAATGGTCACGGTGTCCGCCGAAAAGGTAAAGGTGGGGCCGCTCAGCCGGAGTCCGCCGGCACCGTCCACCGTACCCCAGCCCATCGCCGTCACGCCGTACGGGAATTCAGCGGGACCCGCCGAGTTGACGTTGTAGTCCGTAGTGAACGCGACGGGGCAGTTGAAGGTGTTCGCCGCCGCGGAGGTCGAGACGATCTTACCAATCGTGAGCGTCTTCGCGGTCGTGGCGTCGCCGCCGGGTACAACCCCGTTGACCGTCACCGCGCCGGTTCCGAAGAAGTTCAGGGAGCTCGCGGTGAAGTCCGCCGGCATGGACAGGACGAGCGCCGTATCGTTCGTGAAGCAGAGGTCGTCAACGGGCGAAATCACCGCACGGCCCCAGTTCGCCGGATCGCTGATGGTCTCGCCGTCACCGCCGCCCGTCCAGAAGCAGTACTCCGTCTGGCGCCGGATGCTCACGCAGTCAATGGCCGTTGCGCAGTCTTTTTGCGAACTAAGTGCGGTGAACTGCAACCGGTAAGTGCCGGTGGTCTCCACGGTGATGTACTTCTCGTAGGGCGTCAACTCCGAGCCCGTTGTCGTAACAAATTGGTCGGCGATGAGATCGTTGGTGATCTCGCCATCCTCGAGCGGACCGAACGAGATCGTGATGGTTTGTCCGGTGTATTGGCCGCCCCGCGCCACATAGTTCAGCGAGACCCGGTAGGTACCGGGGGCGGAGACCGCCACGTCCTGATAGGCGATCGTGTCCCCTTCGCTGTCCCGGGTTTGGATGAACATCGCATACTTGCCCACCTCAAGCCCCGTAGCCATCCAGGTACCGAACGGGCATCCCAAACCTACCCGACCGGGATTGTTGACCTGCCAGCCCGGATTGCTGTAGTTCTCGAAACTGGCGTAGGCACCCCACGGTTCTTTGACGCTGAAAGAACCCTCCTCGAACTCACCGTTGGTAATCAGCTCTTCGGACGCGAAGAGGCGCACGTTGTCATAGGTGGTGGCCTTGTCGGAGGAAGAGGAACCAACGAACTTCAGGCGATAGGTGCCAACGGAAAGCACGGCGACAGGACGGGAATAGGAGGTATAGACATCCGATGCGGGGGAAAACGTCTCCAACAAATCGTCTTCATTGAGATCGGTCTTATCTCCCGTGATCTGCCCGAAGTAGGCCTTCGCGGTCTGGTCTGGATAACCGGGTCGCGCAGCATAGTCGAACGCGAGCGTGTAGAGACCGGGCTTGTCAATGGTCACATCCTGGTATGCGATGCCATCGGCACCGTTGTTCGACTGCACGAACATGGCAAACTCTCCAACCGGGCGTCCGCCAGCCACCCAAGGTGCACCCGCCTTGGCGATACCGCACTTGTCGTTGAGCTCCCAACCGGGATTGTTGAAACCCGATCCGTTTGAATATGACCAGGTACCGCTGTTCGCCGTGACCGACCCAGAGTCGAAGAAGCCGTTTTCGAGCAGGGTGTCGATCTTGCGGACGCTGACATTGTCGAACGCCGTCGAGCTGTCAACTGAAGAGGTGCCGGAAAAGAGCAGCCGGTAGGTGCCGGCAGTCTTCACGTCAATCGTGCGATGGTAGGCGGTCAGCGAGTCGGTGGTGGTCGCCGCGAAAGTCGTCAGCACATTCGTGTCGGGCACCTCTCCATCCACGACCTGGGAGAACGACACGGTGATGGTCTGCTTGTTGTACGTCCCTCCGGGCCTCGCCACCCACTGGAAGGCAATCCTGTAAACGCCGGGTTCGGGCACGGTCACATCCTGGTAACAGGTGGAGGTGGAGTTGTTGGTCTTGAGAACCATCGCGTAGGTGCCGATGTTAAGCCCACTATTGACATACGTGCCACTTGCCTTAACCTTGGCGCAGGAGGTCGGAACCCAACCCGGAAGGTGGGCGCTAGTGACGCCGCTGTCCAAGTAATTTCCGCCATTATTTCCAAAAACCGTTCCCGACTCGAAGTCGCCGTTCGCGACAAGCTCGTAACTCGGCCACGGATCGTTCGCACACGCACAAACAGCGGCAACCGCCATAACGCCAGACACTAAACCTTTAAGATTCATGACTCACTCTCCTTAAACAGGAATTGATTTAAAGACACCTACTTCATAATGTGCGCGTAATTATCACCGACTACACCACCATTTGTCAAGAGCAAAACGAAACAAACGAAAAACTCCGTTGCCCTCCGGACACCACCAAAATTGTTTTTTAGCCGCAGGGACGCCAAAGAAGATTTCCCCCAATTCATCATTTTAAAAATATCCGCCGCTGGAAAAATATTTAGCGTTCCGGTTCGTTTTAATTATTTAACTGACTTTAAAAATCGTTTTTGACAGGTGTTTTGCACTTGAATGCGGCGGTTATTTTTTGGTAACATTCCTTTATCAGTTGTGATGGGGTTTGATATGGGCATTTTAGATCACCGATTGCAAGAGATTAACCGTAAGGTCAACCGCTGGCGGACTTTTGAATGGCTGCTGTTCGCGGTTGCCGGGATTTTGCTGGGCTGGTGTCTGGTAACGGCACTGGACGTTTGGCTGCGCCCGCGGCTTTACGGCAGGTTGGCTTTGTGCCTGATTCTGCTCGCCGGCACGGTCGCGGCTCTGGTTTGGGTCAGCCATTTCTTGGGCAAACGACGCACCGCGCCGGCGGTGGCGGCATTGCTTGAACGTTATTTCCCCCAATTGGACAACCATCTGATCAACTGCGTCCTCTTTGACCGCGAGCCGGAAAAGAACGCCTGGCTTAAGACCTATCTTAGCGAGGGCGTGCCTGGACTGGCCGGTTTGCCGCTAAAGGAGATGAAAAACCGCCGGATGCGCAAATACGGCTGGCTGGCGGTAGCCGTCGGCCTGCTGGCGATGGCGCTGCCGGCGCTGTTCCTTGGCAACGCCTGGACGGTGGCAATGCAGCGGACGGCCAACCCCTTCTGCCAACTCTCCCCGCCCACCTTCGCCAAAGTGCTGGCGGTGGAACCCGAAAACAAGACCATCGTCCAAGGCGACGGGATCGACCTGGCGGTAAAAGTTTCGGGGCGTTCCGGCCAGTTTGTCGATCTGGACCTTTACCCGGAGGACAACAAGCGCAGCACCATTCGGATCGGACAGATCAAAACCTCCGGGACGGAAGAGCGTTTCTCCTATCGGGTCGCCAAGGTGGCGGACTCTTTGCAATACCGGTTCACGGTGGGCGACGCCTACCCCACTGGAAAGTACAAAGTGACGGCGGTGCCGCCGCTGGCACTGTCGGACGCCTCGGTCACCGTTACCCCGCCGTCGTACACCGGACTTCGCCCGCGCCTTTTCAACGCCCTCACCAACGCCATATCCGTGCCGGTGCATTCAAAAATCAGCATTAGGTTTTCCGGCAACCGCCCCGTGCGGAACGCCCGGCTAGTGTTCGAGGACGGCGAACTGCCGTTGAACTCCACCGACAACGGGACCAGCTGGAGCGGCAGCCGCGAGGTTGCCGCCGGGACATTCTTCAACATCGCGGCGAAAGATGACTACGGGCTGGAGATGCTGACCCCGGTACGCTATTCGCTGATGGAGGACCGCGCCCCGGAGATTAAACTGGTCGAGCCGGCCTCCGCCAAGGCGGTGTTGCCGCCGGCCGCCGCGCCGCAGTTGAGTTTTGACGTGGCCGACGAGTACGGGCTGGGCAAAGTGCGTATCGAAAAGATAAAGAAGGGCGCCAAAAGCACCGCCGAGGGCGAACTGCTGAAGGTGTGGGATTTAGACGGCAAACGGAAATTCTCCGGGCAATGGACCGGGGCGATCGAGGACGTGGAACCCGGCGCGGCGCTGCGGATCGTGGCGTTCGACAACGCAGAAGGCGCGAACGGCCCGCACCGCACGGTAAGCCAGCAGATCACCGTGGAGGCGGTTTCCGTGGCGTCACAGGTCGCCGCCGAAGCCCAGCAGCGCGGCACCGTCCGGAAAAGCATCGGCGAGCTGGTCGCCCGCCAACGCTCGTTGCTGAAGGCGACCACGAAACTGCAGGAAGCGTTGCCTACTTTCGATTCCGAAAGCTGGCAGGAAATGCAAACCAAGCAGGGGGAGATCAAAGATTACGCGGTCGCGCTGCAAAAGGCCAAGGATGGCGCGATCGGCACGGCGCGGGTGGCGTTGTCGAAAGCCCTGCAAGGTCCGTTGCCGGAAGCGGTGGTGAAACTCACCCGGATGTCAACCGGAGCGGCCGACCAGCGGGACAGCTGCGCCAAGGACGCGGTTGAGGCGCAGAAAAAGGTGTTGCGGCTGTTCAGCCAGGCCGACGGCAACATGGAGAAGGGCGAAGTGTCTCAATCCGCCGCCGGGGTGATGGCGATGCTCGACGGGATTAAGAAGGGGCAAACCGCCAACCTCAACGCCACCCGCAAGGCGTTTGACGGCAAGGCGGAAAAACTCGCGGAGGCGATCGTTGACCGTCAGGACAATCTGGCCCAAGACGTGCAGGCGATGATTGGGTTCTGCCGATCCGAGGCCAAGCAGGACCGGGAAGACGAAGAGTTCGGGGCACTGATGAACAAGGTGGCCGATCGGGCGGAAGCGCTTAAACTGCACCCCGACATGGTGGAGATCGCCGAAGTGATGGATTCCGAAAACTACAGCCGGTCGATCCAGCCCCAACAGGCGGTAACCAACAACCTCGCCGCGCTGATCGCGATGCTCAACGAATGGCGCGAGACCGAGACCAAGGAAAAAACCGAGGATATGTTGGGTACCATAAAGGACGCCAGAGCCTCTCTGAAGAAACTCGAAGACCTCCAGAGCGAGATTGTGGACGCGCTGCGCGGCACCGGCAGCCAAGGCGACAAGACGGAAAAACTTGACGAGGATATGCTGGAAGAGATCGTGGAGCTGAAGAAAAACATGTCCCAGGCGTTGCTAAAGGTGGCGACCGACCTGCAGTCCTTGCCGGAGTTGGACGCGGTGAACGAGCTGGTCACCGACTGTTTCCAGACCTTCGAGGAGATGTCCCAGGAAGAGGGTTCGGGCACCAACGCGGTAAAGGAAAGCGGGTTGCAGAAGGAGGACTGGATTCTTGACACGTTGACCAAGACCGGCGAAAAAGCCGACGAGATGGAGATGTGGCTGGCTTCCAAATCCGATAACAAAAAGCTCAACATCGAAAACTTCGACCAGGAGGAAATGAAAGCCCCGATTGGCCAGGTTACGATGCCGGAAGAGTTGCAGGATTTGATTGGCGACCTGCTGGATTCCGAAGAGGAGCAGCAGAAAAACGCCGATGACTCGGTAACCAACCAGGGCGACGCGAACGTCGATGCCGGATGGGAGGTGGCGGAAGGCGAGTTTGTGGATTACAACGCCTCAGGAAAGTCCGGCAACGACCGGCCCGACCATAAGGATCAGGACGGCAGGTCGCAAGTCGGGCGGCAGGGAATGTCGGACGGCGAATCAATGGCGAGATCGGGCAAGATCAACGAAGGCGACAAGAATCTGGACATGCGCCGGACGCAGGACTCCAACCAGTCCGGCGATGTCGAGGAAGAGGGACACAGCGAAGCTGTTGCGACCGGCGGCGGCAAGAACTCGGGTTTCGCCGAAAAGAAGGGTATGGAAGGCAGCGAAGGCGCGTCGCGCCGCGACACCAAAGTCACCGCCGCCGACAAGGAAAGCACCCGCGCCCAGTTGACCCGTAACGCGGAGGCCATCTACGGCCAGGCGCAGCTGAACAACCTGAAAACCTACGATCTCAAGAAGTACATCAAGTTCAGCAAGCAGATTTCGCTGCTGGAGAAGCAGAACGCCTCGCCGACGATGATCGAGGAGTTGCATAAAAAGGCCATCAAGGCGTTGCAGTCAACGTTGTCTTCACTGGAAAACGGTATCGGCGGTACCGATATGGGTGCGGCAAACACAACCGAATCGGACGAAGAAGGGGTGGCCGCCTCACCGGATGAGGCACCGGCGGAATTCCGGGAAATGGTTTCCGATTATTTCAAGGCAATCGGCGAAATGAAGTGAGGTTTGGGATGGATAAAGTTCAGCGCAGGGATTTCATAAAACTTTCCGCTGCCGGAGTGGTGGGCAACTCGGTCGCTTTGGCGGATCCGCCGAAAAAGTTCTCCGCCTATGAGCGGGTCAGCCTCGGCAAATCCGGTTTACGCCCGACGCGCTTGATATTCGGCACCGGAGTGCGCTCGTGGAACCGCAGTTCGGAACTGCTCCGCAAAGGGCGCGACTACGCGGTTAACGTGATTCGCGGCGCATACGAACGCGGCATCCGCTGTTTCGACATGGCCGACACCTACGGCTCGCACCAACCGGTGGCGGATGCGCTGGAACCGTTTAAACGCGACACGTATCTGACCATGACCAAAATCTGGTGGCGCAGCGGCGGTCCCCCGGATACGAAGGATCCGATAGAGCAGTTGATTGAACGTTTCCTGCGCGAGCTGAAGACCGATTACATCGACCTGGTGCAGTTGCACTGCGTGGATGACGGCGACTGGCCGGTCAAGCTGGCCGAACGCATGGAGGCGTTGGAAAAGGCCAAGAAGGCGGGCAAAATCCGCGCCCACGGCATCTCCATCCATGCGTTCAGCGCGTTGCACGCCTCACCGGAAGTTTCCTGGCTCGACGCGGTACACGTGCGAATCAATCCTTTCGGCAGCAAAATGGAAGGCCCGGTGGACCGCAATATGGCGGAAATCACCAAGCTGCACCAGAATGGCAAAGGCGTGATCGGTATGAAGATCCTCGGCGAGGGAACGCTGTCGAAGGACAGCGACAAGATCAACCAGTCCATCGCTTTCGCCCTCAACAGCGGAGTGATTGACGCTCTGGACATCGGATTCGTCTCCGTTGAAGAAATTGACGACATCGCAAAACGCATCGCCGCCGTCCAGCCAGCGCAGAAGCAAGATCAGGAAGCAAAATGACGGTCGGGTTCATCTCGTTAGGCTGCGCGAAAAATTTGGTTGACTCTCAAATACTGGCCGGTTTTTTGAAACAGGCCGGGGTGGAACTGGCCGCCGCGCCGGAAGTGGCGGATATCATTCTGGTCAACACCTGCGCCTTTATCGAGGCCGCCCGCGAAGAGGCGGCGGAAAACATTCTTGCGGCGTGCGAACACAAACGCCGCGGGGGTTGCAAGGCGGTGGTGGTGGCGGGTTGCATGGTGGCGCGTTACCGTGACCGGCTCCGCAAGGCGTTCCCGGATGTTGACGCTTTTCTCGGCATTGACGATCTGGAAAGAATCCCGGAAGTGGTTGAAAAAATCGCCGGCGGCAAACAGACCGGAATGTTCGCCCGCAAAGGGCAGGCTTGCCGCGTTTACGATCCCGCCTACCCCACCCTGCTGTTCACCGGCGGACCGTTCGCCTACCTCAAAGTCGCGGACGGCTGCAACCACCGATGCGCATACTGCGCCATTCCGCTGATCCGCGGAAATTTCCGTTCCCGACCTATGGACAGCCTGCAGGCGGAAACGCGGGCGATGGTTAAGGCCGGGGTGCGCGAAATAAATCTCATTGCCCAGGATGTGCTAAGGTACGGATGCGACCTCGCCAAAAACGGGAAATCCCAGCTCCTGCAACTGTTGCGTAAAATCGACCGGATTGAGGGAGATTTCCGCTGGCGGCTGCTTTACGGTTACCCATCGGAAGTTTCCGACGAAATTCTGGAACTGCTTGCCACCTCGCCACATGCCTGCAAGTATCTCGATTTGCCGGTCCAGCACAGCCATCCCGACATTCTGCGGGCCATGAACCGCGCCGTAGCCATCGACGCGACCGCCGGACTGGTGGAACGGCTGCGCAAACAAGTACCCGGCATTACCGTCCGCACCACCTGCCTGGTTGGTTTTCCGGGCGAGACCGAAACGCATTTCAAGCATCTGCTGGATTACGTCAAAGCGTCACAATTTGACCATCTGGGGGTTTTCGCGTTTTCCCCGGAAGAGGGCACCCCGGCCGAAAAAATGGACGATGTTCCCGCTCCGGAAGTAGCGGAAGCGCGTTGCGCCAAACTGATGCGGGTACAGCGCAAAATCGCACGCGAACGCGCATTGGCTCTAACCGGCACCCAAGACACCGCGCTGCTGTTGCGCAAACGGGGAAAGAATTGGATCGGCCGTACCAGCCGCCAAGCGCCGGATGTGGACGGCATCACAATAATTTCCAATTTGCCGGAAACCGCTAAAACCGGCGATTTCGCCACCGTCACCATCACCGGCGTCAAAGGGTACGATTTAACCGCAAAAGCATAGCCCAAATTCATTCTTACCGACAGAATGAATTTGGGCCATAATCGTTGTTTCAGCCAGCTTGCCTGTCCCGCTCTTTAACGCAGAAACAGAAGAGTACCGCCGGATATAAGCAACTCGATGTTGCCGTTTTTCACTCTCACATCAAGCTTCGCTCCCCACTTCGGCGCACCTTCCGCCAGCTCAACCTTAACGCCGCCGAATGTGCCGCCCGTGGTGAGACTATACTTACCAAGTTCCGGGCACAACCCGTCCGTAGACGAAAGCTCGATCCGCACCGTTCCTTTCGCCGTCACGAGCTTCTCCGAGACATCAAGAACAGGCGCAACCGACGTATCCGTGAAGTTAAAGCCCAGTACGGACGAGTCCGCCAGTGTAAGATTGCCGCCAAGCGACACCGTGCCGGACTGCGGGACCTTCAGGGCCGCCCCGGAACCAACCGAGACCGCGCCGACCCCGGGTTTGCAACCCGGCATCACCTCCACCGTCGCGGTGTCGGCGATGATCAGCCCGTTGGAGAAGTCGTTGTATTCGTTCGAAAAAACGACCTTGCCGTTCCCGGCGATATGCACGGAACCCGAACCCATCACCCGGCCGTCGAGCGTCACCGTGTGGCTCGTCGCCTCGTCATAGGCCGGGTCACCCACCGTGTAGTGACTCGTGTCGATCACAATGTAGCCGTCATTGTTCCCGCCCACCTGCAGGGCGGTCACGTTGCGGCCGTTCGGATGCGCCTGAAGCGTCCAGTCCGCGAAGGAGTGCAGCGTCGCCGCCGGGCGGCCGTCGATCGGAGCGCCGAGCGATGTCTCGTAATGCGCGCCGTTATAGATTGTGCTGTCGGGGAAGGAAAGGCCGCCGGGACCGATCGCCCACACGCCCTCGCCGTTCCAGCCGGAGCTTGAGATGATACCCGAACTGTTGACGAGACCGCAGTTGAGCATAAAGACGGGATAAGGGAACTTGCCGCCGGTCTTCACCGTCGTGGCGCAGGTCAGCTTGTCCGCGATGATCGTGCCGCCCAACATGTCGCTGCCGGCATACGAGTGGAACAGGACGGCGTCTTTTTCGGTCCGGATTTCGCCGACGCGCACGACACTGTTGCCGCTGTCGAACACGACCGAACTCCAGCCGCTGTTCGACACCCTCGCGCACCCGTAATAGACGAGACGGTCGACAACGGTCGTGGTGCCGACATCCGTCCAAATACGGTCCATGCATCCCTGCTTGAAGGTAAAGGTCGTGCCGGGTACAAGCGTCGCGTAGTTCTTCGCGCCACTCGACAGGTACTCCTGGGATTCTTCCGTCGTGATGGTGACGTTCCCGCTCCAGTAGTCCATAACCGTACCGCCCGTCTTCGGGGCGTTGAACATTGTGATGCCGCCGGCAAAGGTCATGTAGTTGCCCGCCCCCCGCGTGATCGCCGGCGTGATTCCGTCCGTACACGTGACGGGACAGTTGAACACGTGATGGAACGGGGAGTCGTTGACGATGGACGAGATGCCGGTGATGTCCCCCGGTCCCTCGATCGTGACGAGCGCGGTGTCCGCCGGGAAAGTGATAGCCTCCGGTTTGAAGGTATCACCCACCGTGAGCGTGGCCTCGAAATCGTTGCCGATCACACAGTTGCCGCTCACGGGAACCTCGCCATAGTTCCAGCCGTTGGGATCACTCAGGCTGCCGCTCGCGCCGCCGATCCAGGTGGCCGGCGGATTGCCGTAGACGCAGTAGATGGACTTCTTGTTCTTGGAAAGGCGCAGCTCACACCGCTCCGGCAGTTCACGGCCGATGAGCGCGCTTTCGTCAAACGTCGCGTCGCCAAAGAGCGTGATCAGCCTGTACTCGCCGTCAATCAACGGGGTGGAAGGCAGTGTCACGGCGAAACCTCCGGCAAGGGTGTCCAGCGCCTCCACGCTCACGGCGGTTCCCACCTCTAGAGTCGTCACGCCCGTGCAGGAGTACGCTCCCTGAAGGGTGACGGAGCCGCCACCCCTGAACGTCATCGCACCGCCGGGATCCGCCGCATCATCAACGATATCCTCCGTAATCGTGATCGCATGGCCGGCCGCATCGATGGCACCGCCATTAGCCGTGACTTTCACGGTGAGCAGATCGTGCGCCGCGATGAAGGCGGCATTGTCGGCGGTGGCCTTAAACGTGCCGCCGTTGAACCGAATCGCCGCCTGCGATGACGTGCCGTTTCTATAATACGCGCCTTGCGCGGCAAGCGTGCCGCCACGCTCCAAATTGACGACGCCCTGGCCACCGCCAGTGTTGAAACCGAAGATAAGGCTGCCCCCAGCCTCGGCCTTACCGCCGTCAACAATCGTCAACGTGCCGGCAGCGTTGTTGGCGACCAGGAGATCCCCCGTCACCTTGAAAAGACCGGTGTTCGTCACGACAACCGTTCCTTCGGACTGGGAACCGACGATGGCATACGAGCCGGAATGGGTACTGTTGACGGTGCCGCCGCTGATAATCATCGTCGCAAGATTCGCGCCGGCCAAATCGCCCACGGAGAGATATCCGCCCACGGTGAAATTGCCGCCCTTGTGGTGAATCGTCGCCGTGGAACCGGTACCTTTGCAAATCACAAAATTGTTTTCCACCGTCCAGTTGCCACCCTCTTTTTCGATAATCGCCGTGGAGTTTACCCCGCTGGCCACCTGTACATGCTTTTTGGAGACGACCCAATCGCCGGCCTTATGCACGAGCTCGACGGTTGAACCCTGCGCCCTGGCGATGTGCGCGTCACCCGCCAGATTCGCGGTCAGATTACCGGATTCGTTCGTAAACACGATTCGGCTGTTCGTCCCATAGCCAAACTGGAAATAGTAATCCAGGATCCAGTCACCCTTCTTGAGGACGGAGGTTGTCTCGTTCGCCGTATTATTCGCAAACGTGTAGAAGTACATCGTGCCTAGGAAAACAAAGTCACCCGAATTGGGATTGATGTTGTCGGCGACCATGACGGTGGCCGCCTCCTCCATCGAGTTGGTAAGGTAGGTCAGCGAATCGACGGCAAAGTTGAGGTTGTAGCTTTTCGAGGGCGTTATCCCGCCCCAGTTCGTCGGGTCATAGATATCAAGCGGTGCCTCCTCCGTTCCGCCGGATCCCCCGCTCCAGTCCACTGCCGTGGCTCCCTTCACCGTTCCCACTGCGCCGAACACAACGATTACCGCCAGAATGGCAATAAGTTTGCCTTGCACGTTCATACTGCTCTCCTGGTCCCTTTACCGATTAAACAATCGTAACCGACCAACTGTTCAGACAAAACACCCTTAACATTGTGGTTATACTATCAAAAAAAATATTCCCCGTCAAACCGAATGATTTGGGATTTCGCCCACAATCTCAAGGAAGTCCGATCGGTGCCAACGGCTCTGCCGGGATACGCAGACAGTCCAAATCCGGTGCCCAGCCGTCGCCGGGAACCGCGTAAAAACGGATCTCGTTCGTCCCCGCTTTGAGTTGCAGTGTAAAATTTATTGATCCTATGGTCAGCCAAGGTCCTGTAGCAGGGCAAGATATTCGCTGACCGGGTTCGCCATTCACCGCAAAGCGCAACCAGCGCGGCTTGCCGTCCCCGTTGCCGTAGTCAAGCTCGGCTTCGTATTGACCCGATTTTGCCACCGTGACATTACGCATCACGAACGAACTGCCGGCATTCTCGCCAAGATTGCGCACGATTCCGTTCCCGGATGCCTTCGGTTCGTTCCGGTTTATCTCGACCTTGTCAAAGCGGTTTCCCTCGGCCTCGCATTCGAAGAGCGCACCCTCCTGCGGCATCACGGGCTTGGCGATAAGCCCCATCGGCCACATCCGGACCGACAGTTCGTGCGGTGTTCCGTCATCCGCTATCCGGCGTTCCTCCACCCGACCATTGTGAAGGATCTTCACGTTGAACGACCGGGCGGGTGTTTTGTAGGATCCCTTCGGTGCGGCGATCGTCACCTTTGCCGTCTCACCGAATGCGATGGCCGTCACCTCCGTCTCGCGATAGACGCCCCGCTCGTAGTCATAGGAAATCCCGTCATCCTCATAGAGGGTGAAGCGAGTCTCGGTCTCGGACGGGACCACGAGCAGGTCGATGTCCGGGGAAGTGACATCGCCCGTGTTCCGCCCGTAATGGCCCATCGGAATGATCGCCCCGCGGCGGATGAAGAGCGGCAGCACATCGGCCGGGGCCGGGTAGAGCGTCTCTTCGCCGCCCGCATACGTCGCATGGCTCCACCAGTCTATCCAGTACGCGCCCTTCGGCAGGTAAATCTTCGCGGCGACGGTACGCCGGAAATCGGAAACCGGGCGCACCAGCAGCGACGGACCGAGCAGGAAGGTGTCGGAGACGCCAAAGACCGCAGGGTCATCCCCAAACTCGAACGGCAGCGCGCGCACGACACCAAGCCCCATCCTATTCTGCTCACGGAAGAGCGAGTACAGGTACGGAATGAGCCTGTAATGAAGCGCGTTGTATTTTTTGTAGCAGTCAAGTACGGCCTTGCTCCGCCGCGTGACCACCGCGTTTTCCTGCCACTCGTTGGACATCGGGAACGGCGTCAGGAACATCATCTGCGCGCGGCGCATGTAGGCGATATCGGAGGGTGTCTCTTTGTTGCGGATTTCCGGCGTGTAGTACGAACCCGAGCAGGACTGGACGATGACGGACATAACAAACTGCTCGAAGCCGTAGAAATCGGTGTAGGCCGACGTCGCCCAGCGCTGCATGCCGGCCCAGTTGCCGCGGCTGAAAAGGAACGTCCGCTTACCGTAGTCGTCGCGGAAACGCTCATGCACGAAATTGCACGTCAATGTGCCGATGAGGTTATGGTAGGCGTTGAACGAGATCCCGCCCGGCATCTTCCCGGAAAGGCTGCGGCCCGTCGCCCAATCGTCAGTCTCATCCACCTTTAGCCCGTCCGCCCCGAGGTCGAATAAAACCTCGCGGTGCATCTTCCAGTAAAGATCGCGCGCAGCGTTGAGCGTCATGTCCGGCACAAAACCGCCAAATCCGTAACGGCTGTTGTTCCCCTCGGCCTTGGCAATGGCCCCGCCCCAAAGTCCGAACGGCTCCGACGCTTTCGCAATCCGGCATTCCGGCGAATAGTACGGATGCTCCCAGAAGTTGATCTTGACGCCGAACCCGTGCATGGTATCGATAAAGCCCTTCGGATTCTTGAACTTGTCGCTCCACGCGAAGCTGCACGGATACGCCCGGGTGTGCCAACCCGGTTCCACGCCGATTACATCGACCGCGATCCCCGCTTCCTGCTGTTCGCGCGTGACCGCCTCAAGATCCTTCGCAGAAAAACCGCCCGCCCCGCGGTAGGTGAGACCCAGGGCGTAGCGCGGCGGCATGTGCATGCGGCCGGCCAGCTCGGACCATGCGGTAATAATATCCTTGAAAGATGGCCCCCACACAAAGTAAAAATTCATCTCGCCGCCTTCGAGCGAGACGTTGTAATCTTTCTTGAACGAGATGCGCCCGCGGTTCGAGTTGCAAAGATAAATGCCGTAACCGACCGAGCTGTACCAAAGCGGGATAATCGCATGAACGTTGTTCGCCGTGAGCCAAAGGTCGTATGTCCGGTCCCGCAGCTCCAGGGAGGTGAAGTCGTTGCCCGGAATGTTGCCAAGCCCCATGAAACGCTCCTCGTCCGCGACATCGCGAACGAACGAAGCTTTCCGCCCCTCGCCCTCCGCGGCGAAGGCCTCCGCCGCGCTCCGGAAGACGGTCCGGCCGTCCGCCGAGACTGCGATGCCGAGCGTCTTGGGATCGACCGACACCGTCAGCCGCCGCCCGGACAATGTCACGGCATCCGACGAACGCGACTCGGAAACCGGGACCGGCGCATAGTCCTCATCCCGTTTCTCAATCGCCTGCCGTGCGACAGCCATCCCGTCCGGCTCGAACGCGGTTCCGTTCGGCGCATAACGGAAATGCACAAGGTTTTCGCGGCAGAACCGGACCGAAAGCCGCCCGGTCGCGTTCGAAACCACCGTGTCCGCCCAGACCGGTCCAATGGCGCAGGTAAACGTTATCCAACAAATCGCAAGTATCGTTTTCATATCATTACGGGCAGCAAACATCAGGGAAAAGACTCCTTATCGACGTACGGAATCGGGCAATGGGCCACCGGCGGGAATCTCGCCGCGAAGTGCCTTGCCCAACTCACCCGTGAGGAAGAGGTAGTAGTCGGATGGACGGCCATCCATCCCCGCAAACCGTACCGTCTCCCCAACCGGCGGCGTGTCGGTGCACTTGAAAATCGCGGTTCCCTCGTTAACCTCGTCGAACATTGCGACATAGATCCGTTTGCCGCCCGCTTTGATGGCGGTCTGACCCAGATCCCAATAGAACTGACCGCCCATGCGCGGAATGCTCGCGACCGGCTTTACACCGCCGATGCCCTTCTCGTGCCGACTGAGGTTGTGCCAGCTGAAACCGGGATAGATGAGCGGCACATAATCCACTCCGTTCGCCTCACACCAAGCCAAATCCTTGCGAATCACATCCCGGTAACGGTCCATCTCGAAATGCAGGAGCGGCGTGAACCGCTGCACCATCCACGGCAACACCAGATCAGCCCGTTTGATCAAAGTGTGCAGGTACGGATCGTCCACACAGTCATATTCCAGCGTCCGCCAACAGGTCGGGACGCCCAGCATGACGGAACAGCCGCCGTAAACCGGATCTTTATGCAGGAAATCGATGAATTCCGCCAGTTTAATCTCCCGGATGGAATAGGGCCGATCCGGAAAACCGATGCCCCAGATCACGACCAGCGGGCGCTTCCGGTGATGCAGGTAGAGATTCTTTTCGCCGTATGAAGTGACCTTAAGCTCGTCCACCAGATACTTCCAATCCTCCACCAGCCGCAAGCAATCGTCCTTTCCGGGACGGAGTCCCGACAAATCCCACATGACCGAGATCGCTCGGTCATATTCCTGCGCCGCAGCCAGAGCGTGGCGCAGAACGGTGACGGTACGTTCCCGATCTTGCGCCGGACGGGTCGCGCTTCCCCAGAACCGCTGCAGGAAGACACCGTCAAGGCCATACTCCTTCATCCACCGGAAGTGCGTCCGGACCGTCTGGGCATCGTCAGAACAAAAAAATCGCGCCGGTGTGCCGTCGGCATGCTTCAACCCGGTGGGATAGGTCTTCTCGTACTCCGAGACATCGGGCCACATATCAATCCGGACGCTGTTTTCATTCGGGAACATCACCCCGCCCGACGGATTGTGGAACCAACCCTGATACCCCGCCATAATCCGCCCGTCATAGGTCGGATAAACCGGATTCGCCGCATGTTTGGTTCCCGCCGCCATCACCTGTTGGCATCCCAAACAAACCGCCGCAACCGCAACCCCAAACGACATTCTGTTCATACGCACCTCTAACCAATTAAAAAACTCGAAAACTCCGGTCTACCTAAGCTTTATGATAAATAAACGATCAGGCATACTGTTCATTGCCCGCCTGTCTGATTTTCAGTGAGACGGAAACGTTCTCACAAATATCGCCGCCGGCAAACGCAAGTAGAATGCGCCATTTTGCCGTCTACTATAATATGGCAATTATTTACGAAAATCAAGAATAGTTGCCATTCGCAATTATGCAAATCGTGATCAATATTGCTAATAATGTCAACCGGCAAACACCCAAGGCTTGACCGATTCCGTATTTTTGCTATACTAATTATGATTTTTGTGGAAAAAAGCGAAAAGGAGATTGAGATGAAAAGGCAAATGTTTTTTGCGTTGGCGGCAATAGGTATGGCGATGGCTTCATCGGCGGCGTATCAGGCGGGGTTCGCGCGGGTGGACACGGCACCTCCGTCGGGAATCCCTATACCCGGCTACTTTCATAAACGCGTGGCCGAAGGCACGCTAGACCCGATCTGCGTGGAATGCGTCGCCGTATCGGACGGGGAACACGCGGCACTAATCTATTCGGTTGACAACCTGCACATCCCCAGTGTGTTCTTCAAACGCATCTTTCAAGAGATAACGGAGGCGACCGGGGTTTCGCGCGACCGGATATTTGTCCATTCGACGCACACCCACACCGGACCCACCGTTGGGACGCGCGACGCTTTTACGGAAGAGGAGAACCGATTGGCACGTGAGTATGCGGACAAGCTAATCAAACAGCTGGCGGAAACGGGCCGCGCGGCGCTTGAGGATTGCGCGCCGACAAAAATCGCCGCCGCAAAGACGGTCTGCACGGGCATTTCCGCCATCCGCCGTTACCGCATGAAGGACGGCTCGGTGCGGACAAATCCCGGCATCACGAATCCCAATGTGGAAGGTCCGCTCGGCACACCGGACGAGACGCTTCAGGTAATCCGCTTCAAGCGCACGGGCGCACCCGACATCGCGATCGTCAATTTCGGTACCCATCCCGATACGGTCGGGGGAACGATGTATTCCGCCGACTGGCCGGGCGTGGTGCGCAAGACATTCGAGGCGGGCGTAGGTGACGGCGTAAAATGCCTCTTCCTCAACGCGGCGCAGGGTGACGTCAACCACCACATCCGCAATCCCTCGCCAGGGCGCGCGGCGCTCGCCCGCGCGGACATACACTTCCACATGGGTAGAGCCGTGGCCGGCGTGGCGATGGGCGTGTGGGATATCTGCGAGGAGATCCCGGACGGGCAGGTGCGCGGCGCGGTGACATCCGTTCGAATGCCGGCCAATGTGCCGACCGCCGACGAGATCAAATGGGTGGAGCTTTTCGACGCGGGAAAGAAGGAAGAGATTCCGCTCGGAAGCATGGAGATCATGACACTGACGAGTCCCGGTTCCCGCGTCCGAACCCTGCGGAACGGTCCCGACCACTTTGACATCCTGGTATCCTCCATCGCGATCGGCGACTCGATCGCCTTCGCGGGTCTGCCGTGCGAACCGTTTGTCGATATCGGGCGCGACATCAAAGCGCAATCGCCATTCCGCACAACGATCATAAGCTGCCTCACCAACGGGGCGGAGGGATACATCCCTTCCACGAAAGCGCATCAGGAGGGCGGCTACGAAGGTCTATCCTCACGATTTGCGGCGGCGACGGGCGACCGGTTAGTCGCCGCGCAGGTTGAGCAACTGAAGAGACTGTACAAAAATGAAGAAGCTAAATTAACGGAATAAGCGGATAAGACATCTCGCGCGCGGTGATGTGAGGCATGGTAAAACCGCCATACTACCGCGCCACCTTCATTTCAAACGGAGATGCGGGAAGCCCGCCACTGTTGACTAGATTCACATCGGGATCCGGTGCCCAAGCGTACCGGACCGCCTGCGGATCGGTTGCCCCCTCCGGAATGATCAACCGGACGGTATCGGAGGATTGGATCGCTGCCGCCACCGGCAGGCTTTTGCCGTCTGCGCCGACTACCTCGAAGGTGCGGGGTGATTGCCCGTCCGTCAACCGAAGCGATTCCCCCACATCCCGAAACGTAACGAGAATATCGCGTCCCTCCAACCGGACCCGTACCGGCGTCGGCGACCTAGAAACGATTTTTCGGCCATAGCAATCCGCTAGGGCAAGCCGCGTCAACCGGTCAACCACTTTCCTTTTGTCTCGGGGGTGAAGCTCCATCTCGTGCCCGTCAATCGTCACCGCCAAACCCGTATGCGGGATCGTCTCGGATAAAATCCGCTGCACGTCGCGGATGCGGACCCAATGCTGTTCCCGATAGTCCGGCAACTGGACGATCATCAGCGGCAAATCCGGATCCTCGAAGGCGAACCGCAAGCGCGCCGCAAAGAACGGGAACTGTTTCAGATATAGTTGCCACCCCGTATTCATCTCGCCTTGATACCAGAGAACCCCGCGCACGCGGTACGGCAGAATCGGACACATCATCGCATTCCAGGATTGCGAGGGGCGGCTCTCGAAATTGATGCGGGGGAAAGGCAGGTTCCGGTCCTTCTCCGGACGATTCTCCCACCGGGTGATATCGTTACGACGCCACTCCTCGCAACGCCGCATCAGCTCCTCCGCCTCTTTCTCCGTCCCTGCCGCCACAATCGTCTCCCGGCTCATCCAAGTCTCCAGATTCGCCCCGCCCGCCGCGACACCCAACACACCGATCGGAACATCCAACTCCTCATGCATCCGTTTGGCAAAGAAAGTCATCAGCATCGACATCTGTTCCGACGCCTTGCGGTTCTCCGGCGTGTACGTCAGCCACCGGCACCGCTCCGGGAGATCGAACATTGAGCGCGGGGAGGGATCCCCGTCTTTAGGGACGTGGAAATACCGAACCGTCTCCGGAATGACACCGCCCTTCGCGATAGTCTTTCCTTCTTCGCAGAGGTCCAACGGGAAATCCATGTTGGATTGCCCCGTTCCCAGCCACACCTCGCCAACCAGAACATCCCGGAAGTCGATTCGGTTTTCTCCCTCCACCGTGAGCGTGGTTCCCTGCCGCACATATCCGCTAGGCGGCAAATCCACGCGCCAACTTCCCGTTGGATCGGCCGTTGTCTGGCGAACCGTCCCCGCGAATGACACCCGGACCTCCTCGCCGGGTGCCGCCTTACCCCAAACCGGCACCGACTGTTTCGCCTGAAGCACCATCCGGTCGGTGAAAATCGCGGCGGCCCGAACCTTCGCGGAAAGCGGAAAAGCGAAACCGATAATCAGCGAGAATGCCGCAAGCCAGAACACCCCGCTCTTGTTCATCATCCTCCTACTCATTCGGGAATGATCTCCAATCCGTTGATCCGCGCGTCGCGATGCTCATCCGCGAGACGTTTTCCGTTCACAAACTCCAACACAATTTTCCCCTCGTCATCGCTCTGGATGTGTTTGACCTCCACCACGACACCCTTCCATAGCCCGCCCGCCGCGCCGGCGGCGTCAAAATCGTTCAGGATCACCTTCCCGTTCGCCTTCACATCGAACCGGCACTTACCGGGACCCTTTTCTCGGGAATGCTCGGCCCAATGGAATCGTACCGTATACGGATGATTCTTGGCGGTCATCAGGCAGGTATAGACACTTTGCCCCCACCGCACGCTACGGTAAATGTCGGGCGGCCCAGCCATCTTCGTTTCAGACAGGTCCATGTCTTCCGTCTGGAAACCGCACGCGCCCTCCAAGAAACCGGGATCCTGCGCAAAGTTTCCGCGCGCATAACCGCCGCAGTTAATCCGCACTGTTGACTGCGGTTTCTGGGGGCGGGGCAGGAAGGTGAATCCCTTTTGGTGCGCCCACATGGGAGCGTCAACCGAAGCCGTCTCGTTCGGCATCACCCGATCCCCTTTCGCGACGGTGACGTTCCATCCGTCCAGATATACGATCGGCTCGTCGTCTTTCAAATCCTCCGCCGCGCAGGAAATTTGGATTAACCGCCGCTTCTTGGGCAGAATCGAGAAATAGTTGTCGCTGTAGGTTACGGGCAGTATCCGCTTCCCGCTCTTTTTCCCGCGCAGCTGTAAATGGGTCAGCAAGGCCACGGTCCCGCTGTTGTTAGCCAATTCCACTTTTACGACCCGCTTGCCAGCGGCCTGTTCGGCCGAGACGGAGGCAACATCCAACGTGACTCGCGGCAACCTGTCAAGCTCTTTAAGGTCGTCATACTCGACCAACCGGTTGTCATCGCGCAGGTCATCCGTCTTGGCGGGGTTGCAGGCGCGGTTGTGCCAATAGAAATTCTCGCTGACCAGCTTCTTCTGCGCGTCAAATAGTTCCAACTCAAAGAAATGTACCTTCGACAGGTTCTCTGGCCACTTAACCGTCCCCAGCGTCGTCACTGCGGTTCTGTCCACCATCACCGGCCAAGTGGAGTTACCAGCAACGCTGCAGTCCAAATTGTAAAACGTCGCCTGCGCCGATCCAGAAAAAGGCGCGGGGTCGTGGTTGACCACTTGGACAATACCGCCGTCCGCAGATTCGTTGAAGAAAATGTGGCGCGGCTCACACGCCTTTTTGATTCCGAAATAAGTAGCGTGGGGATCAAGGTCGTACGGCAGCATCTGCCAAATCAAACTGGGTTGGGCGGGAATGCTCATCCAAAGCAGTACCCCCTGCATGGGGGCGAACATCCGCCCGATCCGCCCCTCGTAAATCGCACGGTGCGTCTCGTAGTTCATCATCTGCGCCTTGCGGACGAAATCCGGGAAGTTTTTCGGTTCGCCGTACCGCGTCTTCATGAACCGCGGATACTTGCGGCCGCCCGCCGAGCAGAAATTGTGTTCCGCCCAAGAATCGGTAATCCCCTCCCACTCGGAAGCGGGGAACATCGACATCAGCGATTCGATGGTCGGCAATGAAAAGCTGCCGATTTCGGTCTTGAAGCTCTCCCTCCGATTCCAATTCGGATCCTCGTAAAAACGGGCAAGCCGCGCCGGAGGTGTCCAGTCATACGGTCCACCGGAATTGAAACCGTTCCCGTCTCCGGAGTTGGGCTGATAATGCCGCGTCGGATCGGTTTCCAGCAGCACCTGCCGCACCGCGTCGTCCAGATACTTCGGCGGTGTTGCCTCATTGCGGCTGCACCAGAGAACAATCGACGGGTGGTTGCGAAGACGGAGTGCCGCATCCCGGACGTGAGCGAGATAAAGGTCGGTATTGATTGGATCCGCGCTGTTGATTTGCCAAAACTCTTCCCACAGCAAGATGCCATACCGGTCGCAAGCATCGGCGAGTTCATCGCTCATGCTCTGTCCGCCCCAATCGCGGATAAAATTGAGGTTCGCCTCGCGGTGCATACGGACCTGATGGTCGATTCGCGTCCGGTTGACCCGTTTCAGCGCCTCGTCAAGGCCCCAATTCCCGCCGCGCATAAAGACACGTACTCCGTTCACGCGCAGCGCCAGATTCGGATTGCCCGGCTCGAAGTAGGAAAACTTTCGGATACCGAACGGGACGCTGCTTTGATCGCTTACCACGCCATCCGCAGTAAAAACGGCATCCAGCCGATAAAGATGGGGTTCCCCCAGACCGTTCGGCCACCAAAGCCGGGGTTTCGCCAGAGTCAGCTGAGGCTCCTCATCCGGCGTAAACGAAACCGTCTTGCTCCGCCACGGGGCAAGCTCGACCCGTCTTTCCATCGTCACCGAATCAAACGCCACCTTGAGCGTGCCAGAAACTGGCCGTTCCGTCACGTTCCGGAGTGGGATATCAATGCGTACCGTGGCGACATCCAATCGCGGCAAATTTGGGAGATCGGTAACAACGGCGGGATCCTCCATCACCGCACGGCCGGTGGCGGTCAGCGTGACCTTACGCCAAATGCCGCTGTTACGGTCGCGGATACCGCTCAACCAATCCCACCCGACCGCGCATCCGAAGGTGGGGCCGTCCAAACGGCCCACGCCGCCACACGGACCGCCGGTCGATCCCATCACATGTTCAGACGGCACCCCCACCGTCGGCTGCGGCGAAATCCTCACCGCGATGGACATCTCCTCGCCGGGCTTCACGTCGCACCGCGAAAGATCGAATCTACCGCGCTTGAACGCGCCCATCATCCGCCCCGCGATTCGCCCGTTGACCCAGATTTCGGCGGCGTAGTTGATACCGTCGAACGTCAGCCAAACCACCCGGTCCTTAAACCGTTCCGGCACCCTTACCTGTGTACGATACCACCAATCTTTGCGGCATAGCGATTCGGGGATTTTTTCAGGGCGGTTATTCTCATCGTAAAGCGGTTCGGGATAGGCCCCGTTGTTCACCAGCGTCGTCAGGATTGTTCCCGGAACCGTTGCCGGATACCACTCGCCATCGTTGAACCCGTTCCGTGAGATGGTTTTTCCCTCCTCCGACTGTTTAGCGGAATTTTCCCTGAACCACCCCTCCTTAACTGCCTGCTGATAGACTACCGTCGCATCCTGAAGCTTCCAATTGTTCAGCTCGATCCCGTCCGCCGCCACCATCGTCTGATGGCATCCCAAACAAACCGCCGCAACCGTAAACCCAAACGCCATTCTGTTCATGCACACCTCTAATCGATGAACCCTTTTTAAACACTCGTTAAACAAAAGGCTTAATTATTAATAAACGAATAAACGGAAGATTCATTGCCCAACGATTGATAATAGTCGTTAGGGGTTAGCCCGTCGCCCGCGCGGGGCGGGGGCGGCGGGCTTATCTATCTCCAACCGCAATCTCTTAATCTTGTAAATAATGTTAATCCTGTCTGAAGAAAAAAGGCGGTGTGGGGCTCACGCTCATCGCCTCAACCATCTTTTTCAGCTCTGTGCTTCTTTCTTTAGGTCAACAAGAAAGTGTCAACCTATCGTAAAACAGGACAATCAGAAAATTTTAATTTGCGGTTAGCCCGCCGCCCGCGCTTCGCACGGGAATGTAAACGAGAATAACTTTGATGATTGCTTTCGCTATTGGGAGTCTCGGAGTTAAGGAGAAAATTCATCAATTTACTCATTCTCCAAAACTCCCAGCAGCGAAAGCAAGTAAGAGGAAATAAAGGAAGTTATAGGCAAGAGCGTGTAAATCTTTGCGAACATTACGCTCTTTGCGGCTAAAAACCGTTTTAAAAGATGACTTGACATCTGGGACCGTTTTCCCTACAATTCAAGCTATGAAATTTAAAAATACAATTCACTCAATGAGTAGTGCTTTTTACTAGAAGGAGGACAAGAATGAGGATTGGTTTTATTGCATTCATAGCATTGGCGGCGGCGGCGTTCGGGGGTACTGAACCGACCTCGCTCGACGAGGCGCTCGCCCTCTGCCGGCGCACATACGACTACGTGGCGAAGTCGCTGCCCGCAAATGAAGCACACCGGTTCAAGCAGGAGCTGGCAGTCGATGAGAAATGGGCCGCGGCGGCGAAGAGTCCGCAGGAGCGCGCGATAGTGGAGAAGGTGGTGCGCCGTCTCAGGCGTAGAATCCTGTTCGCCCACCCTGACCTTCAGTTCGACCGACTCCTCTGCGTGCAGCGCGATGTGCCGTTCTCGCAGTTCAACCACATGGTGGACCAGTATCTCGGACGCTTCTCGCACGCCGGCCCCGGCCTCGTGGTGCTGGAGAACTGGCGCACCTTCCCCGAGAAGAAGGTGCTACTCGCCGGCAAGCTGCCCGAAGGCTGCGTGCTCAATCCCGATCTGCACTGGGACGCCGACCGCATCCTCTTCGCGTTCTGCGACCACACGCGTTCCCCCGAGGCCGATGCCGAGGCGCTCAAGGTGCCGAAGATCCTCGGCCCCAATGTACCCGAACGCCATCTCGTGCACCGCCGCTACTTCATCTACGAATGCGCGGCCGACGGTAGCTGGGTGCGCCAGCTCACGGGCGGCCCCGGCGACCCTATGGAGACCGTGGACGGCAGGCAGACGGTGATGATCGAGGACATCGACCCGTGCTATCTCCCCGACGGCGGCTTCCTCTTCTCGTCCACACGCTGCCAGACGTTCGGCCGATGCCACTGGGGACGCTACACGCCGAGCTTCCTCATGTACCGCGGCGAAGTGCCGCCCGTGGGAGCGTCCGCGCCGTTCGACTGCCATATTAGCCGCTTCTCCTTCGGTGAGGCGAACGAGTGGGAGCCTAGCGTGATGGACGACGGACGCATCGCCTACACGCGCTGGGACTACATAAACCGCAATTCCGCTCGCTTCCACTCGCTGTGGGCAGTGCGCCCCGACGGCACCGCCGTCTCCCACCTCTACGGCAACTGGTCGCGCAACATCACCGGATCGGCCGAAGTGAAGAGCGTGCCCGGCACGCACCTTCTCGTGGCCACCGCCACCGCGCACCACGCGATCACCGGCGGCTCGCTCTATCTCATCGACCCGCGCAAGGGCGAGGACGGGCTTGATCCCGTCACGCGCCTCACGCCGGAAATTCCTTTACCAGAGAGCGAAGGATGGAAGTTCCCCGGCTTCTACGCGGCCCCCATGCCGGTGAATGACACGCTTTTCTTCGCGAGCTACACGGACGATCCCGGCTGGTATCCGCCCGGCCACCCGCAGCATGTGAGCGGCATGGCCGCATGGCCCGAATCCCGCTCCAGCGCGATATGGCTCGTCGACACGCTCGGCGGACGCGAACTCATCTACAAGGATCCCGCGTTCGGCACGTACAACCCAATCCCCATCGTTAAGCGCAAGAAGCCGCCCGTGCTCGCGTCCTCGCTTCCTCCCAACGCAGACGGCACCGGTGTCTGCTACGTGGAGAACTGCTACGACAGCCGTCATGGCATCCCCGCCGGATCGATCGCCGCCCTGCGCGTCAATCTTCTGCACGGGCTCACGATCGCTCAGCGCGAGACGCCCAGTCGGTACAACGATGTGGAGATTCACAAGGAGCCGCTCGGCACGGTGCCGGTGAACGCCGACGGCTCGGCCGCGTTCCGAATCCCGGCGGGCGTGCCGTTGCAACTGCAGGCCATCGACACAAACGGCATGGCCGTCCTGACCATGCGCAGCTTCATCTACTCGCAGAAGGGCGAAGTGCAGGGATGCACCGGCTGCCACGAGGACAAGCGAACCAGCCGTGCGGCGGTGCTCCGTCCCGAAGGCGTGAAGGTGCACGACATCAAACCCGAGGTTGACCTTGGCTACAAGGGGTGTTTCCGCTACGCGCTATCGGTGCAGCCGATCTTCGACCGCAAGTGCATATCCTGCCACGGCCTCGGCAAGGCACCGAGCTTCATTGGCGCGGAAGGGCACCACCGCCTTGTCAAGGACAGGCAGGTGGCGTTCATCCACGGCTATGCCGAGACGGACATTTCACGTCCGCACGACTACTTTGCCGCCGCGAGCGCGCTTACGAAGCGCCTGATGGCCGGGCACGGGCCGAAGCTCACGCCCGAGGAGTGGAGCACGCTGATTCTCTGGATGGACATGGGCGTGCCGGAGCATTCCATCGGCGGATACGGATGGAACCGTCCTGAGACGCGCGCCGTCGATCCCGAAGGCGAGAAGGCGCTGCGCGAGGCCGTCGCCGCGAAGGTAGGCGCGGAAGTGGCGGCGCAACCGTTCGACGCGCTCGTGAACCGCGGCGACGAGACGAAGAGCCGGGTGCTGTGGCTCTGCCGGGACGAAGACCGAGATGCGCTGCTGGCACTCTGCCGAAAGTCGCTCAAGCCGCACCCCGCTTCGGACATTCAGGGCACGTGCGGACGAGATGACGCGTGCGAGTGCCACAGCTGCTGGGTGCGCCGCGGCGGCTACAACAAGCCGAAGCGCTGATTTTGAAGGTCGCGTCTCGTAAATGGTTAGTGTGAAATTTCTAATTTTACCACCTTGATAAAAAAAGCAGTGCGATTATGAACATCAAAATCCTGTTCGTCGCGGTCGTCGCGACGGGATGCACGGCAGCCGCAGTCCTTCCGATGCCGGCGACAACGCCCGAGGAGATTATCGCCCTCGCGCACCGCACATACGACTATGTGGCGCAAAGCGTGCCCGAAAGGGAGTTAGCCGCACTTAAGGACGAGTTGGCCATTGACGAGGAGTGGTACGCAGACGCGAAGAAGGCGAACAACGCGCGCGAGATGCGCAACGCCGCGCGTGAGTTGAAGTCGGTGCGCCGCCGCATCCTTTTCAAGCACCCCGACCTCCAGTTCAAGCGGCTGCTCGCCGTGCAGCGCGGGTTGCCGTTCTCGCAGGAGTCCGGCACCACGGACCAGTACGCCGGTCGCTGGTCTCGTCCGGGACCGGGGCTAGTGGTGCTCGACAACTGGCAGGGGGCGCCACACAAGACGGTTCTCCTGAAGGATAAGCTTCCCTGGGGTACGGTACTCAATCCTGACCTCCACTGGGACGGCGACCGCGTCCTCTTCGCCTTCTGCGACCATACGCGCAAGCCAGAGGCCGATCCGAAGGCGTGCGGCGCACCACCGGTGGTGAAGCTGGAGGACCAGCGCCTCGACTGGCTGCGGCGCGTCGATCCCGGCAACCCGAACTTCGCGTCGCCGGACGGCCAGTTCTCCGTGATGCACCATCGCTACTTCATCTACGAGGCGGCGGCGGACGGCAGTTGGGTACGTCAGTTGACGGGCTGTCCCGGCGACTTGATGAAGACATGGGAAGGTCGGCAGACGATCCTGCTGGAGGATGCCGATCCGTGCTATCTGCCGGACGGGGGGGTTGTGTTTAACTCCACGCGCTGCCAGACGATCGCCCGCTGCCACGGCGGCCGTTATGTGCCGGCGTGGCTTCTTTATCGCGCCGAGCTGCCGCCGCCCGGTGAGATCTGCGCGCGGGACATCCGCCAGCTCTCGTGGGGCGAGGCGAACGAATGGGAGCCGGCCGTGCTGAATGACGGGCGCATCTGCTACACGCGCTGGGACTACATAAACCGGCATGCGGTGTGGTTCTCCAGCCTCTGGACCACGAAACCCGACGGCACAGCCGTTGGCCACTATTACGGTAACTACTCTAAGACCATCTTCACGACAACCGAGGTGAAACCGATTCCCGGCTCACCGCTTGTTGTCGCCACCGCCGCGTCCCACCACCTCTTTTCAAGCGGCTCGCTCGTGCTGATCGACACGCGCAATGGTGAGGACGGCGAGGCGCCGCTCACGCGCCTCACGCCTGAGTGTCCCTTTCCCGAAGCGGAAGGCTGGAAGGGCAGCGGACTCTGGTGCGGACCGATGCCCGTGAACGACACGCTGTTCTTCGCGTCCTACTCGCCGGACACGACGGAATACCCGGAGGGACATCCCCGCTTCCACTCGCACAGCTGGACGGCGGCGTGGCCAGACCCGCGCTCGTTCGGCGTGTGGCTCGTGGACACCCTCGGCGGGCGCGAACTCATCTACCAAGATCCCGAATGGAGCACGTTCAACCCGATCCCGCTCGTGAAGCGTCCAAAGCCGCCCGCGCTCGTCTCCACGCTGCCGCCCGCCGACAAGGCGCCGACGAGCGGTCTCTGCTATGTGGAGAACGTCTACGACGCGCGCGTAGAGCTGCCGAAAGGGAGCGTGAAGGCATTGCGGATCAACCGGTTGTTCAACCAGGGACCGGTGCGCCACTGGTCGTGGAACCAAGGCGGAGACCTAGACATCTACAAAGAATCGCTCGGCACGGTGCCGGTGGCGGCGGACGGGTCGGCGGCGTTCCGCATCCCGGCCGAGATGCCGATCCAGCTCCAGGCGCTCGACAAGGACGGCATGGCGATCTACACGATGCGCTCGTTCATCTACGCGCAGAAGGGCGAGATCCAGGGCTGCACTGGTTGCCACGAAAACAAAATGGCGAGCGTCGCGCCCGCGAAGATGCCTGCGGACCGTCATGTGTACGATCCCGTGCCAGAGGTGGATCTCGGCTATCACGGCCCGTTTAGCTATCCGCGCAGTATACAGCCGATTTTCGACCGCCACTGCATCTCCTGCCACGGACTCGGCAAGGCGCCGGACTTCATCGGCACGAACGGTATCCGCCGCCTCGTCAAGGACGGGCAGGTGTGCTTCGCGAAGTCCTACGCCGAGACGATCGAGTCGAAGCCCTACGATTACTTCGCGGCGCCGAGTCCGCTCACGAAGCGGCTCAAGGCGGGACACGGCGGCGCGAAGCTTTCGCCGGACGAGTGGAAGACACTGATCCTCTGGATGGACCTCAATGTACCGGAGTGGAACATCGGCGGCGGCTACAGCTGGAACCGTCCCGAACTGCGCGAGACAGACCCGGAAGGGGAGAAACGCCTGCGCGAAGCCGTCGCCGCGAATGTGGGCGCGGAAGTGGTGGCACAACCGTTCGACGCGCTCGTGAACCGCGGCGACGAGACGAAGAGCCGGGTGCTGTGGCTCTGCCGGGACGAAGACCGAGATGCGCTGCTGGCACTCTGCCGAAAGTCGCTCAAGCCGCACCCCGCTTCGGACATTCAGGGCACGTGCGGACGAGATGACGCGTGCGAGTGCCACAGCTGCTGGGTGCGCCGCGGCGGCTACAACAAGCCGAAGCGCTGATTTTGAAGGTCGCGTCTCGTAAACGGTTAGCCCGCAGCCCCCGCCCCGCGCGGGAACATTCATCTTGATAACTTTAGCCGTGTAGAACGTGTAGAGCGTGTAAATCTTTGCGTCCTTTGCGCTCTTTGCGGCTAAAAACCGTTGTTGTAATAGGTAAGTGTGAAATTTCTAATTTTACCCCCTTGCACATGAGCACAAATTATGGCATAATGAACGCACTTGGCCTCTTTGAGGTGTGATGCCGTAATTTCACCATCCCCATAAGGTGATTTCGGACCTAGGTTTCTGACGATTAACTCTAACAGGCGACAACAATGGTTTGCGACACGGTTTTGGAGGCGGTCGGCCACACCCCGATGGTGCGGTTGCACCGGATGCTTTTGCCCGGTTCGGCCGAGGTGTTGGTCAAATTTGAAGGGTTGAACGTGGGCGGATCAATCAAGACCCGCACCGCGCTGAACATGATCGAGGACGCAGAACGGCGCGGATTGATCGGGCCGGACTCGATTATCGTGGAGCCGACCAGCGGCAACCAAGGTATCGGTCTGGCACTGGTGGGCGCGGTCCGCGGCTACCGCACCGTGATCATCATGCCCGATTCAGTGAGCGAGGAACGCCGCAAACTGATGCGCCACTACGGTGCCGAAGTGGTGCTGATCCACGATGCCGGAAACATCGGCGACTGCATCAAGACTTGCGTGGAAACGGCGGAGAAAATGGCCCGCGACGATCCTAGGGTTTTTGTGCCGCAGCAATTCTCGAACCCCGCCAACCCGGAGGTGCACAAACACCACACCGCGCTGGAAATCATGGAACAGGTCGCCGGACCGATCCACGGGTTCTGTTCCGGCATCGGCACCGGCGGCACGCTTTCCGGCATCGGCGAAGTGCTCAAGGCGCAGAATCCCGACATCGAGATTTGGGCGGTCGAACCGCAAAACGCCGCGATTTTGGCCGGCGGAACGATTGGTACCCACCTGCAGATGGGTATCGGGGACGGACTGATCCCGGACAACCTGAACCAAAGGATTTTCAACGAAATTTACATCGTCACCGATGATGAGGCCATCCAAACCGCCCGCGACCTGGCCCGCAAGGAGGGGTTGATGGTGGGCATCTCGGCCGGAACCAACGTTGCGGCCGCACTTCGGCTCGCGCACAAGCTCGGCCAGGGGAAAACCGTGGTTACCGTATTGCCCGATACGGCGGAACGTTATTTCAGCACCCCGCTTTTCGCGGACTAACCCCGCAGGAGGATTTCCAAAGCCATGCCAGTTTCCGTCAACATATCTCATGTGGTAAAAACTTTCGGCGAGTTCACCGCGCTTAAGGACGTGTCCATCGACATCCGCCCCGGCGAGTTGTTCTTCCTGCTCGGCCCCAGCGGATGCGGGAAAACCACGCTGTTGCGAAGCATCGCCGGTTTCTACACCCCGGATTCGGGGACCATCAGTATCGGCGAACGGGACGTAACCCGGTTACCGCCACACCGCCGCGACACCGGTATGATGTTCCAAAGTTACGCGTTGTGGCCGCACATGACCCTAGAAGAGAACGTGGCGTTCGGGTTGGAGATGCGCAAGGTCGGCAAGGCCGAGCGAAACCGGCTGGTAACGGAAGCTCTGGAGCTGGTTCATCTCGCCGACCGGGCAAAGCAACGGCCAAACCAGCTTTCAGGCGGCCAACAGCAGCGTGTCGCGCTGGCAAGGGCGTTGGTCATCAAACCGCAATGCCTGCTGCTCGACGAACCGTTGTCGAACCTGGACGCAAAACTGCGTTTGGAGATGCGTACCGATATCCGGCGCATTTGCAAAGATTCCGGCTTGACCGCGATCTACGTCACCCACGACCAAAAAGAGGCGTTGTCCATCGCCGACCGGCTGGCGGTGATGCACTCCGGCGTGGTGGAGCAGATCGGAACCCCGGCGGAAGTGTACCGTAACCCGACCAACCGGTTTGTGGCGGGTTTTATCGGTGAAGGCAACTTCTTTGAGGGCGTGGTGGCTACCGCCAACGGAACTGGGCTGGAAATCAACACACCGTACGGCGACTTCATCGCCGCCCGGCGGAACGTCAAATTCAGTGCCGGAGACCGGGCAACCTTGTGTATCCGCCCCGAAACCATCCGTTTTGACCCACCGCCTCCTGGGGCACCAAACCGAATCGAAACCACCGTGAAAGGCCATGTCTATCTCGGCGAAATCGCGCAACGGACTCTGTTAGCCGCGGCAAAAAACGGCACCGCGCCTTTGGAACTGAAAGCGTTTGAAATTAACCCGCAAACCGACACTCTGCCCGAAGGTTCGGCCGTCACCTGCTGGGTCGCACCCGAACAAATAATCGTTACCGGAGAAGACACCGTTTAATCGCGCATAGCAAACTTATTTGATTGTATTTCACCCGCCTTTTTGATAAATTATTAGCATTTTGTGGAAATGGTGGGGAAGGTTGGTCGATAATCTTTTCATTTAAGGGTTATTGCCATCTGCTATCTGTCATTGTCGATTACGAACGAAAAGGGAAATGCTATGACGATAAAAAAGTGGGTTGCAATTGCCGTATTTTGTGCGGCATTTTTATCTGGTGCGGCGTTTGCCGATACCATTTACTCGCCGGGTGGCCAAGGATGGGGCGCGGCGCTTACAGTTGGCAACGGCGAAACCGTCGTGATCGATGCGGGCGATGCCGCAAACGTATGGTCTGGTGCCGTCACGGTCGAAGCGGGCGGTATTCTCAAGACGCGCGGCAAGCTCTCAATCATGGGTGTCGCCACGGTGAAGACCGGGGCCACGCTTGACGTCGAGAGCGGCACGTCCTTCATCGCATTCAATTCACGCACCGCGACCGGCACCACGATCGTCCGCTCCGGCGCGACGCTGGAGCTCAACCGTTCTGACGCCTTCAACTACTCCAACGGCTTCATCCTCCATGTGTACGGCACGCTTGCTTGCGCTGGAAACCGCATATCAGTCGACAGTACGGACCACATCTACATCCACGACGGCGCGCTCATCACCGGCGCGGGCGACGGCAACGGCATCATCGACGTGTTCAAGGCCGACACCCGCATCGTGGTCGATGGCGAGAGCGTGATAGACGGGCCAATCAAGGCGCGTTTCACAGATGCGGCACTCAACATCGCCTGTTGCGAGAACGCACACCCGTATTTCAAGGGCGGATTCATCTACGGCACATCCTCCAACGGCAAGGGCAACATCGTCCAGGTGGCCGCCACGGTTGACGAAGGCAATGCCTCGGGAACGTGCGTAAACGCCGTCATCGAGATCGGCCCCAGCACCGGTCAGGGCAAGTTCGTGTTCACTTCGAAGGGCATCGTGCATCTCGCGGGCGATACGCAGTCCTATTCCGTCGAGACGACCGGCGCGGAGCTAGATATCGTCGCCGAGAAATCAGTCGCTGGCGAATGGCACGCTGCCGTGCAGACGCTTCCCGCAATCACCACTTCCACCGCCACTGTATACCTGAAGGGTGACGGCGTGGTGGCTCTCCAAAGCGCCGCGCCCGCTTACCCGATTGCGTTCGCCGGCGCCACGCTTCAGATCGACTCCGGCTCTCCCGTGGCTCTCGCGGCCGGCTCTTCAGTGACGGCCGACACGCTGGTGGGCGTTGACGGTCTTGCCGCGAACACGGCGGCCACGCTCTTCACCGGTGCCGCAGCCGACTTCGACGTCTCTAAGGTCACCGCCGCCGCCATGCACAACGGCATTACGATCTCGGCTCCCACCGCCACAGCGCTTGACGGCGCCAGCGTGACAATCGCAGGCCTGCCCGCGTACGACGCCTCCGCGTGGATTGAGCCTTTCATCCGCGCCAAGGGCCTCATCTGGTTGGACGCTTCGGACGCAGCGAACTTCGTGTTCAAGGACAACACCTTCGGCCTCGTTCAGACCTGGAAGGATCGCACCACGTACCACCGCGACGCATCGTTCTACACGTCGCCCGCGCCAGACAAGTACTCCCGCAACTACGGCGAGTACGGCATCTCGGCCGGCGTCCCCGCGTTCCTAATGGGCGCGACCGGCAGCAGCATCGACCTGAAGTACACCCGCATGACGAACATACGCACCATCTTCTGGGTGATGGCCGTCGAGCAGGACGCCAACGCCTGGTTCCTCGGCGATTCTGGGGTCTACCGTTTCCACCGCACAACCACGCTTGCGTACGCATACGACAACAGCAACGTCTATTTCAAAAACGGCAGTATCTACTGTGACGGCGCGAAGGTAAATAATCCCGTATCTGACATTCCCCCGACCGATCGCCACGTGTATTCCACTGTCAACACGTCGAACAACATGGAGAGCGACTACCTCACCAGCGATGTCCGCGACTCCAATATGGCAGCCGCACGTTCGGGCGGACGCGACATCTCGGAGCTAATCGCGTTCGACTTCGCGATGTCCGACGCCGACCGCGAGGCCATCGAGGCGTATCTTGCAGCGAAATGGATGGGCGCCAGCCCGTCCGCGGCCGGAGTTAACGGCACATACAAGTTCACCGGCGAAGCGACAGTTGACGGTTCGCTCAGCGGCGACAAGAATCTCGTGTTCGCCGAAAGCGCTTCGATCTCGATTGTAAATCCCAGCTCCGAAGACTCAATGCTCAAAACGACCGGCACGATGGAGCTTCCCGCAGGCGCGGCGTTGCCCATTACGGTGGACGCGCGTTCGCTCATGCCCGGCACGTACACGGTCATCGAGACGACGGGCGGAATCACGTCGCTTGACCAGTTTGCGGCGACGGCGCAGATTGCAGGCGGAGTCTCGGCGACGTTCTTCGTGGCCGACGGATGCCTTAAGATGACGATCACTTCCACCACAACCGCCACGCTGCAAACGTGGCGCCCGCAGAGCGCGACCGACCTCGGTTGGAACGCGACGAGCGAAAACTGGCTGCTCACCGGGGGCGACGTAATGAGTGGATTCTTGAACTTCGTGCCGGTTTTGTTCGACGGCAACGAGACGGTCTCGGGTCCCGTGGAGGTGACTGGCGAGCACACGATGGGCCCGCTCAACGTCACCGGAAACAAGGACTACACGTTCACGGGTGACGGCGCACTTCTGGGAGCAGAACCCATCACTCTCGGCGGTTCGGGCACGATAACGTTGAACGGGCCAAGCCTGGGCGATCAGGAGATCGTGATCGACGCCGGGCGGAAGGTCGTGCTCGGCGAAAACGCATCCGAAAGCTCTCTTGGCACTGACAGCGGATCCACCGGCGGCAAGGTGACGGTGAGAGAGGGCGGCCAGTTCAACGCCAACTACCTCGAGACCACGGCCGTCAACACGGCACCGCGTGCCGAGCTGACACACCGCAAGACGTTCGTCATCGCGGGCGACGGTCCCGACGGACGCGGCGCGTTCATCAACGACGCCCTCGACGGGCGCACTGTGCACGACACGGTCTGGGCCTCGGTACTAAGGCGCGTCGAGCTCTCCGGCGACGCGACAATCGGCGGCGTGGACCGCTTCGACGTGCGCGACCGCGTGGGCACCACGGGCACCGCGACGCCTGGCATCTACGGTCCCGATAAGAAGCTCACCATCAAGACCACCGGCTGGTTCGGCCTAATCAACCATCCGATCGAGGTCGGAAGCATGCTGATCACAGACGGCGGCGTGTTCCGTCCCGAAGGAGTCGGCGAGGCGAAGTTCACAATCCCCGGCGGCATAACGCTCGACAACGGCACGCTCCACTGCTTCAGCAGCGCGTTCCCCGCCGACATCGCCTTCATCGTGGAGGCCGGCGGCGGCCAGTTCAACGCCCAAAGCGGTAACACAACGATCAAGGGCCCCGTCACACTGAAAGAAGGCGCTGCGCTTGAACTCGCCGGATCGGGTACGGGATATTCAGTCACCTATTCGGGTGGAATGAACGTGGCTTCTGGAACGGTGAAGACGACCGGCGGCAGGCACAACCTTGCGAGTCCGTATGACGGAACTGTCATTACCCAAGCCGGTGCCGACACTTATCTCGCCAACGGATTCGTTTCGGGCGATCTCGAGGTGACTCACACTTCCGGCGGATTCTTCCTTCAGGAGGGATCGAAGGCCGGAACGATCAACGTGACACATTCGGGAGGTTCGGTCGGCATCCTTGCGGCAAACAATCCGGCGCCGGAGTTCACCGCGCTCAACATCACCTCCACAGGCGGCGCGATCGACCTGCGTCCGCAAACGGCGGGCGAGCTTGACCTAGCGGGGCCGTTGAACGTCAGCCAAAGCGCAGGAAACATCTACGTTTACGGTCCCAACAACAACGACGAATACGGTATCGCAATGAAGATGACCGGTTCCGCTGCGACGCTCTCGGTCGGACTCAACTCGAACCGTCCGGGCAAATTGCGCCTCAAAGCGGGTACCGACCTCACGGTCAATAACCTTTATCTTGCCGAAGCAGGCAGCAAGCCGTGCCGCGGTCATCTGATAATCGATCAAGGCGCAAAGGTCAAGGTAACGGGAGGTTTGAGAAACGGACACTGGCAGACTGCGCCGGATAAAGCGGCGACACACACCATTGACATCTGTGGCGAACTCGATGCGACGGGCATCAACGTGGCCAATCCATGGGATTCGCCGCGCTCCGAGATTTATGTCAGGCCCGGCGCAGTGTTTAAGGCCAACGGATTCTACACCCGTTCCAACTATCCCTACGGTAACGGCGTGGACGCGGGCGATGGCCGTCAGTGGCTCATGATGGAGGGCGGCAGGCTCGAGCTTGGCAGCTACGGCTTCAACGGCCACACGATTCCCGGCGTGGCCAAAGTTGACTTCCAGAACGGCGAGATCGTCAATGTTTCGTCCGCATGGGGCGGCGTGCAGGGCTTCCCGGTGTTCTTCGGCTATGACAAGCTCGGCGGCAGCGTTGTGTTCGACATGGACGAATACTATGTCAACTGGAACCAGGCACTTTCCGGCTCAAGTGACCTTACAATCAAGGGATCCGTCAACTTCACGGGCGCACGCGTGGATGACAGAATGCAGGGTGTCACGCTTGGAAAGCTCACGATTGAAAATACCGGCGGCAACGATCTTCGCGTGACCTCGGCCTTCTCCGGCGGACTGACGCTGGCGGACGGCGTGAATGCGCAGGTAGCCAAGTATTCCGACGAACGTTACATGTGCGCCGTGGCTGCGGATGGTGCACAGGACAATGCGGCCGCAAGCAATTGGAGCTATCCGTTCGCCTCATCGGACTTCTTCCCGTTCATAAACCGCTACTACAGCACCCAGGCGCGTTCGAACCTTGCCACGCTCGGACGCGGCGAGTTCTACGTGCCGGAGGACAAGGCGGGCGTGTGGACATTCGTGGGCAACTACGACGACAAGATCCGCATGGACGTGGACGGTGCGCAGGTGTTCAAGACCACATCCTGGAGCGCCATGGGCAAAGGGCAGGTTGAGCTTGCGGCCGGCTGGCACAAGTTCACGATCGCGGTCTATGCCGGCGGACAGCCCGGCGGACCCTCCAACTCCGGATTCAAGAACCGCATGGCCGTGGGCTATCTGCCTTCTGCCTCCGACTCCACGAACGGCAACGACTACACTCCGTTCATGCCCGGCGGCGAGCTGCAGATACGTCCGTGTGTCAACGCCTGCGTGTGGAGCTGGCAGAACGGCAACGCCAACTGGGACACGACCGAGAACTGGGCGCACATCAAGTGCATGGACTCGACGAAGTTCATGCACACTAGCGGAGACTCCGACAATGCCAACGACTGGAAGAGCTACTTCTCCGGCAAGGCCAGCAAGATCAACGGCTGGTTCAAGGTCGAGCCTGGGAAAGAGGGCGAGTGGACGTTCAAGATGGCGTACGACGACTACAAGATGGTCACCATCGATGGCGAGACGCTCTTCAGCAAGACATCCCAGTGGTATGACGTGTACGCGGGTAAGAAGGAACTTGAGGTGGGTTGGCACCGCTGGGAGATCCGCTTCGGCGACGGCTCTGGCGGATGGGGTCCGGCGAAGTATAACGGCGTGTTCATAAACGACGGCAACACGCTCAGCTTCATCGAGCCAGGCAGCACCGAGAACAAACAGTGGAACGAGGACAACATCAAGCTTGCGGCCACGCTCGGTGATATCGCAGTGCTGGAACCGACCGGCATCTATAAGGAACTGGAGCTTTGCGAAGGTTCCACGCTAACTTCCACCGGTACGATGGCAATGCCAATCTTCGGTACGCTAAAGGGTACCGGTACGCTCGCGGGCGACTTCGCATTTGAAGGCGATGTCAACTGCTGGGACGTCACCGGCGAAGCAGCCAACAAAGAGCTGGCAAGGGTGACTTTCGCCAATGCATCTGCAAACACTTTTGCCGGGCTTAAGTCCGTCAAGGCAACCTTCGATGGCAAACCGCGGGTATCCACCTACTTCCTCACGGATGCCGTGTCAGGTCTAACGGACGGCGTGGTTGAAGATGTCGCCGTTACCGCGACTTACGGCACTACGGACGTCTCTGAAGACTTCTATCTTTCGATTGAAGGCAGCCGAATGGTGTTGAAGAACAAAAAGCCCGCCGGGCTGATAATAATCATCCAATAACAGAGATACCCATAAGGCAAATTTCCAAGCCTAAATCATCAGGGCGGCCGTTACCGGCCGCCCTTTTTCGTCATTCATTTTTTCATTGGAAATCGTCTGCCGTTATGGTAAGATATCAACATTTCACTGACTTTTTGGAGACGTGTGATGAAGTATGATAAAAACCACGCTTTGCTTGCGACAGCGATTCCTGGGCTGCCAGCCCCCAAAAGCGGCAAGGTCCGTGATGTTTTTGATTTGGGCGACAAGTTGCTGATGGTGGTGACCGACCGTATCAGCGCGTTTGACGTGATTTTACCCTCCGGAGTACCGGACAAGGGCAAAGTACTGAACCAGTTGTCACTGTTCTGGATGGAATTCTTGGGCATGAAGAACCATCTTATCACCGCTGACGTTGACGAATATCCCGCTGAGCTGAAGGTGGTAAAGGACGACTTGCGGGGCCGTTCCATGTTGGTCAAGAAAGTGAACATGGTGGAGGTGGAATGCATCGCCCGCGGTTACCTCACCGGCAGCGGCTGGAAGGAGTACCAAAAGAGCGGCACGGTCAACGGCCAGCAACTGCGGGCCGGATACCAGAATGCCTCAAAGCTGGACGAAGTACTCTTCACGCCCACCACCAAAGCGGCGATCGGTGACCATGACGAGGCGATTGATTACGCGCAGACCGAACAACTGGTCGGCGCAGCCACCGCTGCGGCGCTCCGCGATGCCACGCTCTCGCTTTACACCCGCGCCGCGGATTACGCGCTCCAGCATGGCATCATCATTGCCGACACCAAATTTGAATTCGGCAAGGATGCTGATGGGTCGCTGATTCTAGCCGACGAAGTGCTGACGCCAGATTCAAGCCGTTTCTGGCCGTTGGACAGTTACTCCGTCGGAAACAATCCGCCTTCGTTGGATAAGCAGTTTGTTCGCGATTGGTTGGATAGCGTACACTTCAACCATCAGCCGCCGGCGCCGGAACTACCAGACGACGTGGTGGCAAAAACCCGGGCGAAATACGTTGAGGCGTATGAAACCCTCTCCAAGCGTCAGCTGATATAATCGCGTGACCGGATTACACCGTTTTACAAGGAGAAATTATGAGCCGTAAAGTCTTACTGTCCGCCAACGAGGCGGTCGCCTGGGCTGCCTGCAAAGCGGGTTGCCATGTCGCGTCAGCCTATCCCGGCACCCCCAGCACCGAGATTCTGGAAAATATCGCGAAATTCAAAGACACCATCAACTGCGAGTGGGCGGTGAACGAGAAGGTCGCGATGGAGGTGGCGGTCGGTGCCTCGATCGCCGGAGCCCGCGCCCTCACCGCCATGAAACACGTCGGTTTGAATGTGGCGATGGACCCGCTGATGACCTACACCTACGTCGGCACCAACGGCGGCCTGGTGATCGTCTCCGCCGATGACCCCGGCATGCACAGTTCCCAAAACGAGCAGGACAACCGCAACATCGCCAAATTCGCCCGCGCACCGCTCTTCGAGCCAGCGGACAGCCAAGAGGCGTTCGATATGGTTCAAGCGGCGTTTGAGGTTTCCGAGCAGTTCCACGCCCCATGTTTTATCCGTTTGACCACCCGCACCTCCCACACCTCCACCGTGGTGGACGTTGGCGACGATTTCGGTCCCGGCAACACGCCGGTAAAACCGTATGTAAAGGACATCTCCCGCACCATCCCGGTGCCGATGTTCGCCCGCGGGCAGCGGCTGAAAGCCCAGGAACGCACCGCCGCGTTGCGCGCTTTCGCCGAGACTTCGCCGTTTAACCGCATCGAACCCGGTGACCGCCGTCTCGGCATCGTAACCTCCGGGGTTTGCTACCAATACGTCAAAGAGGTCTTCCCGGAATTCAGCGTGCTGAAACTCGGTCTGTCCAATCCGTTGCCGTTCGAACTGATTCGTAAATTCGCCGAATCGGTCGACAAGCTGCTGGTGGTGGAAGAGTTGGACCCGTTCCTGGAAGAGCAACTGCTCGCCATGGGGCTGGAGCTGGTCCGCCACGAGACGGAACTGAACATGCTGGAGATGAACCCCACGCGGTTAATCGCGTTGCGCAAAGAACTGTTGGGCGACGTGGAGCTTCCGATGGTCAAACGCGCCGATGCCGGTCTGCCCACCCGTCCGCCAGTGCTGTGCGCCGGATGCAGCCATCGCGGCGTGTTCTACACACTAGCCAAGCTGGGCGCGACCGTCACCGGCGATATCGGGTGCTACACCTTGGGCGCGTTTCCCCCGCTCAACGCGATGGACACCACCATCTGTATGGGCGCCAGCATTGGCAACGCTTTCGGTATGGAGAAAGCCGGTCACAAGGGACGAATCGCCGCCGTGCTGGGCGACTCGACCTTCTTCCACTCCGGCATGACCGGAATCCTCAATGTGCTCTATAACGGCGGCAAGGTCACCACCGTGGTGCTGGACAACCGTATCACCGGCATGACCGGGCATCAGGACAACCCCGGTTCCGGCAAGACGCTCACCGGCGATCCCGCCCCGGTCACCGATATCGCCGAAGTCGCCCGCGGCATGGGCTACAAGCGGGTGGAAAAAGTCTCCGCATACGACCTCCCGAAACTTGAGGCGGTGCTTAAAGAGGCGTTGGACGTCGACGAACCGGCGGTTGTCATCGCCGGCGGACCGTGCCGGATCGCGGCAAAACTGACCCGCGCCGGGACCTACGCGGTGGATACCGAAAAATGCAAGGCCTGCGGAGCCTGTTTCAAGCTGGGTTGCCCGGCGATTGTCCGCGGCGAAGCGGTGGCGGACGGCAAGCGGTTTAAATCCAGCATCGACCCCAACCAATGCGCGGGGTGCGGGTTGTGCCCGCAAGTGTGCAAATTTGACGCCATCAAAAAAATCCGTTAACTGGAGATTGTGCAAATGAAGACGATGAATGTTTCTTTGGTCGGCGTCGGCGGACAGGGCATCTTACTCACCAGCGATATTCTGGCCAAAACCGCCACGCTGGCGGGATGCGACGTTAAAAAGAGCGAGATTCACGGCATGGCCCAGCGCGGCGGCAGCGTGATCAGTCAAGTGCGCTTCGGCGACAAGGTTTATTCGCCGATCATTCCGGACGGGACCAGCGACCTGCTGGTCTCTTTTGACCGGCTGGAAACGCTCCGCTGGCGGCATCTGCTGGCCACCAACGGCAAAGTGCTGATGAACGACACGTACATAACCCCGATCACCGTTTCCAGCGGACAGCAGCCGGAGGTGGAAGACCTCTCTGGGAAACTGGCTGCCGAGTATCCCGACCTGCTTAAAATCGACGCCATGCAGCTGGCCGAGAGCCTGGGCAACATCCGCACGATGAACATGGTCATCGCCGGGGCTTTGTCCACCCTCACCCCGTTCGGCGCCGAACTTTGGCAGGAGGCGATGCGCCAACGCATCCCGGCCAAGCTGATCGACCTTAACCTTAAGGCATTCGATTTGGGACGGCAGGCGGTTCTTTAAGGATCTCCATGAGAATACTTTTCATCAGCGACATCCACGGTGTCCCGTCAACTCTGGAAACGGCGTTGGCAGCCGGAGACAAATTGGGCTACGACCGTATCGTCCTGTTGGGCGACCTGCTTGCCCACGGTCCGCGCAACGGCGTACCCAATTTCTACGACCCGCCCAAGGTAGCCGAAATCCTGAACCGCCATAAAGACCGGATCATCGCGGTTCGCGGCAATTGCGACTCCGAGGTTGACCAAATGATGATGCAGTTCCCGATTATGGGGGATTATGCCGAGTTGGATGCGGATGGCGAACGGTTTTTCCTAACCCACGGCCATTTGTGGAACGAGTTCCGGTTGCCGCCGGTTGGCACCGGAACCATCCTTGTGCACGGGCACACCCACATCGCCGAGAAAAAGCGGCTAGAATGCGGGGTCACCATTTTCAACCCCGGTTCCGTCTCTCTGCCCAAAGCCGGACAAGACCGTTCCTTCGGTTATTGGGACGGCCACGACCTGTTCCACTACCCCGTGGTTTGACTTCCGAATAACCCCTAACTCAATTCGGCCAGAACGGCATCGCACACCTCAAACCCTCTCGGGGTTAACCGCCAACCGTTGGGTATCGGTTCGGTTATTCCGTGTGCGGAAAGTTTTCTCAAAACCTTATCCCACGCCCGCAAGCGGTCGGCCAGAACAGGAAAGGCGGCTGCCGCCGCCGTTAAATCCAATCCCTCGCCCAAACGGAACCGGAAAAGCGTCCGCTCTACTGCGTCTTCTTCCGGGGTTAAACGGATGTCAGATTGGGCGGGCGGAATTTCACCGGACGCCAGCGCCCCGCCGTATTTCTTAAGGTCGGGCGCGTTAGTCCAACGGCGGTCGCCAAACCGCGACGCGGCGGCCGGCCCCAACCCCAAATAATCCTCCCCGTGCCAAACGGCCAGATTATGCCGACACTCGTAACCCGGCAAAGCGTAATTTGAAATTTCGTAGCGACGGTAACCCGCTTCGTTGAGCATAATGGTGGCTATCTTCAGCCGGTTCATAACCTGGTCGTCATCCGGCGTCGCTACCAACCCTTTGCCAATGCGATAGGACAGCACGGTATGCGGCTCCACCGACAACGCATAAACCGAAATATGCTTTGGTGCGCACTCCAAAGCTTGCTCCAACGTGTAAAGCCATGATTCATCGGTTTCGCCGGGGAACCCGGTAATGAGGTCGATTCCGAAATTGTCCAGTCCGGCAGACTGCAACCGCCGCAGCAGGTCACGGGAAACCGAGGCCGTATGGCGTCGTCCCATATCGGCGAGAAGCCTATCATCAAAACTCTGCACCCCGACGCTTATGCGGTTAACGCCGACTTTTAACGCGGCGTCAATTACGGCGGACGAACAGTCGGCGGGGTTAGCCTCGATTGTCCACTCCTCCAAACCGACGACGGGGAAAAACGGCGCGAACAATTCCGCCATTCGGGTCAAACCCTCGGCACCGAGCAACGTCGGGGTACCGCCGCCGAGATACCAGGTTCGCGGCACCTCACCGTCGGGATTGCGCAGGGAGAATTCGCGGCACAGCAACTCCGGGAACCCCGCCACCGTTGCCGCCGGGGCATACACGGAATAAAACCCGCAGTAAGCGCATTTGCGGACGCAAAACGGGATATGGCAATAAAGGTGCACCGCCAGTATTATTCAAAAACCATGTCAGGATAAAGGAAGCAGGTAACCTTGGCCGATTTAAGCAGCGATTGGTAATACTCCTTCTTCGCGGCGGCAAATTTGTTGGAACGGATAGTATCCATGATCTTTTTTCGGTTGATCGGTACCTGCCGGATCAGAATGTGGGACACTCGCGCGGTTTCGGGCGCCTCCGGCGTGGTATCGGTGGCGGCAACCGCCGGAGTGCGGGCGGTAACCTTCATGATGTGGAAACCGGCATTGGATTGCAGCACCGGGCTAAGCTCTCCGATCGGCATCGAAAACGCCAGCTTATCCATCTCCTTGGAGGTAAGGTTGCCGTGCCGAATCTCGCCAATGTCGCCGCCCTTGTCCTTGCTGCGCTGGCACTCGGAGTATTTCTTTGCCATCTCCTCGAAATTCGCGCCCTCCACCAGCTTTTTCCGAAGGTCCTCCATAAAGACCCGCTTCTGCTCGTTGGTGGCCTGAATCTCGGCGATTACCTTGTCAATCTCTTCGTTGTGGATACCGATGGAGATGCCGACCTTCTGTTCGAACAGCTTGTCGATAACCAACCCGTCCTCAAATTCGCGGTGCATCTGCTCCGGCGGCAACGGTCCGTTGTTGAAGAAATCGTTGGTGGTCATATTACGCGATTTGAGGGTCTGCGCCAACAAGTTAAGCCCCTTCACCCGGTCGCGGTCGGTAACGGTGATGGAAGACTTGCGGGCCTCGTCCATTGTGAGCGTCTTCATCACGAAAGCGCTTATCGAGCGCTTGCGGAAGAACGCCTTGGCGTCCTCCAAACGATTGGACGGAATAATCAGGTGGTTCTGCTTAATGTCCTGGTTCATGTAGCCCATCGCGCGGCGTTCCATCTCTTCCCAGGTGAGCGGAGTGTCGTTGACCATCGCCACCACGTAATCCGGCGGGGGGTCTTGATTAACTGCCGCCTCTTTCTCGGCGTTCTGCGGGGCGGATTTCGGGCAACCCGTCAACAACGCGCCGCCAACCAGCGTCGCAAAAAAAGCCGCAAATATCGGAAACATCGGTTTATGGTCAGGTCGGGCGTTCATAAGGCACTCCTCAGATTTACGAAAGAATTACTGGTACTCCTTGAGCCACTGCTGCAGGCCCTTCAAGAAAAGGTTTTTGGCCTCCGCCATATCGGCGGCAATCGTGCATCCGGCGGCGCGGTTGTGGCCGCCGCCGCCGAATCTCGCCGCCAGGTCCGAAGCGTTGTATGGCGCACGGGTACGGATGCTGATCCGGGTTTCGGGTTTGCTAACCGCGCCGTAGAAAAAGATCGCCACCCGGTTACCGGCCACGCTACGCGGGATATCCACCACATCTTCGACATCCGCCTTGTGGCCGCCGGTCTCCTTAAAGTCTGCCGCCTCAAGAGTTATGGTGGCAATGGCACCGTCAGCGGTGAAATCGAGGGTCTGATATGCGCGGCGTTTCAGCTCGATCGCCGGAAGCGGAAAAGCGCAATAAAGCCGGTCGTTTATATAGGCGGTGCGAACGCCGCAGGAAATCAAATCGGCTCCGCAGCGCAAGGTGGACGGCGCAGTGGATTCGTAAGCGAAGCGCCCGGTGTCGGTCACCACCGCCACCCACAACGCCTCGGCGGTGATACGGTCGAGCGGCCAGCGGGCGGAACGGAACAGCTTCCAAATAATCTCACCGGTGGACGACGCATTGCCTTCCACGTGGTTGAGGTCGGCGAAACGGGTGTTGGTGGCGTGATGGTCAATGCAGATTTTCCGCGGGCAAGCGTCGAACAATTCCCGAACCCGGTTGGGAATCCGGTCGGACGAAGCGCAATCCACCGCCACCGCGAGATCGAAAACCATTCCCTCGCACTCTTCCGGGGTTTTCAGTTTCTCGATACCTTCCAGAAAACCCGGACCGCCGAAACCATTCCTGTCGGCGGTCACCCCCACCGCCGGAATTCCGTTCCGGCTCAACTGGTGAGCCAAAGCGATAACACAACCCAAGGCATCTCCGTCCGGACGCACATGCCCGGTAATCATCACCCGACGCGCCCCCCGCAGCGCTTCCAAAACCGATTTGATGGTATCGTTCCTCATCAGTCCCTTTCCCAACTCAAAGATAAAGGTAATGATAACCTAAAAAACCGGAAAAATCAAGTGTCATCTGCGGAACGGGGGGCTAACTTGTAGGTAAGGCACGGGGACACGCTTTTCTTAATTGTTTACCCACCAGCCGGGAGAGACCTGATAGTTCAGGAAGCCGGTATCGAGGTAGTCGTCCACCTTCATGTCCTGCCCGACCAGACGCAGGGAACGCTGGAAGGAGACATCGTGCGATACGGGCGACCCCCACGCCGCGAATGCGGCACCCGTGTACATCTTCTGCCAATTGCGTCCGAATAGATGATGCCACGTTGTCTCGATGAACCCGAATCCGCCAATCTTGACGATATGGTCCGCCATCGACTTCATCGACTTGTCGTTCTCCCACGGACAGCAGGCGACCGAGAACCCATGTTCCTTGAAGTAGGTCATCGTGGGCCAATCGGTCAGTGGGCCTTTATCATGTTGCGCGGTGTCCTGATACTGCCAATCGCAGATGATGATGTCCTTGGGAAGTTTGTCGAGTATCGCCCCCGTCCCCTTGTTGCCGCATACGGTAAAGCCCTTCCAGCGTGGATCCGCCTGGTCGAGCAGCATGTCGTGCCACATCATCGCGCGCGCCCCCCGCGACTTGACGAACTCCGCCAAACCGGAGATGTGCTTCAACACCAGTTCTTCGTTCGGCGTCTTGACGCACTCCGGGCAGGTCTGCCGATCCGCTTCGTCGCAACCGATATGGAAATAAGGGGGATTGCCGAAGTTCTCGTGCATCTCGGCGATCAGCTCGCGCAGAACGCGCTGTGTCTCGGGATTCGAGAGACACCAGTTCCATCCTCCCGGCTCGAACAGTGGTTCGTATTCGGGATGGATATCGAGCACGCTGTGTTTGATCGTGCAGCCGCGTGCGGCAGAGGCATGGCCGTAACAGTTGATCTGCGGGATTAGCGTGATGCCGATGTCTTTTCCGATGGCGACAAGACGGCTGACCTCCGCCTTGGTCATGTTCGCCTGCGGCCATGGCCACCAAGGATGCTTCTCGCTCTTGTACATCCCCCACGGCTCGATGATCGCGTAGTTGAACTTCATCAGCGCCGCAAGACGGATGGCGCGTTCAATCTGCTGCGGACGCACCTCCGGGAACCAACAGAAATGGATGGCGCGGAACGAAAGATGCGGCGCGTCGGAGATTTTCAATGTCGGGAGAAGCATTCCCTCCGTCTTGACTGTACCGCGCTTCGCGATCGCAATCTGCCGCAGCGTGTAGGTGGCCCACCGCGTTCCCGCCAAGGTACGCGCACTGATCTTCACGCCATCCGCGTTCACCTCCGCCGCGTACGCCTCGTCGCCCGCCTGCAAGGCGAGTCCGGTCGTCCCTCCCGCCACCTTCGGGGAATGCGCCCCGTACCACTCGGCAAAATGGGCCTTCACCCACTCCGCCGCGGCGGGATCGGGACACTCCACCGTGGCGGTGATGGTGTCGTCAAACGCCACCCAATTGCTTTTATCCCATGAGAAAGTCTGCGCCGCTACTGCCGTCAGGCAGAGTGACAACTGTAACGCGGCCGCCGCCGCGACCGTACCGATCATCCTATTCGTTTTCATGTCATCCTTTCGTTCGTTCCGTGGACACAGAGCCGTTACAGGCACGGCTCGTCCCAACATAGGTAAAGCTTTCCTAAACTGAAGATTCCGTCCTGTTACGTCTGACGGCGCAGGAGAAACTTTCAGTTTCTGTTCATCATGTCTTTCGTATCGGCATCAAGCCTGACGGCTTCCTCCGTTTCGACTGTTTTGCCCGAAAGAAAGATGTTTTCAAACCAGTTCATGCCGACCTTCCACTTCGGCTTAAACGCTTCCGACGCGGCATAACGCCATAACGTACGACGGAAAAGCCTCGCGCCAGTGTTGTTGGCATCGAGATTGAGCCCGCACGCGATCAATCGGCCCTGGCCAACCTGCACTTCGAAGAACGGCGAGATAAAATAAGAATGATGAAGATCCGGCACCACCGTAATGATCGGGCGGAAGTCCTTTGGCAGGCCCTCCAGACGATACGCGACCGCATTTTGTTTGCCGTAGGAAAAGAGCTGACGCCAGAACTCGTCGAGCCAATAGTCGCAACCCGTAGGCGCAAGAGCCGGATGGTCAGCGTCAATCACAGCACCGAAACCAATGTGCTTTCGGTTTGTAGCGAAAAGTCCGGTGGACCAGTAGATCGGCATAAACGTCGTGATGTCGCTCTTGGCACTTTTACCGGTGTAAATCACACGCCCGCCCGTCGCGAGAGCCTTCCCCGCCTCATCCGGATCGGCCGTCACGATAACACCATCCGGCGGCGGTTCCCCAACCGGAATACGCGGCAACACGTAGATGCGCCATGAGTTGTCACCGAAACGGAGTTCCGCACGGCACGGGGCGGAGAACGATTCCAAAGGAACGGAAATACTCCCAAGCTCCGCGAGTTCGCCGGAAGGTATCGGCCGCTTCGCCGTAACCCAACCCCCATGGATTCCAAACTCCCAACGCCAACGCGTCCCTTCCGGGATCTCACCCGCAAGACTGTTGCGAACGAGAAGCCGCGCCGTAAAGGTTTCGTTGGATGTCCAAAGAAACTTGGCGAAAGTGGCGAGGCACGGGACGGGTCGCATCAGATTAGAAAACGGCGGCACTTCCCCCAGCGCAGGTTTCGCGTCGAAGAAGGCATCGTACCAACCGATCAGTGCCTCGCCTTGCCCGGTGTAGTCGCGCAGATCAAGATACGTGATGCCATTGCACGAAGGGGTACGAAGAAAACCTTCCGTCTCCAGCTTGTACAAGTGACGGCTCGTCTGCATGGAGGCGGAGTGGAATTCGCGCGCGAAACGGAAAGTGTTGTTCGAGACTGCGGCCTCGCGGAAGGCGGGCCAACGCCAGGGGACGAGAAGACCGTTAAACTTGGGGATCTGCTCGTCCCAGACTGGATAGACCGGCCACTGCCCGATCTCGTGCGCGATCACGGGGATTGGGGCTTTCGAATAGACAGGCTCATAATCATAGTCCGCTCCGCCGCCAAGTTTGCCGCGCGTCGCGCCGATGCCGGGATAGTGGTGCGTCACCATGAAGTCATCGCTCGGAGTGACTTTACGCGCGGTGGAACACATTGTGAGCCGTCGCGGATCGTAAGCCTTATGTTCTGACATCCACTTGTCGAGCGCATCAAAATTGCAGAATCCCAATTCGTTGCCGAATGTGGTGGCGACCATCGAGGGGTGGTTGCCATAGGTGTCGGAAACGGCCTTCAACTCGCGTCGCAACCAGTCGTCAAGCGCATCATTGCCGTACCCAGCGAAACTCGTTGGATATCCGTTTTCGTTCCAATAGCCGAGCTCGCAGAAAACCATCATGCCAAGTTCGTCGGCCGCCTCGAACGCGGCGGCGGGTGGCGTCCATGTGTGGAGCTGAATCGCGTTCATACCGTTGTTGCGTTCGATGTTCAGGACGCGCATCCATTCGCGTTTGGTCATATCGGGATGACCGGTGAGCGGGAAGGCGCAGTTGTCGATGTCGGCGCGGACGAAGAGGGCGCGGCCGTTTAGCATGAGTCGGTTACCCTTGTGCCCGATTGTCCTGAAACCGAAGCGCACGGTCTTTTCAAGACCGCTTTTCGCGTCGCGGAATGCGACGGTATAGAGACGCGGATTGAACTCGTCCCACGCCTGCGGTTCCTCCGCGAGCGAGGCGGTCACCATAACCCGCCCTTTGGCATAAGGCGACGGGGCTGTTTCGAATCCGGTGAAGGTAAGCGAGTCCGAGGTTATGCCCGCCACATCGGCGACGAAACCATCGGGCAATTCAAAACGCACTTTGCGACCGGCGGGAAAGTCGGCAAAAACACGAACCGAATCGAGCGGGTTCACCTCACGCAGTTCGATTTTTCCGATTGCGCCGTTCCAGACGGATTGCATCCATTCGCTGTAGCCGTGCGCCTTCATCGCCACACCGTACCGTTTTGTGTTGTCGATCTCAATTTCCAAACGGTGCTCGCCCGGCGCAAGGGCGCCGGCTGGAATTCGGTGGACGTGGGGCGTGCCGAGGGAGTCGCTGAAGCCAAAATCTCGTCCGTCGATCTTCAGTCGGCTCGCCCACATCACGCGTTCAAGGAACACTTCGAGCGGTTTGGCGACATCCTCGGCGGAAAGCGAAATCGTGCGTGAATAAACCGCCGTACCGTAGTACTTGTAACGTCGGGCGAGACCGGTCTTGGCGGTACGCTCGGTGTAGGCGGCAAAGTGCGCGGGTGTCTGGAGCGTACCTAATCCGGCATCGGCAAGCGTGCCGGGCAAACGCGCCTTGCCCGTGAAGTTCGTCCCGGCACAATCCCATTCCCCCGAAAGGTCGAGACAGAACGGTTGCGCATAGACCGACATGCACATCGCCGCATAAAGCACAAATGCGGTGACGATAATGTTGTTGGCAATCCGTTTCATGTCATCCTTTCGTTCATGCCTGTCTGTGGAGCCCCTCTCGTCACTCTTCACTCGTCACTCTTATCTCTTCTCCGTGGTCTTAAAGTCGTAAGCGCCGAGAATGCGGTTGGATTCGTCAGCGGCGGTAACCATCATCAGTTGGTAGGTCTTGCCGTCTGGCGCCACGTCCACCACCACATGAGCGCCCTCGAACGACTCGGGCGCGATCTCCTTCAGCCATGGTTCGGCGGCATCCGCCTCCCGGCGCAGTTTCGGGAACATACCCGGCGCGTATAGGCACGGCCACTTGGCCTGTGTGAGTCTGCGCATGGTGGGACGGTTCATGTGCTGAGCATGCCACACGCCCGCCAGAACCACCCGCGCCTTGAGCGCGTTCACGAGCGAGAGCGGCATCGTGTGATGGCCGTGATGGTTGGCCTTGGCCACATCAACCTGCGGACACTCCGGAGCGAGCGCGTCCTCGATGTCCGCACGCGTTCCATCCTCCCTTTTCACACCGCCGGAGAAGTCGCCCGCCGTGAAATAACGGAAGTCGCCCAGCGAAAGTACCATGCCAATCGAAAGCGCGTTTTCATCAAACCCTTTGCGCGTACCCTTCGCGCCGGCTAAAGTTCCCAAATCGAGAACCGTGCCATCGCGCTTGAGCACGCATCCCCGCGCACAAAGCGGCGTGTACCCGAAAGCCGCGCATCCGCCGTGGAGGAGACGGATCTGGTCCGACCCTTTCTCCAAACGAAAGCGCTCCACCTTGATGCCCCTTCGTTCTATCTCTTCGTAAACGAGCCGAGTGTGTTCCACCGTCCGTTCGTCGAACGATCCCGCACGCGGTGCCGGATCGTCCATATCGGGCCATGACCTGTCAATGAACGTGCCGAAGTCGATATAGTCCATCGCCTCTCCGATACCGCTCAGCCAATATTTGCCGTTCGCGCTCTTTCGCACACCGGATTCGGGGTGTCCCGCATGGTCGCTGTGATAGTGCGTAAGCAGGAAGTAATCGACCTTCTTACCGTTGGGGTTCTCTCGTAGAATGTAGCGGGCGGCCCATTCTCCGGCGCGGCGGGAGTCGTCAGGGAGGTGCGGCGTCACATCGCGTCCGGCGAATGTGTAGTCGCCGCAGTCAATCAGGAGCGAGGTACCGTCGGGAAACACGTGGAAGGTGGTTTCCGCTCGCCCGTTGTAGAGGATATGGATACGGAAATGGCCTTTCTCCCATTTCGGCAAGGTTCCGCCCGCGAGCGGATGCCGCGCCATCTCGGCCCAAACGTCCATGCCCGACCCCCAAATCCCAGCAGCCGCGACTCCTTGCGAAAGAAACGTTCGTCTGTCAATCATGTTCATCTCCCTTTCTACGCAGATTACCCGCTTTTCAAATCGGAATTAATTATGATAATACCAAAAAATTGTTAAAAGGGGAATACTTTATCCAACAAAAAAAGATTATCATTTCGCCAAAAACCGGCTGTTTGCCCAAATATTGGGTCATAAAAGGGGACTTGGACAAGTGGACAACTCCATCTGACGCTGAAAAAAGGAAGCCACTATTTCAGCAATGTCTTTGCATCCACTAAAAAATCAAAGTACCTTTCCGCCTCAACGGAAGGCGACAGCCTGCCGTCGTAAACGAGTGCCGTGCGAACCGACAGGTTTCTGGAAGCACCTAATGACTCGATCTTGTCCCTGACTTCATCTATGACACTAGGCCCAATCTCCTTACGCCTTTTTATCTCAATGACGAAAATCGTGCGCTCCGTCTGGACGAGAAGGTCGATCTGGCAACCCTTGACACCCTTGCCGGACTTTCTCTGATAAGGTGAAGCGGAAAGCACCATCGACCGTTCTAGGCCAAGGTGCGGCAGAATGTCTTCCACATGGTTGAGGATCATGTTCTCGAACTGCAGTCCGAGCATCGCATCCCATCCCTTCAGCTGCTCAAGCGAAGAGAACGTAAACAGCCCCTTCTCTATCGCCCTGCGCTTAGGAGCGACATATCGCAGATAGAACCGCGTGTAGTTGTCCTTTATCCGGTATCGTTCCACCCGTAACGGCTCGCCCGTCTGCGGATTCAATCCAGAATCCTTCGCCACAAACCCCGCGTATTCAAGGTCCTTCAGTGCCTGCGTCAGCTTGCCGCCAGGGGTCTTGTGCATTGATCTGGCAAGCTCTGACACGGATAGCGGTGCGTCCGCCAGCATCCGCAAAGCGTCACCGCGGCTGGATACCCTCCGCCCAAACACGGCGCTGAACGTCTCATCAAACTCGCGGAAAAGTGTTCCGCGAGGCATAAAGCACAGTTGCCGCATATTTTCTTCGACAGACCACTCCGGGCGAATCTCCTCAAGGTACTTCGGTACTCCGCCGGTAATAGACAGGATGTCGAACAGCTCCCGTGACGAAAGCCGCTGCCCTGCCATGCCAAACATCGCCACGCTTTCAGCAAGCGATAGCTCGCCAACTTCAAGATCAAGAGAGTCCCTACCAACGAACCCCGTACTGTCCAAAATATTTTCGGCAATCCATGACGAAACCGAACCACAGAGAACGAGTACGAGATTATCATGCTTCTTGAGGCGCTAGTCCTCCTTGGAGAGATGGCGGTATGATACCATAATCACCATGAGTATTGCAACTGACTTTTGGGTCAACTAAATTCATTTTTTCGGTTTAGTTGACCCTAAAGTCGTAACCGTAGCGTTGCCCCCGCCGCCGCTAAATATTTAGCGAAACGTCCGCGCTCTGGATAACCGGACGCGTTTCGCGCCCGTCGTTGTCGCAAACCGGATATCCCGCGTCCTTGGGCGTAACCCCAAAAAGCCAGTCGGCCTTTGAACCTTCGATCCGCATTCGTCCGTTCGGCCAAAGCGTGAGAATTCCCGAAAGCGGCGCGGTCCAGCCAAGGGTATGCGGCGCACCGGTATGGTTCGCCACATATTCGGCGGGATATTTGTCGTGTACCTTGCCGAACCACTGGTAGTTGGCGCTGTTGACGTCCCAATAGAAAATTCCGTCAAGGACACGGAGATTGTCGCAGTGAAGATGCCCGTTCATCACCAACCGGACGGTTCCGGGACGCTTCGCGTTCGCCTCGTTGAAAATCGCGCGCACTTCGGCGGAGTTTTTCACCGGGTCGCATCTCCCGCGCTCAAAACTCTGATGCGAAAGGACTACGCAAGGAAGCGGCGAGCCGACGATGGTCGCCCTGAGCCACTCCATCTCCTCGGGGGGAATCCATGTCGTCGATGCGCCTTCGCCGGGTTTGAAATAGTTGCCGTTCGAATAGTGAACGAACTTACCGTCCGCAGTGCGGATATAATTGGGATCGGCAATCACGAACCGGAATCCGCCCTTGTCGAACGAGTAGTGCCCGGCGGGCATCCGGTACGCTTCGCACGTCTCGCGGTAGTCGTTTTGATCCTGGTCGTGGTTGCCGAGAATGTGGTAACCGGGAATCTTGGAGCTGCTGTACAACTTGAGATACTCTTTCTGCCAATCCTTGCGTACACCATGCATGAAGTCACCGCAATGGATCATCATGTCGCACCGCTCGCGTTCCGCGCGCGCCATGATACGTTCAAGGAATGACGTATTCTCCGTGTTAGTCCACTTGTTGCGCTCATAGTGGATGTCCGAAAAAACGCAAACCTTGAGCGGGGCACGCTCCGCCGTCGGCGTCTCCGCCCCGGCCCGGATGGCGCCCACCACTCCTGCGGCGGCGATTCCGGCGAGGAACCCCCGTCTGTCAATCTTCATCGAATCCGCCGAGCAACGTAATCCCGTGCTGTTTTTCATCAACATTCCTCCTTAAACCGTAAACCGTCAAACTTCCAAGCATTGGTGAATTTTGCCAATGTGGAAATGTTGCCAATTCCATTGCTGCCAGGTGCCAATTTGCCATGGCACTCCTTTGCGCCCTATGCGATCTTTGCGGCTAAAAAATCCTCCAATCCCTCATTCTACACGATCTGCACAGCATAACATCTCCCCAACCGTCAAACCGTCCAACCGTCCAACCGTTTCCCCATCGTTTCACTTCGCAAGGCGCTTCAAGACGCGGCGGAAGTTCTCTTCCGTGCGCGGAAGAGTCGGCTTGAGCGATTCAAGCGGCTGCTTTTTTAGTTCAAGCCGTTCCTGCTCCACATTGCCGACAATGGTGGTTTTACGGTCATCGGCGGCTACCGCCTTTGCCAGTGACTCCGCAACACGCCGCACATGTGGCGCATACCAATAACGCGCCAGTTCGTACTGGTGGCTGCGGCAGTAATCGCATGACGCATTCTCGAATAGCGTCTGGGTGAAATCGGGATTGCGGACCTTCTCCACGGCATCAAGCCGCTGGAAAGATTCCCAAAGCGAATAATCGGTGTCCAGCGCTAGCAGATCGGCCATCTTATCGCACAACGCGGCGATGCGCTCAATACGGCCATAGAGATCGCCGCCATCGCGTTTCCCATTACGCCAGGCAGTGAAATCGCGGCTGAATTCAAAAACGCGCAGCGCGATCACTCGGTCAAGCGCCATACGGACGATGTCAATCGTGTCACGGCGGATAAAAGCATCGTCCCACGGCACATAGGAGAGCAGCGAAAACACCTCTTCCGCCTCGGCGACGGGTTTAGTCCACTTTGCGATGAGCGCGGAATTGTCCTTAACCTCACTGCCAATGGAAAGCACCGCCCGCGAATAGTTCTGCCCCCAATCCCGAAGGTAGGATGCGGGCAGCGCCGCCTTCCACGCGGCTTTCATCAGTGCGTAATGCTCCCCGTAGCGGCTCGCGCACATCTCGTCCAGCACATCGCCGTGCGGCACGGGTTTAGCGGACCAAGCGTTCTCCGTGAAGAACCGGAGGCAAAGCGTGTCGGTGTGGCTGGACTCCGGCCAAAAAATGTAACCTTTGCAGAACGGGTCGTTCTGCACCGCCTTCTGCCGTTCCTCGATAATCGGATAATTCGCCCTCGCGTCAAGCGCCTTTTCATAGGCGAGGAAAATGGAGTACGTGTAGGGGAATTTTCCCACGAGTCCCCAATTCAGGAAATGGTTGGTGCCGTGCGACACATCCGCCTCATAGTCCCAAATGATATCGCGCTCCGGATCGAGACGGGGCAACAGCGCTTTTACCTCATCCGGTTTCCAAGTGCTGTAGAAATCCCACCCGGCAATCAACACCTTGGAATCCGGATAGTCGCGATGGGCCCGGGCGAGAAATTTGTCGAGTGCCTCGATCTTCAGGTCAAAATTCCGCTGGCGGTCTTTGTAGCACCGACGCTCGCCAAGCCCAATGGTGTGCAGCAATTGCGGCGGCGGTGCGCCCACCCCGTATTGCGCCACTGCGGTCTTGGTCAATTTCCAGTACTCATCGGCCCACTTCTCGTCACGGATATCCCAAACGCGGCCGTTGCGCTCGCTGTAGTGGTTCACTTCCTGCGGCAGAAACGGCGGCTGCTTCTTGTCCAGAAAATCCTCCGGCGTACGCGAATACCAGTGCGACATGGTGCCAAAATCCTCCGGCGCCAAAAGCCCGCGCTCAAAGGCGTATTTCTGAAGCCGCTTACGCAGTTCCCCGCGATACTGGAGACTCCAGAACAGCGAACGGTCGTCATATCCCTTTCCGGTGCCGGGCAGCGGCTTTGACGGATCGGGATAGGAGCAAGTGTCCGGGAAAGTCAATTGGAACAAGTCATCCTGCCCAATGCGCAACATGAAGACATTCAGTCGGCGTTTCAAGATCCAATCAATCTCCTTCCTCCAATCCTCCGGCCCCCAATGTTCCGCCTGAAATCGCGTCAACCCGCGATGGGCGAAATAACGGATACCGCGATATTCGAAATGCGCCTCTTCCTTCACGTTGAGATTGGTGAAGTCGAGCGAATCCCGCTTCGGCACGACATCGCCGTCCCAAAACCAATGGCACCCGCCGCGGCGTTCCAGCAGGTCGTAAAGTCCGTACCAGACACTGCGCAAATTAGAGCCGGTTATGGTTACGGCGGTATCCCCGGAAACAATTGTGTAGGCGTCTTTGCCGGAAACGGAAACTTTCGGATCGACCGCAAACGACACCAACCCGTCCGGCGCGGCCTTGCCCGTAATCTGCCGATAGTATTTCGCGAATTCCGACCGTTGCAAGGCAAACGTATCAGAAGTTTCCCCGTTGACGGCAAACGGAACAAACGCCGCTGTAAACAGCGCCGCAACCGCAACTGAACACACTACAAAACGGTTTGATTTTTCACTAAACATACTCAATCCCCCGTTATAACGCCACTAACTCAATCCGCATCGCGTCAAGGCTGCCTGGCAATACCGAACACCAACCCGCCGGATGCCGCCGGCATAGGCACCACCTCGTGCGCCGTCATCCAGCCGTATTGCACCGGCCACTTTTCTGGCACGCCTTTGAGATACGGCCCCTTCCAACCGACCGTTCCTTCCCGAATCACAATCTTTGCCCGCGTTGGAACCAATGCGCCGGCCAAATGTTTCTCACCCAGATAGCTGTAGGTAATATCCGCTGGCGGTCCGTCCAGCTCCGGGGCGTTACCGAGAAAAGTGATGGTTTGCAACGAGTCGCACAGCACGAAACAGTTAAAGCCTAACCGGCGGAGCGTCGGAGGAAAGGTTACCGAGGCCAACGACAGACAGTTGGAAAAAGCCGCCGTTCCGACCATCTCCACCCCGCCGAGAAAAGTCACATTCGTCAGGGCCGTACACCATGAAAAAGCCTGATCCCCCACCTCGCGCACCGTTGCCGGGATAGTGATTGACGTCAATTGCGAGCACGCCACGAAAGCCGAATCCATAATCTTGCGCACCGGCAGTCCGTCGATTGTCTCCGGAATCACGAGCGCTCCCTTGTAACTTGGCGGGACTCCCACCCGCTTCGGATAAACCGTACCGATCGTCACATACGTCGCCCGGTCCTCACCCGAAACGCCCGGTTCGCACACCTTGCTGTAGAAAAGCCCCGGCACCGGATCCCCGGCATCCATTTGATACGGATAGCTGGAGTAACGTCCCACCCAATCGCAATACGCCACGCTCGCGAACATAATCCCGACCGCAATAACCCGAATCGTCTTTAACGTCATAAATTCACCCCCGGTTAAAACCCCGCGCCAACGACTCACCTTGCCGCTTTCCTTGACGCAGTTACTATCCCGGTTTTTGCTCCTTTCCCCATTCACAATTGCCATTGTAACACAATTTCACCGGAAATCATATAACAAATCGTTCGAAACGGCTTTTTTGCAAAACGAAAACCGCGGCGTGGCGGGTTTCCCCACCCGCGCCAGCATTTCCCGCGCAATCTCCTGTCACTCTTCATCCAGAAACTCCTCCCACGACATCAGTTCTTCATCGTCACTACATGAAACCCGCTTGCCATGTTTTTCACGACGGCGCTTTTCTTTATCCTCCTTTGCGGCCAGTTTCTCGTTTTCGATCTTAGTGATAATCTCAAGCGCCTTGTCGCGGGTAACGCCATAAATGCGCATGACCATCTTTGCCTTTACATCGTTGAATAACTCATCCGAAGTCTTTTTCTTCTGGTGGCACTTCTTGCGGGAAGACGATTTACGGTCTTTTGCAATGCCGGCAAAGAACTCCTCGGCGGACATTATCTCAAGAGAATCATCCCATTCCATTTTCATTTCCTTTCTTAACAATCCGTCATTATATCGGACAAGTTGGTGACTCCGAAACGACGCAGAAGCTGCAGCCGCAGCTTTTCGAGTGCCCGTTTTTCAATCTGTCTAACCCCCTCGCGGGTAATTCCCATCATTTGTGCGGTTTCCGCCAACGAATGGGAAATCCCATAACCAATGTGCCCGACATCATTTTTTGCCATTTTTGAACTCCTTAACGATTCCCTCTTTAAGGGAGGTTATGATTTTCAACCATACCCACTATATTCTTCTCGCGAACTAGGGAAAATATTACAAAGAAAATGAAGAATTATGAATGAAAATGAAGAATGGATTAGTCGTTGTTAGCCGACAGCAGTTAGACGTTAGTGGCAAATCGTCCAAATTTCCAACCGTCAAACGGTCAAACCATTCAACCAATTTATGCACGGTTTCACGCTCGACATCTCATCTTTTTTAGCCGCAAAGGGCGCATAGAGCGCAAAGAAGAGTAGCTAGCAGCTAGTTGTTAGTGATAAACGGTCAAACGGTTCAACTATCAAACTGTGGTAACAACCACAGAACGGCACAAGTAGTTGTCATGGCGCGATGTTTGGCTGTTTCTCTCGTGCATTTGGATAGTTCAAACTATGATATGGAAGAAACTCAAGATTCGTGTCGTTCTCTGTCGGATTGGCATATATTTGAATGCCGAATTGAGCTTTTGCACCTTTGCCGTAACGATCCAAAGGGTATGTACGACTATAACCGATAGGGCCATATATTTTCCCATAATGTGCGCCTATAAGTTTTCCACTTGACGAGAAACGGGGACGGATTCGGAAAACAAGACATTTTTCAATATTATGTCGTTGATTAAGCATAATTGATCGAGACAAGGGTCGATTTATTGCGGCATTATGAGGAGACTTTAACTCGCTCCCATCATAATCCACAATATAATACCCACACTCCCGGTCTGTCCATATCAGAGTCAAGGAAACTGTTTCAGAGGCATCTGCAACAAGGCGCATCCATTCTCTATAATCATCCTCTTGAATATTTATTTCTTTACCATGGTATTCGATAAGTAGATCCGCATGTTTTCCCTTTCCCATTGGCTGAACCCAATCCATCTCCATTAGGTCGAAACCGTAAGAAGTGTTAAGTTCAGGGAAGTAATAATCATAATATTTGGGATGCGCATACATCGGAATCGGATTACGCTTGCGTTTTAATACCACTTTATGCTCCATACCGTATGGTTGCCATTTTCCGTCTTTAAGTGATGCGCCAGACAGGCCGGGTATGTAAAAACCGCCGTGGGTATAATAGTACCCGTCTTTGTTGACGGAATACCGCACATCGCCTATCGTTGCGCCCCGAACCACCAAAACCCCCTTTCGGTCCGTCACGCCATTCACTCCGTTGTGGTCGGTTGACCAGAGTAATAGCCCGGCACTGATTTTAGCGCCGGAAACGGGAGTCCCCTCCTCATCCACCACCTTGAACACTATCTTGGCCTTTGCCCCGAACGTTTTAGCCTGCTTGAGGGAATCCCCAACCACCACCATGCGGGGCAGGTTCATCGCCCCAATCAACCATACTGCGCCAATGATCCCAATGAATGTTACCAATGTCTTTCTTGCCATCATAGCCCAACTCCTTTTTCAAGAAAACACCAGTTTCACCTTGCTTCCATTAGAACGGCCAAAGTTTCCGGTGCTTCTTATTTTGAGACTGTTCATTCTCCTCGCGTTAACGTTGCACCATTTATTTCTTTAGTCCGGTCTCGCGCTCTACCGACTTTTCGCAACACGCTTTGATCGAAGCCTCGCCCGCATAGATACGAATCGCGCCTTTGGTACGGGTGATGCCGGTGTAGAGAATTTCACGAGTCAGAAGCGGCAAATCGGCTTCCGGCGGCATGACAATCGACACATTGCCGAATTCCGACCCCTGCGCCTTATGGATGGTGGTCGCAAACGCCAGTTCGGTGCCGTTTAGCAATTCCAAGCGAAGCTTACGGACACCTTTCTCCAATGTCGGTAGGTAGATGTACTGCGGCTCGTCAGGTATAACCACGCCGACATCACCGTTTTGCACCTCCAGCGAATGATCGTTCCGCGTAATCATCACAGGCATCGGACACTTCTTGCCAAGCAACCGCTTAATATACTCGTTCAGGCTTTCGGTGCCGTACGGCCCTTTCCGAAGGACGCAGAGGACGCGAAATCCGTTAAGCTTTTCCAGGGCCGACACCGCCTCTGAACATTGGGATAACTCTCCGAATCCGTTGCGAACCGCACTTTGGAAATCGTTCCATTTTGCAGGCGCAAAAGGATCTTTCCCCGAAATGTTCCGAAAACTGGCCTCTTTCTCCTCCCGCAACACCGCCATCACGGCGTCGAAACTCCCGTCCCTGCCGCTGTTGACGGCAGACGCCAGACGATCAATCGTGCCACCCGACGGGAAACGCTTGCTAATCATAAGCTTAGCGACATTATGATCGAACAAGTCACACAGGTCTCCAAACACCCGCCCCTGATCCACGGAGGCCAGCTGATGAGAATCGCCAATCAGCGTCAAAGCGCACTCCGGCGGTAACGCGTCCAGCAACTTCGCCATCAGCGGCAACCCGATCATACTTGCCTCATCGACAACGAGCCAGTCCATCGGTAGCGGATTCGAACGATCGTGTTTGAACGACACAAAATCAGGATTCGTCCCCAACAGCGTGTGAAGCGTGGTCGCGGGCTGGATACCTTCCAGTAACCCTTGCTTTTTCAGATCCACAAGCGATTCGTTAATGCGCGCGGCGGCCTTGCCGGTCGGGGCGGCAAGGGCAATCCGTGCATCAGACATACGCTCCCGCATCAGGTTAACCGCCTTCCCCAACGTGAACGTCTTGCCCGTACCAGGGCCGCCCGTGAGGATTGAGAACCGGTGCGCCAACAGGGTGGGAATAGCCGGACACTGGTCTTCCGGGCGCAACATGGCGTACTCTTCACGTTGCGGAACAGTGACATCGGAGAGCCATGGGGCGCAAGACATGGCGGTAACCCGGCTGCGCACAATCTGCTCGTACCGCCAATTCCGCCGCGTGTAGAGCAGATCGCCAAACCGCACAAACGGCGTGTCAACCGTGTCCGGATCGGTCTCCGCCGTGACAACGGAGACTATTTCAGGCACTCCGTCCAGCAACGCCGCCTCATCGCCGCTCAACCGGCAGCACACATTTCCGCCGTCGGTCTCATCATTGTCATCCGACACCCCGATGGCGCGAACGCAGAGTTCCGGTACATCCTCACGCCCGCCCATCATCCGCTTTACCAAATCCGCGATTGCCGTTTTCATTTAACGTTCTCCATTCCAAACGCCGCCGCGAGTTCTTCCAGCATCGCCTCGCATGGGCGGTCTGCAAACACCGCCGATTCGCAACCAGCCGCCACTCCGCGCAGAAAATAGTATCGGATACCGCCGAAATTCCGTTCCCAAAAGTACTTATCTTTCAGGTTCTCTTTTAAGAACCGGTGCAACACCGTCGCATACAAGAGATACTGGAAAAAGTAACCGTGTTCAGCCATCTCCGCCGTAACGCCTTCTTTGGAAAAACCGCTTTTACATCCGTTGATTGAATTCGACTTCCAATCAACTACATAATAATAGCCGTTGTGGCGGAAAAGCAAATCCAGATACCCTTTTAGGAATCCGTTCGGCACTAATCGGTTCCACCCATCCATCGCACGAATGAACGGGCGTTTTTCGGAATCTTCTCCCCAGTATCTTTCGATAACGGTTTTGATGGCCGCCGTGGTAGCCACCGCGTCTCTCGAAGAAAAGTCGAACTCCCATTCGCTGAAACGATCAGCCGCCTTGACTTCGCGCAACGAAAACGTTTCGCCGTCAGGGGCGTTAATCCGGCGGCTCAACGTCGCTTTCATCATTTCGGCGACCACATCCGCGTTATCGTCGGGCAATCCATGCATTCTCAACGCCGATAGCGTAGCCGTTCCCACCGTATCATCATCCGCCGCGAAATCAATCTTTTCCAATATCGAATGCCAACATGTGCCCACCGCCAAGCCACCCGGCAAAGCGAAGACTTGATGTTCTTTGCCTTTCGGATTTCCAGTCGCCGCCGCGGCGGAATTGGTTTCGGTCGCGCCATCCCAATCACGCCCGTCATCGTCTTTACGCTCGGAAGGCGATAGCGAAGAGTAACTGCCTTTGGACGGTGTCAAATCAAACTCGTGCAGCCTTTTTTCCGGTTTGGGAGAACCTTGGTTCCGGTTCTGCTGCGGCACATAATTTTCCTGATCTTTAGGCTGGTAATCCTCATTCTCGCGAATCGGGCTGTATTCTGAATCGATGCCGGACTGCGCCAAATGACGTTTGGCGTTGGCCAGCAGCCGACAAACCGGCCACGATTCGGGTACGTTTTCCGGCACAATCAACACCGTCCGTTTCGTTGCCCGCGTCATCACCACATAGAGCAACCTGATTCTCTCGTCGATAATCTCGCTATGATGTTTCCCGGTAATTTCCGTTGAATAGACAAACGTGCCGTCATCATCATGATACCCGTAAGGCCCTTTGTCGTTTTGGTTTTTCTTGTCACTCACGGGCAGGGGAACAATCACCACGGGAAACTCCAGTCCCTTCGAGACGTGCATGGTCATGATTTTCACCGCATCATGCTCACTCTCAAGTTCACGCGCATATTCTTCGCTGCGCGCTTCAGGCCCCGCGGCACCGAAATTATTGCTGTATCCTTTTGCGATGCGGTCCGCCACCCATGCGATCAGTGCTTCCGGTGACGGCCCTTGCTGTCGGACGGTACGGATGGAGAGATCAATCAGCTGAATCGCGTCCGCCAGTTTTCGCTCTCCGTCTGGTTGCGCCGCGAACCGACTGCGGAAATTGCAACGGTCATAGTTCTCCAGTTCGGCCATCGCCGCATCAAACCCGCGTTTCATCCAGACACGGTTCAACTCCTTGAACTTGGCCAGCGCCTGGGCCAATGTCTCGCCCTCTCCCTCGGCATCGGCATCCAGCTCACCCGGTGTGAAGTCGAAGAACGAGGAAAGCATGGCGGCCCGCACTCGACCCGCGCCGCCCTCCAGCGCCATTGCTTGAAGCAAGGTGAGGAATTCTTTCGCCAAGGGTTGACCGAACACATTGCCGGCGTGTTGCAACACCACCGGCACATTCTTTGCGCGAAGCGCATTGCGCAGTATATCGCCACTTGTATGACTTGGCACAAGAATAGCGATATCTTTCGGCGTGATTTTCCCGCGCTGTTCCTCAAGAACCGATAGCACCGACTCCACAACCGCGGAGTTCATGCCTTCCGAAATCGCCAATCCTTCCTTATTTTCTTTAGTCTTGTGATTTTTTACATGGATTACGCGGAAGGGCTGAGGATCATCCGCCCCATTGATTTGAAACGCTTCTCTTGTGTTGTCTGCTTCTAAATTCGCTGAATAGTCAATCGTTGCATCGCCAAAAGTGTAATCGGTTTTCCCGTCCGCAGACCGAAAATCTTTGAAAAAAAGATTCACCGCGTCGATTAGCCGAGGGGTTGAACGGTAGTTCTTGCCAAGACAAAACGTATTGGCGGAGACATCGTCGCGCCTTGCGGCGGCCGCGTAAGTGTAAATGTCGCCGCCGCGAAAAGAATAAATCGCCTGCTTGGGATCGCCCACAAAGAAGAGTGTCGGCTTTACCACCCCGTCAGGAACATCGAGAAAGACGCGACGGAAAATCTCGTACTGTACGGGATCCGTATCCTGAAACTCATCAACCACCACCGCCTTGAACTCCTGACGCAAATGCACCGCCAACTTACCAGCGGTATCGTTGCGCAACGCATCCCGAAGCGATAGCAGTAGCTCGTCGAATGTGCGAGTGCGACGGGAGTCACGTGCGGCATGGTATGCCTCGACGATCTCTTGGGCTTTCGCCAACATCTGTCCGTTCGGCGAGTTTTCATCGGCAACGATTTTCGCGTCGGGATGGCTTGCGAGTTTTACCACATATTCAGTCATCAGCCCCAAATCCGGTTTATTCTGCGGCCGTTCGCGCGCCACGCGCCACCAATCGCGCGCCATCCGGTAGAGCAACGCGGAATCGCTATCGGTAAGCTCGGCATCGAACGGTGCCCCTGTCTCGAAAGCATACCGCGCCAAAGCGCGACGGCTAAACCCGTGGATGGTGGAGATTGCGGCACAGTCGAACTCCATCAGCGCGATCTCCAGACGGGTACGGGCAATTTCATTGGAGACTTCGGCTACTTTTACGCGTCTGCACAAATCTTCAAGGCGGCTGCGTTCTTTGTCATCGACCTGTTCCCCGTTGTAGTATGCGTACAACAGTTGCAACACTTTTCTCAAGCGGTCGCGCAATTCCTTCGTCGCTTTTTCGGTGAAGGTCATCACTTGTATTTCGGCTACGCGCAATCCCCGCTCGGCCACCAGCCGGGCGTAGATGTTCTGGATGCTATAGGTTTTTCCCGTCCCGGCGGATGCCGCGACAAGATGCGGTCCGTCCAAAGCTACCGCATTATCGAAAACCCGGCCTTTACAATTATTATTCATGCTTTTTGCAACCTCGCCGAACTGACAAATACCATGTCCCTCAACACCATTTCGCGCAACTCGTCCGGCAGCGCGTCATCCTTCCAGCCGACATTTAGATCTGGCAAATTTTCCGGTAACGGATTGAAAGCAAGTTCCAAAATCTCATCAAGCTTCTGATTCGCCCGCTCCGCGTCCATCGGATGGATACACATCAGCTTACCGTCGCCATACATAATGACGGATAGAAATCGCAGACCTGCCGCATGGCCGACCAAATGGCGCACCAGTAATTCGCTTTCCGCGCTGCCCAACTCATCCGCCCCGTATTCCGAATAAACCATGTGATGATCAGTGCCGTTATCTTGGGCAAACTTCATCATGCCGGTCACCAGCACGTTATGCCCCTTCACCAATCGGCACACATCCACACGCGCCGGATTAGCTTCGGCCACCCGCCGCAATATATCAACGGCTCTAACCGATTCGCTCTTGTACCCTTCCGGAGAACGTTCAAACCGCATTTTTCTCCGCATGATTTTATTACGGTCGTTCCCGTTTTTAATCTGATCAACCGCTTCTTCGACCGAAGTCCTATCGCAAGCCCGACCTTCCTCTATCAAGAGGTCTCCGGGCAACTGTTTATCGTCATCACCCAGCTTGATCATAACCCTCTCACCATAGGATAGCTTCGTGGCCGTCGCTTCCTCGTCAACCAGTTCATCGCTTGAGGCGTCAGCACCCCACATTTTCAACCGTCTTCTCAAGAAGGCGTTTGGTTTGGCAAGGAACTCTGACAAATCATCAAAATACACCACGGTCTCGCCCTCGGACGCGAACTTAAACGCGGTAATAGTATTCGTCACGTTTTCATCTGGCCGTTTGTCCGCTTTCGCCAGAATCGCCGCCGCAGCCGCGCGATCGGCGGTGGAATAGTTGGGCGGCAACGGGGAATCGCCCTCAAACTCGTAGAAGTACCGGATGCTGTAGGACTGCAACGGATGCTCATAACGGGTTATGCCGTTTTTTCGCTCCCGATCAAACCAGTCCAAAAGATCGCTGAGCGGCACCGCCGGCGGAATCTTCTCATTCGAGCGGATGTCATGACCCACATAACTCAACGCAAGCCGCTCACGCGCACCGAGAACTGCCTTGAGTAGGGAGAATCCGTCCCTTTCCCGCAGCGACGCGTCATACGGCGTGGGATGCCGCCCAATCTGGTCGAATGACGGGCGGGTACCGTCGCGGGGGAACTTGCCGTCGTTCAACCCGCAGACCCACACCAGTTTCGCGGGGGTCGCCGCAGAACTTTTGAGTGGCGCAAACCTCACTGCATCACCCACCGCCGCGCTATACGGACGTACACCGCGAATCGCGCTTTGCACCGCGCTAAGAAACACCTCCGCCTCGATTTCCGGCGGGACACCTACTCCGCCATCCGCCACCCAAGCATCCATCGCGTGCTGCTCCGCGGATTTAATCGCGCGGCGGACCGCGGTCAACTCTTTCCGGTTGTCCGATCCCGAATCGTCATCCCCGGCATTGTAGAAACAATCGACCGCCTCCCGCAACCGTTCTCCCCAATCTTCAGCGGTTTTGCCACCGCGCAGTTCTGCCCGAAACGCGTGTAACTGTTTTACGAATTTGTCCAGTGCCGCCACAAGACGGGTGCGTTCCTGTTCCACCTTACCGCAAGGGCGCAAAACTCCGATTTCCCCGGCGCTGACGAGCGAATCGGGGTTTCCCCTCGGCCCCATCAAGGCATCGAGTTCCAGACGATCAAGTCCGCGCCGCCAAGTGAATGGGTATGGCTCAGCAGGGTTGGCCAAGCCAAGCCCCAGCGACTCCGCCACATCCCGGTCGTCATAACCCCAGTGGATGTTCGCATCACGTACCATCCGCTTCAACACATCGATCCCGTCAGCGGCGATTCCAAATTTGCCGCGGATGGTCGGCACGCTTAAAAGAGAAAAGACCGCGCTCACCTCGAACCGGTTCTCCCGGAACGCAAGTAATTCACCAAAGGAATGCATGAGCGGCGATTCATCGGCGACCAGTCCGTCCAGTTTCAAGGGGATTCTCGCCGCCACTTCGCGCTCGGTACCGAACACCGCTTCTGCCAGCGGCGCGTAGGTAGCCCAATCGGCACACAAAACCAACACCTCCCCCGGCTTGGTTTGAGGATTTTCCTCAAAGAAACGGTAGATGCCGTTGCGTACCGCCTCCAGTTCACGGCGCGGCGAATGGCAGACGTGCAATTCAACATCCAACTCGCGCAACGGTTTGAACCGGCATCCGGTTTCCGCCGCTTCCGCCGGAACGGGCTGGGAGAAAACATCGGATAGCCAATAGCAATTTCCCTCGGAAATGTCAACCTCCGAAAACAGTGCCCCGCGCCCGCCGGTAGCAAGGGCACCAAGGAGCGCCCGGTCCGCCACGTTTCCGATTTCGGGCATACTGGGTTCCAGCGCCTCATCGCCAATTTCCATCGCGCTACGCAAAGCCGTCACCCGTTGACGAATACTCTCCCGCTTCCCCTCCACATCCATCCAAAAACCGGGGCAGGGGCTGAAACTCCAAACCACAGTGGGAATTGAATCGGCAATCCGCTTCAAAAACTCAAAATAGGGCCACGGCGCGAACGCAACATCAAACACATGGATGGACTTGTATCTTGGGAAACCATGCACAAACGCCGTCTCCGGATTTGACTCTCCGCTAAATACCCCAACGTAGTCCTTCGTATAAGTGTTCCCGTTAACCCGAACCAGTCTGCGATACAACTCACGCTGCCACGCCTCTTCGTCCCTTTTTAGTTCGCCACCGTTCTCCCAACGGTCCAGCATGGTATAACGGTAATTGAGATAATCGTCGAACATCTCTGCCAGTTTCGCCGCCAACTCGTAACGGCGGAGCGCCGAAGCCTTCTCCCCGATGTAGGAGAGCAAAGGACCGAAAACCGTATCGACAGGATTCTGCCCCGGATCTGCGGCGCGGAGTATCGCGTCGATCCGCCAAGCCAGCACTTCTTTGGCGTACGGATGCGCCGCCGCGTTACGCTGAATCCCGTCCTTGCCGCGCACCGCAGCCAACCAGTCGTTAACGAACTCGGCAACCGGCTTATAGTCAATGTTCGCCAAAATGCGGCGGGAACCGGATTTGCGGCGCAGAAGAAAATAATCCTGAAGCCAATTGCGGGTGGATAAATCACCCACCACCACGCAGGTGCGGTCGAACGGTTCGCCGCCGGCCCCATTCTCCCAGTGCGCGAACAGCCCTTCCGCCAGCACTTCCAGCCGGTCACTCCAAAAAACTTCCAACGACATCTAGCCCCCCGCCATGTTTAGCGTCGCACCTTTTTCGGACGGTGCTTTTGCCGGTGACAATTGCGAAAAACGTCCTAATAATACACTAAATATGGGCGTTTTGGCAATTAATGTACGCCATTTTTTTATTTTTGGCGAAATAATAAGCTTTTTTTAGCGAAAAATGCATTCCCAAAAGTGATGGATTGTCGTATAATATAAAACTGTTTTTGGAGTTTGTGTCATGAGCGAATACCTGAATCGAATCACGGAACTATTGCAGCGGATTGAAAATGAAGAGGATACGGCGCTAAACCGCGCTTCAGATGCGGTGGCGGATACCATTTGCCGGGATGGCATCGTACACGTTTTCGGCTGCGGCCATTCGCACCTTGCCGCGCTGGACACTTTCTACCGCGCAGGCGGGCTTGCCTGCGTATCCCCCGTGCTGGATGTGGACCTGATGCTCCACGACGGCGCGGCGAAATCCAGCCGAATGGAGAAGATGCCGGGTATCGCGGCGGAAGTCTTCCGCCGCCACGGCGTTAAGCCCGGCGACCTTTTCATCGTCATCTCCGCCAGCGGCAAGAACGCCGCGCCGGTCGAGATGCTGCGCACCGCAAAGGCGGCCGGGGTGACGACGGTCGCGATTTCGTCATCCGCCTACCGCGAACACGGGGCGGTGCTGTTGGACGAGGCGGACCTACCGATCGACTGCAAAGTCCCTTACGGTGACGCCGTGATCGCGGTCGGCGAATCTAAAATGGGCGGGCTATCCACCTCCGCCTCTTGTTTCATTCTCAACTCGATACTGATCGAAGGGGCGAAAAAGGCTTTGGGACGCGGCGTTAAGCCCCCTATCTATACCAGCGGCAACATCGCGGGCGGCACGGAGAGTAACATCGCGCTGGAGAAGCGGTATTTTAACCGGGTGAAACATCTATGACAAAACGACAGGCAAAAATCGCCGTAATCGGCATGATCGGCAAATCCGTGTTTATGGAGGTCGATCAGTTCCACAAGGGCGGCGAAACGGTGGTCGCCAAATCCTGCCACGAGGATTGGGGCGGCAAAGGATTCAACCAAGCGGTGGCGGCGGCGCGGCAGGGCGCGGCGGTGGCGTTCTTAGGCGCCTGCGCAGAAAAAGACCGCCCCTCCATCGCGTCCGATCTCGCCGGGGAACGCGGACTGACGCTGCGGCTGATCGGACGGCCGGTCAACTCCGCGCTGGCAACGATTATAACCGATGCCGAGGGTACTACGCGAGTCACCTGCTGCGCCGGCGCGGAATTGGAGGTTGCGGATGTCGATGCTTTCGCCGATGAAATCGTCGCGGCAGATCTGCTTCTGTTGAGCAACGAGGTGCCGGAAGAGGTGAACCTACGGGCCTCCGAAATCGCGGCGGCGCATGGCGTGGAGATTATCCTAAACCCCGCCCCGGCGCGTCCCCTGCCCGAAGCGCTGAAAAGCCGGGTATTTCTCTTCACGCCGAATGAGTTTGAAACGGCCGGACTGGAAGACGCCGGCGGCGAGGTTGTCACAACGCTGGGCGGCGCCGGATGCAAAATCCGTTCTACCGGCGAGGTTGTTCCGCCGGTATGCTGCGGCAAAGTGCTCGACACCACCGGCGCGGGTGACACTTTCAACGGCGTACTTGCCGTGCGGATTGCCGAGGGCGAACCGATTGCGGACGCCTGCCGCGTCGCCAACGCCGCGGCCGGCAAAGGAGTGACGGTGCGGTACGTCCTGCCGTCGATACCATACCGGGAAGGTTTTACAAAGGAGTAACAGACATGAATCTTAAACGAATGAACAAAGGACTCGACTTCCTGCGCGGGAAGTACGGAGCAAAAAAAGGCGAAATCACCATTAAGGACGGGCACTGCTATGTTGGGGCAACGCCACTCCTGCCGGGCCGAATGGAACGTAAGATCGTCGAGTTAAAGAAAATGACGGAAAACGGGACGCTCGAAGGCGTCTCCACTTTGCGTTTTGCCGCCTTCGCGCCCAAAGGGACGGACTTGGAGGCGATGCTGGCGAAGGAACTGGATCTCGCCGCCTACCTCGGCGCATCGGACATCGTGCGCGTAATGGCCGTCGCAAACGGGAACGCGATTAACGTGCTGGCGAAACTCGCGAACGATGTCAACGTCTCGGTCGAGATCGGCGCGGGACTCCCGAAGGGAGAGTCCGGCTATGACCGTCACGAGATCATCGCCAAGCGCGGCGTCGCCTGCGACCAGACCGTTGACACGCACACCCCGCACTCGTCAATCCGGTGCTGGGGCGCTAAGGGGACTGACGACTTCACCGATGTCGATACCGAACTGTTCGGGCTGACTTACGAAGAGATTTGGAACGTTCGCGCCGCGTTTGCGCTATTGCAGGGACGCGCCTCCGCGAAAATCTGGAAAGCCGCATGGGCCAAAGCAACGAAAGCCGCCGCGCTCGCCTTTGAAAGCGATCGCAAGAAAGCGGCAAAGGCCATTGCAGTCAAGCAGGGCTTGAACACTAACGAGGCCATCAAAACATCGGAGGTGCGCTAATGAAACCGGTTAAAATCGCAATGATGGGCATGACGCACGGGCACACCCGCAAGTACTACCAGACGCTGATCGAAAACAAGAAGCTGGATTGGGTCGCGTCTTGCGCCCAAGACGAAGAGGCGAAGCGCGTTTACGAGCTTTACGAAACCGGCGTCCCTTGTTATCTCGATCCTGACGAAATGTACCGGAAACATCCGGACATCGAGGCGGTGGTGATCGCTTCCGCCAACGACCGCCACTTCGAGCAGATGAAGTGGTGCGCCGAAAAGGGTATCCACATTCTCTCGATGAAGATCCCGACCTTCGACATGAAGGAATATGACGAAATGATCGAGATGTGCGACAAGGCCGGAATCGTCTGCCAGATTGAACTAGAGATGCACTACAACTCCGTAGTGAGGAGGTTGGAAAAGCTGATCAAGGACGGCGCGATCGGCAAGATCAAATCGGTGCAGGCCACCAACATCACTCTCTCGCCGGTCTGGGCGTTCCCGTGGCAGGGCGACCCCAAGGCCAGTTTCGGCAGCATTGTACCGCTGAAGCGGGGCGATCCTCGTTTCCGCGGCGGCGCGCTTTGCGATCATCCGCACATCTTCGACCTGATCCGTCACCTGACCGGTTCGGATTTCGACTACATCTTCGCCGAGGTAGCGCCGAATCTCCGCGACGGGTTGAAGGTGGAAGATATGCTCATGGCGGTTGGCAAAATGAAAGACGGAACCGCGTTTCTGTTTGATCCGTCCTGGTCTCGCCTCGAAGAGAAGCTCAAGGTGCCAGGACCGGGCTGGGAACGCTTCCCGAAACGCATGGAGGTGAACGTCACCATCACCGGCGATAAGGGAATGATCAGCTGCGACTGCTTCGGGCCGAACGTCTATCACAACGGCGCCCCCAACGACCGCTATACCGTGCAATACACTTACTTTGACGAGTGGGTCGGACTCATCGACGAGTTTGTCGATTGCATCCGCAACCACAAGACCCCGCTTATCAACCTCAGGTGGCACAAGCAGACGATTCAAGCCATGCTTGGCTGTTACGAGTCTATCCAGACGGGTAAAATCGCCAAGGTCAACTGATTGGGCGAAAATCGTTTAAGCCTGCGTAAGCAGAAAAATTTTGACGGAAAAGAACGTCCTGCCCCAAGGTGTTCTTTTCCGTCAGTCATATCGTAACGGCACTCTGCCCGTTACTTTAATTCAGTCCAATCCAGCGCCCAATATTTGCGGTCGATCTGATACGGATCCATTGAGGGGGAACTTTCGCTGTCCGGAGGAAGCACCCCGTAACGCACCATCTCGCGGACATACTCGGGCTTGGGCGCAAAACCGGGCATATCGAACCTTTTAACTGTTTCGAGGACCTTCTTGCCATCCTCGATCATCGCCAAAAGCGCCTGATATCCAGGGTCGTCTTTCGATGCGAACACCGCACTACCGTCAGCATTTTTGCACAAACCCAATCCCCCCGCCTCGCGTGCCAACGGCGCCCGCAGATAGACGGACTTTTCCGGCCGGGACAAATTGAAAAGCGTGTGGCGGTGGTAGGTTTTCAGCCGGGGATCGTTCCAATCCGGCGTCCAAAAACTGATGCCGTTTTCATCCGACAGCGCATGCGGGACCCGCTTCGCGCCGGAATGGCAACAGTCGCAACGGCTGGTGATGGTCGGTTTAGCGGCCACCGTCGCGGCCCGAACGGTGTCGTTGTTCACAATCTGCTTGTTCTGCATATATCCGCCGATAGAGCCGCATCCCAGCGCGGCGTAGGTGCCGGGATAAGGCGCGGAACCGTCCAGCCACTGCATAATAACGCGCCGCTCCGCCGGGGTAACCTCAACCCCGTGGTGCCGTCCGGAGATTTTTTCCATCAATGGACTGCCGCCGCTACCCCGGGCGTATGGCGGCCAATCGCTCTTTTCGGAGTTGCGCCCGTCATACACCTGATTGTGGGAAATGAGGCTGTAATACGACATCGAAAACATTACGCCATGGTCGCCGCACAAATCGACGCCGCCTTTCCGGCTGTCCGGATTGTGGCATTTCACGCACGCCCGGTCCAAGATCGGCTGCATGTCGCGCGGGAAATCGGGGACGTCAAATGCGAGGCCGGAGGCGTCAAGCTCCGACGGCGCACGCGAAAGAGCCTTGGAGACCGTTACGGTCCGACGAACTGCATTGTCGGTCTTTATTTCGTGGCACCCCACGCAACCCAGCTTCTCGCCCGGCATCACCTGCGTGAAGCTTTGCATCCGTTTTACGGCCCGCCCGTCGCCGTCCAGCGCAACGAAGAAGAGCGACTTCAACGCCGGCGCCCGGAAATACGCGCTCCCGTCGTCTTCAACCGGAACCGTGCCCAGCAGTCTGGTTAGCGTGAAGGTGCCGCCATAGGTTAGCGGATCCATCCCGCCGGTGTAATTGATCGGCTTCGGAAGACTTTCCATAACCATAAGTTTTTTCACCGTCCCCGGTTTCACGCCCTGCATGCTGCGGCTGGTGAGGACATTCTCAAGATAAAACTCGCCGGTTTTGGACGTAAGGTCGGTGCGGTCGGCATGCAGTTCCTCGCGAGAATGCGCTAACAGCGGACGCGGCTCACTGATCTGCGAGCCAGCGGGTGCGCCTTCGAACTGCGTGAACTCTCTGGGCATGTCAAAGAGCTTTAGCGTTTTTCCGGCTCGGTTCATCAGGAAAACTTCATCCCCGGTCGTGGCCATAAACAACTCGGGAGAGAATGCCCAAGGGTCATAACAGCGCACCTTCGAGAGTTGCCGGATATTCCCCCGGTTGTCCGTCCCGGATTTCGTTGAGAGCAGACTGAGATATCCGCCGTGCTCGAAACTCCCGTGCCCGGGCGAATCGATCAATATCACCTCATCTGAACCTGGCACCGGTTTGGCGTCAATATACACGCTGCCGGGATAGGTGTTGCCCTGATACACCTGATGCTGCGTTCCGTCCTGATTCATTGTCCAAAGATGGTGGAACGTCACCTGGCGGCGATCGACATACTCCCAGCGCATATACAGAATGCGCCCGTCGGGCAGCAGCCAAGGAGTGTTGTCGTGCTCGATGTTCGCGGAGAGCATCCGGATGCCGGTCCCATCCGGACGCATGCGGTAGATGTTGGCCACCTGCGTGAGCCAGCAGTTCACCCAACGCCGGCAGCGCGACGAAACAAACACGATATCGCCATCGGGAAGCCAAGCCGGCTCTATATCGTCATACTCGCCGAAGGTAAGCTGTTTCAGCCCCGTGCCGTCGGAATTGATGGTGTAAAGGTGGTAGCGTACATCGTTTCCCGGCCGGTACGAAAAGAGAATCGTGCGACCATCGTAATGTACGCACGGATCGCGTACCGCACCCGCCAAATCTTCCAAAATTACGCGGAACGACTGGGTCTTGATATTGTACGCCACCAATCTTCCCTGCCGATTCAGGATCGTCCAATCCCGCGCATAACAGTAATATCCGAAATTAGCGTACCAGTGTTCCCGCGTGTGGGTGCGCGTGGCGAAAACTATCTCGTCCACCTTCCCGAAATCCCCGGCAAGCAGTTTGTCGTAAAGCGTTCCGACGGCCGGTACCTTGTCTTCTTCGGGTTGTTCCGGCGGCTTATCGGTGTTGTAGAACGTCATGCTGTCGAGGTTGACCGGGAGCGAGGGGGCGACAATCCGGAGCCGCGCCCCCTCCGGGACGGAGAACTTCGCCAGATAACTGCTCATCGTGTGGTAATCGCCAGAATCAGGGAACTCCACATCGCCCAGATGGGTATCGCCGTCGAAGAACTGAAGCCGCGCCTTCTTCCCGTTGCTTTGCGTCCCATAGGAGAAGAGAATCCACTTCGCGGCGGGTACTTTGGCGTATTGCACACCCCGCCCTTCCTGAAAGTAGGCCAAAATCGCGCCGCCGGAGGCGTTGGCGATCTTGGTATAGACCTCCGCCTTCTTTCCGTCTGGTGCCGGCAATATCGTCCCGCTTTCGGCCTCAATCTTTGTCTGGGCAATTACCGAACCGGCACACGCCAAACCAAGCAAAAGCGTATAAAGCAATCTGTTTTTCATAAGCATCCCCCGTCTTGTCTCTTTTTGTAATGGCGGCTATCCCCGTATTGACCGTATAACACCGTTTCCCCGATCGACTCTAGACGGCTCTCAAGGCAACCCTTGCACATGCCGGCATTTTCGTTGAGGCACGGCTTGCCGGCGTAGAGCTGGTAGCTCCGGCGGTACCTGACATCCGTGATGTTCGGCATTATCACATTCGCCCCGGCCATAACCCCGCGTTCCCGTCCGTCCTCCGCAAGCGCCTGCAACGCGGTGGCGGCGGCAATGTTCACATCGTGAAGATACAGCCGTGTCACGGCTATCATCTTTAGCCCCATAAGCAACCGCTCTTCGGTGGTCACGTGTCCGGCTTCCTGTCCCAACGGCGTTTGTTCATGCGGTATGTAAGGTCCCATGCCGATCATGTCCACGTCCATTCTCGCGTAAAACTCGATGTCGCGCGCAAGGTCGGCCAGCGTCTGGCCCGGCAGCATGCACATCACCCCGGTGCCGACCTGGTACCCGGTTCTGCGCAACGCCCGAAGACACTCCACCCGCCGTGCCCAATCGCACTCCGCCGGATGGATCCGGGCGTAAAGCTCCGGGTTCGAGGTTTCGATGCGCAGCAGATAGCGGGACGCGCCTGCCGCCTTCCATCGGGCGTAAACCGATTCTTCCTGTTCCCCGAGCGAAAGCGTCACCCCAAGGTTGAGGTGCCGGATCCGTTCCAAAACGTTTTCGATAAACGCCGTATGGGATTCGCTTTCGATCTCGCCGCTTTGGATAACCAGCGAGGCATACCCGAGGGCTTTGGATTCTTCCGCCGCCGCGACGATCTCGTCCGCGGAAAGCGAATAACGGGTGACCGCGGCGTTTGATTTTCTGATCCCGCAATAGAAGCAATCCTTGGCGCACGTGTTGCCCGCTTCGACCAAACCGCGCATCGCGATGCCTTTGCCGCAGCATTTGAGTTTCAGTTTCCGGGCGGCGTCAAACATTCGCGACAGTTCTTCCGGATCCTCGACGCCCAACAGCGTCTCCAGCTCCGCCAACGCCAGGTTTTGCGGATGTTCAACGGCTTTCGCCATAATTGTCGCTATCGTGTCGCTCATCAACTCTCTCCGCGTCAGCCGAGATCCGGCGCAGGGCTGCCAACCAAACTGCGGGCCAGATCCACCGCCTCCAACGGCAACCCCATAATATTTTCATAACCGCCGGTGTAGGCCGCCACCAAACGTTCCCCATGGTCGTCGATGTCGTAAGCCCCCGCCCGGTCGGTCGGACGCGCCAACGCCACGTACTCCGCAATGTCTGCTTCGGAGAGCGGACGGAAGGTAACTTCCGATTTCACCACCAGTGTCTTTTCCTCGCCGGGCCACCCCACCGCCACCCCGGTGTAAACAACATGGGTATTGCCGCCCAACTCTCGGAGCATTTGCGCCGCCTCGATCAAATCTCGCGGTTTGCCGTAGATTTTCCCGTCAAACCAAACAATGGTGTCAGCAGCCAGCACCGGCGCGTCGCCGCCGTTGCAAGCCCGAAACTTGTTCAGCGCGTTAGTCCGCACCGTGAGTTCCGGATCGCCGGGGATGGAAACCTCCGCCGCCTCGGTGGGGCGAACCTCAAACTCCAAGCCCGCCGCCGCCAGTATTTTCGCACGTCGCGGAGATTTTGACGCCAGAATCAGCATGGGCATCCCGTCCGGAAAAGCCGTTCAACCAGTTCTGCCGGCGGCGGCTGCCCGCCCGGCAAAGTACAGGCGGCAGAACCCGCCGCCACCGCCCATTGAGCGGCGGAACCGGATTTTTCCGCAAACCGCCGCCAACACCATTCCGCAAGCAGGGTGTCTCCGGCAGCGGTGGTGTCAACCGCGCCCACCTCCGGAGCCGGACAAAATTCGCCGTTGAACCAAGCGCCGGACGCACCGTCGGAGACAATCACCTCCGGCGCAAAACGCTGTAACTCCACAGTGGCGCGGCGGAACTCGTCCGGGGTGCGCGGAACAAAGCCTACCAAATCGGCGCACTCGTCGGCATTGGGTTTAATCACCGAGGGATGCGCGGCGGCGGCGCAGCGTAACACTTCGCCGCTGGCATCCAATACCACCGTCGCGCCACGCTGACGGAGCAACCGCACGCAACGGGCATAAAAATCCTTGGGGCAGCATGGCGGCAACGATCCAGAAAGCACGAACACCGCGTCGGTGTCGTTTTCGTAACCTTGGAAAAACGCGTGCAGCGGCGGCAGCTCCGCAAGGTTGGGAAACGCGGCCCGGTTGAGCTTGAACCCGCCGCCCGGCCACACGATCATCTCGTTGCGGCGGGTTGGTCCGGGAACCCGCACAAAGGCGTCGGCGATCCCGTAGCGCGACAGTTCGCTTTCAAACACCGCCGCGTTGTCCTTGCCCAAAAGCCCGCCGCACGCTACCTCGGCGCCGCGGGTGGCGAGGTATCTGGCGACGTTAAGCCCCTTGCCGCCGGCGTTTTCCAAATCACGGACGTTTTTCATCACCGCGCCGTTTTTAGGTTCGCCATCCACCGTGACCGTGGCATCCACCGCCGGACTCATGCACAAACAAAAGAATCTCATGGGCTAACCTCCCCGACCCGAACGCCAGTACCGGCCGCCGGTTTTTCGTCCTCCCACAGACGATGCTTCGAACCGGACAGCTCTTTGAATTTCAGACGGACTTCGTCGCCGGAGGCGTAACTCAACTCTACGCGCTCCAGAGTCTCCGAACCGAAAAGCTCCGCCCGGCGTAGGAATTTGGCGATTTGCGACCGCTGCGGCGTCACCGCCATCTTCCATCCGCCATTCGGCGCGGAACTCCACTCGAAACTAAACTCGCGGTCAAACGCTTTGGCGTCGCCGGCCACGAAATCGTCGACCATTTTCCGCAGTTGACCATAGTGCTGGAGCTGCTTAAGCGGCTTGACCTCTGTGTAATGCTCGTGAACAAACTCCATCGAGTTGGTGGTCATGCGGATCTGGCTCATCAGCGGTTCCTGCGTTTGCCAGACTATGCCCCGCCCGGCGCAGCAGGAAACCTGGCCCGACGACTCCAGCTCCAGCTGGGCGGAAGCGAGTTTCTTGGTCATCACCCACTCCGCGTCCGCGTCCATCGCCCTTCTGACCGCGGCGGAGAAGCGCTCCGGGATTTCCGCCGCCAGCGAAACCCATCCGCACCACGCCAACGCAACCAAAGGCAAAAACTTCTTCATCGGCTACTCCAGGTTACCTTGACGCAAACGCTCCCAGAACAAAGTCGGCAGCTCAAACAGCAACTCTCGCGTGCCGCGGGAAATCGCGGCGTGGCGCGTGGTGCCGCGGCATAAGCGTTCTCCGGTGGCGATATCCGTCACGGTGTAGTTCAGCACCAGCAAATTACTGTTCTCCGTATCGAAATCCACTCCCACCCCGATACGCTGGCCGAAAACACACGGGTGCATGTATTTGATGGAAAGCGACACCACCGGCAACAAGAAACCAGCCCGCTCCATGTCACGATAGGTCAAACCAAGCCGTTCAAAAAACGCGCAACGCGCCTCTTCAAAATATTTGACGTAATTGCCGTGCCAAACGATCTCCATCGAATCGACATCGTAAAACGGCACAGTCAAATCGTAACGGAACATCAGCCGTTCACCTTTTTATCGCCGTCCAGCACTTTTTGGCGCAACCCCTGCTTGTATTGGCGGAATTTCTCGCGCAGTTCGGAGTCGGCGGTTCCGAGAATCTGGACCGCCAGCAACGCGGCGTTGGTAGGTCCGGCACTGCCCAGCGTGACAGTCGCCACCGGAATGCCCGAAGGCATCTGGAGCGTGGCGTACAACGCGTCCAATCCGTTCAGCGCGCCGCCCGCCACCGGAATGCCTACCACCGGCAGAACGGTGTGCGCCGCCAAAACCCCGCCCAGATGGGCCGCGCCGCCGGCGGCGGCGATGATCACCTTCAAGCCGCGGCTTTCGGCATCGCGCGCGTATTCAAAAGCCAGATCCGGGGTACGGTGCGCGGAAATCACCCTGACTTCATACGGCACCTCAAAAGACTTAAGGGTGTCCGCCGCTTTCTGAACCAGCGGCCAGTCCGAATCGCTGCCCATTACGATGCCTACCAAAGGGTTGCTCATAAAAACTCCTCTTTGCGTTAAGGGATGGTCCAGCGTTTACTCGTTCGGATCGCTGTACACAACCTTGCGCTCGCCCGCCTCAATGCGCCCGATAATCACCGGCTGCTGCTTTTGCTTCGTGAGCGAAGCCATCGCGGCGGCGGCATCCTTCTCCCGGACGATAATGACGAACCCGATGCCCATGTTGAACACGCGGTACATCTCGTCGCGGTCAACGTGGCCTTGGCGCTCGATGAAGGTGAAGATTCGCGGGACTTTCCAAGTGGTGCGGTCGATCACCGCCGTGCAGTTTTCGGGAAGCACCCGCGGGATGTTATCGACAAAACCTCCGCCGGTAATGTGGGCCATGCCCTGAATCTGCACGGATTTCATCAAAGCCATGACCGGACGCAAAAAGCTCTTGTGCACCGCCAGCAGCAGCGAAGAGACCGTAAGCCGCGTACCCGGCAGCACATCCTGCGGGGTCAGGCCGCACTGGTCGAACAGCACCTTGCGGGCCAACGAGAAACCGTTGGTCTGCAAACCGCCCGACGGCAAACCGATAATCACATCGCCGGGCGCTATGTTTTCGCCGGTAATCACTTTCTTGCGGCTCACCACGCCCACGATGGTTCCGACCAGATCGTACTCGCCGGTCGGGTACAGCCCCGGCATTTCCGCCGTCTCGCCGCCCAGCAGGGCGCAGCCGTTTTCTTTGCAAGCCTTACAAAGTCCCGCCACGACATCCTTGAAGATCGCGGTATCGAAACGCGAAGCGCCGATGTAATCCAGGAAAAACAGCGGGGTCGCCCCCTGCACCAGAATGTCATTGACGCAGTGGTTGACGATGTCCTGCCCCACAGTATCATGCCGCTTGGAGAGTGCCGCCACCTTCAGCTTCGTCCCGACACCGTCCGTGCTGGCCACCAGCAGCATATCCTTGCCCGGCGAAGTAAAAAGTCCGCCAAAGCTACCGATGCCGCCCACCACCCCGGCGGTGGTGGTCTCGCGCACCATCTTTTTGATGTGCTCGATGCCGGCCATTTTCATGTCAATGTCAACGCCAGCTTGGGCGTATGCGGAATCTTTTCTAGCGGGGCTGTTCTGCGGTGTGGCCATTGTTTACTCCTAAAACGGGTTGCTGAAAAAAATCGTGCGGGATTTTACCACATTGCGGGTAAAATTTTCCAGCAAAAAAAGCTGGTCCGGGCCTTCGGTCTTGACGGGAGCCTAGGTCTACTCTTCGCCACCCCAATTCAACTCGAAACAAGCCGCATAACCGTTGAACTTTCCGGCTTTGGGCGGGATGTAAACGAACACGTAGTAGGAATTGTAGCCGCTAAGGCACAGCACCGCGCTGCCACTGGCGTTGTAAACCACATTCCGCTCGGTTTTCGGGTCAACCCCAAGATAGAACTTCGCGGTGACCAACACGTTGCCAGTGGATTGCGCCTTGAGCGTGATATCCCCGTAACTCCCGTCTTCCAACTCCACCTGACTCTGGAGAACGGAACCGGCCATCTCTTTGGCCGTCGATTTCCACGGTTCTTTGCTCCACAGGTTCTGGTAACCAGAGAAGTACTCACAGTCCAGATATCCGCCGAAATCGTCGCCACCCACATAAACCGTGGTGGTGAAGGTCTCCTTGCCGCTCTTGCCGACCACCACCGCCGTGTACAGGTTCGACACCGAATCGTAACTGCAATACGACGCCGCGGTCAAAGTCCACGTCAACCCTTCGCAGAGGAATTTACCGCTGATCTTTCCGGTGTTCCCCACCGTGAGCGTAAGCTGGCCGTAATCGCTGCCGCCGTCGAATTTCCCGTTCGCCCACTCCGGCAACGCGGTGATTTCCACCCTGACCACCTGCGATGCCGCCTTGCCAGCCACACTGGAGGAGTCAATCTTCACGTCAAAGGTTCCGGCCTTGGTCGGCACCCCGTACAACCGCATCTTCGCGGCATCGTACTTCAATCCGGGCGGCAGGCCGGAGACCTTGACCGTCGGCAGAACGTCGGAAACCACCGCGATCTCCCGCTCAAACTCCACCCCGACATATCCGTCCCACGCTCCGGCCTCCGGGGCCGTAACCGTCGGTACCGGCACTTCGTCGACCGGACGGAACCGGGCCTCCAGCTCGAAGTCGTCCTCCGGCATCGTAAAGCTAAAGTTGGGGTTGAGCGACACCAGACCTTCGCTGTCGAACCAACCCACGAACGCCATTTTGACCGGCTTGGTCGCGGGTGAGGCCTTGAGCGTAACCTTCGCCCCGACCGCGTAACGTCCGGCTCCGGTCACCTTGCCGGCATCGGCGGAGTAGTTTACCGTCACCCGCGGATTGCCCACAAAGCGGGCGCAGTAGGTTTTGTCCTCCGTAAGGTTGGTAACCACAAAACTCGTCTTGGTGGGCGAAGCCGGCTTGGCGCTGTTGTCCAGCACCAGCGAAGCGGTGGTACACACCGGCTCCTCGCTGCCGTACTCGTACCAGCCGATGAACGTAAACCCGCTGTTGGCGCTGGCCCGCAAGGTAATCCGCTTGCCGGCGGCGAGATAGCCGCTGCCAGTCACCTTGCCGCCGGATGCGGCATCAGCCAAACCGCGCACGTAGATCTGCCGCGCAAACCGCGCGTCGAAGAACTTATGGTCCTGCACCGAAAAACTCATTGACGCCTTGGGGGAAATCAGCGCGTCATCGCCGGCGGAATACCAGCCGAGGAAATCCCAGCCCGGGCGGGCCGTAGCCTTGACCGTGACTTTCGTGCCCATCGGGTACTCGCCGCCGCCCGACACAAAACCGCCCTGCTCCGGAATCGCATAGAGCGAAACCGCACCCATTTCGACATCCTTCGGGTACCACGCCACATTGGCCACGGCACCGCGCACCGTAGTGTCGGAACCTTGGATAAACCGCCAGACGAAATTGTGCGATTTGTTGTCGGAAACCACAACCGTTTCATAGACCCAGGCGGAGGGATTTACCCACTGCGTCACCAACGACTTCCCGTCGTAAAGCGCCAACACCGACTGGGGATTCTCCTCAACCCCGGTCTCCGCCAACGACAGCACCGCGACCGAGAAAGCCAATGTCCCCGGTCCCTTCAAAGCCGCAGCCTTCAATTCGGCCCACTTGCCGACCGGCAACTCCGGCGAACACGCCACATACCGCGAGTCGAGCAACAGATCCGCCGGAACTTGCAGCGGGGTGCCGGACAACTTCGCGGCCTCCACCGCCAGCCATTTCGAAGTACCGGAGCTGGAAACCTTAACCGAACCGCCGTTAACCGCATCCTGCAGAGTGGCGGCGCTGTTGCAATCGCGAATAGTCACGGTGCAGACATCATTCCCAAGCAAAATCCGTTCCTGATCCGCCAGTTGCAGCGTGAACGTCTCGCTATCCTCAATCACGCTATCCGCTTTGACCGGGATCTGCACCGTCTTTACACCAACCTCGCCAGCCGCCCAAGTGAGTGTAAGCGGGAACTTCAAATCCTTTGGAAGGGCAAAGTCAGCCGCCGACGCATTTTGATAATTAAGCCAAACATTAACGTTGGTGTTCGTAACCGGTGAACCGCCGCTAACCGCCACCTCAAGAATCCCGCCTTCGTCAATCTCCAGTTCCGTTTCCACAAAACCAACCGCTATTTCAGCGGGTGTTGGCGAGGTAAAACAAGCCAACCGGAAACCCACATTGTTGGCGAAAGATGTCGGTTTAAACGTATCATTGTTGCCGCCTCTTTGCGCACTTCTGCAAGCGTCCGCATCATCCTTCCAAGAACCGCCACGGCATACACGATAAACACCGGTTTCCGGACCAACCGGGTCTGTGGCGTCCTCGCTCAACTCGGAAACAAACCAGTCCAGGCACCACTCGTGAACATTGCCCAACATATCATAAAGCCCCCATGCGTTCGGCTCGTACGAACCAACCATGGCTGCGCCATAATCGCCACCGTTATATTTGTACCTGGCTATTTTGTCAAGATTCTCATCTTTGAATCGTTCAGCAAGATTTTCTCCATTATACAATGCCGTGGTTGTTCCTGCACGGCAAGCATACTCCCAAAGTGCGTCGGTCGGCAAATCCAACCCAGCAAGGCCGGTTTTTGCGCGAAGCTTCCCGATGAAACTGTCGGCATCTACATCGAAAGACGCCGGCCATTCCGCGCCGGCATTACTACCGCGAATATCATCGTATGATATGCTATTAGCCGGTTGGGCGGCATAATTACTGCCTTCCACATAAAAAGACGGATTGCTCCCCATGACCAGCTCCCATTGCCCTTGGGTAACCGGAAAAACTGACACGTAATTTACGGCAGAAATTTTTACGTTGTGCTGGAATTCGTTGGCTTGTCGGCCGACTTCACCGTCCGGGCTTCCCATCGTGAATGTGCCAGGATCGATACGACGCAAAACCAGCTTTCTGGTCTTGTACTCTTCAGACCAGCCCCATGGAGGAACCGTGTCCACACCGGTTATCGGAAAACTTTCTGCGGTTGTCCCGCCAGAAAGATCAATAACCAAATAAGGCAACTCCTCAGTAAAATCAGTCTCTATCACCCCATCCAGAATGGTTACCACGCAGGAATCGTTCGTAAGAATGACATTATCTGGATTTATCAGACTTAAAATGAACTGCTCGTTAGCTTCCAATGTGTTATCAGACTTGATAGGAATCAAGAATGTTTTATCGCCGACCTCGCCGGCATTCCAAGTAAGCGTAAGCGGAAACTCCATGCCATCCGGCAAATCAAGGTCAGCCAATGACGCGCTTTGCAAGCCGATTGAAACCTGAACACTAGTGTTGGTGACCAAAGAACCGCCGCTAACCGTAACTGCAAGCGAATCCCCCTCAAGTACCGCAAGTTCCAAATCGGCAAAACCAATCGTAGTCAAGACTGGTGGTTCTGGCTCCGGCTCATTGTGTATGAAACAAGCCAAGCGGAAACCAACATTGTTGTTACAGGACGACGGCTTAAACGCATCGTGATTGCCACCTCTTTGCGCGCTCCGGCAAGAATTCGCGTCATCTCCCCATGAACCGCCACGGCATACACGGTAAACACCGGTTTCTGGCCCAACCGGATCAGTAGCGTCCTCGCTCAATTCGGAAACGAACCAGTCCAAACACCACTCGTGGACATTGCCCAGCATGTCGTAAAGGCCCCAGTCGTTCGGTGCATATGATCCCACAGCGGCCGGACCTAAATCGCCACCGTTATACTTGTACCTAGCTATTTTGTCAAGATTCCCGTCTTTGATACGATCGACAAGATCTTCGCCATTATACAATGCCGTAGTGGTTCCTGCGCGACAAGCATACTCCCAAATAGCGTCTGTCGGCAGATCCAGCCCAACAAGGCCGGTCTTGGTTCGAAGTACCCCAATGAAACTGTCGGCATCAACTTCTGAAGACTGTGGCCAACCCGCACCGGCATTGCTGCCGCGAATATTTTCGTATGATACGCGATTCGCCGGTTGGGACGCATAATTGCTGCCATCCATATAAAAAGACGGATTGCTCCCCATGACCAGCTCCCATTGCATCTGGGTAACCGGGAAAACGGACACGTAACTTACGGTAGAAATTGTCACGTTGTGCTGGAATTCGTTGGCCTGACGCCCGACCTCTTCTTCAGGACTCCCCATCGTGAATGTGCCAGGGTCAATGCGGCGCAAAACCAGCTTTTTGGTCTTATACTCTTCGGGCCAGCCACTTAACGGGACTGCGCCCACGCCAGCCACAGGAAAACTCTCTGTAGCGGTCCCGCCAGAAAGATCGATGACCAAATAAGGTAACTCCTCGTTCAAATCGGTCTCTATCACTCCATCCAAAATGGTCACCACACAAGAATCATTCGTGAGTACGACCTTGTCCGGATTCTCCAGTCTGAGGGTGAACTGCTCGTTTTCTTCCAAAGTATTATCCGATTTGATAGGAAGCAGGAATGTTTTATAGCCGACCTCGCCGGCATTCCAAGTAAGCGTGAACGGAAACTCCATGCCATCCGGCAAATCAAGGTCAGCCAATGACGCGCTTTGTAATCCGATTGAAACCTGAACACTCGTGTTGGTTACCGGCGACCCACCATTAACCCTTACTTCAAGCGTATCACCTTCTTGCACCGTCAGTTCCAGATCGGAAAAACCAACCGTAGTCAAAACTGGTGGTTCCGGTTCTGGCTCTTTATGATTGAACCAAGCTATACGGAACCCTACGTTGTTGTTGCAAGACGACGGCTTAAACGCATCGTGATTGCCGCCTCTTTGCGCGCTCCGGCAAGAATTCGCGTCATCTCCCCATGAGCCGCCGCGGCACACGCGGTAAACACCGGTTTTCGGCCCGACCGGGTCTATGGCGTCTTCTCTCAGTTCGGAAACGAACCAGTCCAAACACCACTCGTGGACATTGCCCAGCATGTCGTAAAGGCCCCAGTCGTTCGGTGCATATGATCCCACAGGGGCCGGGCCCAAATCACCACCGTTATACTTGTACCTGGCTATTTTGTCAAGATTCTCATCTTTGAGTCGATTGGCAAGATTTTCACCGTTATATAACGACGTAGTGGTTCCTGCGCGGCAAGCATACTCCCAAAGGGCGTCAGTCGGTAAATCCAGCCCAACAATGCCAGTCTTAGCACGAAGCACCCCAATGAAACTGTCGGCATCAACTTCTGAAGACTGTGGCCAACCCGCACCGGCATTGCTGCCACGAATATTGTCGTATGATACACGATTCGCCGGTTGGGACGCATAACTACTGGCATCTCTATAATAAGATGGATTAGTCCCCATGACCAGCTCCCATTGCCCTTGGGTAACCGGGAAAACAGATACATAACTTACAGCAGAAATAGTTACACTATGCTGAAATTCGTTGGACTGACGACCGAATTCATCTTCTGGGCTACCCATAGTAAATGTGCCGAGGTCAATGCGGCGCAAAACCAGCCTTTCGGTCTTATACACATCAGTCCAACCTCCATCAGGCACAGCTTCCAATTCTGTCACTGTAAAGCTCGATGCCTGTGTGCCGCCAGAAAGATCAATAACCTTATAAAGAGCGTCTGATGCAAAAACGCATTGTGCGCCACTCAATAATAAAATGGAAAGGACACTGCTTTTAAGTTCATTCAACATAAAAACCCCCTTCAATTAATAAACAATCAGTTGTATCATAACACAATCTATGAGACAATACAACTCCATAGTTGTTAACAATCGTTTTTAGTTCCAATAAACTCAACTTCATCTATTGGCAACCCCAACCAATCCCAAAATAACGGTGATATGTTTGCAATCAACGAAAAAATCTTCTGCAATATCGGATGTCCAACTAACCAAGGAAAATTAATACGGACTTGTTTTTTATTGAAAAGCCTCCGGTTGTCCCACTGGTAAGGAACGTTTCCACACAAAATGTCACATGTGTACGTGCTAAAATTCTGCAAATGCAAATGCCATTGGGCAAAGGGGCTTCGGTGATGGGGAACCTTAAAATGCAAAACTCCATTCGGCTTCAATATTCGGTGCATTTCCAAAACAGTTTTTTCATAATCGGCAACATGTTCAAGAAAGTGTTCAGAATACACTTCGTCGCAAGAATCATTTTCCCATGGCCATGGAAAAACAGATAAGTCCACACGTTGATCCGGATTACCGCAAAGATCAACGTTAACATATCCATCCTTTTTCCGTTCGCCGCAACCAAGATTCAATCGCATTTTCACCCAACCATTAATGAATTAAAACCATTTCGTAACCCATTCGAAAACCAAACGTAACGCATAATACAGCAATTGAGATCGGTTTAGGAACCTTTACACCTAATGCAAAAAAATACCTCTCTCAAAAACTATGGTGAAATTATACACAATCATTCGGCAGATTGCAACACTAGTGCGACAATAATTCAGGCTATCAATGCTTCTTTGCGTTCCTCTGCGCCCTTTGCGGCTAAAAAACATTTTTTCTAAACGCTCTGCACGTTCTGCACGGTTAAACTTTTAAAAAGCGACCTCCAGACAAAAAAAGTGCGCCGGGGTTTTGGCCCCGGCGCACCATGTGATTGGTTATCTCAAGATAATTACGCTGCCGCCAGGTTTGTTGTTTTTCAAAACCAGACGGTTACCCTGAGCCGCCAGGGCAAAGTTTTGCGAATAGTCGTTCTCGCCGACGGTCACAGCGATATTGACATTGGAGAAGTCGGCGTCATCCAACCCGGTGACCCCTTCCGCAATGGTGTAAAAAGAGCGGAGCGGCTTGGTGTCGAACTCGACGTTCAGCAAATTCAAACCGGTAAAGGTGCCGGCAGCAGCGTTCTGGAAGTTGGCGCAGGTCAACTGTTGCTTACTGGCAGTGCCGGAAATATCCCACCGGCTGTCGGCCCCGGCAAACTCGAACTCCCCGACCAAATTGCCGGTACCCTTCAAGGTGCCGTAAATCGGCATCGCCACCGTTCCGGCGGAGGTCAGCGTCGAACCCTCGCCCAACACCAAATCCTTGTAGATACCGGTCGGCTCCAACACCGCGACATCGCCCAGCGTCGCCGCCAGCTTCAGGTTCGACTCGTTGAAGGGCTTCTCCTCCGCGCCCGGCGCGATGTAGCTGAGCGAATTGCCGTTGTTGAGGCTGCCGGGACCCCAACCGCCGCCTCCGGTATCCGTCACGCGCGCCTCCCACCGATGCCAACCGGTCGACAGCTCTTTCGTCGCGGTCGGAACCGCGCTCCAGGAGGTGTTCTTGATCAGCTCCTCGCCGTCGATCTTGAGCAGTTTGTAATCATCGTAGGCCATCTTGAAGGTCCACTCGCCCTCCTGCCCGAGTTCGACCCGGAACCAGCCGTCATACCGGCTGACGCGGCCGGAGAAGAGGCCCTGGGTGTCGTCTGCGGGGGCGCCGCCCGCCGCGAACATGTTCCCGACCGAGCGCACCGCCTTCATGTGCGTCCACTCCTCGGTGGTGTCCCAATCGGTGGCAGTGCCGTTCTTCCAACTCCAAACGCAGGCGTTGGCGTAGGGGCGAATCTGCAAGTCGCCGCCGGGTGTGAACGGGGTGTAATCGTTGCCGTCCGTGGAGTCGGACGCCTCGGGCAGATACCCCACAGCCATGCGGTTCTTGAATCCCGCATTGGACGGTCCGCCGGGCGCGCCACCCGCGTAGACGGTGATGGTGAAGGTGTGCCAGCCGGTTTCCAGCGTGACCTGCCCCTTGCCCATCTCGTTCCAGCTCGCGGTTTGGAAGACCTGCGTACCATCGACATCCATGCGAATCTTGTCGTCGTAGTTGCCCACGAAGGTCCAGGTTCCGGCCTCCGGCACGTAGAACTCGCCGCGTCCGAGCGTTGCGAGGTTCGAGCGGCCCTGCGTGCTGTAGTACTGGTTGGCGTAGGTGAAGAAGCCCGCCGCGATGTAGGGATAGCTCCATTCGCTCGCCGACGCGTTGTCGAACGCGTCGTTCGCCGCCACGGCGCAGAGGTAGTGGTCGTCGGAATACTTCGCCACCTGCGCGTTCACGCCGTCGGCGAGGGTGAGGCCGCCGCTGAAGGAGGAGACGTTGCGCAGGTCGTTGCCGCCGGTGTTCTCGACGGTGAACATGCCGAGCATCGCGCCCTGCAGCCGGTCATCGATGCGGCTGCCTTGGAAGTTCACCGAACCCTTCAGCGTGACATCGCTCGCGCCGGCGAGCGCAGTGTTCCAGTTGACGAAGTACTCGCCCATGTCGAAGGTCACCTTGCCGCCGACCTTCTCATAGCCGAAGAAGAGCGGGAAGCCCTGCGTGCCGCCCCAGGCCGAGGAGACGTTGACGACCGTCCCGTTCTGGAAGTCGTACTTCGTGACGCCCGGAATGGTGTGGCCGTTGAAGCCGTAATCGCCCAGCTCCAGCCGTCCGCCCTCCATAGTGAACCACTGGCGGCCATCGCCGGCGCCCATGCCGCTGCCGTAGGCGTAGTTTTTACGGGTGTTGAATCCCCGCGTTTTCAGGATGCCGCCCTCTTTGAGGGTCATTTCCCCGCGCGGCGAATCGTAGGAGTTGTAGGTGATCAGACCCGCAGCATCGAGGGTTCCGCTGATCTCGATCGAGTGCGTCGATGCGGCGGCGGGGGTTCCGCTCCAATGGCCGTTTCGGATGTTTTCAGTGACGGTGACCGTCGCCCCATTGTCGATGATGAGGCGTCCGCGTGCGGGTGAACCGCCCCAGTCGCCGGTATAGAGATTCTTGACCGTCACATTCGATCCGTCCTTCAGTTCCAACGTGGCGGAACGGGTCGCGGTGTGGCCGATGCCGATTCGGCCGAATGTACCGGTGAGTTTCACCGCCAGGCCATACTCAACGTTGTTGGTGGGCCCATAGACGTAGCAGTTGCCGTCGCCGGAGTGGTTCACAACAATCGATCCGGGGATGTCCACGATAGTTCCGGCTACGCGAGGAATGAGATCAAAGGCACCCGCCGTGGCGTTGACGGTGAAGGTGTCGAACATCGGAGGCGTAGCACTCTCCACCATCAAACCGTTCGAGCCGCCGGACGCCGTGATCGTGACATTCTGCGCCGACATGCCGTCGCACAGGTAAAGCGCGCCGCCGGTGATCTGGAGGTCGGCGTTTTCGTTTACCACGCTCTTGATCTTGTGCGTGCCGCTGGTCACTTTAATGGTACCGGCGTTCTGAACACCGCCTTTGTAATTCAACGTGCTGCCGCCGGCGAGCTGCGCCGTCGCGCCCGCCGCAACATTGAGCGGGCCGTTCATAGTGCTGGTGCCGTTCTCGGCCTGAATCTGGGGGGTACCCGTATCGACATAGACCGTCGCGCCGGCGGATGAGGCGGAGTTCCAGTAACCCAGCGCCGCGCCGTCCGCCACATGGATGCCGTTCTTGATGTTGTGGGTACCGTTCGCTTCGATGCGCGTCTTGCCGCCCAACACGTTGATCCGGCCGATATTGACCGTCGCGTTGTAGATCGCCGCCTCGGGGTTGTTGAAGTTCAGGACGGCATTGTCATCGCCGGTGACCGTGGTGGCCGTGCAGTCGGGATCTTCGCCTTGACTGCGGATGTCAATGCGCTTCGTGCCGCCGATGGTGCCCGAGTCAACCACCTGGAGGGTGCCGATTCCGCGGGTGGTGGCCATCGCGTCGTTGACGATCGTGCCGCCGTTGGACAG
>DBXY01000037.1:0-43009 GCA_002309765.1 Verrucomicrobia bacterium UBA1200
GGCGGGCGGACGAGCCCCCGCCGAACCAGTTTCTGCGTGTCTCCACCAGCACCGCGACCCCGTTGGTGGCGGTGGTCTCCACGGTCTCGGAGTAGCCGTCCCGCACGTTTTCCACGGTCGTGACGGTCTTGCCGCGCGCGTCCGTGCGGACGCAGTAGTCCCCACCGGCGAAGGGATAGACAGCGGTCTCTGAGCTTAGCTCCCGCCCTTCGGACGCGGCGGCGGAGACCGCCTCGCCGGGGACCGCGCCGGCGTAAACCACGGTGTTGGTCTCGCGGCCCAGCTCGTCCATGAAGTGCTGGGTGACGCGGAACCCGCCGTCGGTGGAGACTCCGGCCAGCCAGACGTCCTCCTCGGCGTAGTAAAGCCGGTCCCGCCCGGTCACCGCGGAGCGGCGTGTCTCGCGCCCGGCGCGGTCGCGGCCCCAGAGCAGCCGGCAGCAGGAGTAGGCGTTGGTCGCGGAGGTGCCGTCGGCCCACGACTCGCCGCGCAGCCGCCCCTTTTCGTCGTAAACGCGCTCGACCGCCCCCAGCACCGCGCCGTTTGCGGAAAGCTCCTCGGCGCGGCGGGTCTCGCGCAGGAACGCGGCGTCGCGCAGGGTCACGGTCCGGGCGGGGAAAGGGTTGCCGTTGAAGGATTTCTGCGCGGCGTAAGCCAAGGCTCCGCCGGCCCACGAGCAGGAAAACTCTTCCAGAACGCCGTCCGCGCCCAGCGTCTCGACCGGCTGGCCGCGCAGCGCGAACGGGACGCCGGGGGCGTTCGCGTCGAACGAGACCCGGCGGGAATAGGCGTTGGCCGGGTCGCCCAACCCGCACCACTGGCCGGCCGCCCGCCATTCCTCTTCGGTGACGGCTGGCACGCCGCCGGACTCGCCGCGGGCGTACCGCCGCCACGTCCGCCCCGTGACAACAGCCTCCACGCCGGCGACGCCCGTTACCGGGGACACGGCGTACCTGGTCTCGGAGCGGGGCCGGCGGAAATCGCCCGGGTCGGCGGAGTCGCCGTCAAGCGGCTCGTACCCGAAAACCGTCGCCTCCGACTCGGTGAGGCCGTCAAACCCCGGCCCAACGGACGCGCCGGGGTGCGTCAGCCACGCCGGAACGGGCGAGGCGTTGCGCTGGACAACCCGGACGGTCTCGCGCCCGAAGCGGTCGTAGTCGCGGAACTCCCACGGGGCGCAGTTGCCGCGCAGCAGCCGCAGCCTGCCGTGGCGGGCGGTCTGCGGGTCGTCCCAGTAGTCCGCGTAGCGAGTCCGGGTGTTCCATCCGGTGTAGTCGGTGTGCGCGGTCTCGCGCAGGACCGCGCCGTCCCCCGAACCTATGCGGGTGCGCTCGGTGTCGCTGCCGGAGAGGAACCGCCCGTCCGCGCCGTACACCCGCCGGGACTCCACCGAAAAACCGGCGGGGGTGTTGAGCCGGTCGTCTATCTCCGCGGTCTCCACCGCGCCGGACACCGCGTCGGAGCAAGTCCACACCGTGCCCGTCTTGGCGAAGCACCGGCACTCCATGCGGTTGCCGAGGCGGCTTATCTTGTCGAAGCAGACCGCTCCGTTCGGCGCGTTGGTGACGAACCACGTGTGCTCAAGCGCGCCGCCGGGCGCGGCCCGGATTTCGACGCGCAGCCCGCCCGCGAACGGCGCGATCTCGACGCCGCGCCCGCCGGCGTCGGAGCACCCCACGGTGCGGACGCCGCCGGACAGGGCGTCGGTCACGGACGCGTCCGCCCGGGCGGCGGTCGCAAACAGCTGCGGGGTCAGCGCCGGGACGCCGTCCGACACGAAGTATAGGAACCCGGAGACCTGCCCGGCGCGGGGCGAGCCCAGCGGGATCCGGAAGCGCAGCGGCGCGGCCTCCGGAACCTCAAGCTGGCCGCAGTCGCCGTCAGCGCATCCGCCCGGACAGTCCCCGCACCCGTCGTCGAACGGCTCGGCGCCGTCGTCGGGCGCCCCGGCCTCCGGCGGGGTGTGGGCCGCCTCGCCGCGCCAGACCAGGTTGGTCCCGGCGCGGATCTCGGCCGAGCAGAAGCCGGGGGCTGCGCTGGAGGACACGGTCAGCCAATCCGGGGCCGGGTCGATCCCGGTCGAGACCGCGGGGGCGCACCCGCACGACCATCCGCCGTCCGCGAGCCGCGCCCACCCCTCCGCGAGGCAGCGGCGGTCGAGCGGGTAGGACGACTCCGCGGAGTACGACCCCGACGCCCCGTCGTAGCGCAGCCGCCACCCTGCGTAAAGGCAGTCGCCGCCGTAGGCGACGCGGGGGGCCAGGACCAGCAGGGAGCGGGCGGCGGCCGGCGGCGGGTTGGTGACGGGCAGCGGGATTTCCGGCAGCGGGTAAACCCCCGGCGCGGTCGCCGCGAGAGCCCCGCCCGACCACGAAAGGCCGGGCGACTGCGCCGCCCAGCCGGCGATTAGCGCGTCCGACGACTCCTCCGCGGCGGGCGGTTCCGTGCTGGGGCGGTGGGATCGGTCGACGGCGATGCCGACCGCCGCCGGGAGGCCCGAGGTGACCGCGTAAACCTCCCCGCCGCCGGGAAGGCTCAGCGGGCCGGCGACCGGGCGCAGGACCGGCGCGTATGCGACCAGGTAGAGCGGTTGCGGCGACCGCAGGGTGTCCCGCCCCGCCATGCCGCGGAGCCGGACGGTGATTGAGGTGACCGGCGGGGCCGACAGGGCTAGGCGGAGGCTGTCGCCGGAGCCTGAGCTTGGCGCCGACCCGCGCGCGCCGCCGGAGTCCTCCCACGCCAGCTCGCCGCCCTCAAGCCACCACTGGCCGTTCCCGCGCGGGTTGGACGACACGAAGAACTGCTGCAGCGGGCTGGTCCGCCGGACCGCGAGGGTGCGCTCGTAAACCGGCGCGGCGTTGGTGGCGGGAGCCTCGAAGGCGTCGCACAGCTTCCACGAGCACACCGTGTTGGTCGGCGTCAGGCTGAAGAACCCGCACTCCGGGGCGGGGTTGGTCGGGTTCATCCCGGCGTAGATCTTGGTTTGGAGCGTGAAGCCGTCCGCGCAGCGGTTGGTCGCGCAGTTAACGGCGGAGACGCCGCCGAACCAGAAGGCCTCGTAGCAGTCCGGGATGCCGTCTCCGTCGGCGTCGAGCGTCTGGTCCGGGGCAAGCGGGTCGGGGTCCGAGCCGTCCGCCAGCCCGTCGCCGTCGGTGTCGCGGAGCGCGGGGTCAGTCCCGGCGACCATCAGCTCGAAGGCGTCCGGCACCCCGTCAAGGTCGGAGTCCTCCCGCGTCCCGGCGCGGAGGAACAGGGATCCGCCGCCGGGCGGCGCGGCGAGGCCGAGCGTGTAGCGTGCCGCCGAGCCGGAATGGGGGGTGTCGCGGCTGGCGGCCAGCTCCCAGGCGCCTTGGAGCAGGTTGGTGGAGGCGTAGAGGTCGAGAGTCCCGTACGGCGGGAAGTACGACTCCGGCCACGCCAGCGAGACCGACACCTGGTTGGAGGAAACTGAAATGCCGGTGAAGCCGAGCCGGTCGGCAGGGAAGGAGCGGGCTGGCGCCGCCGCGGCACCCGCGGCGTTGGTGGCCGCAAGGTCGCGCTCCCCCGGTTCGCCTCGCTGGCCTTTGGTGCCGCCGACCTGCACGGCGCACAGCACCGCCGCCGCCAGCAGGGCGGTTTCCCACCTGAGCCGGCGGCGAAGCGCGGCAAGGAAAAGATTATTAAAATGCGTGAAATGGCGCAGCATTAGAAACCCTTTGGCGTCATGTTCGACCGTCGAACATGGCAAATAGTGTTGCACACTCTCAAAAAACAACGGCAATAGTATACAACAACCGGAGGCAGATTGCAATGCTTGTGGCGCGATTTTTCGTTTGGGGTAGTTTGCAGAAGTAATCGCACCCGATATGGTGCGATAAGTTCCGCAATGGGCAGTGGGTGGCGGTTGGCCGGCGGGAACAAGGGCGACCGACCCGTAACCTTCCCATGGGGAGGAGGTGCGTTTACCTCTATCGCTCCTCCTGTTAAAAAACTCCTCAATCACCGTTTATCAAACGCAGCAGATCAGCGCCGTAACGGTCGGCAATCACCGGTCCCACCCCTTTAACCGCCAACAGCTCGGAAAAATTCTGCGGTTTTGCCGCAACCAACGCCTCAAGGGTTTTGTTGCCCATCACCTGAAAAGCCGGCATGTGGCGCATCCCGGCCTCGCGGGCCCGCCAATCGCGCAACCGGCCGAACAGCGGGTCGCGGTGCAATGCGCCCACGCTCTTCGACGCGCCAACCGACTTGCGGACTACCGCCGCCTGCCCCGCAGACGACATCGGAGCGGACGGCCAGGAAAAGACGAATCCCGGCTCTTCGCGCCGCACGACGCGAAAACCTTTTTTGGTGAGCGAAACCAGCCGATACTGGTCGGGCGAAACCGACACGCACCCGGCGGCGGTCAGCGCGTGCAACAGATCGGTCAGGAACAGTTTTGAGCAGTCGGAGAGCAACCCGTAAGTGCTCAATTTGTCCAACCCGCGTTCCTGCAACACCGGGTCTTTTTCCCCCCGCAGCACCTGAGCCACGCGGTTTATGCCGAACCTGCCATTCATACGCCCCACGCACGAAAGGGCCTTCTGGATCACCAGCCACTGCTCCTCGTTGGGCGGCAACGCGGCCTCGCGTTCCCCGCAGTTATCGCAACCCCCGCAGAACGGATTCTCATCGGTCTCGCCGAAGTAGTCCAGAATGTAAGCGTGGCGGCAGGTGCGGATCTGGACGTAACGCAGCATCGCGTCCAGTCTGGCCCGGTCGCGCCGGGCCTTTTCCGCCGCCGGAGCAGCCAGCTCTTTGGCGTCCGGCGCCTCCGGCGAACGGCACAAATCGGTCAATTCGGTGGAACAAACCCGTTGTCCCGGCAGCTGGTTGCGAACAATCAGTTTCGCCCGCTCAAGCATTCCAAAAACGGTCCGCACCGCCATCGCGTTTTTGATTCCGGCGAACTCCGCCCAATCTTCAACCGAATACGACTGCGGCCCGGCGGCGCAACGCTGGCGAAGGGTGTTTAGCACCTGACGGATCTCCTCCACCGTGGGGTTGGCGCCCTCCAGAAAAAACTCCTGGGTCCGAACGTCGGCAAAGTTGTACAGCAAATCGCAATAAGATGGCTGCCCGTCGCGGCCGGCACGACCGACCTCCTGATAATACGCCTCTATCGAACCGGGGATATCCCAATGCGCCACAAAGCGCAGGTCGGCGCGATCCACCCCCATGCCGAAAGCGTTGGTGGCAACCGCCACCGGATACTTCGCGGCCATGAAGCGGTCCTGAACCTGCCGGCGCTCGCGGTCGGAAAGCGCGCCGTGGTAGAGCAACACCTCGCATCCGGCGTCACGAAGCGACTTGACGGCGGCGAGTTTTTCGAACACCCGTTCCGCCTGCTTGCGGGTGGCGCAGTAAACAATCCCGGTGTGAAATTGCCGCGCCAGACTCAACACGTGGCTCAGCTTGATTTCATGCTTGGCGCAGAACGAAACCTTAAGATTGAGGTTGTCGCGTCCGAAACCCTGCACCTGAACAAACGGCGCGGAACGCGGTGCCTCGCCCAACCCAAGCTGGCTTACGATATCCGCGCGCACATCCGGAGTGGCGGTGGCGGTTACCGCCATCACCCGCACCCCCGGGAATGAACGCATGGCGTGTTTAATGTTCAAGTAGTCGGGGCGGAAATCGTGCCCCCACTGGCTGATGCAGTGGGCCTCGTCAACCGTCAACAGCGAAACCTTGGAGCGGGAGAGCGCCGACATGAACCGGACATTGCGGAAACGCTCCGGGGCAATGTAAACCAGGCGGTAACGGCCTTCCGCCAATTCGCAGAGGCGTTCGCGCATTTCGTCGGAGGAAACCGAAGAGTTCAGAAAAGTCGCCGGGATGCCGCGTTTTTCCAAGGCATCCACCTGATCTTTCATCAGGGCGATCAACGGGGAGACCACCAGCGTGGTATGGGGAAGCAGCAGCGCGGCCAACTGGTAGCACAGCGACTTGCCGGAACCGGTCGGCATAATCACCACGGCATCGCGACCCTCAACCACGGCGCGGATCGGCGGTAGCTGGCCCTCGCGGAAATCGTCATGCCCGAAATGCCGGCGCAACGCCTCGCGGGCCAAGTTCTCGGAAAACTCTCCCATTTCGCAAGCCTAACAACTCTGGCGGTTAACCATTGCGGCGGCGACGCCGGCCCCGAAGCCGTTGTCGATGTTGACCACCGTGACCCCGGCGGCGCAGGAGTTGAGCATTCCCAGCAAAGCCGCCAAACCGTGGAACGACGCGCCGTAACCAACGCTGGTGGGCACCGCGATCACGGGACGGTCGGTCAAACCGCCGACCACCGAAGGCAACGCGCCCTCCATACCCGCCACCACCACAATCGCAAGCGCGTCGGCGAAACTGTCAACCCGGGAGAGCAACCGGTGCAGACCGGCCACCCCGACATCGTAAACCCGCGTCACCGCGGCGCCCATGCGTTCCGCGGTAACCGCCGCCTCCTCCGCCACCGGCAGATCGGAGGTGCCGGCGCAAAGCACCGCCACCTTGCCGCGAGGTTCGGGCAACGGGACGACATCGCGGGTGAGAATGCGGCAATCACTGCGGTAGGTAGCGTCAGGGAACCGTTCCCGCACCGCCGCCGCCTGTTCCGGGGAAACCCGGGTGGCGAACGCGTTCTGGCCGCGCCCGTTCAGCGCGGCGATGATTTCCGCGATTTGTTCCGGGGTCTTCCCCGAACCGTAAATCACCTCCGGGATACCGCGGCGGCGCAACCGGTCAAAATCGGGTTTTGCAAAACCAAGGTCTGTCGGGTCCACCACATTTCCTCCGGATTAACGTTGTTTGCGGAACAGCACCAGTCCGATGGCCAGAAACACCAGATTCGCGCACCAAGCCGCAGGCACCGCCGGCAACAGCCCGTTCTTGGCGAGGATCATGCAGCCGATGGTAAGGGCGTAAAAACCAAAGAACATTCCCAACGCCCCGATCACCCCGCGGGAGACGCTCTGGCGGCTGGTCGCCACCCCGGCCGGAATGGCGAAGAGGGTGATGATCAGGCAGGAGAAAGGCGCGGCCAACTTGGCGTTGATATCGTAAACGCGGTCATTACGCTCGCCCTTGGTGAGGTTTGGATGGCGGCGGAGGTAGTGAACCATGTCCCGCACCGAATAAAACTCCCTGGCCTTGTTCATCAGCACGAAATCGTATGGGGTTTCGTCAAAGCGCGGGCAGGAACGAAGCGTGAGCGCGTCCAGTTCGGGCGTCGGCGAACGCACAGCGTTGTTCATGGTGTCGTAATGGTGGGTTTCGGGGTTGATCAGCCACCACATCCCGTCCAAAAACTCCGCCCGCGGGCAAGTGATGTCGCAACTGCGGGAACGGTCTTCGCGGTCAAACGAAATATGCACCCCCTCCAGCACGTTGGGATGATCAGGGTTGAAACGGTCAACGCGCCAAATCCGCCGGGCCTCGATGTTGTAAAACGCGATGTTCTCGACATCATCCTGCGGCTTGTGGACGAAACGGTTCTCGCGGAATTTGCGGGCCTTTTCAGACGCCCATGGCGCGTAGAACTCATTGATGCAAGCCACCGCCAAGGCGAACACCGCCGCCACCACGAGAATCGGACGGACAATCACCGAAAAACCGATGCCGCTGGCCCGCATGGCGGTAATCTCGCTGTGACGGCAGAAATTCCACATGGTGTAGAGGGTGCCGAGCATCAGCGCGGCGGGAATCAGCCATTCCAGATACGGCGAGACGTAACCGGCGAAAAAGCCAACCGTGTCGAGCAGCGTCGGATGGCCCTCCATTAGCCGGTTGAAAGAATCAAACAGCTCAAAAATCACATAAATCCCCAGAAACCCCAAAAGGCAATAGCTCAAGGGAACCAGAAACTCACGCAAGATGTATCTAGAAAGGATTCGCATGGTCAAAAATTATAGGACGAAACGGCCGCAAAGGCAAGCGCCGATTCTCCGTTTTTGCCGGAAGGTCACTTAAGCGGCGGAGCGCCTTTTTCCAAAGCCTCCAAACGGGACTTCACGGTCGGGGCGTAACGGGAATTCGGGAACTCCTGCAAAAAACGGAGGTAGGCGTTTTTAGAGGCGTCCAGACTGCGTTGCGAACTGTCGTAAAAGACCGCCTTCTGGTAATTCTGATCTTCCAGCATGGCCTGATGCTCCCGGTACCACAGCTCAATCTCGCTCTTTTGCGGATGGTTGGGCTGGCGCTCCAACAGCGCCTTTAAGAAAGCGATGGTTTCGCGGTTGCGGGCCTCGTTGTCGCGCTGTTTAATGGAGAGCATGTGGCGGCATTTGGAATCCAGATAGGCGGCGGAAACCGCCTGCTCGGACTTGGGGAAACGGTTCAGAATACCGTCATAGACCTTAATGGCCTCGGAGTACTCCCTTTCGCTCTCGCGGATGCCGGCGATAATCAGCATCGCCTCCGGGGCGCAGGCGGAACGCGGCGCATTGCGGACGATGGTCTCAAAACGCTCGCGGACCTCGGTATAGCCGGATAGTTTCCAGCCGAACATACTGACGTTGTTGTTGAGCAACCAGTTAGCGATGCGGAACTGGCGGTCCAAGATCTCGTAATAGGGGCAACTCCCGGAAAAGTGGACCAGCAGATACTGGTATTCATCGAACGCCTTGGAATATTTCTTCTGCTCTTCCAGAATCTGCCCGATCGCGTACTGGCATCTCATGGACTCCGATTCGGTCGGCCATTTGCGGACCAGCGCCTCGTAAGCCTTGCGCGCGGCTTTAAGCTCGCCGTCCGCCCGCAACCCGTCCGCATGGGCGAGCTGTTCCTTGTAGGTGTCGTACTTCAGCCAAAACCGCCAAGAAGGCTTTTTCTGGGGAATCCGGGTGTCATTATCCAAGGCACTGAACCCGTCGAACTGGTCGGAGGCGTATCCCCGGTTGGCATCGGTAAGCGACGGTTCGGCCATCACGCGCAACATGGCGGTACCGGCAATGGCCAAGAAAAACATAAAAGCTATGGTCGGTTTGAATCGTCTCATTTTCTTCCTTTCTTCTCGTAACGGGGCTTGATTCTTCCGCAAATCAATAGTAATATATCATATTTGATTTTGGCGCGCAACAGGGCACCGCCATTTCTGGCCATTTTTTGGACAGGCAGAGTTTTCAGCCCTGGCAAGGTGGAGCGATATGAAAAAGGTTCTGATTCCGACGAAATTGGACAAAGTGGCAGCAGACATTCTTAACGGGCACGGCGGATATCTGGTGATACAGGATGCGAAGACCCCGCTGGAGGAGTTGATCAAAGCGCATCCCGACACCCACGCGATGATCGTGCGCAGCGAAAAGGTGCCGGCCGGCATCATCGATGCCCTGCCCCAACTGAAGGTCATTGTCCGTGCCGGAGCCGGATTTGACAACATCGACATCAAGCACGCCCGCAAAAACGGGGTGGACGTGATGAACACCCCCGGCGCCAACGCCAACGGCGTGGCCGAAGAGGTAATCACCCTGATGCTCGCCGACGCCCGGCACGTGGTCAAGGCGGACACCTCCACCCGCGCCGGCGGTTGGGAGAAGAAGACGCTGATGGGCCACGAAATCACCGGCAAGACGGTGGGCATCATCGGGCTGGGCAACATCGGAAGGCTGGTCGCCAAACGGCTGCGCGGTTTTGAATGCCATCTGCTGGGGTACGATCCGCTGGTTAACAGCGAGCGGATCAAGGATCTCGGCATCGAGCCGTGCACCGTTGAAGAGATTTTCGCCCAGAGCGATTACGTGACCCTGCACATCCCGTGCAACGATTCCACGCGCGGCATGGTGAACGCGAAACTGCTCGCTTCGATGAAGAACGGCGCGACGCTGATCAACTGCGCCCGCAGCGGGATTGTGGATGAAGACGCGCTCCGCGCCATCAAGGCGGAAAAGGGTCTGCGTTTCCTGAACGACGTTTACCCCAAAGACGAAGCCGGCCCGAAGCCGGTGGCGGACATCGCCGACCTTATGATGCCGCATTTGGGGGCCAACACCTACGAAGCCAACCACAACGCCGCCCAGCGCGCGGCGCAGGAGTTGATCGACCTCGACGAAAAAGGTGACCTCAGCTGCATCGTCAACCGCGACATCCCGGTGGGGTTGGAACGCGCTTATTGTGAACTGGCCTACAATCTGGCCAACCTGATCCGTCAGATTTCCGGCGTCAACTCGCCCATCAAATCGCTCGAAACCAGCTTCTACGGCGATCTCGCCCCGTTCAGCAAGTGGCTCTCCGTCGCGGTGCTTTCCGGCATTTGGCACGAGTTCGACCGCTACAACGACTACAAGGCAGCCACCAAGTTCCTCTCCGACATGGGGATTGATCTGGTCAACCGCGAGACCGACAACGATAAGGGGTACGGTAACTCCATCACGCTGGATCTTACGGTGGAGACCGGCGACAAGCATTTGCGGCACTACAGCATCCGCGGCACGGTCACCGAGGGTATCCAGACCGTTTCGCGCATCGACGAGTTCGACCGTCTGTACTTCGAGCCGAAGGGCGCCATGCTCTTCTGCCTCTATGACGACCGCCCCGGCGTGATCGCGTCCATCGCCCGCAAGCTTGCCGATGCCGGCGTAAACATCGAGGATATGCGCAACCCGCACAACGCCAAGAGCCACCGTTCGTTGGTGATCTTCAGGATGGACCAGAAGATCTCCGACGATCTGGTACGCGTGATCCGGGCCGACATCAACGCCCATTCCGCACTTTGCACGGTAATTTAATTTTGGAGTTTACTATGGCTGACGAAAACACCGGCGCGACCGCATCCGCGCCCTCCTCCAACGAGTATCGCGACCAGCGCATCGCCAATATGAAGGCGTTGCAGGAACTCGGTTTCAACCCGTACGGTTCGGCATTCCAGCGGGAACGGCTTTCCGACGTCCGCGCCGGGTTCGAGGAGAACAAAACCGTCCGCGCCGCCGGCCGCCTGATGACCATGCGCCGCATGGGCAAAGCCTCGTTCGCGACGGTCTGCGACGGTTCCGGGATGTTCCAACTGTTCTTCAAGAAAGATCTGCTGACCGAGGCGGAATTCAAGGGGTTGAAACTGCTCGACCTCGGCGATTTCATCGGCGTCGAAGGCCGCCTGTTCACCACCCGCACCGGGGAAAAGACCATCGAGGTCGCGTCCTGGCAACTGCTGAGCAAGGCCATCATGCAGCCGCCGGAGAAATTCCACGGTTTACAGGACATTGAAGACCGCTACCGCCGGCGCTATTTGGATTTGATGATAAACGAGGAATCCCGCGACCGCTTCTACAAGCGCAGCCGCATTATCGCCGAAATCCGCGCCTTTCTGCAAAGCCGGGGCTTTATGGAAGTCGAAACCCCGATCATGCAGGCCCAGGCCGGCGGAGCGGCGGCCAAGCCGTTCTTCACCCACCACAACGCGCTCGACACCGAGATGGTGCTGCGCATCGCGCCGGAACTCTACCTGAAGCGGCTGATTGTTGGCGGGTTTGACAAAATCTTCGAACTGGGCAAGGATTTCCGGAACGAGGGTATCGACCGCACCCACAACCCGGAATTCACCGTGCTGGAGATTTACGAAGCCTACGGCGACCGGCTGTCGATGAAAGCGATCATCGAGGGATTGCTTCCGCATTTGTGCGACACGGTGCTGGGCAAACGCCAGGTGGAATACGGCGAGGACAAGGAAATCATCGACTTCACCCCGCCCTACCGCGAGGTTTCATACACCGACATGATCAAGGAACGGATGGGCGACGACTGGTTCGACCTGCCTTTTGAAACCGCTCGGCAAAAGGCGGCAGCCGCCGGAGTGGAGCTTACGCCGGAACTGACCAACATGCTGATGCTTTCCCACGAGGTTTACGACAAACTGATTGAGAAAACCTTGCGCCAGCCGACGTTCGTGACGCGGCTTCCGCACCAGTTTGTGCCACTGGCAAAGTCCTGTCCCGACGATCCCGCGCTGGTTGACGTGTTCGAGTTCGTGGTGGCGGGCAAGGAGCTTTGCCCCGGCTACACCGAACAGAACGACCCGATGGCGCAGCGCGCCGCGCTCGAAGACCAGGCCGGCGAAGACACCGAGAAGATTGACGAGGACTTCATCTCCGCGCTTGAACACGGCATGCCGCCCACTGGCGGTCTCGGCATGGGCATTGACCGGCTGATTATGATGCTCACCGGAACCGAGGTGATCCGCGACGTGATCCTCTTCCCGCAAATGAGAAACCGCACTTAAGACGGAGTTGGCTTGATGAAGATTTCCAAACTGGCGATGACCCTATCCGAAACCGATCTGAACGCGATGCTCACCACCGCGTTTGACCGGATGGCCCAGGAACCCCAAGCGAAAGAAATGGCGTCCAAGGTCAAGGACCCGCGCATCGCGCTCAAAGCCGGAACGATCTGCTTCAAGTGCAAGGCGGCAATGGGCTTTCTGCCGGTTCCGGTGGAAGCCCAATTGCGGCTCGCGCCGGCAGACGGCGGCAATGCCCTCGACATCACGCTGGAGCGGGTGTCTTTGGCCATGATGGGCGGCGCGACCGTCGCTTCACAATTGATGTCGCAGGTGGCCGGCATGGTGGCCGGCAAACCCGGACTCGCGGTGTCGGGCAGCACCCTGACCGTAGCGCTGAAAACGCTCGCCCAAACGCGGCAAATTGAATTGGGCGGCAAACTTAACGACATCACCGTCAGCGACGGGCTGATATCGTTCGATTTGTCATAGCGGGGTTAAACCATGCCCACATACGATTACGAAGCCGCTGATGCTAAAAAGAGCTGCCCTTACTGCGCAAACGGTTTTGAAACCGTGCAGTCCATCCACGACCCGCATCTGACCGTCTGCCCCAAATGCGGTGCCCCGATTAAAAGGGTAATCAGCGCACCGGCCATCGGCCGTTCAAAATCAAAATTGGACGACCGGGCAAAAGCTGCCGGGTTTACCAAACTGAAACGTTTGGGCAAGGGCGAATACGAAAAAATCTACTGACCCCGCCAGGTCAACGTTTTACGGTTCCCGTCTTCCTGAATACCGGTTTCAGTGATCCCGCGTTTTGGGCGGTTATCGTAATCCGGGCGTCGGAGGCGGAACCTGATGCGAATGCAACGGAACCGATGTCACCCGTCCAGGCCACAAATTCGTAACCGGCATCCGGCAAAGCGGTTATAGTTACGGTTTCCGACCCGTCCTGTTTGATTATTACGGTGGTCATTTTCGTCGGCTCTTCACCGTCAACCTTTACCATGCCGCCGTCGTTGGCGTATGTGACAGCGGTGACCATCACCAGCAAATTGCCTTTATCGTCGAAGGAATATCCGCCGGACAACTTAAAATCCTTCGGGGACGCGCCATTGAACCTTATCGCATCAATAGCCGCGTTTAATGCTATCTCGTCATCGCTCAGCACCCGGTTATACAGGCGGAAAGCATGGTAGGTACCCTTAAACGCCATGTCCGCGCGTCTAGGCTCGCCACCGATTACACTTTCGCAGGAGCAGTTCAATACGCTAACGGTACCGGTGGTCGCGAGAATTCTGCTCCCGTTCTTCCAGATAGTTTGCGATTCCGGCGTAAGCGTTGCGGAAACGGACGCCCACTCCCCCGCACCGACCACCGCACCCGACATCACGGAGAAATCCGTCCCGGCCGGCAACGCCCGATTCCCGTAGATACGAATCCTTCCGGTTTTGGGGTTACCGCCGGAATTGTGTTCGAACGTGAAGGAGTGAAGCGCGCTGAACTGGCTGAAAAAGGCTTCGCGCTCATTGGCGCGGTCAGGTTTAGCGGCAAACTCCACGGTGAATTTTCGCGACCCGGTAACCGCGGAAAGATAAGTGTTCGTGACCACTACGGGTTGGCCGTCCGCATCGTTTACCCAACCGTTTTTCGACCAAGTGACAGCGGGTCCCAACACCCCTTTAAATCCGTTGCCGGTCAAGTCCACCCACTCTCTTGCACTGTCGGAGTGCTTTCCCAAACCGGCGTTTTCGATGCCGTCATAACAGGCTACCAACCCATTCTGCACATAGGAGCGCGCCGACACTCCGTCCGCCAAAATTCCCCCGGTGACAAAAACGGACATAACCGCTAAAATTGCATCGAATGGCTTTTTCATATCAACTCCAAGCCTTATTGTTGTAATGGCGTCATTTGGGCACAACCGCCGGGCGGCCGCGCCACGTTTCAGGGACGGTATAACCGAGCAGGTCGGCGATGGTCGGGGCGGTATCCGCCAGAAGCACCGGCTCACGGAGACGGAAACCGCGCTTCACCGCCGGACCGGACACCAAGAACGGGATCTCGAAACAACACAACAGGGGCATGCCGTGCTTCTTTCCCTCGCCGCCGTGATCCGCGACCAGAAGAATTACGGTGTCTTCGCGCAATCCCATCTCCTCCAAACCCTTAACCAATTTGCCGAGATTTTGATCCACGTGAATACAGGCATTGGTAAATTCCGGCGACCCCCACCCGCTCTTGTGGCCATAGCAGTCGGGCAGATGCTGGTAAAGGAAGGTCAATTTTGACTGGTGTTCCTTTAATTGTTCAAGGCAGGCCGCCAAAGCGTCATCATCGCGGCGTTCAAGCGAACCTTCCGAAAAATAACGGACATAATCGATCTCGTTAGTGGCGTGGACGAAGCCGATACCGTCCCAGTTGTAAACCGACACGGTATAGGCGGAAGGATCCTGGCGCTTAATTTCGTGGAAGATGCATGGAGGTATGCCGCGGTCGGTTACCTCAAACGCCGGCACGTCAGGTTTTTTGCTGTTCCAGTTACGGTAACCGTGGATCTCCACCACCGTGCCGAACATCGCCGTTGCCCAGTTGATGCCGGATGAAGTCGGGAAACAGTCGCGCCCAACGGCAAACAGCCCTTCCCCTTTTAGCTTAGTGAGATTGGGCATCACGTCCCACGGAATCCATTGCGCGCCAAAACCGTCCACCCCTACCCAAACAATGCGTTTAGCCACCGGACGATTCCCTTCGATACTGGGAGTCTTACATCCAACGAAAAGCGCCGCCAACAACAAAGCGAAACAAACGCGTCCCATACCCCCTCCGCAATGGTTATAACCATATAAACAATCCCTAATCGACATCAATATGCTACATTATTATGGCCGGATTTGTAAAGCCGTAAAGATTAAACCCGAACGTTAAAACAAAAAAGGCACCCGGCAAAGCCGGATGCCTTTCATTAAAGCAAAACTGCTGAAACCGGTTAACGCCGGCTGCGGAGCTGCCCGTGACGGAGGAAACCCTCATAATTGCGCATCAGCAAGTGCGACTCCATCTGGCGCAAAGTATCCAGCGCCACACCGACGATAATCAGCAAGCTGGTGCCGCCGAAGAAGGAAGCCATTTCCCACGGCAACTTCATGAAGCCGCGCAAAACCTGCGGCAACAGGGCGATGATCAGCAAGCCGATGCCGCCGATCAAGGTGACACGAGTCATCAACGCATCCAAATACTCCGCCGTGGCACGGCCGGGACGGACGCCGGGCACATACGAACCATCGCGCTTCAGATTCTCGGAGATGCGCACGGCATTGAACTGCGTGGCGACCCAGAAGAAGCAGAAGAACATAATCAGGATGGAATAAATGGTCAGATGCAACGGACTGGTGAAATCGACAAGCTTAATTCCCAACCCACGCAACCATCCCAAGACCGGATTCGTGGCCTCAGCCGGAATACGGCTAAGCAACATAGCCGGGAACGTAATCAGCGGGCCGGCAAAGATGATCGGCATAACACCGGTGTAGTTCACGCGCAGCGGCATATAAGTCTGCTGCATCCCGTAAGTGTTGCCGCCTCCCACCGAACGGCGGGTGCTGTGGATCGGGACTTTACGCAAGCCCTGGGTAATCATAACCGTACCCATGGTAACCGCGAAACCGAACGCCAGCAAAATCAGCAACTCGACCGGGCTGTGGGTGGCTTCCATCCCCTCGACGCCGAAATAACGCTGCCACGCCTCAAGGCAGGCCGCGGGCAAACGCGAGGTGATGTTGATCATGATGANNATGATCAGCGAACCGCCGTTGCCGATACCACGCTGGGTGATCTGGTCGGCCAACCACATCACAAAGAGCGAAGCGGAGGTCATGCAGATCACGGTCATGATGACAAACCACGGACCGGGGGTGGTGACGATGGTGATGTTACCCAACCCCATCGAAGAAGGGTTTTGCAGCAGCGTGGTGATACCAAACGACTGGAACACGCAGATGCCGATGGTAAGGTAACGGGTGTATTCAGCCAGCTTCATGCGGCCCGATTCGCCTTCGCGGGACAAACGCTCAAGCTGCGGGATAACCGCGGTAAGCAGCTGGATGATAATCTGGGCACTGATGTAAGGCCAGATGCTTAGGAAGCCGACCGCGCACTGTCCCAGCGCACCGCCGCTGAAAAGGTTGAAGAAATCCATGACGCCGCCGCCGGCGGACTGTTCGCGGATTGCATCCAACGCCTTGGAGAGCGTCTGCCAATCCACGCCCGGAGTCGGGATCATGGACAGCATACGGCAGATGAACACCAAACCGAGAGTCAGCAGGATGCGCTTGCGCAACTCAGGGATTTTGAAGGTGTTTGCAAATGTCTTGAGCATGAAGCACCCTTTAAAAAGTGACGATAAAACAGGTTAAGCCGCGGGGCGTCCGCCGTTTCAAGGTGGGCGCCCCCGGCATGCAAACGCTAAGCTTTCGCCTTGGCGCTAGCCTTTGCCGCTTTGCGGGCGGCAAGACCGGCGGCCTTCCGCTTCTCCTGGAAGCTGGGACCGTCGCGCAACGGAAGCACGGTACCGCCGGCGGCCTCGATCTTGGCCTTGGCGGAGGCGCTGACCCCGTTAACCTTAACGGTCAACTTCTTGGTCAACTCGCCCTTGCCGAGCACCTTCACGCCGTCAAACTTGGCGCCAAGCATCCCCTGCTCGCGCAGGAAATCCAAGGTAACCTCGGTGCCTTCAGCGAACTTATCCAACGTGCAAACGTTTACCGCCAAGAAATTGAGGCGGTTGGGGTTCTTGAAGCCGCGTTTCGGGAGCCGGCGGATGAGCGGCATCTGGCCGCCTTCAAACCCGAGCTTGCCCTTGTGGCCCTTGCGGGACTGCTGGCCCTTCTGGCCCTTGCCGGAAGTTTTACCCAAACCCGAACCGGCACCGCGACCGACGCGTTTACGGGTCTTGCGGGCACCGGGGGTGTTTTTAAGTGAAGAGAGATCCATGATGGAAACCTTTCTGGTTAAGCGCGGGCAGCGGCGATTTCATCGGCGGAGCGCAACTGGTTCAGCGCGTCAACCGTCGCCTTGACCACGTTCAAACGGTTTTTGGAGCCGAGCGATTTACCGACCGCGTCGCGGACGCCAGCCGCCTCAAGCAACGGGCGCATGCCGCCGCCGACGATCAAACCGGTGCCGTCAGGCGCGGGCTTAAGCAACACCCGGCCACCGTCGCAAACGCCGGTAACCTCGTGCGGGATCGTCTTGCCGGAGAGCTTGACGCTCATCATATTCTTGCGCGCGGCGTCGCCGCCCTTGCGGATGGCATCGCTAACCTCGTTGGCCTTGCCGAAGCCGAAACCAACGTGCCCTTCGCCGTCACCGACCACCACGACAGCGCTAAAGCTGAAACGGCGGCCACCCTTGACCACTTTGGCGCAACGGTTCACGAACACCACGTGCTCGATCATGTCACTCTGCTGCTCGTCCCTGCGGGAGAATTTCTCTGCCATTATTTAGTCTCCTCGGCCGTCGCGGCGACAGCCTTCTCCGAGATTTTCAGACCGGCGGCCACTGCGGAATCGACAATCTGCTTCACGCGGCCGTGGAACTTGAATCCACCGCGGTCAACCACCACAATGGAGATACCCTTAGCTTTTGCCGCTTCGGCGGCCTGTTCGCCAAGCCACTTTGCGGTTTCGATGTTGCAGGGCTTCTTATCCTTGATGGTGGAAGCCGAAGCCAACGTTGTCATGGCGCGGTCATCGATGAACTGCACGTACATGTGCTTGTTCGAGATGAAGATGGCCATGCGGGGACGGGCCGCCGTGCCCTTGATGCGCTGGCGAAGGCGCATGTGGCGGATAGCCCGCTGATCTTTACGATTGAAACTCATGTTGTAAAACTCCGTTCAGGCGGCGTTACGCCACCGTCTTACCCTGCTTGCGGCGGATCTTCTCACCGACGTACTTGATACCCTTGCCCTTGTAAGGCTCGGCCGGATAGTAACTGCGGATGCGGGCGGCGGAATCGCCGACCAGCTCTTTGTCGCAACCCTCAACCGTGATGTTCACGCCGTTGGCGTCAACCGTCACCTTGAGTCCGTCAGGGATCTGGAAATCCTTCGGAGAGGCGAAACCGAGCGACATGCTCAAAACATTGCCGTTCAGCACCGCCTTAAAACCGGTACCTTCAATATTGAGGGCCTTCTTGTAGCCCTGGGAAACGCCGATCACCATATTGTTGATCAGGGTGCGAGAGAGGCCGTGGAAGCTCTTCTGCTCGCGGGAATCGTCCCGGCGGGAGACCGTAATCTGGCCATTGTCAACCGAAACGCCGATCCCGTCGCACAACACGCGGGTCAGCTCACCCAGCTTGCCCTTCACCGTAACCCGGCTACCGTCAACCTTCACCTCAACCCCGGCAGGGATCGCGATGGGCTGTCTACCAATTCTCGACATTGTACTGTCCCCCTTACCAAACCGTGCAAATCAACTCACCGCCGAGGTTGCGCTTCTTGGCGTCTTTGCCGCTCAGAATGCCGCCGGAGGTGCTAAGAATCGCGATGCCCAGCCCGCCCAGCACCACGGGAATCTCCTTGGTGCCGCAGAATTTGCGGAGGCCGGGACGGCTTTCGCGGCGGAGACCGCGGATGGCCGATTCGGCCCGCTCGTTGTACTTCAACTCGACGGTCATCACGCGAGGGATCTCGGTGGTGGTCGTGAAGTCGGAGATATAGCCCTCTTCCTTCATCACGCGGGCGATCTCGCCCTTGATACGGGAGGCGGGGATATCAACCGTGGCGTGTCCGGCCTTGATGGCGTTGCGGATACGCAGCAGCATATCAGAAATCGGATCTGTCATTGAAAAATCTCCTTACCAGCTCGCCTTGGTGATGCCCGGAATCATACCGGAAACGGCCAGCTCGCGGAAGCACAGACGGCAGAGCTGGAACTTACGGATGTAGCCGCGGGCGCGCCCGCAGCGGGAGCAGCGGCAGTATCCGCGCGATTTGAATTTCGGCGCGCGCTTGGACTTGACGATCAAACAGGTTTTTGCCATAACTCAACTACTCCTTAACGGCCGATGAACGGCATACCCAGAATCTCCAGCAACTTGCGGGCGCCGTTGTCGTCCGCCGCCGAGGTCACGAAAGTGATGTCCATGCCGTCATCGACGGCCACGGTGGTGTCCACCAATTCGGGGAAAATCGAGTGCTCTTTCAAGCCGAGCGTGTAGTTGCCGCGCCCGTCGAAACCACGCTTCGGAACGCCGTGGAAGTCGCGGATACGGGGCAACGCGCTGTTGATCAGACGGTCGGCGAACTCAAACATCCGCGCGCCGCGCAGCGTTACCTTGGCGCCGACAATCATTCCCTCGCGCAACTTGAAGTTGGCGATGCTCTTGCGGGCTTTGCAAAGCATGGGCTTCTGACCGGTGATCTTGGCGAGGTCATCGACCAGCTGCTTCTGCACGTCCTTCTCCACAATGCCGAAAGCCATGTTGATCACGATTTTCTGGAGGCGGGGGACGAGCATCTTGTTGGCCACGCCGAGCTGCTCCTGCAACTTCGGGGCCAACGTCGTCTTGAATTCATCTAAAAGTCTTGCCATCTCGGAACTCCTTTAGTCAAGCGCCTTGCCGGTCGCCTTGGACTTGCGGATCAGCTTGTCGCCCTCGCGGACGCGGCTGATGCGGACCCCCTTCTTCGCTTCAGGATCGAAGGGCATCAGGTTTGACAGATGGATCGGAGCCTCACGCTCGATGAACCCTCCGTTGGGGGCGCTTTCCGAGCGGCGGATGGCTTTCTTCACGATATGCAGGCCTTGGACAACCGCCATCCCCTTTTTGGGGAGAACGCGAAGGACCTTGCCTGTCTTTCCGGCGTCATCGCCCGCGATGGCGATCACCGTGTCGTCTTTCTTGATTCTCGCAATACTCATTGCATTCCTTTCGCGTGAACGTTTTGCAGGTACTGGCTGCAGCGACCTCACGCATTAACTGAAACCGCCAGCGGGGCGGAAACCCTCCGCGCCCAACTGTTGAATTTCAAATAGTATCAAATCGGGGCCGCACAATCAAGCCCCAAAAACGATAAATTATCATTTTGGAGCTTGGCGCGGTCACCCGATTCGCGTTAACCATCCCTTACACCACTTCCGGGGCGAGGGAGATGATCTTCATGTAGTTGCGGTCGCGCAATTCACGAGCCACCGGCCCGAAAATGCGGGAGCCAACCGGGTTCATCTTGGCATCGACGATCACGCAGGCGTTCTGGTCGAAACGCACAAACGAGCCGTCATCGCGCTTGATGGGATGGCCGGTGCGCACGATAACCGCCGTGCAAACCTGCCCCTTCTTGATGGAACCGGTCGGAGTCGCTTCCTTGATCGCCACGCGGATCACGTCGCCGATGTAGGCGAAACGCTTACGCTGACCGAGCACCCGGAAGCACATGGCGCGCTTGGCGCCGGTGTTGTCCGCTACCACCAATTCAGTCTGTTCCTGAACCATGGCTACTTCTCCTCCGCCGGCACGATGCGCCAGCGTTTAGTCGCGCTCAACGGACGGGTCTCCATGATGGTGACCTCATCGCCAACCTGGGCGGTGTTCGCCTCGTCGTGCACATGATACTTCTTGAATCTGCGGACCACTTTGCCGTAGATCGGGTGACGCTCGCGGCGCTCGCCCTGAACGACCACGGTCTTTTCGCCGCTCTTGCTCACCACGACGCCCTTGCGGACCTTGCGGTGGCCACGAATGCTTTGCTCTGCCATGTTACTTCGCTCCCCGTTCAAGTTCCGTCCGCACCGTCTTCATGCGGGCAACCTCGCGGCGCAACGTTTTGATGCGCCCCGGTTTCTCGACGTCCGCGCCCGACTTGTGCCGGATCTTAAGCGTCGTCAACTCGGCAGACACCTCTTTAATCCGGGTATCGAGCCCGTCGATCCCCAACTCTCTCAACTCTCTTGCTTTCATCGCTTACGCTCCAGTCGGCACGTTGCGGGTAACCAGCTGGGTACGGATGCCCAGCTTGGTGTCGGCAAGGCGCATGCACTCGCGCGCCACGGCGTCGGTGACGCCGCCGACCTCGAACAAAATCTTGCCGGGCACAATGACCGCGACCCAAAGTTCCGGGTTACCCTTGCCCCCGCCCATACGGACTTCGATCGGCTTGCGGGTGACCGGCTTGTCGGGGAAGATGCGGATCCACAGCTTACCCTTACGCTTCATCTCGCGGTTGATCACGACACGGCACGCCTCGATCTGGGTGCTGGTCAGGAAGCCGCGGTCAAGGGCCTTCAGCCCATACTCGCCATACGCCAGCTGGGCGCCAGAGGTGGCGTAGCCGGCGCGGTTTCCCTTCGACTGCTTGCGGTGTTTAACCCGCTTAGGCATTAGAGGCATCTTTTCCCCTCCTTGGTCTGCCGGTGCGAACCGGCTGGAAATCATCGCGTTTGCAGATCCACACCTTGATGCCGATCAGACCGGCGGTGGTGTGGGCCTCGGTGAAACCGTAGTCAATGTTCGCACGCAACGTGTGCAGAGGGACCTTGCCCTGCTTGCTCCACTCGACGCGGGAGATTTCCGCGCCGTTGATGCGGCCACTGCAACGGATCTTGATTCCGTCGACACCCATGTCCATGGCGGTCTTTTCGGCGCGCTTCATCGCGCGCTTCAGCGCAACGCGCTTCTCGATCTGCTGCGCGATGCTCTCCGCCACCAGCTGCGCGTTCGCGTCCGGATCGCGCACCTCACGGATCTCGAGGTAAATCTCTTTGCCAGTCTTCTTGGACAAATCCTGGCGGATCTTGTCCACGTCCTGGCCCTTACGTCCAATCACTACCCCAGGACGCGCGGTGAAGAGGTTAATCCTCACGCGGTTGGCGTAGCGCTCAATCATGATCTTGGTGATCGCCGCGCTCTCAAGACGAGACTTGACGAACTCGCGGATCATCTGGTCTTCCGCCAAAAGCGCACCAAAGTCCTTCTTGGTGGCGAACCAACGGCTGCCCCATTGCTTGTCAACCGCGACGCGGAACCCAATCGGATTTACTTTCTGTCCCATTGTTGTTTTGACTCCTTATTTGCCGCGCTACTCGCCTTCGCCGACAAGAACCACCTTGCAGTGGCACAACCGTTTCGCGATCGGGCTGGCGCTGCCGCGTGCCCGCGGCCAGAACCGGCGCATCCGAGCGCCCTCGTCAAACACACAGAGTTTAACCTTCAAGGTGTCCACGTCCATGTTATAGTTGTTCTTCGCGTTCGCCACCGCAGACTTGATGGTCTGCTTCAGGATCGAAGCGGCCTTTTTGGGGCTGAACTCCACAATCATCAGCGCTTCCGCAACCGTCTTGCCCTGGCACTCGCGGGCCAAGGGACGGCCCTTCATGGCCGACATGCGGGCATTGCGGGTAATCGCCGTAACTTCCTTGATATCACTCATGCTCGATCCCCTACTTCGTCGCCTTGTCGGTGTGGGCACCGTGCGCCTTGAAGGTGCGGGTGGGGGCGAATTCGCCCAAGCGGTGTCCAACCATGTTTTCAGTGATAAAGATCGGTATGTGCTGCTTGCCATTGTGAATGGCGAAAGTCAGCCCAACGAAATCCGGAAGGATCATCGAACGGCGCGACCAGGTCTTGATCGGCTGCTTCTTGCCGGACTCATTCATTTTTTCGACCTTGTCCATCAGGCTCTGCTCGACGTAAGGTCCCTTTTTAATTGAACGTGCCATGCGTTACTTTCTCCGCTTAACAATCAGCTTATCGCTCGCTTTGCGGCGGCTACGGGTCTTGCCGCCCTTGGCCAGCTTGCCCCACGGCGACACAGGATCGTCACCGCCGGAGGTACGGCCTTCACCACCGCCCATCGGGTGGTCAACCGGGTTCATCGCCACACCGCGAACCGTCGGGCGGATGCCCATCCAGCGCTTGCGGCCGGCCTTGCCCAGCTTGACGTTGCCCCACTCGATGTTGCCAACCTGCCCGACCGTCGCCATGCAGCGCTCGTCGAACATCCGGACTTCGCCGGACGGCATCTTCAGGGTAACCTTACCGTTGGCTTTCGCCATGACCTGGCAGGCGTTGCCGGCCGCGCGGGCGACCTTGCCGCCCTCGTTGGGGACCAGCTCGATGTTGTGCACCTGCATTCCCAGCGGGATCTTGCCCAGCGGCAGCGCGTTGCCGACCGTCGGCTCGACATCCGGGCCGGAGATGACGGTGGCGCCCACCGCCAGACCGTTCGGGGCGAGGATGTAGCTCAACTCGCCGTCGGCGTATTTCAGCAGCGCCAGGTTGGCGGAACGGTTGGGATCGTACGCGATCGCTTCCACCGTGGCCGCGACGCCCACTTTGCTGCGGCGGAAATCCACGATGCGGTAACGCCGCTTAACTCCGCCACCGCGGTGGCGGACCGTAATCCGGCCCTTGTTGTTGCGGCCGGCCTTGCTCTTCAAGGGCTCGGTGAGCCGCTTGACGGGCTTCTTCTCGGTAATCTCATCGAAAGTCAGCGCGACACGCTGCCGCAGACCTTCGCTTCTTGGTTTGAATGTTTTCAGCCCCATGGCTATAGTTTCCTTCTCAGGTTAGATGATCTCAATCCGCTCGCCGGGCTTCACCTTCACGATGGCGCGCTTCCAGGTGGAAGTGCGGACCGTGCGGCGGTTGCGCAACGTACGGAACTCACCTTTGAACGTCTGGGTGTTGACCGAGAGGACGTGCACGCCGAACTGGGCCTCGACCGCCTGCTTGATCTCATACTTGTTGGCCGCTTTATCGACCTCGAGCATGAAGCGGTTCTCCAGCCCCATTTTGGTGCCTTTCTCGGTGATGATCACCCGGCGGATAATGTCGGCGTGTTTCATTATTCACTCACCTCTTTTTTGGTCGGCGCGGCCATGCGGGCCTTAAGCGCCTCAAACCCCGCCCGCGTCGCCACGATCGTGCGGTAAAGCAGCAGCGAGTAAACATCAACTTCCGACGCCTTGGCCGCCTCAATCTTCTGCAGATTGCGGGAGGCCAGGATCACGTTCTCTTCGTATTGCTCGGTAACGAGCAGCACGCTACGCTCCAGACCCAGCTTCTTCAGCAGGGCCACCAGCGCCTTGGTCTTGGGCTCGAAGTCGAACTTCTCGACCACCAGCACCTGACCTTCGGCGATCCGGTCGCTCAACGCGCGGGTGAACGCCAGCTGGCGCACCTTGCGGTTGATCTTTTGCGAATAATCACGCGGCTTGGGCCCGAACGCCACGCCGCCGCCACGCCACACCGGGCTCTGGCGCAAACCGGCGCGGGCGCGACCCGTGCCCTTCTGCTTCCACGGCTTCTTGTTGCTGCCGGCCACCTCGCCCTTGGAAAGGGTGCAGGCGGTCCCGGCGCGCATCCCGTTGCGGATTGCGACCACCGTGTCTTTCACGGCCTGGGCGCCGCGGTCCAGAACCAGCAGCTCGTCCGCCACCGTCAGATCGCCGGCGGCTTCGCCAGCCGGATTAAAAACCTTAATCGTACTCATTTCGTATTCCTTCAGCGCGGCCGACGCCGCACCGCAAATTGAGTTACTTCTTCAGGGCCTTGCGGATAATCAACGTGCCGCCGTTCGGGCCGGGAACCGATCCCGCGACCAGCAACAGATTGTCCGCGCCGCGGACCTGGACGACCTCCAGGTTGCGGGCCTTGCGGTTAACCGCACCCATGTGACCAGGCATGCGCTTGCCCTTCTCAATCCAGCCGGGAAGGTCGCGCGCCCCGATACCGCCGATACGGCGTTTGGAGTGGCCGCCGTGGGTCATCGGGCCACCGCCCATCCGGTAACGGCGAACCACGCCCGCGAAGCCCCGGCCCTTGGTGATGCCGGAAACGTCCACGTACTTGATGCCGTCAAAAATGCCGACCGTCACGGTGTCGCCGGCCTTGGCGGCCTCGCCGTCGTCCAGCGCGAACTCGTGCGTGTGGCGGCAGGGCTTCACGCCCGCCTTCGCGAAATGCATCACCTGCGCCTTGGAGAGGCGGTGGGTGTAGGCGGCCACATCATACGCCGGCTCGGGCTTGCCCGCTTCCTTGGCCTTGGCGGCTGCCGCCTCGGCCGCTTTCGCCGCGGCTTCGTTCCGCTTGTAGTCGGCTGCGGGGTACTCGTCGAAACCGAGCTGAACCGCGCTGTAGCCGTCGGTTTCAGGGGTCTTGACCTGAACCACCGGGCACGGTCCGGCCTCAATCACCGTAACGGCGATTCGACGGCCCTCTCCGTCGTAAACCTGGGTCATGCCAATCTTTCTGCCAATAATGCCTTCCATGGTGTCACCTCTCTTTAGATGCGAATTGTGATATCCACGCCGGCCGGCAGATTCAGCTTCTTGAGCTCGTCGACCGTCTTGGCCGTCGGGCCCACAATGTCCAGCAACCGCTTGTGGGTGCGCATTTCAAACTGGTCCATGCTCTTTTTGTCCACATGCGGGCTGCGGTTGACCGTAAAACGCTCAATCCGCGTCGGCAGCGGGATCGGCCCCACCACCTGCGCGCCCGTACCACGTGCCGTGTCGACGATCTCTCCGACAGCCTGGTCCAGTAACCTATGATCGTAGGACTGCAAACGAATGCGTATGCGTTGACTTTGCATTCTATCCTTACCTATTCAGTAGTTGTTCCTTAACCGCCCTTGGCACGACCGCGAATTCGCCAGGTTCCATCGTATAGCTGGCGCGGCCGCGGCTAAGCGACCGGATCGCGGTTGAGTACCCGAACAGTTCTGCCAACGGCACCTGCGCGCGGATGACCTGCATGTCGCCATGCGTGGCCAACTCCCGCACAGAACCGCGGCGGCCGTTAATATCCCCCATGATCTCGCCGACGTATTCGCCGGGAGTCACGATGTCGAGGGACATGATCGGCTCCAGCAATTCCGGTTCGGCAGCCAAAGCCGCCTCGCGGAACCCCATTACGGCCGCGGTTCTAAAAGCCACGTCTGTTGCCGTCTCTTCATCAATTACCACGACACCCGTCACCTTCGCCAGCACGTCCGTCATCGGATACCGCGCCAGCACTCCGGTCAGGATGCCGTCCGTCAATCCCTGCTTCAAAAGTTCCGCCAGCTTTTGGTCCGGCAGCTCCCGAAGCGCTGCGGAGGTTACCTCCACCGCATGGCCGCTCCCGCGTTTCCGCGGCTCGACCTCCACCGCCAACCGCGCGTAGTGGCGCTTGCCGCCCAGTTCGCGGTCAAAGACGAAATCCGTCTTGGCCGCCTTGCCCACGGTCTCGTAGTACGACACCATCGGCCGGCCGGTGTTGGCTTCACACTTGAACTCGCGGCGCAAGCGGTCCACCAGAATCTCCAGGTGAAGCTCGCCCATTCCGCTCAAAATCGTCTGCCCCGTCTCGGGGTCGGTGCGGACCTGGCAGGTCGGGTCTTCCGAGGCCAACAGCCCCATCGCCGTCGCCAGCTTGTCTTTGTCCGCGCTGCTCTTCGGCTCGATCGCCATGAACATCACCGGCTCCGGCGCCTCGATGCGCTCCAGATAAACCGGCTGGTTCTCCGCGCACAGGGTGTCGCCCGTGGTGGCTTCCTTCAGCCCCACCAGCGCCCCGATCTCCCCCGCGCCCAGCTCCTGGACCTCAATCTGCTCGTCCGCAAAGAGCCGCACAATCTTCATCACGCGCTCGCGCTTCCGCGTCCGGGGGTTGAAAACGTTCTGCCCCTTCTTCAATACCCCGGCGTAAACCCGGATGAAGAACAGCCGCCCCACATAGGCGTCGGTGGCGATCTTGAACACCAGCGCGGTCAACGGCGCCGATACGCTCTGCTCGCGCTCCACCGGATTGCCGGTCTTCAGATCCGTGGCGGTCACCGCCGGACGGTCCAACGGGCTGGGCAGGTAGTCCACCACCGCGTCCAACAGCGGCTGCACCCCTTTGTTCCGCAGCGAGGTTCCGCACAGCACCGGCACCAGCTTGCCCGCGATCACCGACTTGCGGAGCGATTTGCGAATCGTCCCGGCGTCCAGCTCCGGATTCTCAAAATAGCTCTCCACCAGCTCGTCGTCCGCCTCGGCCACCTGCTCGCACAGCTTTGCCCGCGCCGCCGCCGCCTCGTCGGCCATCCCCGCCGGAATCTCGCCGTAACGCAGGTCGCGGCCTTCGCTGCCTTCGTCAAAATAGACCGACCGCATCTCCAGCAGATCAACCACGCCCGCGAAATCCTCCGCCTTGCCGATCGGCAACTCCAGGCACACCGCGTTGGAGCGCAGCCGGGTGCGAATCTCTTCCACGCATCCGTAGAAGTCCGCCCCCATCCGGTCCATCTTGTTCACAAAGGCTATCCGCGGCACCTGATAACGGTCCGCCTGCCGCCAGACCGTCTCGCTCTGGGGCTGTACCCCCCCGACGGCACAAAAAACGCCCACTGCGCCATCTAATACGCGCAATGAGCGTTCTACCTCTATCGTAAAGTCCACATGGCCGGGAGTGTCGATCAAATTGATCTCTTTACCCTTCCAGTTGCAGGTGATAGCGGCGGAGGTGATGGTTATCCCTCGCTCGCGTTCCTGCACCATCCAATCGGTGACGGTGTTGCCTTCGTCTACATTGCCCAAACGATGCGTGCGCCCGGCGTAAAAAAGGATGCGCTCGGTGGTCGTGGTCTTTCCAGCGTCAATATGCGCCACAATCCCGATGTTCCTCATGTCGCAAAGCTCAACGCCCGCCCCGGAAACCTGGACGGTCTGCGCTTTTTTATCAGCTTTGCTCTCTTGGACGCTCACCTTGTTCACCTGCTCTGTCAAAGATCTCGCATTGCGGCACCTGCCGCAATTCACCCTATTCGGGGTAAAAGTCCTAGTAATTTATCAAATCGCGGAAGTGAATGCAAGGGCTAAATGAAAAAAATATGAAAAAATTCGCGCCGGCGACTCGAATAAGAATCGGATTGACGTTTTTTAGGCCAAAGTGGTACAATCTATCCGATTGTTGAGGAATCATTGAACGGAGAAAACCGATGGCTGTTTCACGACGTGATTTTGTTCGCGGGTTGGCGCTTTTCGGGGCCGCCGGGCTGGCCCGCGCCGACGAACCCCTGTTCACCGCCGCCCCGGCGGATTTTGACGCTTCCCTGTGCGTGTTTCTTTCGGACGTCCACGTCGGCGGCGAGGAGAACAGCCCCAAATACCCGTGCGACAAGTTGCGCGACGCCGTGGCGGAGATCCTGAAAATGCGCCCGCTACCGCGCAACGTGGTGGTGTTCGGCGACCTCGCCTGGCTGCACGGCATGGGATGCGATTACGATGTCTCAAAGCCTTTCCTGAAAATGCTCACCGACGCCGGTATCACCCTCACCATCGGCATGGGCAACCACGACCGCCGGGGCAACTTCGCGGAACGTTACCCCGACACCGTTAAGACTTCGCTAGTGGAGGGGCTTCAGGTTCATCTCGCCGTCACGCCCCACGCCGACCTGCTGATGCTCGACACGCTCCAAGGCAAGGACGGCGAATACAGCGGCCCGGTTCCCGGCGCTCTGCCCGAAAACGAGCAGGAATGGCTCACCACCTACCTCAAGGCGCAAAAAAAGCCGCTGTTCGTGGCTTCGCACCACCCGTTGCACGAATTGAAGATCGGCAACAAAAAACTCGCCGAAATCTTGGCCAAAAACCGCGCCGTGGCGGGTTACATCCACGGCCACGACCACCGCTGGCGGCGCGAATGGTCGCACCCGGACTGGTCCACGGTCACCACCCTACGGACGCTCTGCCTCCCTTCCACCGGACTCTGGGGCGACATCGGCTACACCGTGTTCCGCGTCGCACTCGACCGCGCGGTGGCGGAGCTGCGCCAGAACGACTTCTACTTCCCCTGCCCCCTGCCCAAAGAACGGCGCCCGGCGCAGTGGGACGAGCAATTGGCGGAAAACCGCGCCAGCCCGGTCTGCACCTTCCGTTTCCGCGGCAAAGAATACTTTGAAAAACGCCCGCCGTCGGACAAGTGAGAAAGTTCGTCAATCTATGGCTTGACATTATCCGCGATATTTGGTAACTTTCGCGCGTCATTTGGGCCCATAGCTCAGTCGGTCAGAGCGGAAGACTCATAATCTTTTGGTCGCAGGTTCGAGCCCTGCTGGGCCCACCAAACTCCCCCCTCCGGCATCGATTACTTTCCCCGTACCCATGGAAGGACAATTGGAATGAACAGTTTCCGTAAATTTGCAATGATCGCACCGGTATTGACCGCCTCGCTGGCTATCCCCCGTCAAGTCTTATCCGACCCCGCCCCGTTGCTGAAGCCCGGCGACACCGTGGTTCTGTGCGGCGATTCCATAACCTGCAACTCCCGCAGCCACAAGTGGGGTTACGTCCACCAAATCACCAACGCGCTGGCGCAGGTCTCGCCCAACGCCAACTATACCTTTAAACCGCTCGGCTTCTGCGGGAATACTGTCGAAAGCTGGATCAGCATCGAGGCTAACTCCCGTAGGACTACCGTGATGTCCAACAACCACAGCGCCCAGTGGCCGGGCTTGAACGTTGGCGACGCGTTGACCAACCGCGTTGACGCGCTCGTGGTTTCGCTGGGTATGAACGACGTGCTCTGTCCCTTCGTCCGCGACACGGACGAGTCGATGGCGAAATGGAAAGCCAACTACCGCACCTTGATCAACCACCTTCGGGAACGGGCCAAACCCCGCATTGTGCTGATTAGCACGGTGCCGCCGCTCACCAACGACCCGGACAGCGCGAAAAACCGGGTGCTGGCCCGCATGGACGCGATGGTGCGTGAGCTGGCCCGCGAAGAAAATGTTCTGGTGGTGGATTACCAAGGGGCGCTCGCCGGCGCGCTCGCCAAGATCCGCGCCCGCTCGCCGGACTACCAGGACACGCCGGATTTCGTCCACCCCCGCGAACTCGGCAACCTCGCGATGGGCGCGGAGCTGTGCCGTTCGCTGGGCGAAAAAGCGGCGGCGGATTTTCTGGACGCCCGCTTCGCCGAACGTCTTAACGCGATGGTTCCCGCCACGCCCGCTCAGGTTTCCTGGCGGCTGTTCGCCAAATCGCTGAACACCCCCAACGCCGATCAGCTTTCTTATGAAATCGAGTGGTTCCGTATCGGCGACGATACCGGCGCGTTGGCGGTTGAACTGCCCGACGGCTGGAAGGCGGATGCCCGGTCGGTAACCGGGCGGAACGGCAAAATCACGGTGACCGGATCCCCGAAATCAGCTTCTAACGTGGTAAAAATCGGGTCGGCCGCCATTGCCATTCCGGCTCCGTGGCGGGTTTCCGCCCCGTTTGATTTCCCCGCCATCTGGCACGGCCAAACCTACCTCACCAACGCCCCCTGCCCTGTGGCGGTCAGCGCGGTCGGCGAATGGCGGCTCACCTCCGGCAGCCACGATTACCTCGGCGCGCTCAATCCGTGGTCGATCGATTACATGCAGTCCTGGTTCGGGATGCAGAAAGACTCTTTCTACGCCATGCGGAAAATTTGGAGCGACAAGGACCGCGAGGTCCGTGCGACGTTCCGCAACGCGACATTCTCCGGAACTTTCGGTTTCCACGTGTTTCTCGACGGCGCTGAAGTGGCGGTAAGCGGGCTCAAACGCGGCAAAAACGAAGCCCCGCCGCTCTCTTTGAAGCTAAAGCAGGGCTGGAACGAGCTGATAATCCGCTGCGACCATTCGGAGTGGCAGCGCCAATTTTCATTTGAACTCCAGCCGGCGGAGGGCGACACGTTGAACGCGCTCCGTTTCGACTGGAAATAACCGCTGGATCCGAAGAGGCTACTTTTTCAGCGGCATCTCGTCAACCGTGGTGCCGCCGTAGTTGGCGATGTACAGGTTGCCGCGCCACACGCACGGTTCGCTGGGGCGGTTGAATCCGTCCTTTTTAAGCACCGTGACCGTGCCGTCCGGCGAAATCTTCACCGATTGACGCCCGAACATATCGGCAATGTAGCAGTTGTCTTCCGCGTCCACGCACAAGCCGTCCGGCGTAACCACGCCCGCTTCCTGATGGACCACCTCCACCGCCTTGACGATCCTGCCGTCCGCGCCGGTGGTAAGCTTCCAGACGCGGCCGTCACCGTAATTCCCGGTATAAATCTCGCCCTTGGAGGTTACCGCCACGCCGTTTAGCCCGCAGGAATTCTTGGGGTTGCGGGTAACATCGCAAAATACGCACTCGCGGTCGGCGGGAGTGTTGCCCACCCGCACATTGCGGTCGGAAGCGTTGAACATGTAAAGCCCGCTCGTGGCGGCACCGTCGCCGCGCGGCACATCGAACAAAAACGCCTGGGTCACATACAGTCTGCCGTTCAGGTACTTAACGCCGTTGGCGTTGTGCAACCCCTCGGCAACCGTCTCGCAAGAAGCCACGCGGTCGTCTTTGAAAGTGAAGCGCAGCACTCGCCCGAAACCCTTCTTCTGGCAATCGCACACGTAAAGCTCGCCCTCCGGGCCAAAGCACACCCCCATCGGCTGGGAATAACCGCTCTCGGCCAGCGGCGGAACCTCAAACCATTTCACCGGGGTGCCGCCGGGCGCGTCCAACCTAAACACCGCGCCGGGCTGTTTGCGATCGCAATTCGGCGCGGCGATTACCAACCGCCCCTGCGGGTCAACCGCCATACCGTCGGGATTCGTGCAGGTGCTCGGCATCTGAATCACTCCCGCCGACGCAACCCCGGCCATCAAAAACGCCACCAGCAAAAACTTCATAACCGCCTCCAAACTTTCCGGCGCGTTTTCGCGCCATTAAAAAAAGCCGCGCCGGAAACCCGGCGCGGCTGACTGAAAACCAATTACATCGGATAATCCAAAGCCTCGGGAATCATCACCTGGGTGATGGCCTTGGCCACGCGGTCTTTCGCCATCCGGGCGCCGGCCAGATCGGCGGAGGACTTGGCGACCAACCGCTGGAAATCGCCGCCGTCGGTCTCGGAAAGCCCGTCAACGAAACCGTAAACCAGCTCGGTGCAGATCCGGTTGACCTCGCCCACGGTACGGGCGATCTGCATGTGCTGGATGTCCGTGAAGGTGTTGACGTAACCTTCGATCTCCGGACCGACCACCGGGTGCTGCGGGCCTTTATCGGCCAACTCGTTGACATCCGCCAACAGGTTCCGGGCCGCGACCAGCCACGCCAAAGCGTCAGCCAGCGAGAACACCACGCCGTGGCGCTGGCTCTGGGAGAGCGAGCGCCCCTCGGCGTCCTTGGTGCGCCCGACGTAATCGAGCGTCCAGAGCCAAGTCTCGAAACCGTCGGCCAAAGCGCCGGCGCCGGCACCCGGCTTCGCCGCTTCCTGGGCGCGCAACTCCGCGACCCAAAGCTTCACCTGCGCCAAGAAAACCGGATTGTTCATGGTCACGCTGAGCTGGCGGCGCTGCACCACTTCCGGACCTTCGTAGGTCGCCTCAAGCTGAGCGTCAACCCACTTGTTGAATACGAATCCCGGGCAATCCTCGGTGATACCGTAACCGCCCATCATGCTGACCGCCTCGCGGAGCATGGTGGCGCCGTAACCGGTGTTCCACAGCTTACAGGCCGGGCAATGCACGTTGCAAACCGCCGAAAGGATGACATAGCGGACGAGGGTGTCCTGACTCAACTCCGCGATGCGGGCTTCGTCGCGCTCGCCGGCCGGTTTGGCCAACAATCCCAGCAGTTCTATCGCTTCCTGCTGCGGCTTACGGAGCGCTTTCAGCTTGGCGCGCCCGGCCGACGCGCCCTGCGCGGCAAGAATCGCCTCCGCGTCCTTCTCCAGCTGGATCAGCTCGTCGTACTCGCGGGAAATCGCGAAGCCCAGCGAAGCCGCCGCCTCACCGGTCGCCCAGACGTCAGCCAACCGCTGGGTGGCGTCTTCCTTCATCTGGATGCCGAGATCGTAACGCGGGGAACCGGCCTCGACCCCGGCGGCGCCGCGGAAACGGCCGCGCTGGTAACGGATGACCGGCTCGATGGTGGAAAGCAGCTTGGCGGAGGTCATGACCCCCACCCCAACGCGGGTACGGGCGAACACCGCCTCGATAATCTCGCTGTGGGTGATGTTCGGGATGATTACGCCGTCCTTGACGGTGTAGCCGCCGATAATCCGCGACGCCGGGATCTTAAGGGAGAAGATCGGGTCGTGGGTGTTGGAAAGCTGGTGGACCTGTTTCAAGGTCGGGGAACCGCGGTCAAAGATACCCTCGTCGGTATCCTCCAAGATTACCATGCAGGAAGTCTTAATCCGGGGATCGCCGGTATCCACGGCGGCGGTGACGAAGTTGGCAACGGTCATGTTGGTGATGAAACGGCCGCGTTTCTCGACCTGCAGGATCGGCTCCTTGCCCTCTTCCCACTCCGCCACGGTGACGCGCCCGGAAAGCACTCCGGTGTCAACGCCGACATACGGCAGCGGCTCGGTAAGCGCGAACGCGCCGCGCCAGACCTTGCGGTCCTCGCCGGGCTGCGCGGGGGCGCACAGTTTCATGTAGCGCTCGCGCTGTTCAGGGGTACCCTTCTCGACGATCGGGCCCAATGCGAGGTTGTTCACCAGACTGGTGGTGGCGGCGCCGCCGTCCACCCAGGAAAGCTCAAAAGAAATCAGGGACATCGCGAGATTGCGCGGGCCGTCAATGATGCCGCCGTACTCCATATCCAGACCGGCGGCGGTAATGCCGGAATCGTCGAACGCCTTGTACATGGAGTTCTTGGCATCCGTCCACTCGTGGGTATTGCGCTGTCCGTCCGCGACCAAACGGGCCACCAGCCCGCGCGCCACAGAACGCGCGCCCATCACGGCCATCTGAATATCAAACCGGTCAGAATAACGCCACATAATCTGGCGAATCTCATCGCCGGGCAACATCTTCATGGTCTGCTGGGAATCACTCATTTGTGCAACCTTTCTTTTCCGTTGAAAAAACTGGCGTAATTATACCCCACCGGAAAAGGCTTTGCAAGCGCAGAATCACTGTGAGGGAAAAGAAAGACGGGGCAAATGCCGTATTGGCGGCACGTAAAAGGAAGAATGGCAAAGGCGAGGGAGGATGGAGCGGGTGAAGGGAATCGAACCCTCGTGTGAAGCTTGGGAAGCTCCTATTCTGCCATTGAATTACACCCGCAATGGTTGCCTCATTAGGATTCGAACCTAAACAAATTGATCCAGAGTCAATTGTGCTACCATTACACCATGAGGCATTTTCAAACCGGGAAAAGTTCCCCCGAAACGAAAACGGGTGATACGATATCAAATCGGCCCGGCGAAATCAACCACAAAATATAATTTTTTAGAAAAAAAAAGCCGGGCCGTTTCTGCGGCCCGGCTTCTTTATTGTCGAAAGACCGTTTTACGGACGACCGTAAATTTCAATCTCGGTATAGTGGTTCATCTCGTTCGAGGTGTTGCCCGCGCTGTAGAAGCGGACATAACGGCCCTTAGTGCCGTTGCAGGCGAAGGGACGGCCCTCGTTGGTCTCGATGTACTCCTTGTCCTTGCCCTTGCCGAGCTTGGCGGAGTTGTCGTGGTCGTTGTTGAACACGGTCACCACGCCGTCAACGAAATCAGGATCGTTGGAAATCTGGCAGATGACATCGCGATACACGCGAGGTTCGCCGTGGTAATGCCAAACGCACGCCGCATAGATTTCCTTCTCCTTGCCGAGGTCGATCTGCACCCACTGCAATTTCGGGCTAATCTCCACATAGGTGGCGGCATCATGCTCTTTGTCGCCGTCAGTGATGTAGGCGAGCTCGCCGATGATCGGCTCGTCATCGCTGGAGGTCACCTTGCAGTCTTTGGAGATAACCTTATCGCAACCAGCCGGAACTTCAATCGGTGGCCGCGGCTTGCCGTTGCGGGCCGGCTCCAAGTTCGGGGAACGGATATCCTTTGGGGTTCCGTTGAACTGGGGTTTCGGTTTGACGATGTTAAGGGTGACTTTACCCTCCTGCGCACCGGCAAACATGGCCGCTCCGGCCATCAACAGCATCATGATTGTTGTGAATTTCATGATTTTTATTCCTTTCTTTATAGTGCCTTTTTAACAGTGCGGGAAGGCTCCGCAGGTGCGCACAGGACTACGCACCTTGTCCATCCATACCGCCTGATCCCGTGCCAACAGCGCCCCGCTACCGGGAAGCGCCTCGCAGGCGGCTTCAATCTCTTTCCTGCCCATACCCAGGAACGCCGTGGAAAGCCCGTCCGCCCAAGTAGCGCTCGGCGCATACGACCATGCACCATCATACTTCGCCGCCGCAATTCCGTGCAGCGGGTCAACCACGTGCTTTCCCTGCTCCTCAAACCCTGAGCAACTTATCGCCCCTTCGGACAACCGTAACGTGTCCAACTTTGCGCGTTCGCGCCAGTTGCCGCCTACGGTCACCGTCCACCCGGGTTCTCCGTCACCCATCGAGCCGCAAAATACTGCGGTACTCGTTCCGCCGTGCATCATAAAATTGCTGATCTCAAATTCATTTATCAGCAATTCGCGTGCCAAATCCAGAGCATATCCCTTGCCGATGGCGCCAAAGTCCAACTCCAGCGGCGTCGGTCGGTTCCGGCGGTCGGGTTTCACCGACACCATAAAGTGGTCTGGATCCAACACCAGCCGGTTCATTCCGCACGATGCCAGCGCCGAATCCAACTCTTCCTTGTCCAATGCTTTCCAGCGATGGTCAACCTTGCGGAGCAGATCCATCACCGGTCCCAACGTAACGTCAAAAATGCCGTTGGTGGCGGCGCAAATCCGCGTGGCCTCCAGCAGCAGGTTCATAGTCTCGATGTGGACCCGGTAAACATCGCCAGGCTTCAACCGGGCAATCATCGCGACCTCGCTGATGGCAATAAAACGGCTGATCTGCATTTCGATCCGGTCAACCAGACTAAACGCCTGATAAGCCGCACTTTCCGCGATCTCAGGCGACTCACCATAAATGGACAACTCAAACTGCGTCCACATCGCCTGATGGCCGAACTTCATCACCTGGTCGGGCACTGACATCTTTTCGCTGTCGGAAACCTCCAAAACCGTCGGGGAGCCAACCTAAGTCCGGCTCCCCGACAAAGAATCGCTACTCCTTGCGGCCTCCCGAAAAGAGCATCCATGCCGCCACCGCCAAGAAGCAGAAGGTCGAGCACCGGTGCGCCTGAAGCAGAGTGCGTTGCCAACCGTCACCAAAGATGGTCATCATCGGGGCGACTGCGGTGAACACTACTAACACCGCCAACGACATCGCCAACATCCACCAGAAGGAGCGGCGAGTGGCCAAACGGTTCGCGCCGCGGAACCAAATCAGCACCAACAACGCCGCGCAGAACAACCCGCCGGCAACCTGATGGAATACCAGCAGATACCCGGTCATGCCGCCGCGCAACCAGCCCCAAGCTCCTGAGCAACCCAAATAGAGTCCGGCGCAACCCATCGCGCAACCGGCCAACCGGTTAAACAGCGTGGCGCATTTTTCGCACTTGGTGTTGTAAGGGATACCTCCAAATTTGTTCAAGAACGCCGGGACCGCCGCCGCGGTGAAGGCCACCGCCACCAGCGCGAGGATCGCAAAGACCACCCAAAGGAATATCTTGAAGAACGGACGCACCAAGAACATGGAGCCGAACGCCCAATGGTAACTACCACTGACCTTCATCAGCTCACTCTGGCACTTGACCAAACGCCTGTCGGTCAACAGCGGACCAGTAGAGGCCACTTTACCGAAGAAGAACTTAGAATCGGTGGTGTGGCAATCCGCGCACTTGACCGGCTTCGCGCCGCGCGCCATCCGGGCGGGACGGACATCATGGCCAACTGCCCAAGAGACCGGCTTGGCGACCGCTTCCTCTTTCGCAGTCAACTCACCGTTTTCAAGCGACCAAACCTGTCCGTGTCCAATGTAAACGGGTTTCTCAATACCAGCGTCAGCAAGTTGCTTGAGTGCCGCTGCCACCATCTCCTCGGTGAGGGTCTGGGGCTTGTCCGCCAAATCCACCACTGCCTTGCTGGCATCCTGCGGCAACAACGACTTGAACTCCTGCGTCTTGAGGTTAACCAAACCCAAGTCAAGCTTCGCCGCCTGCTCGGGAGGCAACGTGACCACGGAATTGTCGTTCGTCGAGAAATCCACCAGCTTGTGGTAGAACAGTTTACCCGAAGCGACCACCGCACCGGAAAACTGACGGACTTCGCCATCAGTATTCTGGATAGCATCCGAATAGAACGGACTTGCCTCGATGGTGGTAATCAGATTCTCAATGGTCTGCTTTTTAACATCATTAATATTGTCCAAACGCTTCTTTAACGCATCAGTTAAAGCGCTATTGACCTCGTCCAGAATCTCATCTTTCCGAGATTTCTTCTCGTCGTCGGACAACTTGTCGAAATCTTCTTTCTCTTCGGCAATCTTATCGTCCACCAAACTCTTCACCGTGGTGTCGAACAACTTAAGCTGTTCGGCCGCGACCTTCTCAGTGTTCATGTTCGGGTCAAAATCTTCCGGTGCCAAACCTTGGCAAACCTCCACCTCTTCACGGAACTTTTCTGCAATCGCGGCTTTAATCTTTTTGTCCTGTTCGGAAAGATTCTTATCGTCATCATCCGAAGCGACATCTTCGTCTTCACTGGAACGAGAAGGATCGATCGCATAAAACAGACCATTGAACCCGGCCTTTTCACCGAATTTCTCCGGAATTCCGTCCACATCCGCGGAGTAGAGAGTTCCGTTAACCGCGAAAACCGGACGACGGCCGGCGGCGGCGATATTGGGGTTGGTATCCAACATCTTCAAAACCGCCCCTACCCGCTTCATCGGCGAAAGCGTTTGCCCGGCGATCTCGGAGACCTTCTCAACCGGAATCGGCTTTACGCCGTCTGCGGTCCGGGTTCCCCAATAAGCCGGCCACGCCATACGGCGAGGCTCGATCTTGCCAGACTTGCAATTACGCACAAACACCGGCTCCAAGATATACGGGGCATCGGTAATCCATTTGGCCCGACCGTAAACGCCCATCCGGTTGGCACGGCTGGTGGTAACCTCGGCCAACTCGCCGTTTCTGGTCACCCCGCTGTGGCAGACCGTGCAGGAAAGCTGCTCCAGATGCGAGACCGGCAGACCGACGTGCTTGGGTGCCGGGGCACCGTAACGACCGGCCTTGCCCTTGTCGGCCACATGGCATCCGGCACAGGTGAGCGAAGCGGTGAGATCGCATTTCATTGTCTCTTTGCACTCATAACCGCGGCTGATCTTGTGGTCGGCGCCGTTACGGTGGCAATCGGTGCAGGACATTCCCGCCCGCAGATGAATATCACCGTCAATCGCCATATTCGGCGCACCGCTCTGGCTAACGCCATGGCAGTTTAGGCAGTTCTGGTTCTTCGGCTTACCCACCGGAAGCACCAGCCGGTTCTTTGAGTCGAACTGCTTTGTGTCATAGGAAATGTTCGGGGGAACGCGGAAAATGCTATCGTCCTTATTCAAACCGTTGAGCATTCCCCAATAATCTGGCATCCGCTCGCCCATGCCGTCAACATTACCCCAGCCCATTGCCGCACTCATCGCCCAAGCGAAATTCTCGCGGACGACTTGTTTGACATACTCGCTGTGGTCGTAAAAACCAGTCTGGTCGTGGCAGGCGAAACAGTTAATCTCCAACGGTCCGGAAACATTCCAACGGCCATCCTCCAGACCTTCCTCATCCGGCTCACCGATACCACCACCGGGGAAATTACGCCCAAAGGTATGAGTGAACTCAAAGCTGCCCATACCAATGGCCTCCGGAGTGAAGGTGCCGGGATAACCGCGCTGGCTCACCGGAATCTGACTGCCGGTGGCGGGGTCAATCATAAACCACGGCTCCGACATCCGGCCGGGACAGGCGTTGGTGTCGCCGGCGTTAAAATGCCACCCCGACGCGATAACCTCGTAATCGTGGCACATATTACAGGTTTGGCGGGTGCTGACCGGCAGCGCGTTGGGGTCGGAGGGAACGACCTCGTCGCCCATCACGTCCTTCACCGCCAAACGGTGCACCGGCGGAACCCGGCCGCCGTCCCAGTGGGACGGCACGGCGGCCCCGGCGGTAGCCGCCGCGAGCGCCAAGGCGTAAAATGTAAACTGTTTCATGTCAAATCCTCTGAAAGTTGATGAACTGCGTTTGCGCCGTCACAGCCGAAAGGCTTACGCCTTGGGCTGCTCGCCCGCCGCCTTCGCGGGGTCGTGCTTGGCATCGGCCGGAACCTTGAACTCTTCCGGCTTGAAATAGACCGTACGGTGTTCCGCAACCGAACGGTTGGCGGCCAATACCGCCACGGCGGACTCATACGCCAGCTCGGCGTCGCAATTCAACAGTTTGGGATCCTTACGACGGACGGCCAGGAAGAAGTTCTCCAAATGCGGCATGTGCGCGGGCTTAAGCAGATCCACCGGCAACGGCATACCGGCGGCGGCCTTGGTCACGCGGGCGTCGAGTGACGCGTCGGAAGAGCGCTTCACCTGCAACGCGACCGGGGCTTTGGCATCATTGAGGATACCCATCTTGACAAACTTACTCCAGTCATAACCGGGTTCCGGGGCGGCGGTGTTGCCGCGGGCGGGAATCTCGGATAGGGTCAAATACCCCTGCTCGCCCATGAACTGCTCGTAGAAGCCGCCACGGGAGGAGGTTGTAAGCACCTGATAAAACGCGCGGTTGACCACCCCTTCTTTGGTCTTGAACTCGTAAATCGCCATCACGTTGTCGTTCATCTGGCGGTTGTAGTAATCGTTGCCGCCAATAGCGGTAACCGAAATCGGAGCGCAATCCCAGACCCAGAAGAAAAGGTCGATCTGGTGGGAGCCAAGGTCCACCATCGGGCCACCGCCGTACTTAGCGAACCAGCGCCAGTTGAGGAACTGCTCCATGTTCTCATAACCATACTTTTGAAGTGTCTTAATCGGGATGTGGATTTTCTCGCCGACCACGGTGAACGGTGCTACCGAGCGGTTCCACTGGCCGTAGGCGTGGGTGATGCGCCCCAAAACGTTATTCTTGCGCATGACGTTGTTAATCGCGTGCATGTAGCGCGGGTTGGAGCGGCGTTGATGCCCGATCTGGAGCGGCAAACCCGTCTCGCGGGCGGCCAGCACCATTTCGCGGGCGCGGGAGAGCTGATTGGACATCTCTTTCTCGCAATACACCGGCTTGCCCTTTCTCAGGCAGTAGCAAGCATGTTCGGCGTGCATCCAGTCCGGGGTGGCAACCACCACGGCGTCGATGTTCTTGTCCTCGGTGTCCAACATTTCACGGTAATCTTCATAAACCTTCACAACGTGCCCGAGGTGTTTTAGACGGCCTCTGGCCAACTTGCGGCGGTGTTCCCAAATGTCGCAAACCGCTTTGACCCGGATGCCGGGGATCTTCACCAGGTCATCAGTAAGGATTTCGCCTTCAGCGCCGTAGCCGATCACGGCAACATTAACCTGGTCGTCATCGGGGCCAATGACCCCATCCTTATCTTCGGCCAGAATGTTAAAAGTGGGCAAGATCGCCGACGCGGCGGCGGAAGTCTTAAGGAAGGTTCTACGGTTGAATTTCGTGTCCATGGTGTGTCTCCTTTTAAAACAAGCAAAAACTACATGCGGGTGTAACGCGGCCCTTCCCCGCCCTGCGGGAAAGTCCATTCGATGTTCTGGTAAGGATCCTTGATCTGGCACGTCTTGCAGTGCAGGCAGTTCGAGAAATCCACGTGAATAACGCCGTCCTCCAGACGGTAAACCTCGGCCGGGCAGAACCGCAGGCACGGGGCGCCGAACTTTTTGATGCATTCGGCGCACTTGGCGCGGTCTTTGATCTTGAGGTGGCAGGGCTGATCCTCGTCGTGGATCGTGCCGGACATAAAAACGTCCGTCAAGCGGTCGGGCGAGGTCGGGGTCGCCGCCAGTTCCGGCTTTTCGGGCAAACGGCCGCCCTTGAGCGGCAACAACTCTTCATGGTCGGGTTCCATGCCCACCATCCAGAACGGGAACGCGCCGAACGTAGCCCACGCGCAACCGGCGGCGGCAACGCCCAGCAAAGTGTTCACCGAGAAGGGGGCGCGGACGTTCTTGACCCGTTTGAGCTGTTTCCAGCCAGAGGTCTGCTTAAGCCGACGGGAATATCCCTTCAGCATTTCGTATGAGAAATCGTTCTTCTGCCAGCACTCGGCCAGGGTCTCGGCGGCGGCGCAACCGGACTGCATCGCGATGTGCACGCCCTTGATGCGCAGCGTGTCCACCAACCCCGCTCCGTCACCGGTAATCAACGCGCCGTCCGCCACCACCTCCGGCACCGAATAGTAACCGCCTTCGGGGATTACCTTGGCACCGTAGGCGACTGTCTTGCCGCCCTCGATGTATTGGGCCAACGTCGGGTGCGCCTTGAACTGGCGGAACATATAGTGCGGATCAACCTCCGCGTGGGCGTAGTCCAACGCATAAGCGTAGCAAATCATCACCTCGGTGGCGCTCACGTGGTACATGAATCCGCCGCCGTAGGTGCTCATATCGGCGGGATAGCCGAAGGTGTGGATAATCTCCCCGACGCGGGACTCGTTGGCCGGCACCTCGATAACCTCTTTGATGCCCACCGCGTAGGATTGGTGGCCGCGCGGGCTGCGCAAACCCTTTTTGGCGATCAGCTTTTCCGTCAAAATCCCGCACGCGCCCTCGCCCAGCAGCACCGCCTTGGCGTAAATCTCCTCGCCCGGCAGATAGTTGCTCTTGGGCTTGCCCTCGTGGTCCAGCCCCTTGTCGCCGGTACGGGCGCCAACCACCCGGCCAGCCCCGTCCTCGATCAGCTCGACCGCGGCGAAACCGGTGTAAACCTCGGCGCCTTCCTGCTCGCAAAGCTTGGCCAGATACCCGGTAAGCTTGGAAAGCGACCCCACCGGCATCCCCTTGTCCTGCATCATCGGCGGCACCCAAGGGATCGGGAACGATTTGCTGGAATTCAGAAGCAGGTGGAAAGCCTCCTTGTTGACCTTGGTCTGGATCGGCATCTTCGCGATCTCGTCGTCGGTAAGCAGACCCTTGAAACCGTCAGGATCCACCACCGCGCCCGAAAGCACGTGGCTGCCCGGGTTGCGGCCTTTGTCAATCACCGTAACCCGCGGCAACTTCTCGACACCGGCGGCCTTCAGCGTGCGCATTAACTTAAGCGCGGCCGCCAAATTGGCCACACCTCCACCTATGCAAAGAATGTCTGTGTCAATCTTCGCCATTACTCATCATCCTCCGTGCGACAAGCTTCTTTATGATCCGCGCTCGCAAACCATAATATCCCCACTAACTCCAAAGTAACGCAACTATCATACCATATTACCCAAGCCGGTAACAATCAAAAAAAGCAAAAAATCGCAAAATGGCGAAGAGGTCGGCGAAAAGACGCCAACGGCCTTTTTCCGTTTGAGTTTCTGAACGGGTTTTGCTAAACTTGTGCGCCAGAAAGAAAGGAATCTGGAAAATGAACGAAGTAATCAAAGCGATGATGGAACGCCGCAGTATCCGCAAATTCAAGCCGGACATGCCGCCGGCGGAACTGATTGACCAGATAATGGAGGCCGGACTCTACGCCGCCAGCGCCATGGGGAAACAGTCGCCCATCATGATCGCGGTGACGAACAAAGAGCTGCGGGATATGATCGCCGCCGACAACTGCCGCATCGGCGGATGGGAGGATGGGTTCGACACATTCTACGGCGCGCCCGCCTTTATCATCGTCCTGGCACCCAAGGATTGGCCCCACCGCGTCTATGACGGCAGCCTTGTCATGGGTAATCTAATGCTCGCCGCGCACTCGCTGGGACTGGATTCGATTTGGATTCACCGCGCCAAAGAGGAATTTGAA
>DBXY01000037.1:43071-115439 GCA_002309765.1 Verrucomicrobia bacterium UBA1200
GGCTACCGCGACTGCCCGGCGCCGCTTCCCCCGCCCCGCCGTCCTAACCGCGTTTTTCACGCAAATTGACGGCATACGCCGGGTCGGCATTAACGGAGGAATCTGGAATGGGTGACGCATTTGGAGTTTACTCTTGGGCGGTGCGGACGTATGAGTGCGGTCCCGACGGCGCGGCGAAAATGTCCGCGATCTGCGACTACCTGCAGGAGGCGGCCAGCCTTAATGCCGAGACTCTGGCCTTTTCCAAATCCGATTTTGAGGCCGCCGGCGAAAATATTTCGTGGGTGCTTACGCGGCTCAAGGTCCGGATGTCCCGCTTCCCGAAATGGGGCGAAACGGTCTCAATCCTCACTTTCCCGCGGGGCGGACGGAAGATTGTCGCCTACCGCGATTTCATCCTGACGGACTCCGCCGGGGAAGAGTTGGGCCGGGCAACGAGCGAATGGATGCTTATCGATCTCGCGTCGCGCAAAATGGTTGCCATACCGGAAGGGGTGTTCGCGGCGGCCAACACCGTACGGGAACCGGTGTTCGGCGACGAACCATTCGCCAAACTGCGTTGGGACTGCCGCGAAACCGCTGCCGATGCGCTGTCATTCCGCGCGATGCGGGGAGATATCGATCTGAACGGTCACGTAAACAATGTCCGCTACATCGAATGGCTGTTGGAGGGGCGGCCGGACGGGGCGGGTCCTTGCCATGAGTTAGACATCGTGTTTAAATCCGAGACCCTGGCCGGCGAGGAGGTACGTGTTGAAACGGTGGAAACCGAGCCGGCGGTATTCATCCACCGGGTCTTCGCACCAAACGGCCGGGACCACGCCATTGCCCGAACCGCGGCGCCGCAGCCCAAAGATTAGGGCCGCCCTTTGGCGACGCGCGAGGACAGCACGGAAGAGGATGAAATAGGGATGACGAAAGAAACCATCCATTCCATGTTGCGGCGGTGTGTCGGATGGGATTATTCTCAGCCCAGCATCTACATGATCACCACGGTGCTTGCCAATCGGCAAAACCGGGCGCTTGGTTCCGTCATCACCGATAATATCGGCGATGACGGAACCCCGGTTGCAGCCCATTGCGAGCTCACGGCTTGCCGAGGAAGGCGCGACCACCATCAACTACCGGGGCATGACCCCAGCCAATATCGACAACGCCGCCCTCGCGGCGGCAAGCCTTCCCCGGAAGGCAACCTGATATGAGTAAAAGCGAATCGTCATCCCAATCATCAACGAAAAACCTCTTATGCCGACTCTATAAGGAATCGCAAGCGGACGGGAGGCGTTTTGCGCTTGATTTTGAGGGGGTTTGCTGGTATGCTACGTTTTTTGTTGGCGGGGGTTGCTGGTAAAACCACAGGAGACCACATGGACAAAAAACCAATAGCGATTCTCATAGACGCGGACAACATCAGTCCCGCACTGGTCGGAGACATCTTCAAGACGGCGTGTTCCATCGGGGAGCCGATAATCCGCCGTGCTTACGGCATGGTAAACTGTTTTTCCGGGCATGCCGGATGGGGACAAGCTCAACGCGAATATGGGATTGTGGCTCGCCCGCAAGTCAGTAACGTATCCGGCAAAAACGTGGCGGACATCGCGCTAACGGTCGATGCCATGGAATTTCTCTACAAAAGCCAATGCCAAGGGATTTGCATAGTATCCAATGACAGCGACTTCACGGCGGTGGCGGCAAAAATCCGCGAGGGCGGAAAACTCGCGTATGGAATCGGCGGTGCCAAGACTCCCGAAAGTTTTCGCGTTGCTTGCACAAAGTTCCACGAACTGCGAATGACGACAAAGATACCAGATGCGAACAAGAATGCAAAGCCGGCCTCGAACTGCCCTAGATGCGGCGGCAAACTGACGGCGGCATGGACCAGATCAAACAAACCGTGCAGGATTTGCGCCTCATGCGGAGGGGCGACATTAAAACTCTCCGCCCTCAAAGGATCAATCGCGGTTGAAAGCCTCGCCGACATGGTGGTTGAGGCACAACGGCATGAACAAGCAGGATGCGTTTGCCCCGATTGCGGATCGTCGATGAGCATACTAAAGGTGGCAGTCGGTAAGCGGCATATAGAAATTGACTTGTGCGCAAAATGCCGCGCCGTGTGGTACGACAAAGACGAATTCGAATCGCTGTCACCCCGCGACGGATTCCTGCACGCAACGATTTCCGCCGGCAAAGCGTATCGTCGCGAAGTCGTGCTGGGACTTTCATCAGACCTAAAAAGCGGCAGAAAGAAAATTCCGAATGTCGATCAACTCAAAGCCGTGCTTAAACAGACTTACCACGTCCCCACCCCGGACATTTCACCGATAATTGGTGCGTTGCAATGTCAGAAAATAATCAAAATCGACAATTCCTCCGGCAAGGTCACAGTAGTAAAAGGGAAGTGAAAGAACACGAAAATACGCCGTCGCTACGGGGGATTGCAAGCGGACGGGAGGCGTTTTGCGCTTGATTTTGAGGGGGTTTGCTGGTATGCTATGTTTTTTGTTGGCGGGGGTTGCTGGTTGTCTGGAATTGCGCAAGGATTGTTGGTGTTGGGATTATGAGCGAGAACAAGGCTAGTTACGCTAAAATCGGTTTTTTCGTCCTGCTGGGCGGGATTTTAATCTTGTTGGCGGTAGCAGTGGCGGGGGCGCGGGTTTTCAAACGCCAGACGGTGCTGGCCGAAACCTATTTCTCGGAATCGGTGTCCGGGCTGGACATCGGGTCAACGGTCAAATACCGCGGCGTTCCGGTCGGCGAGGTGCAAAAAATCGGCTTTGTCTATCCAATCTATGTCCGGGATTCCAAGCTGGAGGTGCCGGCGGAACAGTCCCGCCAAATCATGGTGGTGATGTCGCTGGATCCCTCCCGGTTCACCATGCTGGACATCGGGCACTCCGAAGCGCTGCTGGAACGCATGGCCGGCAATGGGCTGCGGGCGAAAATTTCCGCTTCGGGCGTGACCGGAATGTCGTTTATCCAGCTTGACTATTTCGGCGGAAAGGCGGATGATCCGGTCAATCCCCCGCTCCGACCGGTCTGGACACCGAAACACATTTACATCCCGTCGAGTCGTAGCACTATTGAATCGCTCAAATTGGCGATGGACGATATGGTGATCAAAGCGGGGCGGCTTGACATCGCAGCGCTGGGCGACGGTTTGCTGAACACCCTGGAGCTGGTGCAGAAAAAACTCAACAACGCCGACGTGGAAACGGCCAACGCCGAAACCTTGGCGCTGCTGAAGGAACTTCGCTCCACCAGCGAGGCTTTGAAAAACATCATCGAATCTCCCGATCTGTCAAAGATTCCCGCCGAATTGCTCGCCGCCGTTAGCGGTTTCCGCAGTTCCGCCGACCAAATCGCCAAAGATTTGCCGCCGCTGACCGGAAAGGTCGGCACTCTCGCCGAAAGGGCCGCCGCGGTAGCGGAGCAAACCGGGGAGACGGTCGCGAAAAACGGCGCGCGTCTCGAATCGACCCTGGCGCAGCTTGAGGCTGCCATCCAGACGTTCAACCGCACCGCGCAGGCGCAGCAGGGAAACCTGGCGGCGATATTGCGCGAAGTGCGCGAAGCGGCGGTTAATCTCAACAAGACCCTGAAAGAGCTGAGCGACAACCCGTCCGCCGTGCTGTTTGGCGAACCGCCGCGACGGCTGCCGGAAGATTCGGAGGAAAATCGATGATTGAAAGCTTGTTGCGGTGTGCCGCGCTGACGGCGCTGGTAGCGGCCGCTGGTTGTTTCGGCGGATCCGGAAAACAAAGTCTGGCGCAAGACAGCAAACGCTGTTACGTGCCGGAGGTAAGTCTGCCCGAAACGCCGATGGCGGCACAATTTCCCGAAATCAAGCTGCGCCAGTTCCGGGCAATGCCGCCGTTTGACAGCCGTCAGTTTGTGGTTTGCCGCGGTGGCGGCGAATACGCGGCCGATTATTACCGGGCCTGGCTTGGCGCCCCGGAAGATTTAATCGCCGCGCAGACGGAGCGATATCTGGCGGCGGCCGGCTTGTTCAAAGCGGTGTACGACGTTGGAAGCGGGACCATGACCGACTTGGGCCTGGACGGCGTGTTGACGGAGTTGGTTTTGGATTACCGTGATCCGCAGGCACCGGTGGCGCGGGTCGGCTTGCGGCTGGCGTTGCTCGATGAGCGCTCCCCATCCTTTGCGGTCCTGTTCACCGCAGAGGAAAAGGCAGAGTCGCCAATCTCCGGAAACGATGCCTGCCAAGCGGTTTCCGATGCACTGCAAGAGACGCTCAAACGTTTGACCAAGCGTCTTTCCTTAGCGAAACTTCATTTACGGTAACGCCAATCAGCGATTTGGATTCTTTTAACTCGCCACGGGGAAAATAATGAAAATTCTGGATATCGCAGTCCTTTTTCTGGCAACATTTGCCGGCGCGGCCACCACCAACGGTTTGGTTGACAATCCGCTGCCGGAGTGGGCCTTCGGCGGTTTTGTCCGCCCTGACGGAGTGAACCCGGTGATCCGCCCGAACGCGACCAGCGTGTTCAACTGCCCGATGCAAAAGAAACCGGTAAAATGGGAAGAGTCCGACACGTTCAATCCCGCGGCGATCGCGCACGACGGTAAAATCTACGTTTTGTACCGGGCGGAAGACAACTCCAACACCGGCATCGGGTCACGCACTTCGCGCATCGGTTTGGCTGAGAGTTTCGACGGGGTTTCAATGACCCGCCATCCGGCTCCGGTGCTGTTCCCTGGCGAAGACAACGCCAAAGAATACGATTGGCCGGGCGGTTGCGAAGACCCGCGTCTGGCGGTCACCGCTGACGGGTTGTTTGTGATGACCTACACTTCGTGGAACCGCAAAGTGGCAAGGTTGAGCATTGCCACCTCCCGCGATTTGAAAAAATGGACCAAACACGGGCCGGCTTTCGCAAAATTCCAAAACGGCAAATACAAAAACAATTTTTGCAAATCCGCCGCGATTGTCACCGAACTCGACCCCGACGGAAACCGTTACGTGATTTCCAAGATAAACGGGCGTTATTTGATGTACTGGGGCGAATCGCGGATTTACGCCGCAACCAGCGCCGACTTGGTTAACTGGGATCCCGTGGAGACCCCAGACGGCAAGTTGCGGGAATTGGTGCGCCCGCGCTCGGGATATTTCGACAGTGATTTGACCGAGGTCGGACCGGCGGCAATACGAACCAAAGACGGCATACTGGTCTTTTACAACGGCAAAAACTCTAACGGCTCAACGGCCGATCCGCGTTTCGCCCGCGGGGCTTATTGCGCGGGACAGGTGCTTTTCGACCGCAACGACCCGCTGTTCGCGGTGGCGCGGCTGGACGTTCCGTTCTTCCGCCCGATGAAGGATTTTGAACGGACCGGGCAATATGCGAGCGGCACGGTTTTTATCGAAGGTCTGGTCTATTTCAAATCCAGATGGTTCCTGTATTACGGCTGCGCCGATTCGCTGGTGGGAGTGGCGGTTTGGGATCCTGCCCAGCCGGTCCGCCTGGGCGATCCGGTACCGTCGCTGTCCGGAATGGGGGATGCCGCCACCCCGGTGCCGGCGGCCCCGCAGAAGAAAGTCGGCAAGCTGCGCAACCTCGCCTACCGCCGGGCGGTCTATCAGTCCAGCGCGGCAGATTTCGACCACGTTGGCCACTTGGTGACCGACGGGCTGTTCTCCGAGTACAATGAAGAGCGGGCGGTGTATTCCTCCCAATATCAGGAAGAGTGCCCCGCCAACGAAACCCCGCCGGGCGCGTTTGACGGCAAGCGCGACACCAAGTGGCTGGTATTCCATCCCAAAGCCTGGCTGCAAATCCAGTTGCCGCATCCGGTTTGCGCCAAGGGCTATACGATCAGCTCCGCCAATGATGCGCCGCTGCGCGATCCCAAAGCTTGGGTTGTCCAGGGATCGAACGATGGCAAAACGTTTACCGACCTGGATTCCCGCGTCAACCAAACTTTCAAGAACCGCCAGGAGTCTGCCAGTTACCAGATCTCCCGTCCCGCCGCCTACCGCTATTACCGCCTGAACATCACGGAAAACAACGGCGACGTCGGCAAGGACGGCAACACCAAACCGCGTGTCCAGCTGTCCGAATTCGACCTTACCGACACCGACGGCAAATCGCTGATCCGGGATTTGCGGGAATCCCGTTTCACCAGCGTATGGTGCAGTGGCGGTTCCTCCAACGAGTGGGTGTACGTGGATCTGGGGGCGGAAAGCACCGTGACAAAACTCCGGCTGCTCTGGGGCGGCAAAGGCTTCGCCCAAGATTACGACATCCAACAATCCTCCGACGCCCAAAGCTGGCAGACCGCGTTGCAAATTAAGGACGGCAAGGGCGGCGAGGAGTGGTTAGAGCCGAAAAAATTCAGCGCCCGTTACGTGAGGCTGTTCTGCCGTAAAACCCAGGCCGAACGTTTTGCGCTAAGCGAACTGGAGATATACGGCAAAGGCGGGGCGGAATACCATCCGGACACCGCGTGGCGCATTGCGCGGGCGGACGAGGTGGCTGCCGTCGGAGAGGAACTATCCACACCCGGCTTCGACGATTCCGCGTGGCTGCCGGCGGTGGTGCCCGGCACGGCGTTAATGTCGTATTTGCGGGCGGGCGCGATCCCCGACCCGAACGTCGCCGACCAGCAACTGATGGTTTCCGACCGTTATTTCACCACCAGCTACTGGTATCGTTACCATTTCGGCACCCCAAAACTTAATCCCGGCGAACGGTTCTGGTTGTGTTTCAAAGCCGTGAACTGGAAAGCGGAGATTTATCTTAACGGCAAACGGATCGGTGAGATCGCCGGATCTTTCATGCCCGGAAAATTCGATATCACCGACCGACTTGCCGCCGGCCGCGAAAACGTGCTCGCGGTTCTGGTGCGCCAAAACCGAAATCCCGGCGAGGTAACTTTGCAAAACATTGACGACGCCGGGCGCAACGGCGGAATACTGGGCGCGGACAACCCCACCATCCACCCCAGTATCGGATGGGATTGGGTCCCGACCATCCGGGGGCGTAATGTCGGCATTTACGGTGAAGTGAATTTCGAGCGCACCGGCGATGTTACCATATCCGACGCCTGGGCAGTCACCAAACCGGAAATGGACCGCAACACCTGCAAACAGGCCGAGGTTTCCGTACGGGTCAGGATTTCCAATGTCAGCGACCGCACCGTTGAAGCCAAGCTCGGCGGACAGGTGAGTGAAGCGGCAAATCCCCAAACGGCAATCGATTCGGCCGCATACGCATTTTCACAACCGGTAAAGTTGTTGCCGGGGGAAATCAAAGAGGTGGCGATAACGCCCTTCACGATGAAGAACCCCAAACTTTGGTGGCCGAACACGTATGGCCAACAGCCGTTATACCGCACCGCGATCACGGCAACGGTTGACGGCCGCGATTCGGATCACCACGAATTCAATTTCGGGGTGCGTGAATTTTCTTACGACACCAAGAAACCGATGACGATTTACTGCAACGGGGTGCGGATCATCTGCCGCGGCGGCAATTGGGGCATGGACGATTCAAACCTCGCCGCGACAACGGAAGATTATTTCGACAAGGCGCGTCTGCACGCCCAGGCCAACTTAACCATGATCCGCAATTGGGTAGGCATGACCAGCCATCAGGCGTTTTATGACGCCTGCGACCGGTACGGCATCTTGATTTGGGACGATTTCTGGCTGGCAAACCCGGCGGACGGTCCGGATCCCGACGACCAAACCATGTTCATGGCAAACGCGCGCGAGAAGATATATCGCAACCGCCATCATGCCGCGCTGGCCCTCTACTGCGCCCGTAATGAGGGCGATCCGCCGAGCGGGATTAAAGAGGCGTTGCCGGAAATGATTGCGCGGTTAGACCCCACCCGCCACTACATCCCCCACTCCGCCAATTACACCGTAAGCGGTTACGGACCGTATGGCGTGCGTAACCCGGAATGGTACTTCGCCAACACGCCGGAGACGCTGCACAGCGAACGCGGTATGCCAAATGTGCCGGCTTACGAAAATCTCCTGCGCATGCTCACCAAGGAACACGCCTGGCCGATTGACAACGTGTGGGGAATGCACGACTTCACCAACGGCGGCGCACAGAACGCCCGCGATTTTAAGAACTACATATCCAGCCACTACGGAAACTGCGATAGCCTTGGGGAATTCGCGCGTATCGCGCAGATGGTGAACTATGAAAACCACAAAGCCATGATGGAGCCGATTTATTGCGGCAGGCGCAACGGCATGCTGATGTGGATGAGCCAATCCGCCTGGCCAAGCATGGTTTGGCAAACTTACGATTATTACCACGACACCAACGCCGGCTATTTCGGGATTAAGAAAGCCAACCAGCCGTTCAACGTGGTGCTCGATCAAGCCAAAGGCGAATTCTGGTTGTCTAATTCCACGCCCTATGACTTGACGGGGGCAACCGCCTACTTCCGGGTTTACAACATCGCCGGCGGATTGTTGCACGAACATTCCGAGCGCGTCAATCTGGCATCCGACGAACACCGTGTATGGACGGAGTTTCCTGAAATGTGCGTCGAGGGGGTATTTCTGGTTCGCGCCGGAATCGCCAACGCTTCGGGAACAACGCTTTGCGACAACTTCACTTGGTGGAACCCGTCGCATCCGCTGGATTACCGCGAGCTGATGAAGATGCCGCAAGTCGCGCTTGACGCCGCTGCGGAGACGTTAGCGACGCCCGACACCGGCACCTTCCATTTGCGGGTGAAAGTCGCCAACCATGCCGACACCCCGGCATTGTTGGCGCGGCTTAAAATCATCGGGCGCGACGGGCTGTTGGTTCCGGCTCAGTATTCCGACAACTATTTCTCGCTGCTGCCGGGCGAAGAGACCGTAATCGACATTGTTTACCGCGACAAAACCGGCAAGGTCAAAAAACCGGCCGAAGGGCTACAGTTGGAAGGGTGGAACATTAAGCCGGCAACGTTGTAGCCGGCGGATTAGGGATCTTCGCGCCACTTGACATAACGCACTTCATCCTGCTGGACAATCGCCACGGCAAGGATGGTGTGCGTTATCCCGGCGGATTCCCCGGTGATTTTTATTTCAAAATATTTTTGCGGCTCGTAGGAAAAGTAACCCTCGCATTCGGTTTCCAAACCGCCGGGTATCCGCGTGTTGAGATCGTTCCAATCTTTGAACAGCGGGCTTTCATACGAATCGCCGGAAACCGCCGACATCATGTTCGCGCCGGTGGTGCGCTCCTCGATAATGGCGCCGGCGATTTCCTCGTCGCCGTCGATGCCCGGTACGGTCATCAGGACTTCCTTAGACGCAGAGTTTACGTTAACCTTGAGGTTGTCGCCGTACAAATCAAAAAACGACTTCAGCCCGTATTTGATTATAACCTCGTTGGGGTCGATATCGCGGTTAGGATTGTTTCTCGCGGAATCGCTCCGGCCGTAAGAGCCGGAAGACCGCGAAGAGGTGGTAGCGGTCTGGCTTGACGAGGACCGCCCGGAACCGCGACGGACATTGCGCCGTTTGGAATAGGAACGGGTGGCGGAGGTGTTTTTTTTCTTTTTTTCGTCATCGTTGATGAGTTTTCCGCCGCTGAAAATCGCAGGGTAGTCGCGGATGCAACGAATCATTTTCAGTTCGTCAATTGACGATATCTCGCCGTTACGGGGCTTGATCGGCATATCCAGTTCCTGATAATACTCCTGTTCGGCCCCGTTGCTGCCGGTAACCGTGGAATCTTCGTCCCGCCAGTCGTACCAGCTGTCAACAATCTCCTCCTGATATTCCATCGGCACCCCGATCACATTCAGCACGTTTTCCCATATCTGGTCGGAACCGTCGCTGGAGGTGAGCATATTGATCGGCCACTTGTTGGCCTCGGCGGAGGTGATCTCCACCGTCACGGTGCCGTTTTCCGGATGATCCTGTTCGATTGCGTATTTCGAAACCGTTGTGGAGCCGCGCTGAAGGTTAAGCTTGTATTCCAGCCACTGGTCGCTCTCCTCTTCGGTTTCGGACGATGAACTCGCGTTTTTATAATTCAGCAACAGCATCTCCGCAATCGCTATCCCCGATTGGGTCATGTAGTCAACCCGGCGGCGTTCGCGGACATAAAGGTTCAACTTCCCTTCCAGCATCGCATCCAACGCGAACGACATCACCAGCAAACTCAACAGCGCGATCGTCCAAAGGGAGATGATCAGCGCCGAGCCGGTTTTTTTGGCCGTTGCCGAGCTAACGGCCAAACTGTATTGTTTTTTATCGCGTAAAACCATGGATTGCCTCTATAACTGGACTAATATTACTAAATTATACGCCGGAAATCAAGGCTGGGATGATATCGGACACAATTTCGACGCCAAACCGGGAAAACCCTATTATTTCTCATTTTGCCAGCAGAGCAACAATTCTAGCGGTTGGTTGGTTTGCCTCGCCACACGGGAAGGAATAGCAGGTCGGCGGCAATGCCTTTCTCCGGATCGTTCTCGTAACGGAAAAGCCGCCAAAGAAGCGATACCTTATGGTACCCGTTTGTTTTGGAGTCATAGGTAAATCCGGGGAATACGTCGAGCGCGATGTTGCCGTTTTCCCGTTCCAAGTCCCAGAGTTTCCAGAGGACGTTGTGGCAGACGTATTCCGATCCTTTGATCCGGTCGATCTTCCTTTCGCTTTCGTACACGACCGCCATAAACCAGGTTTGGCTCTCGATTGTGTCCATCACTTTCGCGCGGGTTTCGGTGTCGAAGGAGACTCTCCGTTCGCTTTCGTGTCTGAAAAACAGTTTGTTGCCGCGCTGGTGTTCCAGAAGCATATCGTAGCGGTTGGTGGAAGATCCCCAACCGATGTCACCTCTAAAATACCGGTCGTTATCGACTAAAAGCAGGTAGGTCTGCTTGTTATCCAAATAGAAAGACTGGGCATCGATTGCCCTCCCAAACAGTCTCTCTTTGAGATTGGCATCTTTCGTAATGGTGATGGCTTCCGGTAGTCGTTCCGAGTCAATCCACGCCGACTTTTCGGCGAAATCGGCATCAGATTTTTTGTTGAAGAGCGGGAAGAGCCAGCCGCCCTCTGTTTCCCCGGCGCGATACCCGGCCAACCCCGCCGCGAAGTAGCGGTTCGTCTGGGTTGTGGTTTCGCGGTGGCCGTAGAGAAGCGAGCCGAATGAATCTTCATCACGGTAGTAGAGGGGAAAGAGCCAATCGGCATGCTTGGTTTTCCCGAAAAGCGGGGTAATGAACCGGTTGTCATCGCGGTAATAGAACGGCAGCAACCACTCGGCGTTGTCCTCCTTCGATTGGCCGTAAACCAAGGTCACCAGCGTCCGCTTGGGATCGTTGTAGTAGAACGGGAATACCCACGACGTCTCGTAGATCCCGTTCGTGTTCGCATCGTATCCGGCGAGCCCGCAGAGGATGCGGTTCCGTAGGTGCCGGTGGCTGCTGTAACGCGAATACGGTATCGAATAGAAGTCGCCGCAATCCCAAAGATAAAACGGCAGGAACCGGTGGTGGCGGAATTCGCCTTCCCTGCGCTCGTAGCCCGCGAGTCCGCAGAGCGTCCAGAAATCGCTGTATCCCGAAGGATTGTGGTGTTCCGACTTTGGAGACATGTCGTAATAGTAAAGCGGGAAAAGCGTGTGCCAGAAACCGCCATCCGCGAACCACTCCGACCAAAAGAGCGGGAAGATGCAGAAACCGCCGCCCCCGCCGCCTCTCGCCCAAAAGAAGGGAAATACCCCGGCGAATTCGTCATTCCACCAGACCGCCGGAAAGAGGGCATAGTACGGGTCTTTCTCTTTCAGGTCACCCCAGAAGAAGGGGAAGAACCGGTAATCGTCATTGAGGGTATCGAACTGCGCGATCGGCCAGAGGATGTTGAACTCGTCGTAGTCGCCTTTACGGTTCTGCATATATTGCGAATAGAGCGGACGCAGGGCGAAATGGTCCTTGCCCCATGAGACGAACGGCCAGGCGAACGATCCGACCGGTTCGCGCCAGTAGGCGAGTGGCCAGAGGTTCACACGGTCCTCAACCTCGCCCGTGAAGATTTCCTCGCTTCCGCTGTAGAGCGGCGAGGACGAAAACTCCTTCATGGCACAACCGCCCAAAAGCAGCGCAGCAACAACTACTGCGATCATCTTTTTCATAGCTTTATCCCACACAAAAAAAAGCAACCCAGCGCCGATAAAACCATCTTCTAAGATGTCTTATGGCCGCTCAAGTTGCAGAACCGCGAGCGCGACATCGGCTACTTCTCCAAGCCCGCTCTTCGTTATTCCACCTTCGCAAGGGACAACCTTGCTTACCCAACGCCAATTCCCGTCTTGGTCTTTTAAGGTACCAGTGACCACAATGCTTTTCTTAACCGCCGCCTGCCGTTCCGCATTGCCAGACAACCAGTCGCTGTCCCATTTCCCGTAACGGGAAAGCCGTAATTTCACGCTTTCAAGCCGTTCGTCCAAGTTTGCGGCAGACAATCCGGCGGCTTTAGCGTCCTGAAGCGCCTTGACTGTCCACCGCAACTGCCCAACCGTCTCATCGTTAAGCTCGGCTTCGAGATACGAAGCGTCACCGTTGGCTGCCCGTTCCGCACATTTCACGGCAATTTCCCGCAGATTCGGATTTTTGGTGCAACCATAAGCGGAAATCAATGCGTCCGCCACAATGGGAAATGTGCGGCAATCCTTCTTCTCGCCATAAAACCACACGGCACCGCCAGTATAGGCGCATGACAAAAGATATCCAATCCCCTTTTCGCACATCATCGAAAACTCCGGATTTACCGAATTGCGCGGTTGATTGCCGCTGTGGAGACACGCGATAACCGTCAACGCCGTGTCCACCAACTCGCTCTTGCCACCACAAAACAGAAACTGTCCCGACTCATCTTGTCTTGTTTTCAGCCACCGAAGCAGTTCGGAAACCATCGAGCTTCTTGGAACCGCATCAACGGGCGGCACATTCCCGTCCGGCGGTTCATACGGATCCGTGAGCCGCCGGTAGCGCGCAACTTGCCAAGGCATCGCCACAATGTCCGTGCAAAGCGAAACCGGGATATCGACAATAAAGAAAGGCGCAAAGATGGCGAAGCCTATCGGCCCGCCGCCGGCATTTGCCACCACGCCCAACATATCGAAATCCGAACAAGTGGCGTTAAAGCACGATCTCTGGAATGACTCGCGATAATAACGCCCTACGGGCACAGACGGGCTTTCTTCAGGCTCCATGGAAACACGTTTGTAATAGGCAATCGAAGCGCAGCCGCTTAACAACGACAGCACCGCCACGCGACAGAACTGTTTCACTAAGTTTTTCATCTCCACGAAAACCTCATCCAAATAACAAGGATAATATACACCATCCAACGGCAGATTACAACGTTATACTGTACCGCTTTTGCCCCGCGCAGTTTGTCATAATAATGGACACTCTTCTGAAAGCGGCGGTAGAATTTTGTTAACCCGTTCGTCAAAGAGTGTCCATTCTATTTGACTAACTGGGAGATTTGAAGATTTTTATCGCGGGTAGTCCCGTAACCCGTCAGCGAAGTGGCAAAGTCGGGTTTTAACATTTCTTCCTATTATGCGACAAGCCTGAAACGCATTTTAGAAGCCTCTCAGCGTAAAGAAATTAATTGGGACTCCGCATTTCCTAATAAAGAACTGTCACAGGGTCCAGAGGTCGTCCAAAGACAAATTTGATTTCAACGTCATCCCCACGGCGATTGGACTTCACTATTCGCACTCTGAAGACCACCGTTGAAGTGTTCCCGTTCAATGCGACCCCTTTTTGGGGTATGGTAAGTGTCCAGTTACATAATCGTCTGAAATCCCGCCTCAGACCTCCGCATCCGCACATAAGAGGATATTCAATTATCATAAAGTCCACCATCTCTGAAAAACCCAAGTCATGCCACACTCTACATCATGCCGCTCTGGATTGTGAAAAGGCATTCTCTCCTTGCGCCATTCATATATGCTGCAAAAGACCTTTGACGCGACAAACTCGTATTCGCCCGAAAAATGCAGTTCCCACTCGCGATCGTTTAGCCGATTCACATTGAGAGAAATACCGTCCTTTGTGCATTGGCCATTGAAAAAAGGCTCTGGCACCCTGAGGTTGACACATCCGCAAAACACCAATATGAATTGAAATAACATCATTCTATGATAGGCCATTTTTCACTCCACTCCTTTTCTATCACCCGATCTCCTTTATTGCCAGTTCCTTATCTTCGCCATTTGCAACAACTTATGTCATAAAGGTCAGTCGCCACAATGGAACAAATCATCGGCACAGAATTCGTATAATATCGGAGGTGTGCCCCATGGCTTTAGGTATTCTAACTCTACCTTAAATCGCGCACCGTCCGGCGGACGGTGCGCTCCGTCTATCTCAATGTCAACGAGTACGCAATCGGAATCGCCTCCTTCCCGTTGCGCGACACGAATAATGCCGCAATCGACACTTTCCTCGCTGACGACACTAACCTTCGGTCTCTTTTTAAGGCGCAACGGCACGCCCATGGCGTTATTGTTCATCCTTAATGTAAGTGTACGTACAAATCGGACACCGTTGCTTACGGCAATCATACTGTCGTTGACATTGACAATGGAGTATAGGGGAAATATCGAACCGCCTTCGACAGGGGGAAGCGCAACCGGGCCGTTCTCTGCCCATTTAGGCTTCCAGTTGTTACCGTCTGTCACGGCGGCATACACTAGGCGATTCAGTAGTCAAAAACGAACTCCACATTTTCGAATTTAAGAAATCCGTCATACTCGTAAGATGCATTAATCTTGATTCCTGGGCAATCTTTCTCATTATTGCTTGCCGAATAGTTTCCTGTCCAATAGCTGTCCGTCTCATACCAAACTTTCATTTCTTGCCATTTGGTCAAGTCCAGCACTTTCTCGAAGACCTCTTCACAAGTCATACCGGGTCGAGTCTGGAACATAACCTCGTCCCAAACGCTCTTGCGGGAATCGCACCCGATGAACGAGTGGAAAAACAAGACCACAATCGACAGGACGGCGAGTGCCGACAATGAAAACAGCACAATAAACAACAACTTAACCACATTGAAGATGGACTTGAATAATGTCATTTATCTCAGCCTTTTCCTTTGCCAAGTTTTCCGTTACAGTTCTTTTTCGCCTTCTTCTGATCCAGCTTGCTCCGCGTTTTTTGTGTGATTATTCCAAAGGTATGCTATTTGTTCCATTTTGGGGTTTCCCCCGGAGCATTCCTATTGACAGAATCCCATTTATAATAATCCCATTCCCCGTCGTAGGGGGAGTCAGGCGAATAATTCCCGTCAACCGCTATGTAAACTTGTCCCGTCGAGTTGGTTTTTACGCTCCAATTCATTCTTTCTGTGTCTAAATTAAACTTATTACTTGCGAGGCGAATATAGATGCTAAAAAATATAATATCATCGGGACGGCACGGAATTTCTAGGGTGGGAATACGCAATTTCAGCACCTTGAAACCGTGCGGCGGGATTTCCATATCCGGCGGGTTGTCCTTTGGCTTCGATAATAGTTTTGGGATGAGTTTGCCCGACTCGTCCCGTATAATCCCATCTCCGCAGGCACGGACGAGATAATTTCCTTTTAGATATGCACTAGTATCTGAAATATCTTGACTGTGGGGGTTCTTACTCCAGCTACAGAATACAAAGCCGCCCAGTTCTTTATAGAAAACAGGCAACACGGTGTCACTTAAATTCTCTATTTTTACATGGCAGGACGCGATTATATTTTTCGTTTCATCCTTCACACTTTCCAACGAGAATCCGAGAATACTGCCAGAATACATTTTTGTGGGGTCTGTACTCTCACAGGAAACAATGACCGCGGCAAGCAACATTACGACAACGCATCTTTTCATTCGAAATAATCCTCCCCATTATGCGTGATTTTTACAGGACGACCATGTATAACCTCCAATGACAACACATCGTTCTCATACCTGCAACCACTTGGGCAAATATTTTCGCCGACTTTCTCGGTTTTTACCGGAGCAGATTCGATATCGATACGTTCTGGTATTAATTCGCCAGTCCATTTGCCGTAATGCTTTTCATCAGGAATCCCGTCACCGTCGGTGTCCGGGTCGGCCGGGTCGGAACCCGCGAGCCGTTCCGAGGCCAGCGGCGCGCCGTCGCAGTCGGCGTCGGAGTTGATTGTGCCCGCCGCGCCGCGCAGGGCCAGCACGGTCACCGTGTATACAGCGCCCTCCCCCCACATTTCGGCGGCGGCCAGGGCCCGGCAGCCGTCGGCGGCCGTCCACTGCGGCATCGCGCCGAGATACGGCACGTCTTCCCCGTAAAGCCTCACGGAGCCGTCCCCCATGAACAGCCAAACGCCGGACCGGTCGGCGGCGAAGCCGCGGGTCCCGTCCGGCACTTCGAGGGCCGCGCCGGTGGCAATGTCCCACAACGCCACACCGTCGGGCGTGTGCGCGGCCCCGGTTCCGCCGCCGCAACCGATTACCGAGGCACCGGTTATACCGGGGACCGGCATAGCGGTCCCGTCCCACGGGTCCCACGCCATGACCGTGCCGTTCTGGCGCAGCCCGACCGCGTAGTAACCGGCGGCCACAGCAACCAGGCCGGTGGCGGACGGCGGCGCGGTGAACGGCCCCCAGCATTTCGCGGTCCCGGAGGAGGTGAGCGCGACGCAGAAGTCCTCGCCGCCCGCTATGGCGGTTGCGCCCGTGACACCGGACGGCGTGCCGTTGAAACCGTCGAGCGAGCCGCTCCAAGCCCGCACCCGGCCGGTGTCCAGCAGCGCCGCCCCGTAACCGCAGCCGGCGACAACGTCGACCACCCCGGTCATTGACGGGAGCGTCCCCATCTCGTCGGCCTCCAACCCGCCGCCCCACTGGGTGACTCTGCCGTTGGAACCCAGCAGGTAAACCGTGCTGCCGGCGCTTGCGGCGGCCTTGATAACCCCGACGGGCTTGGAAGGGGCGGAAATCCAGCCGAACCGCGGATTGCCGTCCGGCTCGCAGCAGGGGTCGAAACAGTCCGGGTCGTGCCCGAAGCCGGACACGCGCCCGGGACCTTCCAACCCCACGAAAACGGTGAAATACGGGAGCCTGACTATCTGGGGGAGAGATGCGCCTGACGGGAACTTGAACTGCCGGAAGCCGCCGGCCGTGTCGGCCAGCACCAGCGCGGACTCAAAGCCGTCCGGTGTCGCCAATCCGCCCGGCACGGTGTCGTAGGGCAGGCTCCGCGGGTCGCCCAAAGGGTTCTGGGGAGAACGAAGCGGGGCGGGATGCTCGCCGGAGATAAAGCCCGACCAAACCACCCGCGACGGCGACAGCCTGCCGGCGCAGCGGGCGGCCAGCGACCGGAGGCGCGACGGGTCGGAGGTACCGTAGCGGGCGGCCAGAAGGTCGGCCTGCCCGATCCCCGCGTCGGCGATGGCGAAGGGGGGCGCGCCGTCGCCGCCGGACATCATGACCGCGCCGGTCCCCGGGTTCTGCCAGACCAGAAACCGGCGGGCGGCGGTGCCGTCCGGGAGCCTCACGGCGGGAATATCAAGGGCGGCCTGCGGCCAAGAGCCGTCGCCGACATCGGCGCGGACAACCCCGGCGGGCACGGTGAGCCTGGCGCCGTCGCGCACCATGGGCGCCGACACCTGCGCGGCGCGGAAGGATTCTATAAAGCCGTCAAGCGACTGCGCCGATGCAAATGCCGCCGGCGCAACTGTAAATAAAACCATACAAAAACAAAACTCAACCGCATTTTTCATAGACACTTTTGTTTAATTGATTCATTTTGTTAAAAGGTTATACCAATTGTGCTGGGATTGTCAAGGCCAAAAAAATGAGATTTTACGGGCGCATCTACGTAATTCAGCATCGAAGTTCATGATGGTTGGAAACAACTATTTTAAACAACTATTCTTGTGCGCGCGGGCTAACTCGCCCGCGTTACTCTTCAAGTTGTTTTTACCAGTTGTATGGGTTGTTTTCCAATCCCGGTCGGCATGGGGGAAAAACACAGATGCCCACTTTGCCCATCCGCCATTTTCAAATTGCGCCTTTACCCTTGATTGTCAGGTAGCGGTGTGATAAGATTGTTTTCACTAATTCAAATGGCTGATTTACCATTTTAGGGATAAGGAGGGAAACATGGGTAAGGTTTGTTTGGCTTATCGGTTGGCGGTTTTGGCCGTAGCGGCATTGACCGGTTTCGTACCGGCTTTCGGGCGGGGCTTTGGTCCGCTCAATCCCTCCGCGCAACCTTACGAGCGTCAATACATCTGGCCCGATGGGAAAATGCCCGATACCCAACCGCACCAAATCGCGGCAAAAACCGGCGATGTCGGGAAACCGGGTTTCAAGGCCGACGAGTCCCGTCGCCCGTACATTGAGTGGTTTAAGCCGAATCCCGAAAATCCGACCGACCTTTGCGTGCTGGTAGTTTCCGGCGGCGGTTTCAACAGCTGTTGCGACGCCGAACGGCTGCAGCCCGCCATCGACCGTTTTGTTCAAGCCGGAATTACGGTCGCGAATCTGACCTACCGCACCCCGCGGCCCAAAAACCTGCCGATCCACCAGTCGGCTTGGGAAGACGCCCAGCGTGCGGTCCGCGTAGTCCGCAGCGAGGCAGCGAAACGAGGATTCAATCCCGGCAAAATCGGCGCGACCGGCATTTCCGCCGGATCAAAGACCATCTTGCTTTTGGCAACCAGTTCGCTCACCCCCGCATACGAACCGGTGGACGAGATCGACCAGCTGCCGTGCAATCTGCTTTTCGCTTTGCCTCAGGCTCCAGCGTACGTACTGTCCGACGGCAACGGTACCGCGAACTGGCTTGACGGCGATTCGCCGGATGTAAAAATCGTGCCGGAACTGAAGTTCGACGCGCAAACCTGCCCCATGTGCTTTTTCCAAGGCGGGATTGACGATTATTCGCCCAACGGCTCCACCCAGATCTACCGCCAGCTGCGCCGTATGAAAATTCCCGCCGAGTTGCATTTGTATGCCGACCGGACGCACGGTTTCCACGGCGACATGGACAAAGGCGACGACGGCGACGGTGCCGACCACTGGTTCTGGCGGGCACTGGAATTTATCCGTCAGATGAATTACGACGGGCGGCTGGGCAAAGAAGTCTCTTTGATGTCCAGATTCCCGAACGACGACGCCCGCGGCGGTTACGAAAAGGAGGACGTTTGGCCGAATGGCAGGATGCCTTCGGTTTTTGGCAACCAGTGCCAGCCATATTTGGAGTGGCATCTGCCGAAAGAAATTAAAACCAAAGCCATCCAGATTATCTATTCGGGCGGCGGATACTATGGCAACGACCCCGACGGTTTTGAAGTCGCCCCCGCCCGCCGTTACCTGAACGCAAAGGGCATGACGGTGGTTACGCTTCGTTACCGTACCCCGCGACCGGGCAACGGGTTGATGAAGCACGTCACGGCGTGGCAAGATTTGCAGCGCACAATCCGCATCGTGCGTTCCAAGGCCGCCGCCAAAGGTCTCGACCCCAACCGCATCGGCATTATGGGCTCGTCCGCGGGCGGGCATCTCACCTTAATGGGAGCGACGTCGTCCAAACACCGCTCCTACTGGCCAATCGACAAATTGGACCAAACCCCGTGCAACGTGCAGTGGGCGGTCGCAATCTATCCCGCCTACGCGCTTACCGACGGTTTCGATATGCATAACACCAAAGGCGGCAACGAGGACGACTCGCGGTTGGTACCGGAATTTTCCTTCGACCTTGCCACCTGCCCGATACTGTTCATCCACGGCGATGCCGACGGTTGGGCGTCGATGAATTCGGTCAAATGCTGGGAACAGTTGCGCCGGATGGGAATCCAAAGCGATCTCCACACCCTCGCCACGCGCAACCATTGTTTCCAAAACAACGCCGCCCCGGAAACAGGAAGTTACACTTGGCTGGACCGAATCTGGGAGTTCATGAACCACAAAGGTTACAACCGTTAGCACAACGGCGTTCTCGTTCGGATCCTTATGTTTTTCCAAATTGCCGACTATTACCAAAGTATACTTCAAGAAAGTTGGGATGCCTTTTGCGAGCTGATTAAAACCGCGCCGACCGATCCCAAAGCGATTTGCGTCTATGTGGTGTTGGCGGTGATTTTGGTGATTGTAATCCGTTGTTTTATCAGTTCGGACAATGACTCCCGTTCAGGACGGCAAACCCCGGTTCCGGCGCGTTTTAGGTGTTTTGGATGCGGGAGATGGTTCAAGCACAACCGTCGCACCAAAGCCGCTTGGCGCGAAGGCTACCGGAGAATGTACTGCGACCAATGCCATCGCGAATGGCTTGAAGAGCATGGGGAAGAAGACCCTGATCAAGAATACGGAGTACGCTTCATTGATGATGTCGAATTAAACCGGACAGATACGGATGATGGCTATCGCCCGAACGCGGCCGGCCAAAATATATTCGGGAGTCGAACCAACCCGATCAAGCCTAAACAGAAGAGTGATCGCCATAAACCCGCGCAAGCGGCTGAGACTATTTCAAGACCATCGACAAAACCCAAAGCTGTCGTTAACAATGCACCCGGAAAAGGCGGGACAACTTCCGGAAATCGTGGTGACATTAAAACGGATTGCGCAAAAAACGGAACGGACTATGTCCCGAATTGGGTATTCGCCACAAAAACCGACTCCGGCAATACGGGACCGAGCGAAAACCCGACTTCCAATTACGGCGCATGGCGCAAGCCTGATGTCCCGGTGGTTAATGCGGATTACGGTCCACAAAAAAGCACCGGCCCAAAGATTATAGTGCTTAAACAGTTGGACGGCAATTCACAAAAACTCAAACTGCGGCGGGACCGCAACAAAGAAACCTCCGCAAACAATCCGCCCAATCCAGCCGATGCCGCCGACGTGCCTACCGACCTACAGAACAATTACGACGCCAACGACCTAGAACAAAAGCGTTTTGAGCGGGGATGTATGCTAATGATCGGGATCGGTGTGTTAATTTTCGCGATTGTGGCATACTTCCATTTCTTCTTCCAGCGCCGATAGAGCGTGAAAAAACGTCAGTGTCCGCAACGGTGACAGCCGCCGCAACCGCCGCCGATCCCGCAAGGGGAACATTCCCCGGCGTGATGGTCGCAGTTTGGTGAAGCGGACGCGGAAAGCGAGCCGTCGATAAAGCTGGCGATGGCATCATCCGCCGGCCCCTCCACCCCGGTCATGGCGGCAATGCCGGCCGCCGCCAACACCCCCATCGCGCCCGGGCCGATTCCGCCGCAAATCACGGCGTCAACCCCCTGCTGAACCAGCCAAAGCCCCAGCGTATCGTGTCCAACCCCATCGGTTTCCCGTACTTCGGCATTGGTCAACCGACCATCCTCAATGGTGTAAATCTTGAAAGCTTTGGATTTACCAAAATGCTGGAAAATCTGTCCGTTCTCAAACGGAATCGCGATTGTGGCGTTCATGGCGTTCCTTTCTAAAACCGGTACACCGGCGTATTCCAGGCTTGTACGGTCAACGTGGGTTTGGACGGCATAAGCCGTGGCTCAACATAAACCGTTTTCGTCTCACCCGGCAACAACGAGAAGAAATTGTCGCTCATAAAGGTCGGCCGCAACAACTTGCCGTCATTCCCGAAGATTTTAATCTGGGTCATGAAGGCGACCGAGTTTCCGCTGTTGCGGAACGACAAGCTTATCCGGCCGTTGGCCACCTTTTTGACAATGTCAAGCTTGGTCTTCGCCAACTTGGTGCCAAGGTCCTCAAAACCGGAGGCACACGGTCCGGTAAGCGTTTTACGCCCCTCGTACTTGCTGTTGCTGCGCCAGTAGAAATTGTCTGACACCGCTTTTCCCGCCGCGTCGGTCAAAACCAGTTTTATAAAGTGCACTTGGGTCAGGTTGGGAGGAAACTCCAGCTTAAGCACATTGTCGGCCACTCCTTCCGCAGGCACCTTGATGGGTTTGCCCGCCCAACTTTTAACCAACTTGCTGTTAAAGTCGTATAGTTGAGCGGACACTTTCAGGTTGGCATCGCTGCGGGTATCGTTGATCACGCTCACGGTGTTGTCCAGATAATCAAACTGCGCGTGCAAAGGTTCCAACGCCTTTTGGGTGTAGTAAAGCGCGGCGGTGGGCTCAAGCGACCAGTCCCACATCCTTCCGCCAGTGGTGCGGACACACGGGTTATGGTACCAGAAGAGAACCCCGCTGCACCAGCGTTTGCCGTACTTGAGTTTGTTGGCGTTCCACACTTCCCAAATCGCGCGGTAGCAGGTGGCGCCCACCGCCTGGGCTTGACGCGCATACTGCTCGATGTCGCCGCACTTCCCGTATGCCTCGGTCATAGTTTTGTAATCGGTGGTAATCATATTGAAGCCGTCTCCGTCATGGTAATCCCAAACCTCGCGGTTGATCGGCCACAAGTCTTTTTCGTCCATCATTTCGCGCAGGCATTCCAGCGTGGGAAGGCACGGGGTACCGTATTCGGGATTGAACCCGTCCACCCGGCTGCCGCGATCGGAGGCGGTGTTTTCGTAGTGGCGCATGGGGTTGACGGTTTTATACGGCGAACCGTCGTGGATGCCGTCGCATTCCGACTGCATCTGGAACCCCCGGGTACCGTCAAGCGACTCAATAAGCTCCTTGGTCCCGGATATCATGGTCGATTCGTTGGAAGCCACATAGTAGGCCAAGGACGGATGGTTGCGGATTTGCTTGACCGCGTCGGAGACGTTCGCCAAATAGACCGCCGGATCGTCGGGATGGCGGGTGTCGCCGGTCATCCAAAATTCCTGCCAAACCAAGATGCCGTATTTATCGCACAGCTCGTAAAACTTTTCGCGCTCGACGATTCCCCCGCCCCACAGCCGAAGCATGTTGATCCCCGACTGCGCGGTGTAGCGGATCTCGGCCTCCAGCTTGGCATCGTCGGTGCGCAGCATGGCATCGGGAATCCAGTTAGACCCGCGAACGAAAAACGGGCGGTTGTTGACGTAAAACAGCCGGGATTTGTCCGGGGTGTTTTGATCGCTGGTTACGGTCCGAATGCCGAAATCGGTCGCGATTTCATCGCGGTTGTTGCGGTCGGCGAAAGTGAACGTGGCCCGGTAAAGCGGCTGCTCCCCTTTGAAAATCGGCCACCAGATGCGCGGATTGGTGATTTTTACCGTGAACGTTTCGGTACGGGTTTCCCCGCGATACAGCTTTACCTGGCGTTTTAAAGTCTCGGCTACACCGCTGATCTTTGCAGACAGCTCACCCGAAGCGCCGCCGTTTCCGGGATTGTGCAACTCCACCGAAAGCGTCACCTCGGCCTCGTTGCCTTGGGGCCAGTTGACCTTGCTGCGAACGAACGGCGAGTCCAACCGGACTCCGGGCGTGGCGAAGATCACCGGCTCGCGCCAAATCCCGGCATTGCGGTCACGCACCCCGTCCATAAAGGTGAAATCCCATCCGGCGCACATCAGCATGGTCACGTTACGGCCGATCTCGCCGTTGCCGCCATTGTGGAACTCGTTAGCCGCGCCCCAGCTTTTCGGCATGGTGCTGCCGGGGCTGTCCACCGGAAAGACCTTTACCGCGATTACGTTTGAGCCGGGTTTTACCAATCGGGTGATGTTGACCGTGGGACGGGAAAACATGCCGGCGGTAACGGCGGCGAGCTGAGAATTGATCCAGATTTCGCTGCGGTAGTTGATGCCGTCGGAACGCAGCCAAATCTGCTTTTTGTCAAACGACTGCGGCACTTTGAATTCGGCGCGGAACCACGCGGTGTAGAAATCCCGGCCCGCGGCATTGAGATCTGGAATCCCGTGGCCAAGTTTATTGTTAAGCCCAAAATACGGCTCCGGATAAACCCCGTTCGCAACCAAGGTGTTAAGCACCGTACCCGGCACGATTGCCTCCATCCAGCCGTTGGCAACATAATCCGGCGACGAAATCTCCGCGCCGCCGCCCTTTACGTCGGATAGCCTCGCCATTCGCCAAGAGATGTCGCCGCCATGCCCGAACGATGATTCAAGCGCGATTTCCCCCGAGCGGAACCCGGCCATGCAAACAGTGGCGGCTGCCGCCACGCAACCGAATACAATCCTTGCAACCATCACACACCCCTTTCAAATCAAAACGCGCGCATTGTAACGCGACCGCGTCAAATGCCTATTGCCGTTCTTTATCCTTCGTTTTTTCGGTAGAAAACATATCGGTGATTTTTTCAACCACGCTGTGGTATGACCATTCCGGTTTCTGAAGCGTACCGGTCACTTTGAATTCCAACAGCAACTTGGTGACCGGCACCGTCACCAGACGGGTAATCTTACCCAAAATCGAGGCTTTTTTAAATATGTTCACCCGCACCAGAAAATCCAACCGGTCCTCCGGAATGTTGTAGGTACCGGACCCGCTGATGCTGAACACCGAGCCCTCGACCAATACCGAGTCCGAGCGCAGCACGCCGTTCGTAATGGTAAAGGACATCGACCCGTTTGACTGGTCCACCAGAAACGAGACGCCCGGAACGTGTTTAGACAAATATTCGGTCAACCCCGCGAAGAGCGGCATTTGGGCAATCACCCCGCCGGACATCTCGCCTTTGCCCTCGCCGTTAACCGACCCGAGCTGATTGGTGTTCACCAACGATGACGTGGTCAGACTGCCCGAAACCACGCCTACCAATTCGTTGGTGATGCCGCTCATCTTCGCCAAATCTGCGATTGGAACGTCCTTGAGAATGAGATCGGTCAAAACTTCACAGCGGTCCGGGTCAAAGTCGGGAAAACGGAACGACACCGTGCCTTTAGCGCTGCCACCGCCCCGCGTGGTTCCGCTCACCCGGTCGAAACGCGCCGTGTAGGCATTCATCACAAATTCCGCCGAAGCCTGGCGCACCGGCAGGTTGAGGATGGTTCCGTTGCCCATCGACACTTTACCGTTAATCCAGTTTTGCACCGCGTTAGTGGATTCGGTGGCAATCGACCCGCCGCCGACAAACGTTGGCGGAGTGTCGCATTTAACGATATCCAACTCGCCGTGGTTCAATATCCCGATAATGTCAAACACGTGAGGCAGCGGCAGTGACGAGTCGGCGTCAAAGGTCAATTTGTGATCGCTGTAACTGAGCTTCCCCTTCAATTCGCCATACTCGCCGCCTTTTGCCACCAACGGCCCGATGGTGAAATACGGTTTTCTGCTCTTCATCCCCGCGGTAAGCTCGCCCTTAAGCGACTGTACCGGCACGCCTTTGTAAACGCAGGGGTTGGGATCGTCGATGCGCAACGACAAAGTATAATCGCAGTTGGTGAGGCACACCGAAATGTCCGCCGCCGCCTGAACAGGGGGTCGAACCGACTGGAACGCATTCATCTCAAGCGCCACTTCCGGGCAGTCCAGAACCTTGGCATCCATGATCGGCACGATGTAAGACGGCAACGCCTGTCCGGAAACATTAATGGTGAGCTGTTTTTGCAAGGCGTCAAAAAGCAACTTCCCGGTCACCCCTTCCGGGCAGTCGTTGTTGAGCCACGCCACCTTGGCTTCCGACAATTCCACCTGCCGGGAAGTCACCGTGACCACGCCATCCAAACGCGAAGCTCGAATCCCGAAGATGTCGGGATTTTCCAGCCTCAACCGGAACGGGGAGAGGTTTGGCAACTCAATATCCTGGTCTTCCTTTTCCGGTTTAGGCATCTGGTCGGGAATCTCCGGCAACAGCAACCCCTTTACGGTAACGCTGGTAATACGGTTAGTCCAGCCCAGGGACGGATCAAGCGACACGCCGAGATTGATTTCCTCAGCCGAGACGAAACGGCTCGATGCTACCGAACCGGGGTGGATATAGACCGACGGCCTAAAAATCCGGAAACCGTCCTTCAGCGAGAATGTGGCGCGTTCGACCTTTACCGAATAAGACTCGTTGGAAATTTTTTCGGTCATCCGGCGCAGCCATTGGCCCGGTATGCCGCGTTCGGCAATGTACAAAGCCACCGCCAACGCCAGAGCGGCGATGAAAACCAGCACCAACAAAAGTTTGAATAAAAAAACGAAAAATTTAATCAGTTTCCACATTGCGGCCAGACCTTGATCGTAAACTTTTTTCTACCATCCGCGCCTCCGGCTCGTTTCCGGTGGTCAGCAGCACATCCCGCAAATGCCACAGCAATTCCGGATCGCGGCTTTTTTTATCATTTTCCAGAGAAACCGCCTTCAGCAACAGTTGCAACGCCTCATAGACCCGGTTTTGCTTAAACCGCACCCATGCCATGGTGTCGAGGACAACCGGCGACTCGGGTTCCTCTTCCAACGCCTGCGCCGCCAAGCGGCCGGCCAGATCCAACTCCAAATTATGCTCCGACAGCGAAAAGGCCAGATTATTCTTGGCGGTGCCGCTTTCCGGATGACGAATAACCGCATCGCGCAGAAGCTCGATCGATTCCATCCCCCGTTCCGCCCGGCTAAGCATATCGCTTACGGCAAAGAAAAAATGTGCCGGCGGAATCTCGAAATCCTCAACCAGCTGCCGGTAAAGCGCCAACGCCCGCGACGCGCCGCGGGCGGCATGGTCGGAAAAGAAATCGACGTACGCCTCCACCATGCCCCGCTCAAGGCGGCACTCCGGCCCGCCGACCAGCGAATCAAAGTGCTTTTGCAATTCCGGGTCTTTCGCCGCCGCCAGCGCGACGGCAATCTCGCTCAACGGCAAATAATCATCATCCGCCAGCAGAAAAGCGCGGTGGTTGCAATCCACCATGCCCCGCAAATCGCCCAGCGCCGCGCTGCAGGAAGCCGAAAGCCGGAATATCGACGCCAGTACCACCGAGTCGCTGCCAGGGTCGCCGTACAGTTCAACGGCGAAATCGTAAAGAGATTTGGCCCGCCTGATTTCGTTCGAAGCCACACTGGAGATGGCTAAATTGTTTTCAAGCATCGGCTTAAGCTGGTCGCGCAGCAACCCGGTGCCGATTTCGGCGATTTCATTGCAGAATTCATTTTTTTCCGCGTTATCGCAAACCGCCGATTTGGACAGGGAGAACCCATCCTTATCCAACCCCAGCTCAAACGCGGCCAGTGCCGTCGAGCGGACCAGTTGGGAATCGGGATCGGGCATCGCCCTCAACAGCCGCAAACAATGGCCGAACTTCTCCTTGTCGCGGCTCAAAAAAGCCAACTCGGTGGCGACGGTCAGCACTTCGGTATCGCAGGGATGGCGGGAAAGAAATTCGCGGCACAACTCCCAGGCTTCCTCCGACTTCTGCCGCCGAACCAGAAAATCGCATAAAAGCAACACCGAGGCGGACCGATCCGGATCCTCGGCGATTGCCTTGCGCACCAGCGACTCCCAGCGCTCCTCCCGTTCCTTTTCGGTCAGACCGCTGTTGGCGTTGACCGTCGCCGCCTCCGCCAAAATGGCGTTAACCCTGGACTCGCGCAACTCCGACTGCTCAAGCGACAGCGTGTTTGCCGGTTCCAAAGTTCCGCAACCGGCGGATAAAAACAAAAAAGACAAAACAAATATCCGCCCGACGGGAATTTTTTTAAAGACCAATCGGCGAATATTCATTTTGTCTATCCTGACACAAAAAACGCGAACCCGCACGCATTACGGCGGAAACGGGGATAAACCCGCCCGCCGAATGCAAACAGGCCATCCTTACTTGTTCTTGTGACGCAAGGATTTCAGGCGTTTACGGTATTTGTGCTTCGACATTTTTGCACGGCGTTTCTTTTTGATCGAACCCACTGCATTTCTCCTGAAAAAAGCCCGCGCCTACCACCGGCGGGGCTGGTTAGTTCACAACAAACAGCCTAAAAAATCACCTTGTTGAGCGGCAACTCAATAAAACCGGTCGCGCCCGCCTCGCGCAACGGCGGGACAATGTCACGGACCACGGACTCCTCCACCACCGTCTCAACCGCGAACCATCCCTCGTCGTTCAGCTTGTTGACGGTCGGGGCGTGCAACGAAGGCAGCACCTTAACCACCGCCTCCAACGACGCGGCAGGGACGTTCATCTTCACCAACACCCGGGATTCGGCCGCCAACGCGCCCTGAAGCAACATCGACAACTGCTCGATCTTGGCCCGCTTCACCGGATCCTCCCAAGCCTTCTTGTTGGCGATCAGCCTGGTGGTTGAGGTCAAAATGGTGTCAAGCTCGCGCAGTTTGTTCGCCCGCAGCGAAGAACCGGTCTCCGTAAGCTCCACAATCGCGTCCACCAGTTCCGGGGCCTTAACTTCCGTGGCGCCCCAAGAAAACTCGACTTCCGCGTTCACCCCGTGCTTGGCGAGATAACGCTTGGTAAGCCCCACCGCCTCGGTGGCGATCCGCTTGCCTTCCAAATCCTTGACGCTTTGGAACGGGGAGTCGTTCGGCACCGCCAACACCCAGCGAACCGGCCGCGAAGTGGCTTTGGAGTAGCACATCTCGGCTACTTCCACCACATCCGACCCGTTTTCGTAAATCCAATCGTAACCGGTAATGCCTGCGTCCAGCAACCCCAACTCAACATAACGGGAAATTTCCTGCGGGCGAATCAGCCGGCAAGTCAAATCCTTGTCGTCCACGCTGGGCATGTACGAACGCGAAGCGGCGGAGACGTTAAATCCCGCCTTTTTCATCATGTTGAAAGTCGCTTCCTGCAAACTTCCTTTGGGCAACCCCAAAACCACAGCCATACCAAACAATCCTGCTATCGGTTAAAAAATCAGGCGAATAGTGTAACAAAAAGGGGCACGCTTTGCAAGCGCGCAATTAAACTTTTTGCAAATCCGCGCCGACGGGACGGTTACGAACGGATCCGGTCCGAATATTCGCCGGTCCGGGTGTCGATCCGGATAATGTCGCCCTCGTTGACAAACAGCGGCACCGGCAGTTCATAACCGCCTTCGACCACCGCCGGCTTGGTGACCTTGCCGGACGCGGTGTTGCCTTTGGCCCCCACCTCGCACTTGATGACCTTGCGCTCGACCAGGTTCGGCAATTCAACCTCGATCACCTCGCCGTTGAAAAAGAGCGCGTCAACCTCCATGTCGTCCATGAGGAAATACTTCTTGTCGCCCAGCACGTCTCCAGACACCCGGATCTCTTCAAACGAGTCGTTTAAGAAGACGTATGCGTTGCCGTCCTCGTAAGAGAAGCGGATAGTGGTCTGGGAAAGCTCCGGCTTTTCAAACTTGTCGTTTGAGCGGTAACTGCGGCTCATCGTAGATCCGGTAAGCATGTTCTTGAGCTTGCAGTTGTAAATCGCCTGGCCTTTTCCAGGTTTGCTGAAATCAAAATCGGTGATAATCCACGGTTGCCCGTCGATCTCAATCTTTAGTCCCTTGCGTAAGTCTGATGCAGTGTACATGAATACCTCACTCGTTGAAAGAAAGTCAAATTTTATTATAATGCCGCGCCAAAGTCAATAGCGCGGTTAAGGAAAAAAACAACAGCGGAAAATCACACCTTTTTTTCGCCTACGTTCAATTTGCGCATTGCCTTGCCGACGCAAATTTGCTAATATTTTTACTGTTTTTTGGGGGCGCGGGAGATCCGCCGTTTTCATTTTTCGAGGTAACGTTTTCGAGGGAACCCATGAATAAACTCATTACCGGTATGTTGGCTTTAAGCGCCGGAACGCTTTCCGCCGCCACCGCCGAACTGGCCCCGCAGGCTTTCCAGCGCCTTCCGCTGGGTGCGGTGCGTCCGGAAACCTGGCTGCGGAACCAGCTGGAATTGCAGGCGAAGGGACTGACCGGCAAGGCGGACGAGATTTTCGACGACATCGGCAAAAGCGACTGGCTGACCGGAAAATCGGTCGGCGGACAGTTCGCCTGGGAACGCGGACCGTATTACGCCAAGGGTATGATCGCCCTCGCCTATGTCATTGACGACGCGGAGTTGAAGGCCAAAGCCGGCAACTGGGTGGAGAGTATGCTCAAGAGCCAGCGCCCCAATGGCGATTTCGGTCCGCGGGCGAACAACTGGTGGGCCAACATGATCGTGCTGCACTTTATGCGCGACGTATTCGAGGTCACCGGCGACGAGCGGATTGAGCGTTTCCTGGCCCACTACTTCGAATTCCAGCTCCACGCCCTGCCCGACCATCCTCTTCTGAAGGACTCCAACTGGGCGGCATCCCGCGGCGGCGACAATCTGGAGATCGTGCTGTGGCTTTACGAGCGCAACCACGACCCCAAACTGATGGAACTGGCCAAGATCCTTTGCGAGCAGACCGCGGACTGGGCCGGATGGTATGCCAGCATCGACCGCTACGCGACCAACTACCAGAACGACCGCTGCTACCAGAAGCATATCGTCAATTTCAACCAGGGCATGAAGACCCCAGCGCTGAAGTGGCGCGTCACCCGCGACCCGCTGGAACGCGCCGGCTATGACAACGCCACCCGCGGCGACAGTTGGGCAATGCAGAAATGCGGCCGGGTGGACGGCATGGTTAACGGCACCGAACCGCTCACCAACCGCAGCTCCACCGAGGGAACGGAGTTGTGCGCGGTCGCGGAACGCATCCTCAGCGCGTTCACCGCGATGAGTATTTTGGGCGACGTGTCCATCGCCGACCAGATGGAAAAAATCGCCTACAATACCCTTCCCGGACAGCTTACCACCGACGGCAAGGGATTGCGCTACTACACGCTGCTCAACCAGCCGCAATGCGTCAACAAGAACCTCGGTTTCGTCTGCAACCGCGACAATAACGCCATCTGCCCCAGCCCGGAACCCGGCTACGGCTGTTGTCGCAGCAACTACCACTTCGCTTGGCCGAAGTTCGTCCAGTCGATGTGGATGGCCACCCCCGACAAAGGTCTGGCGGCGATCGCCTATGGGCCGAACTCCGTGACCTACCCCGTGGGCAAGAAGGGCCAGACGGTAAAGATTCTGGAACAAACCAACTACCCCTTCTACGACACCGTGACTTTCAAAGTTCTGGAGGGCGAGGCTAAATTCCCGCTTCTGATGCGCATCCCGGAATGGTGCGAAGGCGCTACCGTGGCGCTGAACGGCGGTTCCGCCAAAGCCGCCGCGCCCGGCACGTTCTACAAGCTTGAGCGCGGTTGGAAGGTCGGCGACACCGTTACCCTTAAACTCCCGATGCGCATCGAGTGTTCGCACTGGATCTTCAACTCCGTGGCGGTCCAGCGCGGCCCGCTCATTTATTCGCTTAAGATTGCCAATCCCAAGTACACCGTAACCAAGGATTGGGGAAACGGGTATGCCACCCGCGAGATTACCCCCGGCGGACCGTGGAACTACGCGCTCTGTATGCGGACGCCCGACACCATCGACGCCGAAGTGCAGACTTCCGCCACCGTGTACGACCAACCCTTTGACCCCGACCATGCGCCAATCTGCCTGCAGGTCAAGGCTGTCCGCACCAGCGAATGCGACTGGGGCAACTTCCGCACCGACCTTCCCGGGCGCGCGGTCGATCCGCCCCCCAGCCCGATTAAGGGTCAGGGCGTCGGGCCGGTCGAAACCGTCACCCTCGTGCCAATGGGCAGTACCCAAATCCGAGTCACCCTCTTCCCATGGTTGACCATGTAAAAACAACAAGGAGTTAACATTATGCTTTCCGGCACTTTTACCGCACTAATCACCCCGTTCAACCAAGACGGAACGGTGGATTTCAAGGCGTTGAACGATCTGGTCGAATGGCAGATCAAAAACGGCGTCGAAGGCATCTCCCCGGTCGGAACCACCGGCGAGTCGCCGACCCTTACCCCGAAAGAGCATTTGGAGGTGATCAAGGCAACGGTTGAAACCGCCGCCGGCCGGGTCAAAATTATCGCCGGCACCGGCTCCAACTCCACCGCCGAGGCGCTCGAATTCACCGCCGAAGCGAAAGAGCTGGGGGTTGACGCCACGCTTCAGGTCACCCCGTACTACAACAAGCCCAACGCGGAAGGGTTGTACCGCCATTTTTCAAAAGTCGCCGAACTCGGCGTTCCGGTGGTGCTTTACAACGTGCCCGGCCGTTCCGGCAAGGAGATCCCGCTGGACGTGGTGGCCCGGTTGTCCGCCAACCCGATGATCGCCGCCATCAAAGAGGCGGCGGGCAGCGTGGAGCGCGTAAGCGCCATCCGAAACCTCTGCGATTTGACGGTGCTTTCCGGCGATGACTCGCTGGCGCTCCCGATGATCAGCGTCGGGGCCAGCGGCGTTATCAGCGTGGCGTCCAACCTGATCCCCAAGACCATGTCCGACTTTATCCGCACCGCCCTCGCCGGGGATATGCCCGCCGCCCGCGAACAGCACCGGAAACTGTACCAGCTGTTCCACGATCTGTTTATCGACACCAACCCCATCCCCGCCAAAATCGGGTTGGCGCTGATGAAGCGGATCCAGCCGGCTTTCCGTCTGCCGTTGTGCGAGCCGACAGAGGCGGTTACCGCCCAGCTCACCAAAACCATGAAGGCATTGAATCTTATCTAACCGGAGCAGCACATGAAGATCGCGATTCTTGGGGCCGCCGGACGAATGGGGCAGTTTCTGCTCAGCACTGCCGCGAAAACCGAAGGCTGCGAGGTGGTTGCCGCCGTGGAACGGCCCGACCATCCTTTGCTCGGCACGGCGGTAGCGGTTCCGGGCGTTCCGGCCGGATTAACCTATTCCAGCCAATGGCCCGCCGCGGCCGAGGTGGTGATTGATTTCACCTTCCACTCTTGCGTCCCGAACAACCTATCGAACGCCGCGGCCAACGGCCAGGGATACGTTCTAGGCACCACCGGGCTTACCCCGGAAGAGCAGGAGGCGGTACACGCCGCCGCCAATACCATCCCCGTCATCTGGGCGCCCAACATGAGCCTGGGCGTAAACCTCCTGCTGGAACTGGTGCGCCGCTCCGCCGAAATCCTCGGCCCGGAATACGACATCGAAATCGTCGAGACCCACCACCGCCTGAAAAAGGACGCCCCCAGCGGAACCGCGATCGGCCTCGCCCAAGCGGCGGCGGCCGGGCGGAAGGTTTCGCTTGACGATGTGGCTTGCTACGGCCGTCAGGGGATTGTCGGTGAACGCCCATCCGGCGAAATCGGCATCCACGCCTTGCGCGGCGGCTCGGTTGTCGGCGACCACACCGTGCACTTCATCGCGGACGAGGAACGTATAGAAATTACCCATAAGGCTTCAAGCCGCGAAGTGTTCGCCAAAGGCGCAATCCGCGGCGCATTGTGGGTCGGCGGCAAACAACCCGGCATCTACACCATGCGCCACGTGCTGGGTTTTGAATGACCACCGCCGTAATAGCACTTGGAAGCAACCTCGGCGAACGCCAAGACTGGCTGGCGTTTGCCGTTGATCGTCTGTCCGCCGCCCCAGAGGTGCGGATCGTCAAACGTTCCGGCATTTTCGAGACCGATCCGGTCGGGGTGCCGGAGCAGTTCCAAGCATGTAAATTTCTAAACCAGGTGCTGTTGGTTGAAACCGGGCTCGACGCCACAACTTTCTCCCGATTGGCCCACCATATTGAGGATGAGGCGGGACGGAAACGCGGCCCCGTGCGCAACTCCCCCCGCACGCTGGATGTTGACATCATAACTTTCGGCAAGCTAATCTCTTCCGACCCAGAATTAACCCTGCCGCATCCGCGAGCCAAACAGCGCGTTTTCGTGTTGGAACCGCTATCGCAAATCGCGCCCGACTTTCGTTTCCCAGACGAACCGGACGTCACCGTAACGCAGCTGCTGGAGAAAATTAAAGGAACCCCGGCATGACGAAATCATGTCTCATCATAACCGCTCTCTCGATTTTTTTGGCTAAGTCCTCATTTTGCGGCGAAGGCCGTTTTCTTGCCGAACTGTCCCAGTACACCCCCGGCGGCAACCACTCCCCGCTCGAAATCACGACCGGCGCAACCGCCGGGATTCGCTTCAACGCGACATCCCCGTTCATCTCGGTAAAACTTATTTGCCCAAGTTACAATAACAGCCTCGGTTCGTTGACCGTCACGCTCTACCGCTGGCAAGGTTCGGTGGAGCATTCCCGCCAAAGCGGCAAATTGGCTTCGAATCGGTTCGTTAATTTCCGCGACAACGAGAAACTGGCGCTGGAGTTCAACCCGTTGCCGCCCGGAACGTATTACGCCGAGTTGAGCGATCCGGAGGAAAAAGTCGGGGTGTGGAAATCGAATTCCGCGCCCAATCCCCAAACGGCATCCTTTTTCCGCGGGAAACCGATTGACGGAACCTTGGAGCTGGCGATAGTGCTCACCAACGCCAAGGAACCGTTCTCCGGGGATTTGGCGCTGTACGAAAAATTGACCGGCGCGAAAACTTGCCCGGAACCGACGGACGGCGTCTCCGGGATGGACGGCAAACTGTTGCCGGGCGTCAAATTCAGCGAACGCGATTTGTTCGCCGGCACTTGGGACGCGATCGACGACTTGGGCCGGGCGCTTACCCCTGCCCCGCGGCCGCCGCGCCAAAAAGAGGTCGGGATTTTTTACTGGACGTGGCACGAGGGTAACGGGGTCACCAACCCGCCCCGCAACAACGCGGAACTGTTGGCGGCCAAACCCAGTCTCGCGCAACACCCCGACGACCCCGACTGGGGTGTGTTCGGGCACCGCCACCATTGGGACAAACCGCTCTTCGGCTACTATCAAACCACCGACAAATGGGTGCTACGCCGCCACGCCCAACTCCTAAACGCGGCCGGAATCGATGTGGCGGTATTCGACGCCACCAACGGCAGTTTCACTTGGATGGACTCCACTTGGGCGTTGCTGGAGACTTGGAGCGCAATGCGCCTGGACGGGCTGCGCACGCCGCAATTCACCTATATGCTGCCGTTCTGGCAACAGCCGGTGCAATGCGTGAGCCTGCTCCAAATCTATCGCGACATCTACCGTCCGGGCAAATACCGCGATCTGTGGCATTACTGGAACGGGCGTCCGCTGGTGCACGCCAACCCGATTGTCATCTATCAGGCGTCACTAGACCCGAAACGCCCCGAAGCCGACCGTAAAGACTTCGACGAGATTCTGCGTTTCTTCACCTTCCGTCCGTTGCAGGCGGCGTATGCGGTCGGCCCCTCCGCGCCCAACGAGTGGTGCTGGCTGGAGGTTTTCCCCCAGCACGGCTACGTGCAAAAATCCGGCGGCGGCTTTGAAATGTGCGGCGCGGGAGTGGCGCAGAACCACACTTGGAAAGGGCGCGACGGCCGCGCGGGGCTGGCGGCGATGAACGACATCAACGTTTTCGGGCGTGCCTACATGGGGCCGTCGGCAGCGGAACTTAAGCCAGGCGAACGGTTGCGTTTTGCGCCGGACCGCAACCCAAAGAAAAACGAGCCATACCGTTTCCTGTGGGGCGACAATTTCTCCCAACAAATGGCATGGGCCAGAAAAATCGACCCGGACTACCTCTTCGTTACCGGCTGGAATGAGTGGACCGCCGGAATGTTCAAGGAGTGGATGGGTACTAGGACCGCATTCCCCGACCAGTACGCCCCGGAGTTCAGCCGCGACCTTGAACCATCCGCCGGCATACTCAAGGACACCTTCTATTGCCTGCTGGTGGAGGAAGTCCGCCGTTTCAAAGGCGCTCGTCCGCAACGCCGCGCAACGGAACACCCGGTTTTCCGGGATGCCGTGCATGACACCCTTCCCCGCGACGCGGTAGGCTACGGTAACATCCGCTACACCGACCGCAGCGGGCGCAACGACATTGAATCGTGCGAGGTCGAGCATACCGACACCGATATCACTTTCCGCGCCCATTGCGTGGACGCCATCACCCCGCGCACCGATCCCAACTGGATGCGGCTGTTCATCGCGCTGCCCGGCGTCACGGTAACGAACCGCGATTGGCACGGTTTCAAATACGCGGTGAACGTTACGCCGCCGCCCAACGACCGTACCGCAGTGCTGGAGGACGACCAAGGCCACCGCTTTGAAGTGCCGATGCGGCTTGACGGCAAAACCCTCTCCGTCACCATTCCCCGCAGAACCATCGGGCTGCAAGACCGGAAAATCGATTTGCGTTTCAAGTGGGCGGACAATACCGTTTGGGGCAACGCCGACGGTATGCTCGATTTCTACCTGCACGGGGACGCGGCACCGGATGGAAGATTCCTTTACCGTTACTTTGAATGACAATGGCAAAAACACCCGACAAACCGGTACGCACTAAAACCAAATCCCGTTTTCTGGGATGGTCTTCACACTGTTACCCGCTGGAATGCGGAGAACTGGTCGGTTTGCCGGATTACGAAGGCCCGGCGATCCGCGACGCCGATCTGCCCCCCGACCCGGTAATCCTGTTCATCCGCAAAGACCATCCTGACGTCTTGCTGCGTGGACGGGACAAAATAACTAACGCGGCAAGCCCAAAAATTATGGTCCGAGTGGTGTTCGAGCCAAACATCCCGCCGTGGAACTTGCCGAAAACCATCATCCGGGTTTTACGAAACCCCTACCGTTACCATAGTTCAAACATCTACCATCTCTCGCCGTCCGATATCCGTGAGATGGGCCTGGAGCGGGCTATCCGCACCTTGGATAATCCCCAGCCGCGCAAAGGCGTTGACCGGACCAGCCGAATGAAGCAGTTGGAGCGAAATCTGCGCGACAACGGGTACGACGATTTAAAACCCATCAACATCATGCTGTGCCGTTCGCACGGTTACAAGGATTCGCTGCGGCAGGGCCATCATCGGATCAGCGCCTGTCTGGAATGCGGCATCTGTCGGCTGTCCGCCGAATTTTCCGCCGCCGGCGCCGCGCCATGGTCGCACTGGACTAAAAAAAAGCGCCGGACCGCGTTATGGTTATTGCTGGCCGTGGCGACAACCGCCGTGGCATTGGCCATCGCGTACGTGTTTTCCGTCGCCCTTCCCATAATCCCAAAGGACATGAACACCTGCGGTCTGCCTGAAATTACGGCAATCGGCGAAACCTCGCGCCAACAAAAACCGGAAGAATTGAGCGGTATCGTATGCATCGGCAAAAATACCTACCTCACGGCATGCGACAACGGGACCGGGATCTGGAAACTGGAAATCATGCACGACCCGGATTCCGGACGTATCAACTCCTGCCGAGTAATCGGCAACCTCCCCATCGCCGGGGATTGCGAGGCAATCGCTTGGGACAAAAACACCGGCACCATCTTAATGGCCGACGAAAAAACGCAGACCATTAGTAAGATCCACCCTCAAACCGGCGAAGTGCTTGGGCATTTGGAAATCCCCCAATCCCTAAAAAAACACCGCAGTAACCGCGGGATGGAATCTTTGAGTATCAGCCCCGATGGTCATTTCTTGTGGACCGCCAACGAAGAAGCGCTAAAAACCGACGGCGGGCTTTCAACCAATGAGCGGGGAACCGTCGTCCGACTGGTGCGCTTCGTCAAAAATCAAGACGGCGCATGGCAATTTGACAGCGAATGGGCATATATGACCGACTCCATTGACGGAATGCCGACCAAACGTAACCGTTCGGGCGTTTCCGATTTGTGCGCGATTGACAACCGCACCTTACTGGTTTTGGAGCGTGAGTTAAGTCTAAAGGGCGTCACCCCGTCTTACCGCTCACGCATATACGCGGTTCGGCCCACCGGGACCGACAAATTCAATCCCCGAAAACCAATCGCCAAAAAACTACTCTTCGGTGCCGACACCGGTAGCGCCAACTACGAGGGCATCTGTTTAGGCCCGCAACTAAACGACGGCGACAAGACCCTGTTGATGATCTCCGACGGCAACAGCAGCGATGACGAGCGGCTTTATTCCCTAAGACTAAAAATACCTAGCAAAAATCCCCCCCTGCTTCCCACTATCCCCTAATTCTACATTCCTCTCTCTTCATTCTTCATTTCCCTAATCACTATCCCCTAATCCATTCTTCATTTCCATCCAGATCGGTTGGCTTACCGGTGGTCATGGTTTTATCATTTTTTTTGATTTGGGCCTTGACATTCCCGGCGCAATTTGCATATTATTGAAACAAATCAATTATTACAAGGAGTGTGCTTATTAAAAATAGCGCGGTTAAGTTTTGCTTTAGCATAGTTTTATTTACGGTTGCGCCGGCGGCATTTGCATCGGCGCAGTCGCTTGACGGCTTTATAGAATCCTTCCGCGCCGCCCAGGTGTCGGCCCCCATGGTGCGCGACAGCGACAACGAGCTTCCGGCGCTCGGGAGGATGCGGACTGACGGCGACTACTCTCACGGCGCGGGGGGAGACGGCCTGTCGGTTCTCGACGAGTACCGGGGCTACGTCTTCGACGGCGGGCCGAACGGCCTCACCAACTGCCACAAGCGCCTCTCGTTTTCGCGGAAGGAACTGCTGGTGGAGGTGAGCGAACAGGAGAATATGTCCAATGATGTCGGTTCTGGCGGGATTGTGAATCCAGAAGCATTCAATGCTTATTCACTTACAAACATCATGGGACAAGTTGCGAATTTTTATTGTCATTCCACCCAAGGCATGGGGATTGATTTATACTGGTGTCGAGACGCGCTACACATGCCAGAGATTGAATACGCATACACGAATGGTGTCGTAAGGACGAATGCTTACCGATATGTAGGTGAAATGATTCATAGAGGAGTAACCAACATTTGTTTGATTGCGGGCGGATACATATACATTGATAGGATCTTACAAAAACAATCGCGAGATAAACATGATTTGATATATGGGGTGCGTTCAGAATATGAACCGTATTTTCGTTTGAACAGAAATCCATTGCTCAAATTGTTTGTAAAGGTAATACTTACATCACGAAAACCACAAATTATCAAAGGAATAGAAAACATTCCTTATTTTGTTGATCTTCAACATATAGGATTAGCTAATGCATATTTCTATGCTAGACATACAGATATTTTGAATCAAGGTGCAATTATACAGTTAGTTGATTTGTCTGAAGAAAATTATTTTGAGGCCAATGGAGAAAACTACACTGCGGCTAGTTTTCTTGATGTTGTTTCTTTTTCTCTTGCTCATGAAGTTTCTCACCTGATTGGATTACGTCATGAAAATGCAGGTACCATTTCATTGCTTGGGTCAAAACGACCAATTGTGGATATTACGGTAACGTGTGATGAATTGCTACAGGTCAATTTAAAGGAAAGGGCATCGGTGTCGAAATGAGAAAGGCTTTTGTTCTGGTTATGTTATCTCATCTCATTGTGATTGGAAATGAATCACCTGTTTCTGTCCAGATTCAGGCGGAACACCCATTCTCATTCACGGACGAATCCATAGCTATATCGTGCTCTTTAAAAAACAATGGAACGAATGTAATTCCAGTCTTGTCTTTCCCTCCAGACAATCGTCGTGGGCAGATATTTTTTTCAGATCCGGCCTCATTAAACGCGCACACAAAGGCGCGTATGTCTAAAGAGTATTACATGATTCGCACGTATGTTGCCGAAGCAGAAGACATTTTGATGGTCAGTTCAAACATGACTTGCCGTGTGGAAATTGATCCAATTACTCTATCTTTTTCAACGGCAGGAACATATATACAAGTCGCACATTTTTATTTAGGTAACGGCGAATGGATCGAATCCAATACTATAACAGCCCAAGTGGTGGTCGCAGAAGAAAAATCAACGTTCAAAACATTGGTTCCCGATGTTAATCCTTATGATATAGTTTTCCATGTTCTCAAATATCAAGGAACCAATTACCTGATGAAATCGCGGCAGAATATTCGAATCGCCGAAATTCCCGTCGGCAAGTCATTCGACATCAATTGGGATGACCGGCAGCGTTATGCGGTCGTGACCGTGGAGGGGCAAACGAACACCGTCTATGATGTTCGCATGCTCAGACGGATTTGGCCTCCGGTTACGATCCCATGAAATGGGAATGCCCTGTTTTACGATAGGTTGACACTTTCTTGTTGGCCTAAAGAAACAAAGAGCTGAAAAAAGTGGATGAGACGGTGAGCGTGAGACGTATGGAAGGGATTCGGAAAGAGAGGACATGGACGGTGACCAACTCGGCCGCCCGCGTCGGGTCCGGCGTCACCCCGGCAGTGTACTGCTTCTCGCTCGGCAGCTCGACCGACCCGCTTTCCAGCGACACCGACGGCTACGGCTGCGAGTGCGACCTGCTGGTTACCGCGCCCCGGGTTGACGTGAACGACCTCGGGACGCCGGAGTTCGCCGACGACGACCGCCTGGCGTGCTACCTCCCCGGCAGCGTCACGGTCTGCCGCGGGGGATCGGATGACTGGGAAGCCGGAAGCCCGTGTTCCGGTTACGCGCCCGTCTGGACCAACGCGCTTCACACTGGCGGGGCCTTCACCAACGCCGTGATGGAGCCGCAGCGGGTTCCGCTGCTGGTCGGCGCGGGCACGGCGAGCGGCGTGACCGGCTACGCCTTCGACATCACCAACGTCACCGCGCTGGCGGGCTGGTGCGGGAACGCCGGGACCGGCGCCTTCGGGGAAGAGGACTTCTCGTTCGACCGCGACCGCGACAAATACAGCATCGAAGGATCGGCCGGGTCGGAACTCGGCTGGTGCCCGCTGTGGTGCAAGGACGCCGCAGCGCAGTGCGTGGTCGTGGTCACGCCGCAGTTTGACGGTCGGCCCCACCCGCTCTTCGCGCCCTTCAGCGTGACCGTCCCGCGGGACGTTGACGGCAACGGCATCGCCGACATCTACGAGAAGGCGCAGGTCAACGGCTGGAACGGCCTTTACGCCAACGTCACGAACGCCGCGAAGGTATGGATCCCCGGATGCTGGGGAGACGCCACCAACGACACCGAGCTGGCCGAGCTGGGGTTGATGCGGACTGACGGCGACTACTCGCATGGCGCACCAGAACCCGGACCCCTCCGTCCTCCCGCCCCTTTCCGACTACGCCGCCCGCGCCCGCTCCGAGGCCATTTTATTCCTGGAAAGTGTCAAACCCGCGCAATGAGTGTCAAACCCCGCGCAACCATTCACCTAAGTTGTATCCACAGTTTAATCGTTGGACCATTTGACAGTTGGACGGTTTGACGGTTTGGTAGTTTGACGGTTGGACAAGCGGCCGGCGACAAGCGAAAAGCTGCCGGGCCGCTAATCCCTATTCCCTATCCTCTATTCCCTAACCCCTACCCCCCCTTTCTTCACTCGAACGCTAATCGCAACTTTACATCCGTCCCGTAATTATACTATACTTTGCCGTGTTAGAGAAAAAATCTGTTGGCGGAGTTTGAAATAATGGGAAAAAGCATCATGGCGGTTTTGGCGTTGTTGTCCGCGACCGCGCTTGCGGACATAAAAAACGGCACGGCGTTCCTGTTCGACAACGTACCGGAGGAGTTGACGGTCCAACGGCGACGGGGCGAACCGGTACGTTTCTCGCTTGAGGAAAACCGGACCACCGGTTATAAATGGGACATCGAGTGGAACTCGGCGGAATGCGACGTTTCGCAGGATTTCCGCGGCGGCAAGAAGGGGGTGGACGGTGCGCCAGGATCTATCGACGTCACCGTGACAAGTAAAATTTACACCCCCGCCCGCGTTGAATTCCGCTACCGCAGACCATGGGAAAAGGACGTCGCCCCCGCAAAGACAATGCGGTTGATCGTTTACACCGTAGGCGAGGCGAAAGACCCGCTCTATCCCCCCACCCCGGTAAACCTGCTGCTAAAAAAAGAGTGCGAGCAGCGCGGCATCGTTATCACCGACTGGCATCTCCATATCCGCGGCGGCATGACGCCGGAAATGGCGTTCAACCGCGAAAAGGCTTTCTGCGTCCGCTCCTCGGCAATGGAGAACCACGGCCGGGAATGGGAGATTTACGATAACGAAAAGTTGCGGGCGTTCGCGGAGCGTTCCCGCGCGGTAAACCCCAAGATGCCGGTCGGCATCCAAGTCAACGACCGCGACTGGTTCACGCAGATCGATCCTGACACCCGCGCGAAATTCGACTACATCTTGGCGGATTCAATGATCATGGGCACGCTTCCCTCCGGACGGGCAAACCGGCTCTGGATGGTGAAAGAGATAAACGACCCAGACAAATGGATGGATGAATACTTCGCGCACGTGATGCGAATTCTTGACGAACCGATCTCCATCTACGCGAACGCCACCTACCTCCCCACCCCGATCGCCGACCAGTACGACCGGCTGTGGACGGAGAAACGCATGAAAAGCGTCATCGCGAAAGCCGTTGAAAAAGGCATCGCGCTGGAAATTCAGGCCGAATCCCCGTTCCCCAGACCCGATTTCCTGAAACTGGCCAAAAAGATGGGGGCAAAGTTCTCCTTCGGAACCAACAACTTCGACCCCGGCCCCAAGAATCTTTCGCGGTGGCTGGAAGCGATCACCTGGCTGGACTTGACACCGGACGACATCTGGAGTCCGTCCGACCTTAAGACGAACTTTAAAGCGAAAGCATCAAGAGGTACGCGATGAAATATATTTTCTTGCTATTGTGTCTGTTCTCGCCCGTGCTGGCCCATTGCGCCCCCACAACCGCAACGGCGGACATTTCGCAAAGAGAAACGGTTTACCGCGCCGAACTGAAAAAAATCGTTGACGGTTACAACGCCAAAGTCGCCGCGATGGCGGGCGACTATATTTTGGAACTGCGTAAGATTTCGGCGCGGATGAAAACCTCCGGCGACCAAGCTGGCGCGGCGGCGGTCAAAGCCGAAGCGGAACGCTACCTTAAAGCGTTAAAAGAGGAACCCGACCCCTTCGAGGCGGTGCCAGAGCTGACGGAAGACGCGCTGGTAGCGAAACCGGAAGGCTTGCGGCTGGCGCAGGACAACTATGTCGGGGAACGCACCGCCAGCGAGGTGCGGCGCAACGAAAGCATCGTGTCGCTTGCCAAAAAGTATTGCGACGCACTCGCGCGATTGCAACAGCAGTATTCCGCCGCCGAGCGGGACGCGGACGCCGCCGCCGCAAAAAAGGCGTTGATCAAACTGCAGGTCGCCATGCAGGGCAAAGATTTCCCGGTGCGGACCATGAAAGAGGCGGGACTAACCTATATGGCGCAACCGCCGACGCCGGATCTGGCCAACCTCAAAGAGCGGGCGGCCCAACCGACCCCCGCCGTAAAAAGCCCTAACGCCGCCACCCTGCTCACCTCGCTCCCGGCCTCCGTGCAGGCGTTCCTGATCAAGCCGATGGAGTATGACAAAGAGTGGCCGCCCGAAGTGACCAAATGGCGTTTTGAAGGCCAAGGCAGCTATGCCCACGATTTCTCCCTCTACAACCAGCCGGGAATGCCGGCCGAACTCGGTATGTACGTGCAGAAGGACACCATGCGAGCCTATGTGCAGGGCACGGTCCAGTCTGCCACCCACCTCTTCCAAGGCAAGAACCTCCAATGGGTGGGACGCGCTATGGCCTGGCGGCTCAACGACAGCCGCGACCTGGTTTGCCGGGTGGTTTTCAGAACCCGCCATCCAGCGCCCAACGCTTCGTCCGGACCCGCCGCCTGCGTGGCGGTTTACAGCGTCAACGAGCAAAACCGGCTGATCGCCTCGATGACCACGCCGATGGTTAACGGGGAAACCACGCTGTTTATGGCCAAACACTACTCCTACAACCGCCTGAACATCAAGTGGGAGGGAACCAAAAACAAGCGCGGGTTCACCATCCCCGACCACACCCCGCTACGGGTGGCGGTAGGCGTGGTCGGCGGAAGCGAGGCCGGCCAAGAGATTGACGCCACCATCGAAATCCTGCCCAGCGGCCACCTTGAGGACAATTGAGGAAACCAGCATGAGCCAAAAACCGCTGAAAATTTTTATCTGCGCCGGCGAGCCTAGCGGCGATCTGCACGGGGCGGCGCTGATGCAATCCCTGCGCCGCAAAATAAATCGGCCCATCGCGTTCCGCGGTTTCGGCGGCGACCAAATGCGCGCCGCCGGGGCGGACCTGCTTTACCACACCGACCAAACCGCGCTGATCGGCATTACCCCGGTGCTTACCCATCTGCCGTTCCTGCTCGGGATGATAAAGAACCTGAAGCGGGTGATGCTCGGCTGGAAACCGGATTTGGTGATTACCGTCGATTACCCGGAAATGAACCTGATGCTGGCAAAGTTCGCGCACCGCAACCATATCCCGAATCTGCACTACATCTGTCCGCAAGTCTGGGCGTGGCGGCGCGGACGCATCCCCAAAATCGCGAAGATTTTGGATATGTTGCTCTGCATCCTGCCTTTCGAGCCGAAATGCTTCAGCGGCACCGCGCTCGACATCCGGTACACCGGGCACCCGCTGGTGGACCGCGCGGCCGAAACCCGCGCCGAACCGCCGCTGACGCTGCCGTGGCACGGCAAGACAAAAAAAATCGCGCTGCTGCCGGGTAGCCGCGTCAGCGAGGTCACCCGCATCCTGCCCAGAATGCTGACCGCCGCCGCCCTCACGGAAGAAAAACTGAACGGCGACTGCGCCTTTGTGATTCCGGCCGCCTCGGCGAAAATGAGAAAAATCGCACAAGAGATCATCGATCGCCAACCCCGCAAACCGAAAGTTTTAGAAATGGTGGACGGCAACGCCCGCCAAGTGCTGTTGCAGGCGGATGCCGCTGCCGTGGCGTCCGGCACCGCAACGCTGGAAGCGTGTCTGATGCGCTGCCCGACCGTGCTGGTTTACGCGGCGAGCTGGCTCACCTACCAAATCGGGAAAAACATCATTAAAGGGGTGAAATTTCTGGGGCTGGCCAACATCATCGCCGGACGTGAAATCATGCCGGAGCTGATTCAGGACGCCTACACCGCCGAAGCGCTCGCCGACCGGCTGACCGCATTCTCCGGCGACCCGGAAACCCGCGCCGCCACACTGGCCGGACTCGACATCGCGATCGCCAAGCTGGGCAACGGCGGCGCGTCCGACAACGCGGCGGAGGCGATTGTCGAGAAATTCTTCCCGGCCGATGTCACCCCTTAAACCGATTCGATTATAAAGCGCCTTTGCGCCCCGTGAACGACCGGATAAGGTCAATCTCGGTCTGATCGTAGGGCGTGAAATCGCCGTGATAAAAATCGTGCTGCCACACTCCGTTGTAGGGCAACTTCTCCGGCCGGTGACCCCACGGCAGGTGAGTTTGCGTCTTGCCGTTCACTAGCCCCCACGCCACGCAACCGACATTGGCATCGGCGAACAGCTTTAGGCAATCCTTGACCGTTGAGTTTCTGGTGCGGTTCATCCACTCCGTGCATATCACCGGGCGGCCGTACGCAAGCATCTCCTTTATCCGGGCGGCGGTCGCGTCCGCGTTGGCGTAACAGTGGAAGGTAACCACGTCACTATTCTCCAAAAGAATCGCGTTCAGCGCTTTATCCCCGTTAAAGATCCCGGAGGTTATGGGTTGCGAAGGGTTCACCTCGCGCGCCCACTTGAAAACCTTGCGCAAAAGCGGGAAGGAGCGTTGCCCCAGCCGGCTGTTCGTCGGCTCGTTGTACAAATCCCACAGGAAAATGCGCGGGTCATCGCGGAAGCGGCTCATCACCGCTTTAACGTACTTCTCCAACTTCACATGCTCGCGTTCGTCCACCACCATCGTGTGGCCCGGGGAAGGGCTCCACGCCCAAGCGTACCAACCGGGCAGCGGCTCCGGCTGGCGACCGATTGTCGGATCGGTGTTCACGCCAAACGCGCAGTCATCGAAAAAGATCGGCATCGCCCGCACCTTCGCGGCCTCGCACAACGCGAGAAACCGGTCAAGGGTGTTAAGGAACCATTCCGGATCGTCCTCATAGACTTTATACTGCATGACGAAACGGACGCAGTTCATGCCCAACCCCGTAAGCAGCTCAAACTCCTTGCGGATCACTTCCGGGGAAAAGCCGGTCTTGTCCCACATTTCGGTGTAGTTGATGGCGTTCGCGGGAATGTAGTTTACCCCGCACCACCACGGGTTCTTTTTCGCCCACGCTTCGGCGCGTTCCGCACTCCACCGCTCGCCTGCCGACTCCTCCGCAAACGCGGTGCCGAACGCCACCGCCACAGTCAACACCGCGCCAGCCAAGGCGCATTTCACCCAATTCGTCATACTACCACCCATTCACTTAACTTGCCGACCAACAGACTTCGGACTTCTGACATCAGACTTCAGGACTGAACTTAACCACCCCACTAATCCATTCTTCATTCCCAAACTCGTCACTCTTATCTCTTCATTTCCCTATCCCATTCTTCATTCTTCTCTCTTCATTTTTCATTCATAATTTCCCTATTCCCTAACAACCAAATACCCCGCCGGCAGCACTTTCATGCGTGAACACCCGGCGGCATAAGAACGCTCTTCGACTTTAACGCCGAAGGTGTCGTAGGAAACCACGTTCGCGCGGGCGGGAAGCTCCACCAACAGCGATGTCGCGTCTGTCGCGTTCAGCACGTATACCGGTTTGTCGAGCGGGCCGGTCGCCACGGCGGTCTCCGCCGCGTAAACCCCGAAAATACGCTCCTCCGCGCTCTCCCCCTCGATTAGCGGGTAAGCCAATTCGGGGTGATACGCGCGGAAACGCCCGCGCTGAAGCGCGGCGCAATGTTCCGCCCCGAAGCGGCTCCAGTGGGCGATCATGTCGGCATGGCGCCGGTCAAGCCCGGCGAGCTTCATCGAATACTGGACCGTGGAGAACATCACGCAAAGCACGTTTTTGGCCGCCGCCTCCGGACTCTCCGTGAGGTGCCATTCGAGCATGTCGGAATGGACCGCGGTCTTGCCCGAGGTAAGCCGCAGATTCACAATGCCGCGGCGGTTGCGCTGCATGTCCGCCGGACAGTCACCCACGCGCAACATATTTGCGGCGGTACGGATTGAAGGCCCGATATACGCTTGGCGGAACTCCACTAGCACATCGGGCTTGATGGCGGAAAGCCGCTTGTAAATATCGGATATCAGCCGCTCGGTGGCCACGGTCACGCTCTTTAAATCGCGCCCGGCAAACTTTTCCGCCACCGCCGGGTCGGTTCCGTCCACGACGATGCTGTCGATGAAATCCAGTTTCACCCCGTCGATATCCCATTCTCGCAAAGCGCGCTCGTAGGTTGAAATCAGAAACTCCCGCACATCGGGGAAACGCGGGTCCAGGCAGTACGTATGCAGCGTTTTGTTGTGGTAGAGGTATTTTCCCTTGAACCGTTCGTAGTTCGCGCTCTTCTCCCCGACAAACGGGACCGAATACCAAAGCATGTACTTCATCCCGAACGAGTGGACCTTGGCAACGTGGCTCTTGATGTCCGGGAAACGGTTTTTGCTCTCCACCCAATCGCCGCAATAGGCGTAACCGCGGTTGGTGTCGTCGGTTTGCCAGCCGTCATCAACGATAATCGTCTTCATGCCCATTTTTGAAGCAATCTCGCACTCGCGCTCGATCTCGCCCTGATGGACATCCTGATGAAAGCCGTACCATGTGGAGTAAAGCGGTGCAAACGCAGAATCCGGCACGGCGGCCGGAGCGCGGCCGGAGACGTCCGTCATCCACTCCGCCGCCTCGGAAACGGCATCGCTCCAAAAAACGTCGCGCGGGTCGATGCGCAGTTTCGCGACGAGACGGGTGTGGGCCGAGACTTTGCTATCGTAGAAATGGAACGAGAAATAAAGGCGGTTGTCCTCTTCCCGGATACCGGCCTTGATCTGCAACGGCTCGGAGGTTTCCGATGCCGCGAAGGTCATGCGGTTGCGGCCGCCGGAACTGTAGCAGGCGTAGAGCGGCAGCCAGCGGCGAAAGTCGGTATTGCCCGCTCCCGGCAGGCTAGTCGGGTTCCAATACATCCCGAAACCGGAGCATTCAGACCAAGGGCGCCAAGCCGCGACCGTATCGCGCTTCGCGAAGTTGAAAGAGAGGTTAAACGCGGCAGGGAAATCCGGCTCATCCCGCGACATTTCAACCACCGCATATTCCACACCGGACGCATCAGCCTCGCGGTGAAAATCGACCTTCCAACCGTTGCGTTCGCGGCACATAAGTTTTATAGCGCCGACGGAAAACCCCTCAAGCGTGACATCCGGGGCTTTTGCGTCGCCATAAAGGAAACCCGCCGCAAACAACATCGAAAGCAAAGAAAACTGTAAACCTCGCATAACACTTGCCTATAAGTTGGATGGTTAGGTGGTTAGGTAGTTAGGTAGTTGGGTGGTTCCCTTACCCCTAAAAAACATCATTATGTTAACATTTTGCCAGCGCAGAGTCAATGTTCTGCCAGAGTTAAATTTTAACGGTTTGACCGTTTGACGGTTTATCACTATCGACTAACGACTAACCGCTAGCGACTAACGACTCATCATTGCGCTCTTTGCGGCTAAAAAATTGGACCGATGGACAGTTGATTTAGTCATTAGTCAATCTAGTTGCCCAGTCATAGGACTTCAGACCTCGGACATAAGGCATCCAGACTCTAGCGACTAACGACTCATCTCCAACTCGTAACTATGTTATCCTTGTATCTGGGAAATGGAAATGATATGATAACGGCCATTCTAATAGAGGGCAAACCATGGATTTGACTGAACTGTTGGAGCGAGCCGGGGTGGTCCCGGTGATTGTGATTAACGACGCGGCCAAGGCGGTACCGCTGGCGCGCGCTTTGGTGGCGGGCGGGTTGCCGGTATTGGAAGTGACCTTCCGCACTGCTGCCGCGGCGGCGGCAATCGCCGCCATCAGGGCAGAAGTCCCGGAGGCGACCGTCGGCGCGGGTACCCTCTTGACACGGGAACAGGTATCCGCCGCGTATGAAGCCGGCGCGGCTTTTGGCGTGGCCCCCGGTTTTGATCGCGCCATCGTCAACTGCGCCCAGGCGGCAGGATTGCCGATGATACCCGGCATCGCCACCGCCTCTGAGCTTTCGCAAGCCCTTACCGCCGGTCTACGGATCGTGAAATTCTTCCCCGCCGAAGCCATCGGCGGCGTTAAAATGCTGAAAAACCTACTCGGTGCTTTCCGGTTTTCCGGCGTGAAATTCATGCCCACAGGCGGGATCAACCCCGACAACCTCCGCGATTATCTCTCCGTCCCCGAAGTGGCGGCATGCGGTGGCACCTGGATTGTCCCCGGCAATGCGCTGGACGCCAACGACTGGGACGCGATCTGCAAGCTGGCGGCAGCCGCCTCGCAAGCGGTGCGGGAAGTCCGACCTGACACGGCAGCAGCGGACAAAAACGCCGCCCGATAAATATTGCCGATTGACTTCCGGCTTTTTTTTCGTTAACTTATCAACGGTTTAACGGTTTCAAAGGGTTTTATGATGAAGCGCGAAAATGAAATTGACGCAGAGTCGCGATACCGCGAGTTTCTGCCTGAATCGCGGCGGGTGGTGGTGAAAATCGGCACCCGGGTGATTGAGCAGAAGTCCGGCTGCCCCGACCTGCAATCGATCAAACGGCTGGTGAAACAGGTGGCGGAACTGCACCGACAGGGTTACGAGATTATGATGGTCTCCTCCGGCGCCATCGGCGCGGGCGTGGACGCATTGGGCATGAAAAAACGCCCAACGCTAGTTCCGGACCTGCAAATGTGCGCGGCGGTCGGGCAGGCCCGGCTGATGGCCCAGTACGAGCAGCTTTTTTTGGAAGAGGGAATTATCATCGGACAGGTGTTGCTGACCCACTCCGACTTCCTGCACCGACTGCGCTTCGCCAACGCCAAACGCACCATGGAGCACATGTTGCGGCATGGCGTTATCCCGATCATCAATGAGAACGATGTGGTGGCTGACGAGGAGGTAAAGGCATCGCTGTCACTGGGCGACAACGATTATCTGGCCGCGCTGCTCGTGAAACTGGTCCGCGCCGACTTGCTGGTGATACTATCGACGGTGGACGGGGTTCTGGACGCGGATGGCAAACGGGTGTCTTGCATCGAGAACATCAACCAAGCCTTCAAACTGGTAAACCGCGACGCGGCTGACGGCGGGTTGTCGAAGGGCGGCATGGCATCCAAACTCCGCGCCGCCCAGATCGCGGTTAGATGCGGGTGCGTCACGGTCATCGCCGAGGGCCGGGCCAAAAACGTGCTCGCCGATGCCGTTGCCGGTCGGGATGTTGGAACCCTGATTTTAGGCAGCGCAATCTAAACGGAGACGCGGCATGAGAGTCTTTATCGCGATCGGATTGCCGGATGACCTCAAGGCCAGATTGTCGGAATCCGCCGCCCGACTTGAACCGTTCGGGGAGGGCGTGAAGTGGGTTCACCGGGATTTAATGCACGTCACCCTGGCGTTTTTGGGCGAGATCGCGCCGGCTTTCCTGCAGCATATCAACAGCGCCGTGCAAAAGGTGTGCGAAACCTCCCCGCGCTTCTCTTGCGAGGTTAGCGGTTACGGTTTCTGGGGCACCAAGCGCAACCCGACCACGGTTTGGGCGGCGGTAAGCATGCCGCCCGAATTAGAGCAGCTTCAGGAGCGGCTGTCCAAGGCGGTAAAAAAGTTCGGTTTTACCGTTGACACCGAGAACTTCCGTCCGCACATTACGCTGGGCAGATGCAGGGAGTCCTGCCGCAACCGCCGCCTGATTGAGGCCATGGATACCGACGAAAACGCCGAATTCGGGCAATTGGCGGTTAACAAAGTGACGATTTACGAAAGCCGCCTAGGCCCCAAAGGGCCGGTTTACCGCACCTTGATGAAATTCCCGCTTACCGCCGAATTTTCCCCTTGATATCCGCAACCGTTTTTGGTATATTTATTGGACACTTTTCGAACGAGAAGGCAGTTGACGTAAGGAGAATGAGAAAATGAGCCAGCACAGAAGCTTAAAGGGTTCCAGCAAGATTGTCGTGAAGCGCAACGTTCTTAAGCGTTTCGAGCGGGTTGACCTGCTCAAAAAGCGCGGCCAGTGGAAAGACGGCGATCGCGGCCTTGGTCTCCGCAAGACCAAGCCGGAAGAATAACCGGACCATTATTCCGTTTACCCAATCGGTCACACTTGGCAGCGTCCGGGTGTGGCTGATTTGTATTCAACGCGAGGAAGCTTCATGGACAAAAAAGTGACCATGGCGGATTTTGATGATTTAATCAACGCCCAAATGAGTTCGTACCGCGGCGGATTTAATCCCGGCGACAAGGTAAAAGGCACCGTTACCGATATCAACAGCCAATATGTGGTGCTGGATGTTAACGCCAAGCGCGAAGGACTCGTGCCGCTTAGCGACCTTACCCTGGACAACGGAACGTTGCGCTGCGCAATCGGCGACACCGTGGATGTGATTTTTGCCGGAATGCAAAATGGCGCTTTTCTCTTTTCCGGCGGCTACGCCAAACGTCAAGTGGTCGACCGTACGCTCGCGGACGCCTATGCCAACGGAATGCCGATTGAAGGTACGGTGGAAAAGGAGATCAACGGCGGTTACGAGGTTACCGTGGCCGGACAGCGGGCGTTCTGCCCATATTCCCAAATCAGTCTGTTCCGCCAGGAAGGCGCCGAATACGTCGGCCACAAATTCAACTTCCTCATCTCCGAATACGGCGAGGATGAGCGGGGCGTGAACGTGATCGTAAGCCGCCGCGCCGTCTTGGAAAAGGAGCGCGAAGCCCAACGCCAAGAGTTGGTCGAGGACCTCTATGTCGGCATGATCGCCAGCGGCACCGTAACCCGCATCGTCGATTTCGGCGTGTTTGTGGATCTGGGCGGCGCGGAAGGCTTGATTCCGCTCAAGGAGATTTCCTGGACCCGCGACACCAAACCCGAGGACGTGGTTAAGCCCGGAGACCAGGTGGATGTGCTGATCAAGGATTTGGATTGGGACCGCAACCGCATCTCGCTTTCGCTCCGCGGTGCCAAGGGCGACCCTTGGAATGACGCGGTGGCAAAGTTCCCGCAAGGCACGGTGTTCACCGGCAAAGTTACCCACATCGAGCCGTTCGGAGCGTTCATCGAACTCCTCCCCGGAGCGGAAGGGTTGATTCCGGTCAGCCGCCTTGGCCGCGGAAGAAGGCTCGCTTCTCCCCGCGAAGTGCTCACTGAAGGGCAAGAACTTTTGGTGGAGGTGGACAGCATCGACGTTGACCGCCACCGCTTCTCGCTTAAGCCGGTTGACGAACGGGTCAAGGCGCTCAAACCCGGCACCATCGAGCCGGGAGCGAAAATGGAAGGCATTGTCGAGTCGGTCCAAACTTTCGGCGTTTTCGTCAAACTTGCCGAGGACAAGACCGGGTTACTCCACGTCAGCGAGACCGGCATCCCCAAAGGCACCAGCCAGTTCGGCAAGATGGAGCATCAGTTCCCGCCGGACAGCAAGGTCGAAGTGGTGGTGAAGTCGGTGGACGGCAACCGCATTTCCCTTACTCTGCCGGCGGAATGGGAGAAGGCCCAGAATGCCGAAGAGGCGAACAACGATGTCTCCACGTGGCTGGACGACCAGAAAAAGGCGTCCGGTTCATTCAGTTCGTTAGGCGATGCCTTCGCCTCGCTTAAACTGTAACCATGTCGCCGCATCCGGAATTGCGGTTTACCGGCGATGGCCGGGTGGCGGCGGTCTGGGAAGGCTCGGAATGGATTTTCGACCGCCCGGGCGATCTCGCCGCCGCCTGCGTTAAGGTGTTGCCGCCGCTGGCCGGCCAAACCTTGGAACTCGACACCGGACGCGAGGCGGTGCGCCGGATATTTGACACTTTGCCATTTCTCAGCGAACCGCCCGAAGCATTCCTTTTCGCGGGCGGTTTTACCGAACCTTTTAAAGCCGCCTATTCAGAAATCGCGAGGCCCCCGGCCTTGCCGAACGATATTTGGTTCATCCGCGGCGAGCCAGACCTGTTTGCGGTTTGCGCGCATCGTTACCGCCGCCAATGGACAATAGCCGGCGTCAGCTCCGAACCGCTGATTCTCACCACCCGGCTGGAAGACCTATGGTTGCGCCCCGGCTGCCCGCCGCCTCCGGACACCGTTGACATCCGGCTGTTCCGCAATCCCAACGCGCTCGAAGACAAAACAGAACGGGCAATCGAAGAAGTTTTCCCCGATTGCCCGCCCGACACCAAAGTGGTGCTTGAATTACCCGTAAACGGCGGTTTTTTAATCAAAATCGCCGGCGGCGAATAAAACTACTTGCCCAGTTCCTTGATTTTGACGTTACGGAAATAGGGCCGCGCCCCGCCATGCTTTCCTTGGAAACCGATGCTTCCCTTGGTGGGCAATTCGCAGAACGGCTTACTCAGCCACGGCGGGATCTTGGTACCGTCGGGATTGGTCTTGGCATCCTTCCAGATGTTGAGGTCGGTGTCCAGCACGTTGGCGCCGTTGAGCGCGATCCGAATGTTCTTGCCCTCGGCCCAAATCGTCATGTGGTTCCACTCGCCTGCCTTTTTGAGGCTCTGGTATTTGGGACCGATGTGGCCGTACAACCCGGCGTTCTTCAAGTGCGGAGGATCCTTCTTCCACTTGTCGGAAAAATCGTCAAGCAACTGCACCTCGACCGAATTGGGAATCCAATTCCCTTTGTCACTGCAATAAATCACCACCCCGGAATTGGCCGCCGGATCCATTTTGTACTCAAAATCGAGCACAAAATTCTCATATTCGCCCTTCGCCCAAATCGCGCTGTCCTTGGACGCGGTGAATGCGTTGTCCTCGTATTTCTCCCAAACGCCTTTCTCAAAATCTGCCAGCTGCTCCAGCTGGTTGCCGTCCAGCAGGGTACGCCATCCGGCGGCGCCGGTATAGGGATGCACCGAGACAATCCCGGACTTGAGGCACCATTCCCAAACCCGGTCTTTCCAAGTGTCGGCCGGGGTTCCGGGAACCGGATTCCTCATAAAGCAGTGCGGCTCTTTGGCCATAATATGCAGTTCCGCCGGGATGTGCATGGTGCGCAATTTGTGATAAACGCGTACCGACACCATCGGCGTCCAACCGTCGGAATCGCCGTGCATCAGACACATCGGCGGCGTGGCGGAGTCGAACTTAAATTCCGGGACCAGGTCGACGGACAAATCGTTGCACTTTTCCACCTCGCTCTTTTCCGTGTTCGGAACCAAACCGTATGCGGGGTAAACCGGAACCGCCCAGTTTACGTTACACGGCAACTGGTCCAGCTCGTCAATCGGCTCATAAGCCGGAGTCTGGGAAGAGGTGGCAACCATCAGCGTCAAATGACCGCCGGCGCTGCATCCGGTGAAACCGATGTTGTCCGGGTTCAATCCGCGCTTTTTGGCTTCGCTGCGCACCATTCGGACCGTGCGCTGGGCATCCTGCCAAGCGGTCACGTGCTTCGGCAAACCCTGCGGACGCGGAGTGCGGTAACGCATCGTAACCACCGTAACGCCCTTGGAAAGGAAGTAATCGCGAATGGGGGAGACCTCAAACCCGTCAATCCCGCATCCCATGTAGCTGCCGCCGGACACGGAGATCAGAATGGCGTCACTCTTCAACTCTTTCGGCGTATGCCACACTAAATAGGGTTTGTAAGGCTGGTTCGCCTGCGGCGAAGGCATTTTGCCCTCTGGCCACAACGGAACCTCGTCCGCGCCAAACGCCAATCCGCACAACATTGCGGCGCCAAACACTAGCATCAGTCTGTTCATTTTTTCATCCTTTTAAGGTTACGGTTTTTAAAAATGCCGCTGTGAAAAATGCGAAGGCCGCTGGGTTTTAACCTTAGGCTGCTCCAAATGCAGCGCGTACCACTGCTCGCCCAACCCGGCATTTGAAAACTGCTGGATGCGGTTGTTCGCCAATGCCTCGCGGTTGGCCTTGATAGTGGCATTCTCCATTTTATCGTTGGCTTGGATCAACACCTTGTGCGCGGAATCGTAATCCTTGCGCTGCACCAGAATCCACGAGTAAAGCGCGTAAAGCAACGTGCCTTGGCCATAACGCAACCGCAAGGTCTGTTTGCGGAAGAACTTCTCCATGCCGTCGAACTGGTTAAGCATATACATCCGGGCCAGCTTCATTGCCGCCATCAACGGGTCAACCATAAGGGCTTTGGGCATCAACTCGTCCACCTGTTTGAAATCCTTGATCATCCAATAGAGTTGGAGCCGCATCGTGGCAATCTGCCGGGTCATCATCGGCACCCACGGAACAAAACGTTCCATGCATTTTGATTTTTCCAGCGCCCGTTTGACCAGTGCCTGCTGGTCATGCTCAATCTCCAGTTGAGCCTGCTTGACACTTCCCGGCGGACGGGTTTGCCAACGGTTGACCTTGGCCTGAAGCTTCTTCTGACCGTCGAGCAAAATCTGCTGCACGTCGCCCATCGCGGCCTTGACCCGCTTCTGGATAATCCAGCTGGACAACACCTGCAGCCCAACCATCAGCAACATGCCCCAGGTTATCGACCAACCCCAGCCGCAAACATGCCCCAGACGCAAGCCCAACGTCAGAGCCAGCGCAATCGCCGCGTTAATCAGCACTGTGTACATTATTTGCCCTTAACCTCGAAGTACCTGCCCATCGCGCAGAACTTGTCATAGCGCTTCGCCACCAATTCGTCGGCGGAAAGACGCTTTAACTCCTTCAGCGCGGCCAGGACGGCCTTTTTTACCGCCGCCGCGGTTGCTTTAGGATCGGTATGCGCACCTTGGGCGGGTTCGGGCACGATCTCGTCAATCACCCCGAGCTTCTTGAGGGATTCGGCGGTAATCTTGAGCGCCTCCGCCGCGACCGGGGCTTTGGAGCCGTCACGCCACAGAATCGAGGCGCACCCCTCGGGGGAAATTACGGAATAAACCGCGTTCTGAAGCATCAAAATCTTGTCTCCGACGGCAATGCCCAACGCGCCGCCGCTGCCGCCTTCGCCGATCACCACCACCACGATCGGGGTGCGGAGCGTGGACATGAACTCCAGATTGTGGGCGATCGCCTCCGCCTGGCCGCGGGCCTCGGCATCGGCTCCGGGATACGCGCCGGGGGTATCGATAAACGTCACCACCGGCAAACCGAACTTTTCGGCAATCCGCATCAGCCGCATCGCCTTGCGGTAACCATCCGGACTGGCCATACCGAAATTCGACTCGACGTTTTCCTCAACGGTGCGGCCCTTGCGGTGTCCCATCACCATAACCTTTACGCCGCTAATGGTGGCAAACCCGCCGATTAACGCGCGATCATCGCCGAACAGACGGTCGCCGTGCAATTCCACGAAATCCTCGCACATCATGGAAATGTATTCCGCCACGTTCGGGCGTCCCGGATTTCGGGCCAGCTGAACCGTATCCCACGCGGTGCGCTTAACTTGTTTTTTGGTTGCCATTGCTTAAACTCCTTTCAGTAAAAACCGCCTGTTAAAAACCGGCATAGCGAAGACACTTGGCGACGAACCCCTTAAGCTCATGGCGCTGCACAATGCAGTCCACAAAACCGTGGTCACGGGTGTATTCGGCGGTCTGGAAATCGTCAGGAAGTTTCTGTTTGATGGTGTTCTCGATCACCCGGCGCCCGGCGAACCCGATCAACGCCTTCGGTTCGGCGATGTTAAGGTCGCCCAGCATCGCGTAGCTGGCGGAGACGCCGCCGGTGGTGGGATCGGTCAATATCGAGAAGTATGGAAGCCCGGCCTCCTTGACCCGCGCAATGCCCGCGCTGGTTTTGGCCATCTGCATCAACGATATGATGCCCTCGTGCATCCGCGCCCCGCCGGAGGCGGAAACGATAATCAGCGGGCGGTGCAGCTTTACGGCCGCTTCGGTAGCCAGCAGGATGCGTTCGCCGGCGCCGCTGCTCAACGAACCGCCGAGGAATTTGAAATCCATCACGCCGATCACCACCGGAATCTTTTCAATCGCGGCGGTGCCGGTCACCACCGACTCGAACTCGCCGGTCTTGGCCTTGGTGGCAGCCGCCTTGGCGGCGTAAGTGCCGCTGCCGTCGGAGAAATCCAGCGGGTCACTGGTTGTAACCTGCGCGTTAATCTCCTCGAAGCTGTCGGTGTCGGTAAGCATTTTAATGCGCTCGCGGCAGGACAAGCGGGCATGGTAATTGCAACGCGGGCAAACCTTGCCGGACTGTTTCCAGGCATCTTTCTCAACATACGCCTTGCAGGACGGGCAAACCACCCACAACGCTTCCGTAGGCACCCGGAGCGGGGTTTCGGCCGACTTCTCAAACCACGACATATCATTCTCCTCATTAAACCAATGAAACGCGCCGGACATCGAAACAAATCCACCGGCTGAAAATAAGATAATTTACCAAAAAACACGGAAAACCGCAATGCCGGATTTTCGTAATTTTTTGGATAAATCAGTCAACCCGCCGTATCCGCAGCGCTACCCAAACTCCAGTCTGGGCGCTTCGGCTATTCCGCCTCGACCTTGACCCGGAAGAACCGTTCCCCTGCCCCGTCCGGGATGTTAAAGATCCAATCTTCCAGCGGGAACACCGCGCCCAACGGAATGAAGTTGGTGGAGGTGGAAAGACCTTCCACGGTTTCTGAATAATAGAGTCGGATCACGCCGTTAACCGGGCCGGGATGCTCAGCACCGTGAACGGTCAGCCGGGCGGAGCCGCGGATTGAATCGGACTCGTTCGTCACCCACGGGATATCCAACCCGATTTGCGGTTCGCTTTCCGGTACGGTGTTGACCAGCCAACAATCCGTCAGAGCGTCCGGACTGCCGGAGAAGGAGCTAATCGCGGCCCGGCCGGCGGCAGTCAGCCACAACGAATTCAACCAGACGCGGACCCGGTCATTGGCCGCCACCGCGTTGGCGATGCCGTCTTTGCCGGTATTGTCAGCCGGCGGCACAAACGACGGACGCCATTGATCCTGTTCCGTTACCGATGTGCCGAATTGCTGCGCGACAAAACTCGCACCGGTACCGTCGCAAGCCTTATCCCACCAATCGGAATCGACCCCGGCGTTTTGAATCAGCGACCCCTCGGCATCGCTCAGCCGCAGATCGACTTTGCCGTTGGTGATTTTTGTGTCCGGCCAATAAAGCGCCTTGGTAAGCACAAGCGACCCGGCGGGAGGAAGCGACAATCCGGACGGCAAAACCAGTTCCAGCGAAGTGTTGGCGCTTCCCGACTTGGCTCCGGCGATCCGTACCCCGGACAAATCAAGCGACGCCGCGTCCAATAGATTGGTCAGCCCGATAAACTCCGCGCCGTCCCCATCATTATCGGCAGACACGCTCATAACCTCCGCTACGCGCAGCCCCATCGCCAAATCGGAATCCGACGGAGCGACGGTATCGACAATGTCCACCGCCTCCAACGCGCTCCACTCGCCGGTGGAGGACAGCACCCTAGCCCGTAGCCTCATGCCGGCAGCCGGGACCGCAAGTCCGCCTTCGACAGACCCAGTCTCCGGATAGGAAAACGCCAAATCCCAAGCGATGTCAGAACTGGTCGCATTGGCCTGATGCACCTCCGCGGCGATAACATTCGTACCGGCCTTGAGCAAACCGACCGGAATCGCGTACTCCGCCTCCACGTCAGCCGGGTTGATGTATCCGGTGGTGAAAGTGCTGTAACTTACCTCACCGGCAGGGATCAGCGAGCTTCTGCCCACCTCCACGCCATTGACGTACAGGATGTAACCGTCGTCAAAATAAGCGGTTACTTTAATCGACGCCGCCTTGGCGGCCGATGCCGGAAGCGTAACCGACTTGCGGAAGTAATAGGTGGTGACCTGCGTTCCGGACGAAGCGTGGTTGACGTAACGGCTCAGCTTGGTGGAGAAACTTATGCTGCTCGCGAAACCGAACGACCCGGTTCCCGAACTCCATCCGGAATCGTTAAATTGAACCGCCTTCCACGAATTGCCGGAGGCATCCGTTCCCGGCTCGTTGCCGTTGTCATAATATTTCCACGAGGAACCTTTTGAAAACGCTTCGGCATAGCCCACCGGCGGCAATCCGCCGGTGTAGGTCAAAGCCGATTCGCTAACGCTGCCGCCGCTAAGCCGCGGGTCGGAACCGTCGGTGGTGTAATAAACCGTCCCCGACGTGCCGCCGGTCAGATACACCTTCTCGCCGCGTTCCATGACCGACTTGTCGGGTATGGTGGCATTTCCGGCATTTACCGCCGTGGGGGCGTTTATCGAGGGATACCAACCAACCGAACGGTACTGCGAAACCATAACGTCCGTGCGCGCACTGATGAACGAAAGCCGGGCGTTGCAAGCCGAGATCCAAGTGTCCCGGGTACGGCTGCCGCCGCCCCAGCGCGCCGCCTCGCAAACCACCGCGTCATCCAACTCGGCCATGCGTTTCCTGAACCGTTCGCTAGCCTTGGCCACGGTCATCGCGCCGCCCTCGCGCACGCATTCGCGATAGATCAAATCGCCGAACGCCAGTTTGTACTCGGCATTGTCGCAAAGCTTGTAGTGCATCTCCATCGGGTTGAAGTTGGCCAGCGTCTTAAAGTTTGCGTTATAGACCTCCGTGCCGTAGGTCATCAAATTGTCGGTGGCGCTCTTCCCGTTCGCGCCCATCGAGTGTTCCGCGTCATGGCGGTTGAACACCCATCCCCGCTTGGTTATTCCGTCAACAACGTTGGTACCGTCGTAACGGTTACGCAGCGCCGCCATGTTGTTGGCCTTGGTGCCCGCCGCCGGCGCGTCGGTATCATTGGCGAAATGCGAGGTCAACACGTGAACCATAATATTGGTGGCGTCAAGGTAAATCGGATAAGCCGGATTGGGCGTTCCGTCAGGATTCAACCCCAGCACCCGGCGGTAGTTGTTCGAATGGCTCGCGTCATACCCTTGGTTGACGGTAATGTCCCAGAAGTTTTCCCAACCCTTGGTCTCACCCTCAACCACCCCGGTAACGTATCCCGGCTGCGAAGTGCGCACCACGTCGTAATCCTCCGACTTGCCGCCGAAATATGACTCGCCGTAATTCCCGTCGACACGCTCTTCGGTCTGGTAAACTCCCCAATAGGTGCCGTTGATGAAAAGGTTGTAATAACGGCTGCGGTTGTAAGGCTCGCCCATATCCCGCTGCGAATCGCGGGAGAAGCACTCCTCGATAAAGGTGAAAGAGTTGTTGCCGTTCGCCCAAGAGTAGTTCTGCGCGGTCCGCAAATCAACCTTGTCAAAAGAATCAGCCCCCTCGTCTCCAAACAACGGGAAATCCAGTTTGCCCATACCGTACTCGCTGCGGAAGAAAAAGCGGAACGAGTGTTTGGGATAAGAGCTGCCCCTGCTATACGCGCCGCGGATGCGGATTCCGGCCGGGACGCTGAACTCGGCGGCGCTGTTGGTCGGGCTGATCAGCTCCAGCATGGTTTTGCGCTCCCAACTGCGTCCGTTGCCGGTGGCGTTGACATAAATGCCGGTGGACGAGTTGAAAAGATTGGCCGGATCGATAACCAGCGACAGCGTGTCGATGGAGTTGGTGAAGCCCGCCAAAAGCCGGTCTCGGTAGTTGGAGACGATGGTCTGGTTCATGCCGTACACCATCTTCTGGTTGTTAACCGATTGACTGGTGGGGAAACCGTTCGGAGGGTTGGAGTTTTGCACCAACACGTCATTAAGGAACAAATAGGTGGCGGAGGTGTCGATCTGCAAAATACTGTCCGCGTCCGGCACCGCCGCCCTCACGCAGGTGGTACGGCTGATAGTGATCGGCCCGGTGTAAAGCGTCGAAGCCGCAGAAGGCGAGGTTCCGTTGGTGGTGTAGTATATGGCCGCGCCGGGATTATCGGCACAACTCAATTCCAACTGGAACGGCGCGGTCTTCCAACCGTGTGGCACCGAAAACGCCACTTCGCTAGTGGGCCCGCTCCGCCCTGCCCCGTTCTCCGCATTCGGGGTCGGCTTTTCATAATAAACCAATTCGCCGTCGTTATCATTCCACAACACCTCCGGCGCAAGCAGGAAGTCGGGATCGTCGGCACTGTTGTTGTAAGCGGTTATCTCTAAAATGTTTTCCCCGTTATGGACCAGAGAAACCGGAATGTCGAAATATTCGTACGCCAGCGCGGCGTCCACGCTTCGCTTCGCCGTCGGCACTGACGCGAATTCCACCCCGTTGAGTTTAGCGACAAATCCGTCGGCATAACGGATCCGCAGCAAAAACGAGTCTTTGGGCGCCGGCTCGCCGGCCATGTTGAACGTCCCGCGCCAATCCAGTGACGCGGTCTGGCCCAGCATTTCGTCAGCAACATTGACCGCGATATTGGCGTCCATCGCCCCGGCATGCCTCACCCCGCTGGCGGCGGAACCAAGCAGATGGAAATCGTCCCGATCTTCCTCCCACTCTTTTTCGCCAGCCGCCACGCTCAGGTCCAATGCGGCACCGCCGCCTTTCTCGAAAAAGACCAGCCGGAGATCGTACGCGCCAGCCTCGGGCAGACTGAACGTGCTGTGGGTTTGCGCGTAACTACGGGAATCGGTATATTCCCAAGTCCAGCTTTGGCCGCGACGCGACAGCGTAGCCGTAAAACCGTCGTCGCTCCCGCATGAGAACGTCCATAACCCGGCTTCGGGAATGAGCACCGTGCCGGTCACCACCACCACAAAATTGTCGCCCGACACGCCGGGAAATGCGGTGTAGCTATAACCGGCGGTTGGGGAACCGTCATCATTAAAAGCGATGGTTTCGCACAAATTGATGGTCGGATTAGCCAACCAGTGCGCGGGATCCGCCAGCATCGACTCGGCAATTTCAGAATCCGTGACCGTGCTGTCCATCCGATACGCCGTCACCGTGAACCCGGAGTTCAAGGCCGACATACCGACCGGTCCGGAAGCATCCTGCCATTGTCCATCGCCGACACGATACTGCGCGTTGCCGTTCTCATTGAAAACCGTACGCTGTATTCCGCCCGACCCCACCGAAATGTCTTTGATCTGCTTGCCGAAGTCAATTTGCTGAATCTTTACGCCATCGGGACTGGCCAGAAACAGCGGTTCGCCGGATGACGACAGCCCGATTCTGGTGTATGCCTCGTTGGCGGCGAAGCTGTTGTAGTCCTTGTCCGCCCATACAATCTTGAAACTATGGGGGGGAATTACGCACGAACCCTGGATTTTCTCCCATTTGGTGATTTTCTTGTCCGGATTGTCGGACAAATACCAACCCGTCAAATCAATATCGAAATCGGCGTCGTTTTTCAGTTCCACCCAGTCTAATCCGGTGCCGCCGTTTCTAGTCGTCAGCGTATTGCCGTTCGACGCCATAATCTCGTTTATCGAAAGCACCTCCGCCGCCGAGGCCACCATCGGCCGGCCTTCCTCAGGCAACGTCATCGATTGATCAACCCTAAAATCCATGCCGGTGCCGTTCGACACATATCCGCCGGCGACCTTAAACGCGACCGAAACCAACGCGCCTTCCGGCACCTGGTAATTACCCTCGACGTTCGGTTCGACCGGCACCCCGGCCACCGTCACTTGGGATACGGTTAAATGATCCAGCACGGGAATCGTCAGCACCACCGACGGCACAATGTAATCCGACGCGCCGCTCAATTGGGACAACTCACCGGTCCCGACGCACTTAACCTTGGTGATGTTAAAAGAATCGTCGGTGCATATAATGTCCAACCAATCCCTGCCGTCCGCGGTAAGCTGAGTCCCCGCGACCGAATACGAAATCTGCGGCGTACCACCGGTTTTTCGCATTTTAACGTCAATCTGAACTTCCTGGTTCAACACCGGAAGCGAACCCGACAACTTGACCCATCGGTTGGTCGCGCCAATCGTATCTTTGGCCCATCCGTAGTACGACAAACCGCCGCTTTCGCTACCCGTCACGGTTATCGCGCCCTTGGCGATATTACTGCATTGCGGCAGCGTCGAGAATGCGGCGGTGAAATTAACCCGCAACGACAACACCAATTCCCCGTCGTTAATCGGACGGGAAACTGCCGGCAAAAACACCAAAGGGTCTTGGATCGATGATTCGATTTTCAACCTGCGGTTCCCGGCATCGCCCAACAAAGAGCCGCCGTAAGTTCCAAGCCACGTTCCGGTACCGACCACGATATGGTCGGAACCGTCGGTCGGCCATTCCTCGTAACCGCCGATTCCCGCGTCAAACCACTCCAAGGCCGATGCACAGGTCGCAAAAACCAGAAAAAAGGAAAACAAAAACACGTTCTTTTTCATTATGGGAGATATTTTACCAAAAAACGGGGCAGTTTGTCCATTACATATCAATCTTCGACGACTATTTTTATTACAATGCGAATTGTGGGAAAATTGCACCTTGCCAGCGGCGGCCACAAATGGTAAAATTGCCTCGTTTTTTCATAGGGTTATTGTCTAAAACTGGAAACGATAAGGAGCGAGCTGTGAATCTGGAAAAAATCAAGTTGGTTTTCGCGGTTTTGGCGGTTGGGGCCGGTTCATTGGCGTTTGCCGCCGATTCGGCAAACACCCTTACCGAGCAGGAGCAGAAAGACGGATGGAAGTTGCTTTGGGACGGTAAAACCACCAACGGCTGGGTCAGCGCCGGTAACTGCAAGGCATTCCCTAAAAAGGGCTGGGTTATGAAAGACGGCGTGTTGACCGTCCTGCCGCGCCGCGCAATCAAAAACGGCAAATGGGTGGATCTGCCCAAAGAGCAAGCGGCTCTGGGCGGCGGCGGCGACATTTGCACCGTCCGCGAATACACCGATTTCATGTTCAAGCTGGACTTCCAACTCACCGAGGCCGCTAACAGCGGCATCAAGTATTTCTACGTGCCAGGCGTGAACAAAAGCACCACCCTGGAATACCAGTTATTGGACAACGGCCATCCGGACGCTACGCACGGGCGTGACGGCAACCGCCGCATCGCCTCGCTTTACGACCTGATTTCCGCCCACGCTGAAAAACTGCTCAAGCCCGCCGGCGAATGGAACACCGCCATGATCGTCTCCAAGGGCAATCACGTCGAACATTGGCTGAATGGGCAGAAGGTTTTGGAATACGAACGCGGCACGGAGACTTTCCGCGGCCTGGTCGCCAAATCCAAATACGCCACCTGGGGTACCGACGGCAACAAATGGGGCGAGCTTAAAAGCGGCCGCATTCTGCTGCAGGACCACGGCGACTCCACCGTCAGCTTCAGAAACATCAAGATCAAAGAACTGTAACGCATTTGGGCGGCGCGGGTTCGCAGATGAAAATTTTGCAGATTCTCCCCAGTCTTGAGATGGGTGGCGTCGAGCGCGGCACGGTTGAGGTGGCGCGGGCGTTGAAATCTGCCGGCATCGAAAACGCGGTGGCCAGTTCCGGCGGCCCGATGGTCGCGGAGCTGGAGGCGATCGGGGTGCCGCATTTCCAACTGCCGGTCCAGTCCAAGAACCCGTTCACCGTGTGGCGAAACATCGGTCGAATCGCCGAGCTGGCGCGGCGGGAGAAATTCACGCTTTTGCACGTGCGTTCCCGAGCCCCGGCGTGGAGCGTTTATTACGCCTCCCGACGAACCGGCATCCCGATGCTCGCCACCTATCACGGCGTTTACGGAACCAGTCCGGCCTGGCTGAAGATTCCATATAACCGGATCATGACCAAGGGGATTAAGGTGATTGCCGTTTCCGACCACGTCAAACGGCACATTATCGAAACCTACGGGGTGCCGGAAAGCAAAATTGTCCGCATCCATCGCGGGGCAGACATTAATCTGTTCCGCCCGTCGGCGGAAACTTCAGCCCGGGCCGCCGCGCTGAAAGCGCAATTGGGCTTTGCCGCCAGCTTGCCCGTGGTGACTCTGCCGGGACGGCTTACCCGTTGGAAAGGGCAAACCGTGCTGCTTCAGGCGTTGCAACAAATGCGTAACCAAACGCTGGGTGTGCTGTTCGTCGGTTCCGATCAGGGGCGGTCGGAATACACCGCAGAACTGAAAGCGCTGGCCGCAAAGCTTCCGCCGTCCGTGCAGGTGGTGTTCCTTTCGCGGTCTGACGACATGCCGGCCGTTTACGCGCTCAGCGCGGTGGTGGCGAACTGCTCGACCGATCCCGAGGCGTTCGGACGTACCATACCCGAAGCCCAGGCAATGGGGGTAATCACGGTCGGAACCAGCCACGGGGGAGCTTGCGAGACCATCCGCCACGGGATAACGGGGTTCTTGACCCCGCCGGGCGACGCGGCTGCGCTCGCCCACGCTTTGGATGACATCTTGGAACTTCCGGAAACGGCGGCAGCCGCCATCCGTGACGCGTCCATCGCTTCGGTGCGGGAGAATTTCTCCACCGAGAAAATGTGCGCCGCCACGCTGGCGGTTTACCGGGATTTATCCGGCAACTCCGCAACGAGGCCAACCGATGAGTGACGATAAGGTTAACGTGCTTTGCCTGAAATGGGGCACCCGCTATCCGGCGTATTACGTCAACCGGCTGTACGCTGGGGTGAAGCGTAATTTGAAACGGCCGTTCCGTTTTGTGTGCGTCACCAACGATTCCCGCGAAGGCATCAACCCGGAAGTCGAATGCGTACCGTTTATCCCCGACCCGCACGTCTTCGACCGTAAATGGCCGAATATTTTTTCAAAACTCACGCTGTTCAAAAAAGGTTTCGCCGGACTCTCCGGCCCCACCTTGTGTCTGGACGTCGATCTGCTGGTGACCGGCGGTTTGGACGAGTTCTTCGATTACCGCCCCGGCGATTTTTGCATCATCCACAACTGGATTGAGTGTTACAAAAGGGTGTTCCGCAAAATCCCTAACATTGGAAACTCTTCGTGTTTCCGCTTCGAAGCGGGAACCGACGCTTCCGATGGGGTTTACCGGTATTTTCTGCGGGAAATCGAAAAAGCCGAATTAAAACCGCAGTTTTCCAAAGGTTCGCAAAAACTGCAAACGCGGGCAATGTTTGAGAATGGCAAGGTGTCATGGTGGCCTGACGAATGGGTAACCTCTTTCAAACGCCAGTGTATTCCGGCGTTTCCGCTCAATCTGATTCTCCCCCCGAAGTTTCGCAAAGGCAGCCGTATCATCGCATTCCACGGGCATCCCAATGTGCCGGAAGCCATTAACGGTTATCGCGGCAAAGGAATCCCCGCCCACCTATCCAGCCGCCCGGCGCCGTGGGTGAAAGAACTATGGGAACTGGTTTAACTTGGCCGACTTGACGGCTCAACCGTTATTTTCGGTCAAAGCCGCCAAAAGCGCGGAACAGCCTTTCACCACGTCATTGTAGGTTGCGTCAAAATTTCCGGTGTACCACGGGTCGGCGATATCCCTGCTTTCGCCGGCGTACTCTAATAGCGAATGTATTTTAGCCCGGTCCGCGGGACGAACCAACCGTCGCAAATCGGAAATGTTGTACCAGTCCATTCCGATCAGCAAATCGTACTCCGATGCTTTGTCGGGAGTCAACAGCCATGCCGACCGGCGGGTAAACGGGATCCCCATTTCGCGAAGTTTCTCGCGGGTGCCGCGGTGGATGTCGCTGCCGATTTCATCGGTGTGCAATGCGGCGGATTCCACCTCGATATCCGTTCGTCCGGCTTTTGAAAGCAGATGTTTCATCACAAACTCCGCCATCGGGCTGCGGCAAATGTTTCCGTGGCATAAAAACAGGAGTTTCATATATGGGCCTTTCAAACCAATGTTCAGCCGTTACGGCCAGTCAATAATTCGGCCAGCTGGCCGAAGCTGTCGATCGCGGCATCATACCGCAAACCGCCCGGATGCCCAAGCCCGAAGTTGCAGAAACAGCAACGGATACCCGCCGCCGCGCCGGCGGCGAGGTCGGTGTGGTTGTCGCCGACCATCCAATCCGCGCTAGACAACGCGGTCCCGCATTTTTGGGCAGCGAGCAGCAGGGGATCCGAATGCGGTTTGTTGCGTTCGCAATCACCGCCGCCTACCACCGCGCCGAAAAACTCCGCTATCCCCAATCCTGCCAGAATCTGTTCGGCCAAATCGCGGTTTTTGTTGGTGGCTACCGCCATTAACCATCCGCCGTCGCGCAACCGCGCCAACGTCTCCGCCACTTGGGGGTAAAGCCTGGTCCGGTTCAGATAGCAAGCCCGGTAATTCTCCACCTGCATTTTTACCAACTGCTCCAAAGGCAGCGGGAGTTCAGGAATCGACCGCGAGACCAGTTTACCGATACCGTCGCCGATATAGGAGATGATTTCATCCTCCGGTTTCGGGGTCAATCCCAACGACCGGCGGGTGGCGTTAATCGCATCCGCCAAATCGCCGCCGGAATCGAACAAAGTCCCGTCCGCGTCAAATATCGCCAGCACTTCCGCCTCCTTCCGCGTTGCCAGAACGCTTGCGGTGCTGGGACAGAAATTCGCCGGCCTTGGCGATTTGCGCGTCATCGCCCAACAAAAGCACCCGGTCGTTGGCGAAAAGCAGTTCGTCCGCGTTGGGATTGACTAGGCAACCGCTTCCGCGCTCGATCCCGATCACACTCGCACCGAATCGGTTGCGCAACTTCAAATCCATCAGCGACCGCCCCACCACATAAGCGTCCGGCGGGATAATCACCCGCTCGGTATGGATATCAAGCAGTTCGGCGGCGGAATCGTTGGAAGGTTTTTCAACCTCGGCGGTAAGAACGTTTCGCAACGTCATCAGCGATCTGGCCCCGATGCGCCGAATGTGCTTAATGCCCACAAAGGCGATTATCAGCATCAGGAGACTGATAATCCGTCGTTCCCAAGGCCGGGTCGGCATAATAGACGCGCTTAACATGGCGGACTCCAAAAACGCCAGAATCATCGCCACCGCCACGACGAAAAACCCGGTGAAACGGCGGAAAGCCTGCGCCCACATGGTGTCGCGCAGTTTCTCGGCGATCACCATATCCGCCAAAATAACCCCCAAGGAGCGGCTGCGGAAAAAGATGAACACCAAACACGGCAGAGTAAACAGGCAAGCCAACACCCACAGCAAGGTCCGCTTGTAATCGTCAACCCAGGGCGATAACGGGCGGAAATCAAGTTTGGACAGCATTCCCGCAGAGATGAAAATGATGCCGACGATCAGCAGCAGCATAAAAATCAGCAAAAAATGCAGCCGCATTTTACGGGTGTTTTCCGGGCGGGAAGGGACGTTTCGGAAACGCTGCACCCAATTTTCATAAGTAGTCAACGCTTTGATAAATCGTTTCGGCAGCACTTTCATCAGCCAGTCCGCCAACGGATCGGACGCCCGCATCAACAGCGGGTTCAGCAAAGTGGTTAACAGAGAAACCCCGATCGCCACCTGATACAAAGAATCGTCCGCGACCTTCATGCTTATGCCGATCAACGCCACCATATACGCGAATTCGCCGATTTGGGCCAACCCCATACCGGTTTGCAGCGCGTTTTTGAAATCCTGTCCGGTGAGTATCGCGCCAAGGGTGCAGTTGAAACTTTTTCCCACCACCACCAATGCCGTCAAACCCAATATCACCGGCAGCAGATTCCAGATGGAATGGCAGTTGACCATCATGCCGACGGTGACAAAGAAAATCGCGCTGAACACCGTGCGCAACGGAAAAAACAACCGTTCTATCCGCCGTCCGGCATCGGCCTCGGCGGTAACGGTGCCGATAAGGAACGCGCCCAGCGCCAAGCTGAAATTAAGTCGGGCCGCCACCAGCGAGACAAAGAAGCAAATTCCCAGCAGGGTCATCAGAAGCGAATCGTCATCCCTCAAACGGGCCACGGCGTTAAGTGAACGGGGTACCGCCAAGATGCCGAACACCACCACCGCCACGAGGAACAGCGTCAACCCGCCCATGCTTTTGCAAATGCCGCCGAAATCCAAACCGCCGGAAACCGCAAAGCCCGTAAGTAAGGCGATCAACCCGATGCAGAAAATATCCTCGACAATGGTAATCCCGAAAATATAGCGGGTAAAACCGCGTCCGCCCCACCCCAAGTCATTGATGGTTTTGGCGAGCAACGTGGTAGCAGAATCGCTGATGGCGGCGCCAAGAAAAAGCGACTGGGTGTCCCCCCACCCCAGAATACGGGTGCCGACAAAATGCCCCGCCCACATCATCATCGCCATGTCGAGCATCGCGGTGGGAGCCGCCACCCGCCCCACTTTGCGGAGTTTACGCAGATTAAACTCCATGCCGAGCGCGAACATCAGGAACACCACGCCCAGTTGTCCGAGCACATCGATGCTTTGCGAATTCAGGATGAACGATCCGCCAAAAGAATGCGGTCCCAGCAACACCCCTACCGCGATGTAGCCGATAACCTTGGGCCAGCCGAACCGGGTAAACACGGCGGAAACCAGGCCGACCATGGTCAGCATTACCGCCAAATCCTGAATTAACGTCTGCGTTTCCATTGCCGGCTACCGAATCCTCGCCAACGTGGCCCCGCCGTCAACATCGCGCAACACGCAGCACCCCGCGCCAACCGTAGCCCAAGCGCCGACATTTTTCAAAGGAATGGTGCAAGCGTTCGATCCAAGCAACGCGCCCTCGCCGATCTCGCAACCACCGGAAACGCTCACCCCCGGACACAACTGGGCAAAATCTCCCACCCGCGCGTCATGCCCAACGCAAACCCGATGGTTTACAATCACCCCTTCGCCGATGACCGCGCCCACCGACACTATGCTTTCTATCCCGACTACGCATCCCGCGCCGATCGTAACTCCCGGCGCGATAACGGCGGTCGGATCAATCAACGGGGTGGCGAGGGTGTGTCCGCATGCCGCCGCGCGTTCGCACAATTCGCGGCGGGTGCGGTTGTTGCCAACCGCGCAAAAGAAAGAAACCGGCGAACGCAACGCCTCCACCGGTCCCAAAAGCGGCAAACCCGCCAACTCGCCGGAACTCAAGTCCGGGTCGTCGTCACAAAATCCCAACAACCGGAACCGCGGGGCAGCCGAATTGATTCGGGAAACCAGCCAGGCAACCTCGCGGGCAAAACCTCCCGCACCTAAAATCACCAGTGATTCCAAAACTACTGCCCCTTCCGGTAATATTCCGGGACCGGCCATCGAATCCGGCCCCGGAAAGATAGCGGTTACTTATCGTTCAACGCCGCCACGCCGGGAAGCTCCTTACCCTCAAGGAACTCCAGCGAAGCGCCGCCGCCGGTGGAGATGTGGGACATCTTCGCCGCCATGCCGGATTTCTTGACCGCGCTGACGCTGTCACCGCCGCCGATCACGGACACGCCGCCGTTGGCCTTAACCTCGGCCACCGCCGCGCAAACGCCGAACGTACCCTTGTTGAACTTCTCCATCTCAAAGCAACCCATCGGGCCGTTCCAAACCACCGTCTTGGCACTCTTGATCGCTTCGCTGTACAGCTCAATCGTCTTCGGGCCGATATCCAGCCCCATCCAACCCTCGTCGATATCCGCGCCGACCACTTTGGTGTTGGCCTCGGCGTCAAACTTATCCGCCTCGATATTGTCAACCGGAAGCAGGAACTTAACGCCCTTGGCGGCTGCCGTCTCGATCATCTCCTTGGCGTAATCCAGCTGGTCGGCCTCGCAGAGCGAGCCGCCGACATTGTGGCCCTGCGCCTTCAGGAACGTGTAGGCCATTCCGCCGCCGATGATGAGGGTGTCAACCTTGCCCAGCAGGTTCTTGACCACCGCCAGCTTGTCGGAAACCTTGGCGCCGCCGAGAATCGCCACGAACGGACGGGTGGGATTTTCAACCGCGTTACCCAGATACTGGATTTCCTTCTCCATCAGGAATCCGGACACCGAAACATCCATAAACTTCGCGATCACCGCCGTTGAGGCATGGGCGCGATGCGCGGTGCCGAAAGCGTCGTTGCAATAGATGTCGCCGTAGGACGCCAGCTTCTTCGCCATCGCCTCGCGGTCGGCTTTCAGCTGCGCCTTTTTCGTCTGATACTCTTCTTCGGTCAGGTGGATACCCTTCTTGGGGTCATCCTTCTTGACCTTGCCGTCCTCGGCCTTGTAAAAACGGGTATTCTCAAGCAGACAAACCTCGCCCGGCTTGAGCGCCGCGACCTGCGCGTCGGCGTTCATGCAATCCTCGGCAAACACCACCGGCTGGCCCAGCACTTTGGACAAATACTCCGCTACCGGCTTAAGCGAGAAATCGGCCTCGTAACCCTTGCCCTTCGGACGGCCAAGGTGGGACATCAGCACTAGACTACCGCCCTGCTCCAGCACATATTTGATTGAAGGCAACGCCCCTTGGATGCGGGTATCGTCCTTAACCTGGCCTTCGCTCATCGGAACGTTAAAATCAACGCGCATAACTACACGCTTGCCCTTGAGTTCGACATCTCTCAACGTTTTTTTCATCGCTACTACTCCTTTCGTAAAAGAAAGCAATATGTTACCGTTTTCGAATCTTTTTGTCGAGTCAGAACTGGCGGGACTCCCCCACCTTTTTCACGGCGTTCACTACCCGCGTCCACAGCACTACTTCCTGCACTTCTTCCCGCTCCGGCACGGGCATAAACCGTTCCGACCGATTTTGGCCTCAGCTCGGACGGTCGGCGCACGTGCAGTCTCTCACGCGGAAGGCGCAAAGAAAAAAGTGTGTTGTTCAGACAGGATTTACAAAATTCACAGAATTTTTGAATTCAAGAGTGCGCTTCACGGCATAATCTTGTAAATAATATCAATCCTGTCAAAAACCCCTCCCCGGCACCAGACAAAACCGACTATTTTCTGGACAGACAACTTGACAATCCAGTTAGTGTAGTTTAGAATATATAACCAAGAATTGCGAAAGTGTTTGGCAATTTAGGTAACAAGAAAGGAATGAAGGCATGGCTTCGAAATCCAGCAAGGCGGAAAAAACGACAAAGAACACCACGGCAAAAAAGGCGGCCGTAGCGGAGCCGGTCAAAGCGCCCGAGCGCGTATTGCACAAGGCGAGGTTGACATTCTGGTCGTACTATATCACCTGCGGTTTTAACGAAATGAAATTTAAAGATTTTATGAAATACGGCCCGTATGAATATGAATCAGAATATTGCAATGATTTTTCCGGGTTTGACTTGGCTGATCTCGAAGGCGAACTGGAGATCGATGGTAAACCGGTACCCATCGATTTTAATAAAATTTGCGCCGAAGTTTGGGGCGGAGTAAATTGCTGGTGTTCTTACTGGAAACGTTCCGGTGTATATTACCTGGAGGTTGACAAGACATCGGAATACGCGGAATTCTCGTTTGAGGGTGATTTCGATCCGAAGAAACTGACACTTTATTACAGCGAGGCCATTTATCCCGAGCACGACGCGTTGAAGCTTCTCAATTTCATTGAGTATGACGGGGAGCCGCTTACGATTAAGGAACCCGATGAATTCGACAACAAGGGAACCTTGTTATGGTTTTTCCGTAACAATAAATATTCCGAAATTTCAGATTTAAAAACATGGACACCCATGCCATTTGAAGGCCTAGAAAACCCAAACGGCATCTGATTGAAATATAATGAATCGAAGCCGTGTCCGCTAAAAACGGTCACGGCTTCCTTTCAGCGTCGCCGGAAAGTCGGAACGGCAGTCATTCCCGATTGCGAATGACCGCCGAGTGGTTCTAAACGATCGAATAGGAAAGGAATAGTATGCCCAATCAACCCAATTTTGGGGCTTTTCTTTGTGGTAGTCTTAGTGGTAGTCTTTGGATAGCCCTTACATCATCCATTCCTAGATTATCGTAAAGTTTTCGCCTGAAAAATATGGCTCTTCCCGGTTATTCGTGAG
>DBXY01000029.1 GCA_002309765.1 Verrucomicrobia bacterium UBA1200
AGGAACGTCCAGTCCCACGCGCCCTCGCCGTTGGCGAGCGTTGGCATGCCGAGTCCGCCCCAGCCGAGCCAACCGGACGCCTTCGTAACCCCGAACATCAGCGCCGCGCCGAGAATATAGAACGCGAGTGAGCCGGCCGCGAAGTCCATCAGATTCTTCATCATGATGTTCGCCGCGTTTTTGGCCCGGGTGAAGCCGGTCTCTACGAGCGCAAAACCGGCCTGCATGGTAAATACGAGAATTCCGGCAATGAGTGTCCAGACCACGTTCAGGTTGGTCTGGACTTCAGGTGCTGCAATCGCTGTTGGTTCCATGGTTTTCCTTTCACAAGCTATTCATTCTTCATTTCTCTTCTATCCTATCGCCGACGGACCTCTTTCGCCAGTCCTTATCCGCACACACTCGTCCATCGGCAGGACGAAAATCTTTCCGTCCCCGATATCACCGGTACGCGCGCCCTCGACAATTGCTTCGATCGTCTTCTCGATGTAGTCATCGTTGACGCCGATTGCAAGACGCATTTTTTTGTGTAGCGTGACCTCTTCCGTCGCGCCGCGATACATGTGGATATATCCGCCCTGTTGTCCGCACCCAAGAGCGTTGGTAACGGACATCTTGTAGATTTCGCGGGCGAATAAAGCCTGCTTGACGGCATTCAACCGCTCGGGCTGAATGTAAGCTATGATCAGTTTCATCGTTCCTTTCCTATGAGTACCGTTTAGTGGACACGATGAATTTAGCACGAGCCGTGCCAATGGCTATGTACGGCAAATATCGGCGCGGGATTTACAAAGTATGTAACGGAGATTCGCCCGCAAGGCAAATCCCTGTAATCTTTAGAAAAGATAGACCGCCAAAGTGAAAGGAGAAAGTGATGCCGTTAGGTTTTATCGATTATTTTATGCATTGCCGCCACGAAAGATGCCGCCGCGCCGGAGAGCGTCACACCCTCACGGCGGACAATACCGACCCGGATTGTATCGTCCAGTCTTAACGGCACTGAAACTATGGCGGGGTTGTATGCCTTGGCATATACGCCGGAGGCGACGGTAAAACCGTCCAACCCCAGAATGAGATTAGTCATGGTGGCGCGGTCGCGAACGCGAATGTTTTTCTTGCGGTCTATCGCATCCATAACCTCCTCGGAAAAATACAGCGCGTTCTCCACCCCCTGCTCGTATGAGATGTACGGGTAGGCATCCAGCTCATCCAACGCAATCGCCTTTTTCTTTGCCAACGGGTGTTTCTTGCCGAGAAATACGTGGGGTTTTGCGTAAAACAGTTCCTCAAAAGCCAATTCTTCCTTGGCAAGAATCTTACGAATCGGTTTTTCGTTACGGTCGGAAAGATAAAGGATTCCAATCTCGCTGCGGTGTCGAGCGACGTCCTCGATAATTTCGCTCGTGACGGTTTCGCGAAGCGTGAAATCGTAGGAGTCCGCCCCATTTGCCTTGACGACCTCCATGAACGCCTCAACCGCGAAAGCGTAATGCTGGCAGGAAACGGCGAACTGGGGCCGGCGCACCGCTTTCCCGGTGTACTTCTCCGTAATACGCGAGGCATCATCAAGGATCTGCCGGGCCGAAGCCAGAAACTCTTCCCCTTCGCGGGTTACGGAAACGCCTTTTGCGCTGCGCGTAAAAATCGCCACGCGCAACTCCTCCTCAAGGGCGCGTATCGATTCCGTAAGCGTCGGTTGCGTCACAAACACGCGGCGAGCCGCCTCGCTTATGCTCCCGAAAGTCGCCACCGCATCCGCGTATCTAAGTTGCTGTAAAGTCATGGTTGCACCGCAAATCGTCTTTTTTGTTTCAGTTTTACTGCCTAACCATTGTCTCGTTCATGCTACCGGTCCGGTAGCCGCGAAGATCCAAAGCGACATACGCAAACCCGTAGCCTTTCAGCGCGGCGTGAATCTTCTCCCGTTGTTCAACAGCCTTCGGGATGTCCTCCTGACACAGTTCAATGCGCGCTAGGTCATCGTGCGAACGGACACGCACTTGACCGAATCCGAGATCAATGAGAAACTGCTCCGCCCGCTCCACGCGCGCAAGCCGCTCCACGGTAATCTGTTCGCCGTAGGGGAAACGGGAGGCGAGACAGGCGAAGCTCTGCTTGTTCCATGTCGGCAGTTCCAAGGTTCGCGAAAGATCCCGAATCTCCGATTTGCGCAAGCCCACCTCGCGCAACGGACTTCTTATTCCAAGTTCCCGTATTGCCTGGAGTCCAGGACGGTAGTCGCCGAGGTCATCCACATTCGATCCTTCGGCCACAGCGAACAATCCTTCCGACTTGGCTATCTCCAGAATCTTGGTGAAGAGTTCCTTCTTGCAAAGATAACAGCGGTTCGGCGGATTCTGGCAGAAACCCGGAATCGCAAGTTCCTCAGAATCGACCACAATATGCCTGATTCCCTCTCGTGCGCAGAACGCCGTCGCCTCATCCTGTTCGCGTTTCGGGAAGGAGTGTGACCGAGCAGTGACCGCTACAACCCGCTCGCCGAGTTCATCGTGTGCGACCTTTAAGAGAAACGTAGAATCGACGCCGCTAGAAAACGCGACAGCAATCCCTCCCGTCTCCCGCAGTAGTGTGCGCAACCGTTCCAGTTTCGCTTCTGTGTCATTCATGCTTGGCATCTCCCCTAAATCCTGTTGTCCCAGTTCTTGAACACAACTTCCTGGCCGTTGGCGCGTATTGCGGCATAGACTTCTGCCGGGGTTCGGTTGTCGGTAAGTGTAAATTGGGCGACATCCTTTTTCCGTTCGCCAGCCAACACGGCATATCCGCCGGGCGTGACTCGGGAACCCGCGCTCATGTTGTCAGCGGTGGTCTGAACGATATGGTCGCGGAATTCGGGCGACTCACGGGTCGAGACGGTCATGCAGCATTGAGGAAAGACTATGCGAAAGGCGAGCATCATCAGTTCAAGGTCGCGGTCATCCACTTCACACGGCGGCGTGAACCCACCTTCTACGCAGCAAATTCGCGGAAAGGCGAATTGTACCTTCGCGGCGTAACATTCTTTCATAAGATAGAAAGCGTGCGCCGCAAGGCTCGCCGCCTCGCACCGCCAAGGACCAAGTCCCAGCAGAAACGCGCAGCCTAGAATCCGAAACCCAGCACGTCCGGCACGGAGCTGGGTACCAAGCCTCCAATCGTAGTTGCTTTTCGGACCCGCAGGATGCATCTCACGATATAGGTCTTGGTCATATGTTTCTTGAAAGCAAGTCAACCCCTCGTAGCCGGCATCGAAAAGTTCACGGTATCCATCCTCCGTCTGCGGAGCGACTTCTAGTGAAAGGTTGGAGAACATCGGCTTCAGCAACCGCCCTACTTCGGCAAGATGGGCGACCGTATTGATGCGAGGGTCTTCTCCGGCGACGACGAGAAGCGAATCTATGCCGGTCGCTTTTACGGCCTCCGCCTCTGCACGGATTTCATCAAGCGTGAGGTTTCGTCGCACCGTTCCCGTATGCTGGATGCGGAAGTCGCAGTATCGGCACGAATTGACACACGTATTACCGATGTAAAGCGGCGCATATACGCTCACCGTCTTGCCATAATACCTCTTCCGCGCGGCATGCGCGGTTTCGCGCATCGCATCCATGAAGGGATAGGCCGTGTGGCTAATAAGGTTCAGCAGATCGAACCAGTCATGGCGGTCTTTTGCAAGTGAACGCGCCACCATTGCCGGCGTGACACCGGAAATCATACCATCAACTTCGGACTTAGCGTATTTGAGAAGCGGGAACATGAAATGCCTTACTTGAAGATGTCCATCGGACTGGTGGCGTTAGCCGCAAAAGTTGCAACTGGCGGATTAGCCTCACGCGCCAGCTCTGCCGCACGGACGGCAAGACGAAATGCTTCCGCCATCTTCACCGGATCCTCAGCCGCAGCAACAGCGGTATTGGCGAGAACCGCGTCAGCGCCCAATTCTATAGCCTCTGCCGCATGGCTTGGCAGACCGATCCCAGCATCCACGACTACCGGCACATGGCTCTGCTCAACGATAATTTCAATCATATCGCGAGTACGCAACCCACGATTGGAGCCAATTGGCGAACCGAGCGGCATGACCGCCGCCGCACCCGCATCCTCGCAATGCCTCGCCAGGACGGGATCGGCATTGATGTAGGGGAGAACAACCATCCCCAGTTTCGCGCACTCCTCTACCGCCTTCAGCGTTTCGACAGGATCGGGCAGAAGATAACGGGCATCGGGATGGATTTCAATTTTGAGCCAGTTAAAGCCTGCCGCCTTTCCGATCTTAGCGATACGTATCGCTTCGTTCGCATTCCTCGCCCCAGACGTGTTGAGCATTACTTCAACCTTGCTTCGGTCAATGGCGCTTAATATACTGTCGCCCACTGTGTCCGACTCATGCACCCGCGTAAGCGCGACCGTGACAAGTTCTGTTTCGCTAGCCTCAAGCGCGGCTTTTGTCTGTTCATGACTCGCGAATTTCCCCGTTCCGAGAAAGAAACGGTTTTTGAATCTTCTATCGCCGATGATCAATGGTTTCATTTCGTCTAACCTTTCAAATCTCCAAGCCAAGCAAAAGCGCGACAACGGCGTTGGCCTCCATCGCGGCGGCAATCCCTACACGCGGGCTTACTGGCGCAAGGCCACTACGAATGTCGCTTGTGGTATCGCCGATTAAAATAAGGTTTCTGCCAATACGCCGCTGGCCAATCTCGCATGATCGCCCCCATCCCGCCAGACCGCTCGCCGAGATTATGGGCTTATCCATCGGTAGCAACGCACCCAAAAGCATCGATTTCGCTTCCGCCGAATCTAGTGCCTCTACTATGACCTGACATTCCTCAAATGCCGGTCCCGCGTTTTCGGAAGTCAGCCGAATGTCATGAAGCGCAAGGTCGAGGTCGGGTTCAATCCGCCGCAGATTTTCCGCAAGGGCATCAACCTTCTTGCGTCCAATCTGGTCGCGGAAAAAGAACTGGCGGTTGAGGTTTGATTCACTCACCTCGTCAAAGTCGGCGATGACGAGCCGTTTCAACCCAGCCCGCACAAGATGCATGGCGCAGTTCGATCCGAGTCCCCCCGCCCCGGCAATACCAATGGTAGCGCTTTCAATTATCAGCCGTTCTTCATCGCTCAGATATGTGTTTACCGACATTAGACACTTATCCTCCTGAAACGATACGGAACACGTTCAGTACAGAACCATTCTTCAATGGAATGGACATATCCGCTATGATTTCGCCATCGAGTTCAATAATGGCGGACCTTACATCAACTCCCTTTTTGTTTAAAAAGTCCCATACTGTCGTTGCCTCGGTATCTTCATTATTACCTTGATAGGTTATCGTCATTGCTGTTTGTCCTCCAGAAATTATTGCGTGATTATGCCTCCGCAAAGGATCGCTCCGTCTGATGAATAGATTACCGCCGATTGTCCAGGGGTCACGCCGAACAAACCGTTCTCCGCATATACGACGGCTGAATCAAAAATGCCATCCTTGCAACGAATTGTTACCGGAACGGAAGGCTGACCGCATGAGCGAACTTTAGCAAAACCTGTAATTCCCCCGTTCACCGGTTCAATCGCCTGCCAGTTGATATCCTTTATTAGGAATTCGCAGCATATCGTCTCATCACGAGTTCCCACGACAATCACGTTATGGCATGGATCTATACGGATAACGTAATATGGTGTCCCGCCACCCAATCCAAGCCCTTGACGTTGCCCAACGGTATAATGCCAATGTCCGTGATGTCTCCCCAACACTTTTCCGTCCAAAGAGACGATATCGCCATCAAGATCTTCCAAACCGACCAGTTCATCAACATTGCCGGAATAAAAATCCTGAGAGTCAGGTTTAGCGGCCATCGGCAGATCCGCTTCTTGCGCAATACGACGCACTTCCGCTTTCGATAACGTTCCTAAAGGAAACATGGCATGAGCGATTTGTTCCTGCGAAAGATCCCAGAGAAAGTAACTTTGGTCTTTAGCCGTGTCTGTAGCCCGAGCAATCGCGACACGATTACCAAGGCGCGTCAATCTTGCGTAATGCCCAGTGGCAAAATAATCGTATGAAATCTTTTCTGCCGCCTTTTTGGGAAGGAGCCCGAATTTCATACGGCGGTTACAAACGACACACGGGTTAGGAGTGCGTCCTGACATTCTTTCATTACGAAAATATTCAAGCACAGAACTCTCGTACTCAGCCGAACAATCGAAAATGTGGTAGTCGATTCCGATCGATGACGCGAACTCTTTTGCCACCGCGATATCGGCGGCCTCACCCGGGCCAAAACAGGCATCCCGTTCTCCTCCCCGGTAACGACCTTCACGCCAAATAGCCATCGTCACGCCAATGACCTCATGGCCAGCGCGTTTTAAAAGCAATGCCGCAACCGCCGAATCAACTCCGCCCGAAAGGCCCACTATTATTCTCACTAAAATCTCCTCACGGCATATCCTAGCCTATAAGTTTGGCGGTTTGAGCGACAACCTCCACCTCCAAAAGCGCACCTTTAGGGATAGAAGCGACTTGAACGCACGATCTAGCCGGGAATGGCTTGGAGAATATTTTGGCGTAAACCTCGTTTACAACGGCGAAATCATTCAGGTCCGCCAAGAAAACCGTAGTCTTGACCACATTACCGGCATTGAGACCGGAGGCCTCAAGAATCGCAATAACGTTCGCAAATGCACGTTCAGCCTGCGCGGCAACACCTTCAGGAATCGTACTGGTTACCGGGTCTATCGGCAGTTGCCCCGATATAAACACTAAACCGCTCGCTTCGATTCCTTGCGAATATGGACCTACTGCCGCCGGTGCCGCTTGGGTTGATATCGCTTTCATGGCATTTCCTCCTTTGTGACCTTTAAAAACGGCTCCTCAACGAATCTGGCAAGAAGCTTGGGTAATGACGGAAGAAAACGCCACAACCGCGTTTCTTATGCCACGCAAGCGTTCGCAGAGTACCGCATATTTCGATTGGACTAAAGTAATGTCAAGCCCGACCAGCGGTATACCACATCCGCCTGAAATCGGCAATCCACCGCCGTTGTCCTTTGATCATAAGCCAGACCGTTGGAACGGCCAGTAACACGTCCCGGACGAGAGCGGACAATATGGCGTAAGCCCCGCGTTCCGCCTCGCCGAAACACCCGCAGGAAATATCCAGCCCTCTTATGTACGCCTGCGCGAGTGCCACAACGAACATCGCGAGCATCACCGCTGTCGCAAACGCCGCTTCCCGCGTCCATTTCGTAAAGAGAAACATTGACCCCACAAGCAATTCCGCCATCGACATCGTGACCGCAAAAAGCGCGGTTAGGCACGCCGGAAGCATGCGGTAGTTGTCCACCATCGTCTGGAACACCCTCGGATTCTGGAGCTTGCCCCATGCGGAAATAAGAAACATCACGCCCAGACCGATACGCAGTAGCGTGTCGGCGCTTAGATGAAAAATACCCTTAGCAGTAGGTTCACCATCCATGTCAGTTATCCTCGCCGTTCTCGCTCATAACTATTTAGACGTTACAGAGGTTCCACACGGACTGTAAACGACCCCGTCGCGGTCGGCTGATCACGCGATACGCCATCAGCCGTCACCTCCACTTGCCACACGCCGTTAGTCTCCGGCCTCCCCAAAATGATACCCTCAAGACGCGACGAAAGCCGCATACCGGGAGGCAGCCCTTCGCAGGAGAACGAAACGGGATAGGCATCCTCATTGACGTACAACTTCAGCTCCTCACGCTTTCCCTCTGTCCACACCACCTCTTCCTTTGGGAGTTGCAGAACGGGGGCGGCGCAATTCTCCGGACGACGGAAAATGGCCGTATACGTCCCTTCCGAAAAATGGGTGCCAACCGCCAATTGAGATTTTTCGTAAACAAAACGCCCGTCGGGATATCGCCAGCCGGCAAAAACGGACCCTTGGCTCGGTTCCGCCATAAGCGTTACGGTTTGCCCCTCCCGGACAAAGTCAACAGGGGGTATCATTCTTACCCGGCCAGCGGCACCGCCCTTTTGGTCAACCGCCGTATCGATGTGAATCTTAGCCTCTTGAACGATCGAGGCGGCCGAAACGCCGTTTTCAATTCCCGGCGCCCCCGGTATTGCCGCTTCTACCGCGAGCATCCATTCAAGCGAAAGCGTCTTTTCTTTTTTAACGCCCATCTTTCCTTGGCGACCGGGGAAGTTCTGCATCGTTTTTGTACCATCGGGGCGCGTCCAGTAAACTCCCACGTATGGCGCATCTTTGTTTATTGACGGTGTGTTCCTTACCAATTCATAGGCGGGCAGGCATTTATTCTTTTCCACAAGCACGAAATACCAGTTACGCTTTTTCTGCCAGGACTTCACTGCCGCGCCGGTCAGGGCTTTGTGCAGACGTGAACAATGGCCACATCCGTTCAGCGTCACCACCACAACTACAGGAACGTGCGCGGACGCCGCCATATTAGTCACCGCTTCAAAATTGGTCATCCACGCGCCGCGTTTCACATTTGTTGTTGCAATCTCGGTCGACAAGTCCTCCCGAAGTGCCCCGGACCACAGAACGCGTTGCTCCTCGGAAACGCGCAAATTGTTTCCCACGCCAAGCAACACGGACAACACAGGCACAGCGAGCAACACGCGCCAGTCAAGGCTATGCAAAAAATTCAAGACACGATTCTCCAGCTAGTGTTTCCCAAACCCGCTGGCAATTAGCAAATGCGACACCCACCGCACAGCCAACGCCGACAATACTCCCATGTGAACGGAAAGTAATTTAGCACATTCCGGTGGGGGTTGCAAGAGGGAATATGGCGGCTTGGGGGATGCGCAGGGACACATCAGTCCGTAAAGACGGGATTCGCATTGGAGTTTTGCGCCACCCATTCGGGAACGGCAGCATCCCGAGCGTCCAGGGAAGAACAGTGTCCCCGGACACTCGGGAATTTCCGAGCATTCTACTCGAAAAGCCAAGTCGAAAGGTAGCGCTCGCCAGTATCCGGGAGAAGTGCGACAATCGTCTTGCCCGCGAACTCGGGGCGTTTCGAGAGTTCCAACGCCGCCCATAGGGCCGCGCCGGAAGAGATACCGACCAAAAGCCCCTCCTGAGCCGCCGCCGCGCGGGCAGTGGCGCCAGCGTTATCCGCGCTCGCCTTAATGACTTCCGTCAGGATCGAGGTGTCCAGCACTTTCGGAACGAAGCCGGCGCCGATACCCTGGATTTTGTGCGGGCCGGGCTGTCCGCCGGAAAGGACCGGAGAAGTGTCCGGCTCCACCGCGAAAAGCTGCACCTCCGGATTTTGCTCCTTGAGGAACTTGCCAGTACCGGTGATGGTGCCGCCGGTACCAACGCCAGCGACGAATGCCGCCACTTCGCCGTTCGTGTCAGCCCATACCTCCGGGCCGGTCGTGCGGTAGTGGAAGTCGGGATTGGCGGGGTTCTCAAACTGCTGGAGAATCACCGATCCGGGTGTCGCATCGCGGAGATCGTTCGCCATGGCGATGGCGCCCTTCATTCCCGCCGCGCCAGGCGTAAGGACAATTTCCGCGCCGTAGGCGGCGGCGAGCTTGCGACGCTCAATACTCATCGTTTCTGGCATAGTGAGGATAAGGTGGTAGCCCTTAACCGCGCTCACCAGCGCAAGCCCGACACCAGTGTTGCCGCTCGTCGGCTCGATAATCGTCGCGCCCGGTTTGAGAATGCCGTCACGCTCAGCCGCCTCGACCATCGCAAGGGCGATACGATCCTTAACGCTTCCGCCCGGATTGAAGAACTCGACTTTCGCCAGTACCTTCGCACCGCCTTTGTTCAGTTTGTCGGAGATTTCGACCAGAGGCGTTCCGCCGACCTTATCCAAGATGCTTTTTACCGTATTGCTCATGATGAGAGTTTCCTTTCCAATTGCTGTTGTTATGGGGTTAAAACTGATACTGCACACTAAGAACAAGGCCAGAACCGACGCCAAGGTCCTTCGCCGAGCCGCGGCGATAGAACTTGTCCTTGTCGCCGGTTTCGGCAAACGCCGCGACAAGCGACAGATTTTTGGTGACGAACCACGCGACGTGACCATCGTAATAGTCATGGTTGCGGATACCGTCGCCGGCATCAACGCCCTGCTTGTATTCAAGACCGATCGCCACATTCTCCGCCGGGAGTACGTCGATATTGCCAAACGCCACCACGTCATAATCGTTGTGCCCCACCACACCGTTCACCACCTCATCCGAGAGCAGCAAACCGGCGGAGAGCAGAACCGGGACCGGGGTCTGGGTGATAAGTTTCGTCGCGACCACATACGCGTCGAATCCGTCATCATCTAAGCCAAGAGCGTCCACCGTGCTGGAATCGGTGTATTTGTACACACCGCCCACAGCGAGCGCCGGCACCCATGCAGTATCAAAGGCGTTTTCGTCAAGAAACCGCAATTTAGCGCCAAGATTGTAGGTGTTGATACTCTTGTCGCCGTATTTGTGCGCGTTAATGAACCCGTAACCGCCGGAGACCTCCAAGCGATCGGCGAAGGTGATGGCCGCCGAACCCGCCCACCAATTGATTCCGGCATCGCTAAGGTTCACGTACCAGGCACCCACCTGGGGTTTAGACACCACCTGGTTCACACTGTTTGACTCGCCACCCTCCCACGGCAGTCCGGCCGTGTACGCGAGAGGGTTGAAAGCGATACCGCCCGTACCCTGCAGGTTGTTAAGCGGAACACCCGCTTGAAGGGTTGCGCCAACGAGAATGAAAGTTGCGGCAGCCGCGGTGAGTTTGAGGTTCTTATTGTTCATGTCATTGTTCCTTTCTTGGTTGTTGTGATGTCAGAAGTTTGATGTCCTTGTCCGTCAAATCGCTGCAAGCGCATCTTCCAGCGCCCCGATGATGTCGTCAATGTGCTCCAACCCGATCGAGAGCCGGATCAGTTCAGGCTGGATGCCGCCTTTTGCCAAATCCTCTTCCGAGAGTTGGGAATGCGTGGTTGAAGCGGGATGTATAATCAGGCTCTTGGCATCGCCGACATTGGCGAGGATCGAGAAAATCTCGCCGTTGGCCGCGTCTGCAAGTTTCCGCGCCGCCTCCGCACCTCCGTGTACCCCGAAGACAACCACTCCGCCAGCCCCGTTCGGCAGGTATTTCGCCGCCAGCTCCGGTTGGGTTAGCGCCGGATATTTTACCCACGAAACCTTCGGATGGTTCTGGAGCCACTTGGCTACGGCGAGAGCATTCTCGCTGTGCTTCGCGATACGGAGCGGAAGCGATTCTACCCCCTGCAGGAAAATCCAGGCGGCATCCGGCGCAAGAGTCGGCCCCTGATTGCGCAAACCAACCGTCAGAAGTCGGAGGGAAAAGGCGACCGGCTTAAGCGGATCGGGCAGATCATGGGCGAAGCGGAGCCCGTGGTACCCGCGGTCAGGCTCATTGTAAAGCGCAAACTTCGGATCGGTCCAGTCGAAGTTTCCGGCATCCACCACCACACCGCCGATACCGGTACCGTGCCCGCCAATCCACTTTGAAAGGGAGTGGATGACGAGATTGGCACCATGATCGATAGGGCGGATCAATGTGGGAGGGGTGAAGGTCGCATCCACCACGAGAGGGAGGTGGTGTTTCCTCGCGATGGATGCGTAACCTTCAATGTCAGAAATGTCAAGAGCGGGGTTGCCGACGGTTTCGATAAAGAGAAGCCTAGTCTTCTCGTTAATCGCGGCCTCGACAGCCTCAAAGTCATTTACCGGCGTGAAGTTAACCTTTATGCCGAAATTTGGGAGAATCGCGTCGAACTGGCTAAAGGTGCCACCGTAAAGATTACTCGCCGCCACCACCTCATCGCCAGCGCGGGCAATATTGGTAATGGTAAAGAAAATCGCCGCCGTCCCGCTTGCCAGCGTCTGAGCTGCCGCACCGCCTTCAATTGCCGCCAAACGTTTTGCCAAGACATCGTTGGTCGGATTCATCAGGCGGGCATAGATATTGCCAAGCTCGCGCAGCCCGAAGAGATCCGCTCCATGCTTTGAATCATGGAAATTGTATGCCGTGGTACGGTAAACCGGCACCGCCCGCGCGTTGGTCGCCGGGTCGCCGAAAACGCTCTGTCCTGCGTGTACCGCCAAGGTCTCAACATGGTATTTTTTGTTCGTCATGTTCGTTCCTCCTTTTTGTGCTGTCAATGGCGGGTATTATAGCACGATGCCGCGATAAATGATAATCGGAAAAAACGGCACCAACCCATAGGCAAAACCTATCACCATATTGCCTAGTTTTGGTACTGTCAAATAGCCCGCAAACGCAAACGTTATAATCGCCGGTCGGGTCTGGCCATTAGTCTTAAATCCCAACGGCGGTCTAAACCCGATTTTTTTACATTTTTGTAATGCCTTAACCGGACATTTTCAATCCTTTGTAATTTTTTGCCCGTAAAAACAGTGTTTTGCGTTGGCACGGCCCTTGCGTATGTGTTTGTGCAAGGCGGACGCTACAATGGCGAACCGTCTATAGAAAGGAAACGACAATGACGGAAGAGACGAAGAGTGCGACCGACTTCGGTGCCGATGTATTCGGTGAAGAGGCGATAAGAACTTATCTAAGCAAAGATACTGCGAAGAAACTGCAAGCGACTATTCAAGAGGGAAAGCCGCTCGACCCATCCATCGCGGGCGAGGTTGCGCACGGCATTCGCCATTGGGCGATGGATCGCGGCGCGACGCATTACACGCACTGGTTCCTTCCGATGACGGGCTTCACTGCTGAAAAGCACGACTCGTTCCTGGAATTGAAGGACGGCGAACCGATCATGCAGTTCAGCGGCAAAAACCTTATTGTCGGCGAACCGGACGCATCGTCCTTCCCCTCCGGCGGCATACGCTCCACCTTCGAAGCAAGAGGATACACCGCATGGGATCCTACATCGCCGGCGTTTATCAAGCGGCATTCCAACGGGGCCACATTGTGCATTCCGACCGCGTTTTGCGCCTACACCGGCGAGTCGCTTGACAAGAAAACGCCGCTGCTTCGATCAATGCAAGCGCTTGACAAGTCGCTAAAGCGTTTGATGAAGATTTTCGGGCGCGAAAGCGCGCATACCGCCTGCACGCTAGGCGCGGAACAGGAATACTTCCTCATCGACAAGGAGTACTGGAAAAAGCGTCCCGACCTTGTGCTAACGGGCAGAACGCTCTTCGGCGCTCCTTCCGCGAAAGGCCAACAATTGGAGGACCACTATTTTGGTACCATCCCCGACCGGGTTCTGTCCTTCATGAACGATGTGGAACGCGAACTTTGGCGGCTAGGTATTCCGGCCAAGACACGCCACAACGAAGTTGCGCCCGCGCAATTTGAGCTGGCCCCGCAATTTGAGGAGTTGAATCTCGCCAGCGACCACAATATGCTGGTCATGGACACTTTGCGCAATGTTGCCGAGAAACACGGTTTGAAGTGCCTCCTTCACGAAAAACCGTACGCCGGCGTTAACGGTTCCGGCAAACACAACAACTGGTCCGTGGCCTACGGCGGCAGGAATCTACTTGATCCCGGCAACGACCCGCACGAGAACGCGGTATTCCTGACAATGCTCTGCGCGGTCATCGAGGCGGTCGATAAGCACGCCGACCTGTTGCGGGCTTCGGTGGCAGGGGCTGGCAATGACCACCGTCTCGGCGCAAACGAGGCACCTCCCGCCGTCATTTCAATCTATGTTGGCGACCAGCTCGCGGACGTTCTTGACCGCATCGAAAACCCGAAGAGCGCGAAGCACGAGGCCAAAGGCACCTTGAAGGTGGGAGTCGATACTCTGCCCGCCATCCCCAAAGACGCCACCGACCGCAATCGGACCTCCCCGTTTGCGTTTACCGGCAACAAGTTCGAGTTCCGCGCCCCCGGATCAAGTGTCTGTTGCTCCGGTCCAATGACCGTTCTGAACACCATCGTCGCCGAGGCGGTTGACCGTATCGCCGGCGAACTGGAATCGGCCAAAGTCGCAGGGAAGGCGAAACCCGGCGAGCACACCGCAGCATTCCACAATGCCTTGCAAAAGATCTTGCAAGCATCGCTCAAGGCACACAAGCGCGTTGTTTTCAACGGCAACGGATACGAAGCCGATTGGCCGAAAGAAGCGGAGAAGCGCGGGCTTCCCAATGCGCCGGATACGCCGAGCGCTCTCGCCGCGTTCGCAAAGCCGGAAAACGCGGCACTTTTCAGCAAGTATGGCGTAATGACCAAGCGCGAGCTTGAAAGCCGCCATGAAATCTTCCTTGAAGAGTACGCGAAAAAGGTGAATATCGAGGGCGCTTGCGCACGGGACATCGCGAGCGAGATGATTCTTCCGGCCGTGAAAGCGGAATACCTTGAAACCGCGCAAGCGTTCGAAGCCACGAACAATGTCGGCGTTTCGTCGGGTACGGCTGCGCTCCGGGAAAGTCTCGTCGAACTTGGAAGCGGTCTAGACGCGCTCAAGTCGGGGCTCTATAAACTCGACGAAGCACTCAGCGGCAATGACGAAGCGGCGATTCTCTCGTCCATGCAGGCTTTGCGCACTACAATCGATGCGCTGGAGCGCAAGGTCTCAGCATCCCGCTGGCCGCTCCCGAAATATCGCGATATGTTGTTCCTCTATTGATGTTGGCACTCCCTAACAACAACCACGGCCGCGTTCCGTCTTATCGGAACGCGGCGCGTGTTACCTGTTTTTCATGTCAGACGAAATCAAACATGAATGCGCTGTAGCGATGGTGGTTTTGAGAAAGCCACCGTCAACCACCGGGGATTTTGGCGGCACTAGATTGTCGCTGCTTCTGGAAAAACAGCACAACCGCGGGCAGGATGGCGCGGGGGTGGCCATTTTAAGCGCGGACCCCGCACCCGGCTCACCTCCGTACCAGGTCTTCAAATCCGCTTCGGCTACACCGCTCGCCGACATCCTCGGCATGATTGCCAAACGAGAGTGTTCGCAAGATCGAATTTTCTTAGGACACTTACGCTATGCCACTTTCGGCAAGAACGAGATAGCGTTTTGCCATCCGTTCATCCATCAAGCCAGCGAATTGGACTTGACGCTACTTTTGGCGGGTAATTTCAACCTCACCAACGCCCCCGAACTATTCGATGACTACCGGCGGCACGGATCGTTCCCCACCAGCAAGGCCGATGGATATCTCGTCACGGAATTGATTGCCCATGAATTGGCAAGGCGGCTTCCACCGGTAAACGAGAACGGAACGTTTGAGTGCACCCATCCGCCACTTGCCGAGGCCCTAGCCGCCGCGCTAAAGAATGCCGACGGCGCTTGGACACTCATTGGCGCGACAGGAGACGGCTGGGCGTTTGCCACCCGCGACCCGCACGGGATCAGACCCGGTTGGTTTTACATTGATGATAATGTCGTAGTCGTCGCAAGCGAGCGGCCTGCGATACAAGCGGCTTTTGACGTGCCTCCGGAGTCCGTGAAGGAGATTCCTCCCGGCGAAACTCTCGTTGTCTCGCCGGATGGCGCAATCAGCTGGAAATCGCTCGATTTCTGCGGTCTAACTTCTGACAACGCAAATCTGCCGTCCGACACACAAAACTCTTCACAAGCCAAGCCGCCTTACCGTCCTTGCGCTTTCGAAAGGATCTACTTCTCACGGGCGAACGATGCCGACATCCACCGCGAACGCAAAGCATTGGGCGCGGCGCTTCTTCCCGCGATCCTCAAGGCATCGAACGCGCCGCTGGAGGATATCTTCTTCAGCTACATCCCCAATTCCGCGCGTATCGCGTTCCACGGACTGCTGGAACGGCTGTTTGACGAACACGGGAAAATTCGTTTCGGGGAGGTGGCGGTTAAGGACGCAAAATTCCGCACATTCATCGCGGACGCAGCCGCCCGCCGCGAATTTTACAAACACGTCTATGACGTTACTTACGGTTTGGTTCGCCCTGCCAAGGATACGCTGGTCGTTCTGGACGACTCCATAGTGCGAGGCAACACGATGAAAAACGCGATTCTCCCGATGCTTGACCGGCTCGGCCCGAAACGAATCGTGATCGCCTCGTCCGCGCCGCCCATCCGCTATCCAGACTGTTATGGAATCGACATGTCCACATTGGGAGAACTCGTCGCTTTCCGCGCTTTGGTTAAACTCATGGGAGACAATGCGGAAGAAGAGTTGCGGACAGCGTTGAAAGAAGAGCAAACCCCATCCGGGAACCCTCTAGCCGCGCTTTACGCACGGTTCCCGAATGAAGAACATTCCGCCGAAATCGCCAGACTTCTAACGCCGCCCGGCATGAAGGCCGAAGTGGTTGTCGTCTATCAGACAATCGATGCCCTCCGCGAATGCCTAGCCCCGCCCAGCGGACATAATTCGGAGCGCAATCAGCTTCCCATCGGCGACTGGTACTTTACCGGTGACTACCCTACCCCGGGCGGTTATAAGGTTCTTCGCAAGGCACTCATGAACTATTTGGAGCGCAGTAGCGAGCGTTCGTATTGATTTCCCACAACATTAGGGACTGTTTGGGCCACCGCATCCGGCTGTTTTTGTAATTTAATACCGCATATTTTTACATCAATTGTAAACGCCGGTGTTTAATAGTACGCAATCTGAAATGGCATGAGGTGTGCTATTGGATTCTATATGGACTACACGGATAAATGGCAAGCGGAGCGGGATCGAAAGGCGTTTCTCGCATTGGATGACGGAACGGTGTTTCACGGTATTGCTTTCGGCGCAAGAAAGGATGCTTTGGGCGAAGTTGTCTTCAACACCGGGATGAGCGGTTACCAGGAGATATTGACCGACCCCTCTTACGCCGGACAGTTTGTCGCGCTCACAACAGCCGAAGTCGGCAATTACGGAATAAACCCCGATGACGTTGAGTCTCGGGGACTTTTTCTGTCCGGACTGGTGATAGGCGATTTGGCTACCCCAAGTAACTGGCGAAGCAAAAAGAGTCTTGATGACTATCTGAAGGGAAACGGGATTCCCGGAATTTATGGTGTCGACACGCGCAGTCTGACGTTGCATATCCGTGACCACGGCAATCGAAAGGCGTATCTCCATGTAACCACGCCATCCGCATTAAACAAATCGGATGCCCCCTGCAATGACGCCGCCACGCATGGCGAGGCCATAGCAAGGGCAACCGAATGGATTGGTCTGGATGGCCAGGACTACGCCGCAAAAGTGACTTGCGAAAAGGCGTATGAATTCAACCCCCGACCCACGTCTGACGTCTCTTCCATCCCGCACATCGTTTGTTACGATTTCGGGGTCAAGACAAACATTCTGCGCTCACTTGCTGCGTGGGCGAAAGTTACCGTGGTTCCCGCGCAAACCGCCGCCGAAGATGTGTTGGCAATGAATCCCGACGGCGTATTCCTCTCGAACGGGCCGGCCGACCCCGCAGCCGTTACCTACGCCATCGAGAACATCAAACGGTTATTGGGCAAAGTACCGATGATGGGAATCTGCCTCGGACACCAGCTGCTTTCACTCGCTTGCGGGGCGAAGACCGGACGTCTGAAGTTTGGCCACCACGGCTGCAACCATCCGGTCAAGAATCTCATGACCGGCAAGGTGGAGATTACCTCGCAAAACCACAACTTCGCCGTCGTAAAAGAGACTCTGCCAGATTGTCTTGAAGTGACGCACGTCAATCTAAACGACGGCACTATCGAAGGGATTCGCCACAAGTTCCTTCCGGCTTATTCCGTGCAGTACCATCCGGAATCCTGTCCGGGGCCACACGACAGCGCGTATCTCTTCAGGGAATTTAAGGAAATGATCGGCAACCGTCGTCAACCAGCGACATCGATCGAACAATAGGTGCGTAATGAATAAACAGGTCAAATACGTGTTCATAACCGGCGGCGTGGTAAGTTCGCTTGGGAAGGGAATTACTTCGGCATCACTCGCGCTTCTGCTCAAATCCCGCGGTTACAAAGTCTTCATGCAGAAACTCGACCCCTACCTCAACGTTGACCCAGGAACGATGTCGCCCTACCAACACGGCGAGGTGTTCGTAACGGATGACGGGGCCGAAACCGATCTAGACCTCGGCCATTATGAACGCTTTGCCGGGGTTAATTGCACCAAAGCCAGCAACTTCACCTCCGGGCGCATCTACTCGGCAGTCCTCGCCCGCGAACGGGCCGGCGGCTATTTAGGCGGAACGGTTCAAGTCGTTCCGCACATCACCGACGAAATCAAGGCGGCAATCAAAAGCGCCGGCGAGCACGACTGCGATATCGTTCTTTGCGAAATCGGTGGCGTTTCGGGCGATATCGAATCATTGCCGTTCCTCGAAGCGGCGCGGCAATTCCGTTTTGAAGAGGGCGACAGCAACACCTGTTTTGTTCATCTTACGCTCGTTCCCTACCTCAAGGCGGCAGGGGAACTAAAGACAAAACCCAGCCAGCATTCCGTGGGAATGCTGCGTAATATCGGCATCATCCCGGACATTCTCGTGTGCCGGACGGAAATGACGATTCCCGAAGAGCATTTGCGCAAACTCGCGCTTTTCTGCAATGTCAAACGGGAATGCGTGATTGAGGAGAAAGACGTCGCGGAATCAGTTTATGCCGTACCGCGGGAATTGCGCAAACAAGGTTTAGACGAACAGGTGTTGCGTCAACTCCACCTGGACATTTGGCCGATCAAGCACACCGTATGGGATACGCTTGTTAGAAAAGCCACCAAACCGAAAAAGACCTGCCGTATCGCACTGGTCGGAAAATACATCTCCATCCGTGACGCCTACAAGTCAATCCACGAAGCGCTGCAACACGCGGGAATGGCAAAGGATTGCAAAGTTGAGGTAGAGCCGATCGAAGCGGAGGATGTTTTAAAAGCCAAAGCCGCAAAAGTTTTCAGCGGTGTGGACGGGATACTGGTTCCCGGCGGATTCGGCTCGCGCGGAGTCGAAGGCAAGATCGCGGCGATCAGGTATGCGCGCGAGAAAGGCATCCCGTTCCTGGGGATTTGTCTTGGAATGCAATGCACGGTTATCGAGTACGCGCGCGATGTTCTGGGCTGGAAAGACGCGAATTCAACCGAGTTCAACGAAAAGACGTCGCATCCTGTAATCGACCTCATGGAAGAGCAGCGCGGCATAACGCAAAAAGGCGGCACGATGCGCTTGGGCGCATATCCGTGCGTCTTGAAGAAAGGGTCGCTTGCGGCCAAAATGTACGGCGAACCCAATATTTCCGAGCGGCATCGGCACCGTTACGAGTTTGATATGCGTAGCGAAGGCGCCATTGCCTGCGCACAGTCCGGGCTTGTCATCAGCGGAACGTCGCCCGACGGAAAACTTGTTGAAATCGTGGAATTGTCCAAGCACCCGTATTTCATCGCCTGCCAGTTCCATCCGGAGTTCAAATCGCGTCCGACCTCGCCACATCCGCTGTTTCTGGGACTTATCGCGGCGGCGTTGAAAGGAAAGGCAAAATGAAGCGAGGCGATTTGAAGAAAATCCTGATCATTGGTTCCGGCCCGATTGTGATTGGCCAAGGATGCGAATTCGACTATTCCGGCGTCCAAGCGGTTAAAGCGCTTCGTAAAGAGGGGTACACGGTCGTTCTCGTCAACTCCAACCCCGCGACGGTAATGACCGATCCAGAAATGGCGGAGCAGACCTACATCGAACCGCTGACCGTGGAATCCGTTGCCGCAATAATCCGCAAGGAACGTCCTGATGCCCTGCTCCCGACTCTGGGCGGGCAAACCGCGCTGAATGTGGCGACCGGACTTGCGAAAGCCGGCGTTTTAAAAGAATTCGGCGTAGAAATGATTGGCGCTAACGCGGCCGCAATTGAAAAAGCGGAAGACCGCAATCTCTTCAAAGCGGCAATGACTGATTTAGGGTTGGACATTCCGCGATCCGGCAGCGCACATTCGCTTGAAGAAGCCAAAGAAATCGCGCGAATGATTGGCTCTTGGCCGTTGATTATCCGTCCGGGATTCACATTGGGCGGCACCGGCGGCGGCATCGCGCATGACGCGAAAGAATTTGAGGAAATTGTCTCCCGCGGACTGGAGGCGGCGCTCAACCACGAAGTGCTGATTGAAGAGTCGCTTATCGGATGGAAAGAATACGAGATGGAGGTTATGCGCGATAGGGCTGGGAATGCCGTAATCGTCTGCTCCATCGAAAACATGGATCCGATGGGAGTCCATACCGGCGACTCAATCACCGTTGCCCCGATCCAAACCCTGACCGATCGCGAATACCAGGAGATGCGCGACGACTCCATTCGCGTTCTTGAGGCTATCGGCGTGGAGACCGGAGGCTCAAACGTGCAATGGGCGGTGAATCCGGAGACGGGGCGGCGGATTATCATCGAGATGAATCCCCGTGTCTCGCGCTCGTCCGCATTGGCATCAAAAGCGACCGGCTTCCCGATTGCGAAAATCGCCGCGCTGCTTGCCGTGGGATATACGCTGGACGAACTTACAAACGACATCACGCAAGTCACGCCAACCTGCTTCGAGCCGACTTTGGACTACGTAGTCGTAAAAATACCGCGCTTCACCTTCGAGAAATTCCCGGGGGCGGACAAACAGCTGGGCACGCAGATGAAATCCGTCGGCGAGGCAATGGCGATCGGGCGCACATTCAAACAGGCGTATCTAAAGGCGGTTCGCTCGCTTGAGGCACCGCTAGCCGGACACGACGCAAAAGCCTTCGATCCGTGGTTTCGCGCCCAACTCGATGAAATCGAGGCATTTAGAAGTTTTCTCGCCGCCAAAAACTCCAAACGGCTGGATTCCGATGTGTTGCGTCAGGCAAAAGTGTTCGGATTCAGCGATCGCGAAATCGCCGCAATGGTAGGCTGCCGCGAAAGCGATATCCGCGCCCAGCGGCTTGAACTCGGAATTCATCCGCAGTTCGGCGAAGTTGACACCTGCGCCGGAGAATTTGAGGCAAAAACGCCGTACTACTATAGCTATTATTCGGCCGAAGGTCTCACATCATTGACGAATGTTGATGTGGGAATGTTGCCAATCACCAATGCCAATAGCCAATTAGATCCTGGCATCATTGGCAACAATCAACAACCTGCCAAGAAGATCATGGTCTTGGGCGGCGGGCCGAACCGTATCGGACAAGGCATCGAGTTCGACTGGTGTTGCTGCCACGCGGCATTCGCCTTACGCAAGCTTGGCTATGAAGTGGTGATGGTAAACTCCAATCCCGAAACGGTTTCGACCGACTACGACACCTCGGACAAACTTTACTTCGAACCGTTGACATTCGAAGATGTGATGGAGATATACAACCGCGAGGGTTGCGATGGCGTTATCGTTCAGTTCGGCGGACAAACCCCGCTAAATCTGGCCGAACGCCTAGCTGACGCGGGGGTTAATATTCTGGGCACGTCGCCGCATGACATTGCCCTTGCCGAGGACCGGGACTTTTTCCGGGCGCTGGTGGATGAATTGGGCGTAAAACAGCCGCCCAGCGGGATTGCCCATAGTGTTGAAGACGCGCTGAAGATTGCGGAAGAAATCGGCTATCCCGTACTTGTTCGCCCCAGTTTTGTCCTTGGCGGACGCGGCATGGCGATAGTCTACCATGAAGAGCGGCTGCGCGAATTTGTGGAAGACGCCGTAAAAATCTCCGACGGCAAACCCATCTTAATCGACAAGTTTCTCACCCACGCCATTGAGCTCGATGTTGACTGCGTCTCGGACGGCAAAACGACAGTGGTCGGCGCGATTCTCGAGCATATCGAGGCTGCGGGATGCCATTCCGGCGATGCCGCCGCCGTAACGCCGCCGGTTTCGCTTTCGGACAAAACAATTGCGGAAGTCGAATCAATCGCCCTCAAATTTGCCGATAGACTGCATGTATGCGGGTTAATGAACATCCAGCTTGCGGTGAAAAACGGCGAAATCTGGATGATAGAGGTGAACCCGCGGGCATCGCGAACCGTGCCGTTTGTTTCAAAGGCAGTCGGATGGTCACTCGCGGGGGTTGCGGCACGCTGCATGGCCGGTGAAACGCTTAACGATATCGGAATACACCCGTCCGAACGCGGGGAACGTTTGGAGTCCAACGCCAACAGCGGCAAACCTTGGCCATACTATTGCGTGAAAGAGGCGGTGTTCCCATTCGTGAAGTTCCCGGGTGCGGACATCACACTCACCCCCGAAATGAAATCCACCGGGGAGGTGATGGCGTTTGGCCACGATGCCGCCACGGCATACTACAAAAGCCAAATCGCGGCCGGAAGTCCGCTCCCGCTCAAAGGCGGCGTTATACTATCGGTTCGAGACGAAGACAAAGCGGAGGTGGTGCGTCTCGCCAAACAACTTGACGATCTGGGTTATGAAATTTGGGCTACGCGCGGCACATCCACTTCGTTATGGAAGGCCGGGATCGAGTCTAACGCGTTATACCGCATCACGCTCGGCAGCCCTAACGCGCTGGACCTCATTCGCCTCGGCAAAGTCAAATGGGTAGTCAACACCAGGGAAGACGACGAGACCGCACATTCCGACAGCCTGAAAATCCGTTCCGGGGCCGTTGCCGCCGGAATCCCAGTCACCACAACGCTAGCCGGATTTTCAGAAGCCCTGAAAGGGATTGCCGCCGTATCGCACGAAACCCCAAGTTTGCCGAACTCCTTGCAAGAATGGCATGCAACCGTGTCATAACGACCGGATAAGGGAAAGTACGGCAAAGTCCATTGGGATACTTTTGGAAAGAAAAAAAGCCCGGGAACAATTGCCAGCCTCAATTAGCAAACCAATCAATCTGGCGTTCAACCGAGCAAGAAGATGGTGGAGAAGAAGAGATTCGAACTCTCGACCCCCACGTTGCGAACGTGATGCTCTACCAACTGAGCTACTTCCCCATGCGTTGAAAACGGGAAATACTTTATCAAAACCGGGCAATAAAGTCAACCGCAAAGTAACATTTTTTGGAAATTTATAGAATTTAGGGATTGGGAGAAGGTTCCTTAATCCACGCCGGAAACCAGATTGGAAAGCCCGGCGCGGAAAAGCGCGTAACGCCGCCGCCGCAAAGGATCGATAATGATTACAGCGGAGTCGAGGAATCGCGGCCAGTTGTCGGGATTCCAATCTGTTTTAACCCCTTTGGCGTGAAGATAGGCGGCAACGAAAATGTCATGGGTGGCAAAAATGCCAAATTGCGCGGAGAAATTGGACACCACGTAATCCTCGTAAGTTTCTGCCGCCTGAAAAAGCGGGGCGAATCCGATCTGCGTGCCCTTCGACATGTATGACATCATTTTTTCAAAGAAACTGCCATCGCGGAACAATTCCCAGACCGCCAACAGATCGGAAATGAAACAAGAGCCGTTACCGATTAGGTCATCGGGAACAATACTAGGATTACCGATACCCATACCCTGCGCGATAAGCCGGGCCGTCATTACGGTACGCAACAGCGGACTGGCCCGAAATTGAACGGATTGTGAAGCGCCTTGCAATCGTTGACCAAAATCCACGCACATCCGCTTACCGTTTTCGGTCAAAGGCAACGTTGCGCCGAAAGTCTTGTCATCTTTGTCGATATGGGGACGTTCCGCATGCCTCACCAGCATCAGAACCCGGTTGCCTTGGTTCAACTCCGCACGTATGGCGGCGAAATTTAACGCTGCGGTCACTATTATCTCGAATTGTCAAAAATAAAGACGATTTCCTTGTCGTCAACCAACTTTTCTTCGTGGGCGAGACGAACCACAAAATCCCGGTTGTTCTTGAAATTGTCTTGGTTTTCCCGATACAAGCGAATTTCTTTTTTAATATTGTCGATCTTATTTTGCAAATCAACGCGGCGATGCTGCATTCCGAGATACTTTTGTCTTAACGGCATGATATCCATGTAGGCGAAGACATTAACCGCCACCGCCACCGCCGCTAACAACCCCCAAATGGTCCACTTGACAATGGTACAAAGCTTGTTCACCTGAAAGCAACCCCCGAAGCAACAATAACCGCAGAATCAACCGAACGTAAGCATTAAAACAAATATGCGCCTTTCAGTCAATTCAAAACCTTAGAAAATCGCGGATTTTTTCATTTTTGCGCCATTTTTCCGGAAAAACTGCCCGATTCATGGCGTTTACCCATTGTTTTGACCGGCTTTATGGTCTAGTTAACGGGCTATGGCATCGCCAAGCGAGGAACGAACTTGACGCAATTTGGATGGAGATCGGGTGAATTCGGTCATGCTTGTAACCAACATCCGGCTGAAAACATCAGCGGCGGCCTTGCCTTTGCGTCCGGCCAACAGCTGCAACCACTCGTAATCCTCCACCGCGTCGCGCATTTGCGCCAAACGGATTGACGGCAAAATCCGGTCCCGCGCCGGATACAGGAAAATCCCGTCGCCGGGCATGTGCAATCCGCTGTAGGTGTTCCACTCCGGGAAGAAGGTGTCGGAATCGTCAAGCAACGGATTGTCGCCCCAATAATTCACATGCCAGAACAACAAGCCGTCCGACCCGTACAGATGGGTCATCCATCCCAGAAGCCGACCCTCGATCAACGGATATTCGTATGACGACATATTGGCGTAAGGATAGGTCGGCCCGCAACAAGTGTACCACCAGACCTGTTTGCCTTGCGAATGCAACTTTTCGGTCAGTTCAGGACGGAACACCGAGGTGAGCGGACAAAACCAATCCGTAGTGTTGACGAAGGGGATGTCCGTCTTCCCGGCCGCCATGTCACGATACATCATTGCTGTGGTCATCACCGGAATGTCCGGGAAATCGCGGCGGAATTTCTTCCAGATTTCATCAATTCCGGCGTAAAACTGCCGGTCGCGCTCGTCAAATCCGTACATGTAAGCGAATTTTTGCAACCCGTGCTTGCGCAGCTCGGCCACATACGGCGACAGCCGAGTCTTCACGGATTCGTAAAATTCCGGAGTGAACACCGCCTCCGGAGGCGCCCAGCAAACCCATTTGGTTTTCGGATTGGTGGGCGGCGGAACAAGGTTCAAGATATTGAATCGGCACATCCCGCGCGATCTGGCATGGAGCAAATCCTTAATTTCCGGCGGCGAAGTGCGGGAAATATCATCGGGATTAAGGCGATTGTCCAACATCAAATCGTGGCTTTGCCGTTTCATTTCCTCGAAACGATTGGGGTAATGCGCCCTGGTGAAACCGTCCATAACGCTGAACGCGGTGGGCATCCCAAAGGTTTCCGGCAACGAAAATTCCCGCACCCGTACCGTAACGGGAATGGTGGCCGCCACATTCCCGTTATCAGTCACTCTGACTGTGCCCTTGTACTCGCCCGCAGTAGCGTCGGCATCCGCCATTACGGTCAACCACAACCCCTGCGAACCGCCGCGCCTGACCCGAAACGGCGCCGGGGGCAACAAGGGATCCGGCAACCAGCGTTCCGCGTCCGGCGGGGCAAATGGATGACGAAAATACCCTGCCCGGCGCCGAAGGTAACCGACCCGCTGCCAAACAAAACTGCCTTTGAATTCTTTGCCGGAATCTGTCCGCAACGGGGAAAGCTCCAGCATCCCGTTGCCCCATTCCGACCCTTTGTCCGTCGACACCACTACCTGCGCGCTTTCGCGCTCCCGACGCGCCAACTCAATCCGAATCGGTTTTGGAGCCGACAACTGGCTGGGATCGGGGAAGGTCAACGGCGTGACCTTTTCCAGCGAATCTGCCGTCCAGACCACAGTCCGTTGCGGCGGCACCGAGTCAAAGCGTATTTCCGGCAACGGCACATCCACGTCGGCCCGTTGGGTACCGTCTGACAACTTTAACGACAAACTCTTCGCAGCGGAATCGATCGAAACCAACGCGGTCGTACCCTTGCCGCCTACACTCGCGCCGGCCCGTCCGGCGGCTGCCGACCATTCCAACGGTTTGGCGAAACGGATTTCCGCCATATCCGAGTTGGAATACGGCCGATCGGTGGTACGGTCCGCTCCCAACACTTCCAACCCCATTTCCCGCCGTTCCAAAAACAAGCCGTCAAACCAAGCCTTGCCGGTGCCGTTGCGAACGAAGGCATAATATTTTATTTTCTCGACCGGCTTTTCCGGGTAAAAAACCGCCTTGGTTTGAGCCCACCCATGGGTTCCTTTTTCCCAATCGGCGCGTTTTCCCCAAGCGTTACCACCGCCTTGATACCAAATATCCAGATAAATGCAATAATCGGTAGCATTGACATCTTCTGCCTTGCTCCAACCGCCAAAATAAATCGGAGATCGGTCCGGGTGGGGATAAACCAAATCCTGAATCACCCCGCCGCCATTAGAACCGGGTTTAACATCGGTAACCACCGACCACGCCCCCTGCTCATGTTCCCGGTCATCAACCTTAAACGCGGAATCCCCGTAAGGCCACCAGATTTTGCATTCATTCCCTTTAAGTTTTTCAAAACCGCCGTCACGGAAACGGGGCAGCGCGTCCAACCGGAAAAACTCATCGGCATAACGTTCGCCGAAGGTCTTCAAGGCTTCGGAGGAAAAATGCAAACGGTCTCCCCGGTGAACAAGCCCTTGCGAGGAAGCCAGTCCGCAATACGGCAACCGCGGCAAACCCGCTTTTAACATCGCGTTGAACTTTGGGGCCGGCTGGTAAAATTCTCCCAACTCACCCAACACCACCGGCACGTCCTGCGCGTCCAGATCCCAGCGTAATCGGTCCAACATAATCAAAAAACGGGGGATGTAGCTCTCGCGTTTCCCATCGGCACTGTCCGCCTCACCCTGATGCCAAAGGATACCCGCCAAACGTCCGCCGCTGCTCAACGCGGCGCGGGTACGGGATACCGCGTTAGTGTAAAGTTTCTTACCCGGCATCCACTCCGCCAACGCCGAGCCGCCCATCGCGCAGGGAATCAAACCGATCCGGGCATCGGGATAACGATCCGCGACCTGCCGAGCGAATGACGAACACAACCCCACCCCCGCCATCTTCGGCTTGTCGAAATGCACCGGGTCCTTGGCCGGCACCCACTCCCGCGCCGCGTTGAACATAAAAATCCGCGGATGCGCCGGCGGCGGTTCTTGCGGCAACTGCCCGCGCCCCGCCATGTTGGACTGGCCGATCAACAGAAACAACATCGTCTCTTCGGCACCGGCCAACCATACCGACAACAACAACCCCATCGCCAATGCCGCACAAAAACCACGCTTCATAAGCCTTCTCCCTACAAGAATCTGGCCGTGTACGATTTACGGTTCTTTTTAACCTCTTCCGGAGTACCGCAAGCCACCACGGTTCCGCCGGCCTCGCCGCCGTCTGGGCCAAGATCTATTATGTAGTCGGCGCAACGCATCACGTCAACATTGTGCTCAATCACCACCACGGTATTGCCGGATTCGCGCAGACGCAGCAACAGCTCCATCAGTTTCCTGACATCCTCAAAATGCAGCCCGGTGGTCGGCTCGTCCAACAGATAAAGCGTCTTCCCGGTGGCGCGCTTGGAAAGTTCCGTCGCCAGTTTGATCCGCTGTGCCTCGCCTCCGGACAGTGTGGTGGAGCTTTGTCCAAGATGGATGTAGCCCAAGCCAACGCTTTGAAGCGTCTTGAGTTTGTTGGCGACCGACGGCACCGCATTGAAAAACTCCAACGCCTCGTTGACCGTCATGTTCAGCACGTCGGTAATGGTTTTGTCGCCGTAACGCACTTCCAACGTTTCCCGGTTGTATCGGGCGCCGTTGCACTGCTCGCAAGTCACATAAACATCCGGCAGGAAGTTCATCTCCAGCCTCCGCACGCCGTCGCCTTTGCAGACCTCGCAGCGTCCGCCCTTCACATTGAAGCTGAACCGCCCCGGACTGTAACCGCGCATCTTAGCGGCCGGGGTGGCGGCGAACAATTCGCGGATTGCCGAAAACGCCCCGGTGTAGGTTACCGGATTACTGCGCGGGGTGCGTCCGATCGGGCTTTGGTCGATCTCAATCACACGGTCGATATTTTCGATTCCGGTAATGCGGTCGAACTTGCCGGGCTTATCCTTGGAGTGGTAAAACTCCTGAAACAGATGGCGCTTGAGAATGTCGCTCACCAAAGTGGATTTTCCGGACCCGGAGACACCGGTAACGCAAATGAAACACCCTAGCGGGAAAGCCACGTTAATGCGCTTAAGGTTATTCTCGGCCGCGCCGAAAACTTTAATCCACTTTTTCCCGGGAGCCACCCGCACCGACGGCGGCACCACCTTCCGCCGCCCCGTAAGATAATCAGCGGTTAACGACTGCTTGCACCGCAACAATCCCGCGACATCGCCTTGGTAAACCACCTCGCCGCCCTTGCGCCCCGCGCCCGGACCGATGTCCACGATATAGTCGGCGTTGCGCATCATCTCTTCGTCGTGTTCCACCACAATGACCGAATTGCCGCGCTGTTGGAGTTGCCGCAACATCTTTATCAGCCGCTCGTTGTCCCGCGGGTGCAACCCGATGGTCGGCTCGTCCAGCACGTACATCACCCCGACCAGACCGGAGCCGATCTGCGACGCCAGCCGAATACGCTGCATCTCACCGCCGGAAAGAGTGGAACTTTCCCGGTCAAGCGACAGGTAATCCAACCCGACGTCAATCATGAACTTCAAACGCTTGCGGATTTCCTTAAGCACATCCGCCACCATTCTAGCGTCGGCGTCTGAGAGTGAAATACGGTCGAAGAACTCGGCAACGCGATTAACCGGCATCGCCATCAGTTCCACAATGGTCTTGCCCGCCACCGTGCAAACCCGCGACTCCGGTTTCAACCGCGCCCCGCGGCACTCCGGGCACATCTGGCGGCTCATAAACGCCGCGAACCGGTCGCGCATTTCGTCCGATTCCGACTCTTCGTACCGGCGTTTCAGGTTCGCCAGCACACCTTCGAAGGGACGGTCTTCCTTGCGCCACTCCAACACCAGCGGCTCGTCGAACCCGTGCATCAGTTTCTTGCGGAACGCGGCGGGCAGTTTCTCATACGGGGTCCGCAGCGAGACGCGGTTCTGCGACGCGATACGCTCCAGCAAATACTTGTAGTAAACAATCGCGTGATGTCCGGCTACCCGCCAAGGCTTAATCGCCTCTTCCAACGGCAGGGATTTGTCGGGCACCACCAAATCTTCGTCAAACACCCATTGCGAGCCGAGACCGGAACAAACTGGACAGGCGCCGTATGGCGCGTTAAAAGAGAAAGAGCGCGGCTTAAGCTCCTCAAAAGAAATCATGCAATCCGGGCAGGCGTTTTTTTCGGAAAACAACTCTTCACGGGTATTTCCGTCATTCTCGATAATCTGCGCCTTCATGATGCCGTCACCGAGCTTGAGCGACAGCTCGACCGAATCGGTCATCCTCCCGCGCACCGTGCCGTTCACCACCAACCGATCCACCACCGCGTCAATATTGTGCTGCTTGTTCTTTTCCAGCGGCGGCACATCGTCCAACGCCATCATCTCCCCGTCCACCCGGACGCGAACGAACCCCTGGCGGCGCACGGACTCAAAAACATCCTCGTGGCGCCCCTTGCGCCCGCGCACCAAAGGCGCCAGCAGAATCACCTTGGTCTTCTCCGGGAAACGCAGTAGCTGGTCAACGATTTGTTCCGCGCTCTGCTTCTGTACCGGCTTGCCGCATTTCGGACAGTGCGCCTGACCGATGGTGCCGTAAAGCAGACGCAAATAATCGTGTACCTCGGTCACGGTCGCCACGATTGACCGGGGGTTGTTGCCGGTGGTGCGCTGTTCGATAGAAATCGCGGGCGAAAGCCCCTCGATATGGTCAACCTCCGGCTTCTGCATCTGGTCGAGGAACTGCCGGGCGTATGCCGAAAGGCTCTCAACATAACGCCGTTGTCCTTCGGCGTAAAGGGTGTCGAATGCCAGCGAGGATTTCCCCGAACCGCTCAACCCGGTTATCACGGTCAGCCGGTCGCGCGGAATCCGGACATCAATGTTTTTCAAGTTGTTCTGGCGGGCGCCAGTAATGACGATCTCAGAAGCCATTCCACAAAACTCCCCGACACCGTTTCCGGCGGTCTGACTACTCAACTTTAAATTCAATCCGCAGCGTTTCGTACTGCTTTATAAAAGCCAGCGAAAGTCCGCGAATCGGCATCGTTCTGGCGGCTGCCGCCTTCACGGTTTTGTCAAAGAAAGGATCCCCTGACGACTGCACCAACTCGTAGCTCACGATGCGCCCCGTATTGTCCAGCTTAATCTCGAGTTGCGCGGGCCGCACGCCGTTGGCGGCGGGCTGTTCCCAAGACTGGTAAAGCGCCTGTTTGATCAACAGGAAACAACGCTCCTGCTCCCCTTGCGGCACTTGGTTGCGGGTTCCGACGCGAGCGCCGGCGTTCAACGCGGAAAGCAGCTCTTGGCGTGAAAGCGGTTTGTCCACTGCCGGGCGGTTTGACGCCCGGGGCAGTTTCGTGAAATCCTCTTTAGGTTTGTTCGGCGGCGGTTTCGGCCCCGCTACCCGCGGTCCCTTAACGAACGGCTTCTTTGGAGGATCCTTCTTGGGAGGGTCTTTTTTAGGCGGATCCGGCTTTTTAGGCGGCGGTTTCTTATCCGGCTTCTTCGGCGGGTCCGGCTTTTTGGGCGGATCTTTCTTCTTCGGCGGGTCTTTCTTTGGCGGATCCTTTTTTACCGTCACCGGATCCGGCAGCGTCGGCAAATCATCGTCCGGTTCCGGAGGCGGCGGCGTTACCTCGGTAGGGTCGGGCTTATCCTCCGGCACATCATCCTGTTCGTACATATCCGGCAGTACCACCGTGAAGTCAAGCGGCACTACCAGCTCTTTCTTGCGGCAACCCGGAAGCATGGACACGCCCGTTGCCACCGCCAACAGCAAGACGTGCAACAGGACGGAACAATTAACCGAAAAGGCTGAAAAAATTTTCCGGGCCATAGGCGGATAAAATTTAGTCGGACAGCGTAACCAGCGCCATCCGCGTGATCTTGACCTTGTACAAAATGCGGATCACCCGCATCACCTTACCGTAATCCAAGCGCTCGTCCGCCCGGACCAGCACCGCAGTTTTTTCATCCTCTGCCGCCATCAGCCCTAACACCTGCTCCAACTCCTCCAGATCGGTGGCCTTGTTGTTCAGGAAGATTTTGCCTTCGGCGTCCAGCGAAACCGTGTTGGCCTTTTTGCGCGGAAGGACATCCGCCTTGCCTTGCGGCAAACGGACCGATATCCCCTGCTCCATCGCCGGCATGGTGATGATGAAGGTGATCAGCAACAGAAAGGTGAGGTCGATCAACGGCATCATGTTGATCTCGTTGATGGTCTTCCGCTGCTTGTCGCGACCGATACGGCGACGCATCATCTACTTTTCCTCCCACTGCTGGTACTCGCACGCGATACGCCCCAGCAACTCTTCAGCGAATCCCTCCATATCAACGGAAAGCTGGCGGATCTTCCCGGCCAGATTGTTATAAAAACAGGTGCTGGGAATGGCAACCAACAATCCGACAACGGTGGTAACCAACGCGGATGATATGGCCGGCGCGATTTCTGAAAGCAGCATTGACTGTTTGACACCCATCGTAGCGAACGCGTCCAGTACCCCCCACACCGTGCCGAGCAATCCAAGCATCGGAACCGCATTGACAATCGTGCCCAAAATGCCCATGCCGTGCTCGATGCGCACTTCTTCCTCCTCCACGGTGTGTTCGCAGGTGCCTCGCACCAGTGCCACCTCACGCGAGGTCAGCGCGGGGGACTGACTGCCCCCGCGGTTGGAAATCATTGTATTACGAATGCTAGGATCCATCAGTTTGACCATCCGTTCGCAGGAACGGGTGTAAATCAACTCGACGGATGAATCGCGCCCCTTGTTGCGGGAGAGGTAATAGTCCAGCACATCCTTACCCGCCAGAAACTCGCGCTTAAAGATCCTGGAGTTGCGTTCTATGCTCGCCAGCTCTTTCCGTTTCCCGATAATCACCGCCGCCGCGACCACCGAACTGGCCAACTGCAGCAGCACAATCACCCGGCCCATCAGGTTGGAGTCGAAAAAACCCTGAAAAATCGACAACATACCCGAAACCGGCATAAACATTGACTGCACGTCAAACATCTTGGAAATCTCCCCGACAATCCATCCGGACACTCCGGCGTTACTTCACAAAATCAAAAGTGATATCCATGGGGTACCGGCCGAACCGTTCGCCGTAAATAGCCAACCCTTTGTCGTCCGCCTCGAAACGCACCGTGAGCTTCCCGTCTGCGGCTTTCGCCAAAACCGCGGACGGAATATCGGTCTCCACCAAATAACCGTAGGACCCGGCTTCGCGCAACAGCTTATCGCGCAGCTGGGAACCCCAAGAGAGGAAACCGCGGTGGTCGGCCGGATCATCCGCCAGCTCCACCGTTTTCACGGTCTCACCGTTCACCACGATCCGAACCGCGCCCTTCCATTTATCCACGCTGGTCATCGGATACGCGTTCTTGTTGGCGCTACGGTCATGGAAACCGGCTCCCAGCATATAGTCGCCGTCGCTGTCGCCCTTCGCGCCCTCTTTATCTTTGCCGTTCAGGCGCTTCGCGGAAATCTCGGCGCGAAGCACCGCCTTGGACCATTGCCCCTGCGGCACCGCCACGGTGTACTCAAAGAAACCTTTGCCGGCACCGTTGACCTTAAGGCCGTCCAACACGTTCCACTGTTTTTGCGACCATTCCGCCCGCGCAAAGCTCTTCGGCGCGACCCGCACCGTCACTCCGCCGTCCGTGGTCTGCTGGCGCGGCTGTTGCTCACCGTCGCGCAACGCGAAAGTCGCGAAATTGCGCGCCACGATCTTTCGGTCATCGACTAGGCTAAGGCAAATCACGCCGGCGCCGACACGGTCGGGCAACTTGATGTTGAGCGGGCCAAGCTCACGGCTGTCCCACGCTTTGGCGGCAAAGGCCGGGCAAAGGTTTTTAATCGGCTGCTCAGAGAGTTTGCCCTGACTGTCCCACATCCGGATTTCCGCATTCAGCGTCAACGGCTTACCCTCAAAACGGTCGGTGGTGAGCGAGAGCGAAACCGGCATACGCCAAGTGGCGCCCGGACGGAACACCCGAAACAGTTCGGTGTCCAAAGCCAGGTACGCGTCAGAGTGCAGATCGTTCAACCGCATGCCGGGGAACAGCTCCTCAATCCCGGTGAATTTTTCGGTGCGGTCGAAACGGACGTACCCGTTCCACTCGTTGCAAACGTCATGGTGCTCGGTGTACAACCACCCGCAGCACTGGGGGTGGCGGCGGAAAGCGTCCATCATCATGTGGTAATCCCAACTCCAATCGCAATCGCCGCTGCTGCCTTCATACCCCCACACGTTGCCGCATTCGCTGTTCAGCATCGGAACGTTGTCGGTCTGGCGGTAGCCGTCCTTGTAGTTCCATTTAGACCCGGGGAAGGTGTTCTTCACCGCGTCCAGAACCTCCTTCTCCCACTGGTAGCCCGGACGGTAGGCGTGCCAGGAATTCAGGTCGGAGACCACATGGTCGTTGTGGCAGGGCGACTGGTCCTCCACCAGACGGGAGGGATCAAGCTGTTTGGCAAGCCGGTACATGGCGGCGACCTTCTCTTGGGTCTGCGGCAGGTACTGATTGGGTTTTCCGGGCACTTTGGTGAATAGCCCCCACGTCTCGTTGTACAGTACCCAGCAGAAAATGGCGGGGTGGTTCATGTCGCGCCGGATCATCTCGCGCAGCGCATATTCGCTCTCCTGGAACATCTCCTGCGTGGGCTGGCCCCAAGAGTTGGGGACATCCGCCATAATCAGCAACCCCAGCTTGTCTGCCCAATACAGCTTGCGGGGGATTTCGACCTTGATGTGGATCCGGTTTCCAGTCAACCCCAACCGCTTGGAAATCAAAATCTCGTTTTTCATGAATTCGTCGGACGGGAAGGTATAGTACCCGTCGGGGTGGTACGACTGGTCGAGGGTAAGCTGTACGTAAACCGGCTTGTTGTTCAACGCAATGTACGGGATGCCGCTGCCAGGCAGCTTGGTCACGCTAATCTTGCGCATTCCGAAATAGGTGGAGACCTCATCCTTGATTCCGGTTCCCTCCAGCACCGCCTTCACTTCATACAGGTACGGATTGTCCAAATCCCAAAGCTTGACATCCCGCAACGGCACCGGGAGGGTCAATTCCATCTGACCGATCTGGAACTCCGCCTTCGCCTCGGCAGAACGATCCTCCGGCTTGAAATGCAGCGAAAAGGCGAGATTGTCCTTCGCCGGACCGCTCAAGGTGATTTTCGCGGTCACCATCCGCCGGTCGATATCCGGTACCAAATGCACCGATTCAAGGTAAGTGGCGGGACGCGCCTCCAGATATACGGTCTGCCAAATGCCGCGGGCGTTACCGTACCCCTGCTTGCCGTACAGCGTAAAATCGCGCCGCTTGTCATCCGCCCTAAGCGTAATCTGCTGCGGTTCCCCCCATTTGGCAAAGGGGGTCAGTTCAAACTCAAACGGGGTGTAGCCGCCGTGGTGCTCGCCAATCGCCTGACCGTCAATCCAGCCGTGGGTCTGCCAGTCCGACGCACCGACCACCAAAAACACGCGCATGCCTTTCCAGCGTTCCGGCAGCGTCACGGTCCGGCGATACCACCCGATGTCCGCCTCGTCCTTAACCCCGGAAGCTTTGGAACCCCAAGGGAACGGCACCGTGATAGCAAGCGGATACTGCCCATTGTCCTGGGTGAACCACTGCTGCTTGACCCCCTCATCGCTCTTGTCGAAACGGAAGCTCCAACTGCCGTTCAGGTTCACCCATTCAGGACGCTCAAAATCCGGCCGGGGATGCTCGGGAAGCGGGATCGGGTCCGCCGCGAAAACCGCCGCCGCCGTGAGAAAAAGCCCAAAAAACGCTACTCGCATTTGACACCTCGCTGTAGGTATTTAAAAATCAAACTACTGTTATCCGAAAACCAAAAGAATAGTACCATATCCGCGGCGCGAAAACAACGAAAAACGAAACGTACGCGCAATTCCCTTTGCGTTGGATTAATTTATGTCTCCATGTTCTTTTACTGTGTCCCATTTCCCGCCATCGGCCGACCTTATACGATAACGTCTCTCCGCAAACACGCCCCACAAACCGCAAAATCCCGTTATAACCATACCGCAGCCAATCTCAAAAAAGCGCGCGGCCGAGTATAACAAAATATCCTCCACTCCGGAATATGCCCACCGCATTCGCGTTAATATGTAATCCGCGTCAATTGCCGTCACAACCCCGGTAGGGGGCTTAGAAAAGATGTCAAGCCATTGTTCCAAGCGGACGATTGCCATTTGACGCTGCGCAAGAAACGATATCGTTGATTTATTCATCGGACAAACCCCGCAAAAACACAATATGCCAACTAACAACACAAAACCAAATGCGCACAAATGGCCTTTGGAGTTGATTATTGATTTTTTATCAAAAGGATTCTTATGTGCCTCGGTGGAAGTGGGATCGGTTTCAACGACCGCTTTATTCCGTATCTTTCTGAAAAATCGGTTCATCTCCCAAAATATAGCAAGATAGAAGATGCCTGTGAAAAAAATTAGCACTCTAATATCATATCCTTCTTTAGCGACATCATAAATTATATCCATATACGCCGCGACCGCTTTGGAGAGTCTTGCTGGCAAGGGAACGGCCACCGGAATGATCTCTGTTTTCAATTCCGACAAATATGACATATCGCTGACATAACAATAGTGGACATTAACCGCAAGGAAGAACCACCAACATGCACAAACCAACGGAATCCACATTAACCATTGGTAACGTAGCCGCAAATCTTTATTTACCGTCCGTTCCATACCCTACCGAACCCGCACATTTCATTATCCGCACTGCTTGCACTAACTGGCCAAAAGTTAGACATATCAGTCGTCGAATGGTTTTTCTACCCCTCTCCAAAACACTGCGTATTATACACTTTCTGAGATCGGTGCGCAAGGATCATTGCACTTTTTACGGACGAATCCCTGATATCATCTGCACTTTATAGCGAGGAACCGACTTTTAGACATACGTTCAAAGCCGACTCATGCCCGCTCTGAGCCGGCCGCAAATCGTACAAATAAACGCGCGCCACGGACAGAACCGTGACGCGCGTGATTCAGCAACAGCAGGTAATTATCTGAAGAAAATAACAGTACCGAAGGTGTTCAACAGATAGACCGCCCGCTTGTCAGCGCTGTAGGACAGACTGGCGGACGGAACCGGCGCACCGTTCTGCGTGATGCTCCACGCATCAAAGGTGTCCGGCCCGCTGATCGGATTATCGGAGGTGAAGAGCGTTACCCGCGCAGGGGGCTGGTCCGCGCCAACCGCAACATACGCGACATTTCCGCTCGCAGGAAGCGTGACCGAACCCGCGTGTATCGTGCCGCCCCCCGTCGCGCCGTGGCGAACTTCCACAATGCCCTCGGCGGCAATGGTAATACCGTTGACCGCCGTGAGTGTGCCGCCGTTACCAGTACCGCCGGCAATCGCGCCGCCAGCTTCAACCGCGATAGAGCCGCCGAGGGTACCCGTACCGAAGACCGACGCACCGGATTTGACCGTGACGTCACCGAGGGTAGCGGTTCCATCCTCCGCGACACCGAACATACCTTCCGCGACCGTAACCGGACCTTTGGCCGTGCTAAAACCCGTAACCGTCAACGCGCCGCTTCCGGTCTTCGCCCATGCGCCGCAACCGGTCAGCTTACCGTTGAAGGTGCTGTCTTCTTCGCAGTTGACCATAACGGTCTCGTCATCGATCTCCTCGTTCGTGACACCGTACAGATGAAGCGTGTCACTGTTGTTAAGCGAGTGGAAGGTCACGTTGATGTGGTCGGTAAGAGCGATATACCGATACGAGAGATAGGCCGGATCGAAGCGGTCAACACCAATCGTGACATGATCATCGTTAGATTCGTCATCATCGGTGTCGAAGATGAACTCCACCGGACGGTCCCGGTTCTGGTTGATGAGACCGTCATCATTCCAACGGCGGATGTATATCCGCAAGTCATAGCTCTTGCCGGGCGTTAAGCCGGAGAATACTGTCGGGCTGACATCCTGCTTGTTGTAGCACATGTCGCGGTAGATCTCATAGATCTTCTGATCGGTGGGAATCGAGATGTACCCCACATTACCTCCGGCATGTCCGGATCCGGGGCCATTGCTGTAATTCGCCGCGTTGGCTCCGGTGACTTGCGTGAAAGCCACGCCGTTGACAGTCGCGACCGTGCCGCTGCCGCAGTCGAACGCATGCGTGTAGGTCTTGCTTGATGAAATGCCGGAATCGGCATCGCCGGTAACGTAGTGGAAGGAGATCTGCCCCGTAAGGGCTAAAGTCCCCTCACCCGCCAGCCCGTTGATCGTCACATTACCCGGATTGGCCGCCAATGTCCCATTGAAGCCGATTGTGACGCCAGTCTGAAGCGTCGCGCCGGGGAGCAGTTCCACCGTGCCGTTCTCAACCGTCAGCCCGCCGGCGGCAGCGACCCTGCCACCCAAAACCTGGGTGCCTTCGCCGTTAACCGTCACCACGCCCTCGCCGACGATCGCGCCGGTGAGCGTCGGGGTCTCCCCCTCCGCTGGCGCAAGCGTGAGCGTGTGGGCCGGGATATCTTCATCCGGCAACGCCTCGTTGGTGAAGCCGTAGTAGTGCGGCGTGTCCGCCATCGTGTCGGAGACGACGATATGGAGCTCGCCACTCGCGCCGGCGCGGTAACGGCAACCTATGATGCTGCGCTTATGGCCGTCGGGATTCCAGCGAACCGTTCCGACCGCCTGCCCCTCAACCATAAAGGTCATGGTGAACCAGCGCTGGTTGTTTCCGAAGTTCTTGTAGTACAACCGGAAATCATAGAGCTGGCCCGGCGTCAGACCGCCAATCTTCGCGTCCATCGCACCCAAATTGTAACAGAAGTCCCACAGGAAACTGTCCATCGGGGAAAGGTTCGCGTTAGCGTCATTTCCCTGATTCCCATCGATGCCTCCAGAATTGTTGTTCCACGCGGAGGTCGGGAAGCCGGAATAGTTGCCGGTCATAGTGAAATGCACCCCGTTAATGACCGGTAGCTTACTGTTTTTGCTGTCATTCGGCAAGTCCACCGCATGGGTGTAGGTCTTGTCGGCGGAGATGCCGCAGTCAGCGTCGCCGGTGAACTCCATCGCGTAGGCGCCGCCGTCGATGGAGACCGTTCCCTCGCCGCTCACGCCGCCCGAGATCCAATCGCCATTCAGCGCGAGCACGGAGGTCGCGCCCGCCATCAGCCGCGCCGTCGAGGATCCGCCGCCGCCATTGATGAACAGATCACCGTTACGCACCGCGGCGAGACCGCTGGACGCTCCAAGGTTCGCCGTGCCGATCGTGAGCAGACTGCCCAATTGGGCGAAATACGAACCGGTTCCGAGCGTCAGCGCGCCGATGGCATCGTCATAACCGTCACGGCCGTTGTTCGCCATCGGGTCGAGATGCAGACCCGCGCCAGAATCCAACGCAAGGGTTCCCTCTCCGCTGATCCGCTTGGCGGCCAGCGTCGGGCGCAACCACGCGAGCGGCAGGAGGATGGCCTGCTGTCCCGGACCCGAAATCCGGATTGGGCAGTAGCAATCACCAGTGACCTCCATGAGGCTGATCACGATGTCATGGTCGCCCTTCGCCAAGAACCGCGAGGCCCGCTTGAACACGTTAGCCGTATTGGACGTTCCGGTCAACAGCTCTTTGCCGTCGATCGCCAGCAGAAAAGCGTCATCCCACGCGACCGCCAACTCCCAGAGACCGTCGACGGGAATGGTCAGCACGCCGCGCCAGACCGCGACGAAGTAGTCCGCACGCGAACTGCCCGGCTTATACGGCGCGGGCCAGTTGTCCTTGTTCATGTTGAAGGTGCCGTCGGACAGATGGGCCGACGTCGGAATGATGTCGTCTACGGTCAGAGTCGCCAGATAGTCCTCAAGCGTCGAAAGATTCGTCCACTTGGAACCCAGGGTCGAGGCGTCAACCGCGTAGTAATAGCCCATGAGACCGGTCATCTCCGACGCCCCGGCGGTCAGGGTCGCCCCTTCCGCGATGGTGGCGTTGAGGTTGAACTGGCTCTCCTTCAGCGCCAGCGTTCCGCTCTGGATGTCGGCCGTGCCGGTAAAGGTTTTGATCCCGTCCACCGTCAGCGTCGACAATCCGCTCTTCACCAACGTGCCGCTGCCGGTGAGGGCACCGGAGGGCAGACTGGAATCAGACACCGTCTCCACCGTCAGTGTTCCGCCGTTGGGCCGGACCGTCGCGCCGGATTCGACCGTGAGGTTCGAGACCTTGGCGGAGTCCCCCGCCAAGGAGAGGTTGGCATCGGACTTGACGGTCAGGTTGCCTTTGAGATCGGCGTCCTTGCCGAGCACCAGCGAACCGGTTTCGACGGTGACCGACTGGTTCACGGTGTTGTTGAGCGTCAGCGACGCGCCCTCATTCGCATTGACCCGGAACGCATCTCCTGCAATCGGAGAGTTGATCGTGTGCGAACCTGAGTCGATGGTAATGGCGGGATCGGGGTCGGAGAAGGTGAGGATCTGCCCCGACAACGTGTAGCTCTTGGTGTTGTTGAAGAAGAGCGATCCGATCGTTTTGTCATCTTCCAAGGTCACTGTGGCATCATCGGTGATCTTCAAACCGAAGATCGCCTTCAACCCGGTGCCGTTCGGCGCGGACTGGACATCCCAGTTGGACCCGATCCCCCAGTTGCCGGAACCGGTGTTCGCCCAAGTATAGTCGGTCGCGCCGGCCTTCACCTCGATCACCAGCGTGATCCGCTTGTTGGCCGCATCGTGGGCGAAGGTGTAGCGTTTCGAATCGGAGGGGTTCGCGACCGCCCAGGTGGAAACATCGCCCGTGAAGGTGCCGGTGTAGGTGTAGAGGGTATAGGTACCGGCTTCAGCGAAATCGGAACCGCCCTCCGTCTTCAGTTCGACCTGCTGGAAGCCCAGCGCAAGGTCACCCGCATGGACCTGGCTGTTTTCGGTCGCATTGAAGAAGAACGTGGCAAGGAAACCGCTCTCCAGCCCCGCGAGCGTGACGGTTGCGGGCGAGGAAACACCGGCAGAGAAGCCGTTCGGCGCGACGACCGTCACGGTTGTATGGCTCATCGCATCCAACGCGATCCGGGGGCCGTTCGCCGATGTCAGGGACACCTGACCCAAACCGTCCGCAACGGTAAGCTCGGTCAGGCCGATAAGGCCCGACGAATTCCCGGTGAAGGTCAGCTCGCTCCGGCCGAGAGTCACCGGCCCGTCGAGAATCATGCGCGACGCATCACCCGCTAGGGCAAAACCCGCCGCGAGTCCGCGATTGGTAACGAAAATCGGACGGGAGACCGTCACATCCGCCCGCGCCTGAAGCGTCAGGGTGTCGGAGGCGGCCGTGAGGGCGTCGCCGAACACCAGTGAAGATTCCAAATCCCTGCCCAACGCGCCGCCGGGAGCGACACCGTCATCGTCCGTGGCGATCGCCAGGGTTCCGTTCCGGATGACAGCGCCCCCGCTGAAGACACCGCGACGGTTTCCGCTTGTCTTATCCCCATCAACGGCCTCGTCGAGAATGACGGCGGTTCCCGGGCCCGACTTGACCACCGCCACGCAGCTAGTGGTGTTCCCTTGGACGCGGTTTAGAATCTGATTGATCTTCAGCGTCGAGTTCGCCTCCTGAACGTTAAGCTCGACCTCATCGGTATCCGATTCCATGACGTTCGAGATGGTGCAGGATTTACCGGCCCCCTCAAGGCTGATTACATCCTTTCCGGTGCCCTTCAGGTTAATCGTGTTGGAATAGACGATTCCCGAGGCCACGGGAGCGAATATCACGCCGCCCGTCCGCTGGTAGATCGTGTAGAGGTTGAAGTTGGAAGAGGGCGCGAACGGAAAACGGACGAACCCTTCAAGTATGCTGCCGGTAACCGGCGTGTTGGCCGGCAGATCCGCCCCGAAGGAAAGGATGCCGGGTCCCCGCTTCTGGGGACCGCTTCCGGAGAATCCGCTTTCGGCGTAGATCGTCCCCAAAGGATCGATGATCCCGTTCGCGCCCGTCGAGACGACGGTGTTCAAGGTCAGGCCGCCGAAACTGTTCATCTGGAAGGCGGAGACGATTTTGTTCGCCGTCTCCTCGATACCGTTCATCCGTGTCCCGCTGAGCGTCGCCAAAAGCGTGTCGTCGCCGTTAATCGTGATCGTATGGTACGGGAAGGCGTTTTCATCGCCGGCGCCAACGGACGAGAGTCCGGTCAGGCCGTTCACGTTCAGGTTTTGGAGCGTACTATCGAACAACGGGACAGTCCCGCCCCAAAACGCGCCCGTGGTCCAGTCGCCAGAGGTTTGCGTGGCGTTCAGGGAGAACGGCGTCTCCTTGACGGTGATGGCGCCGCCGGAAACGGTGCAGGTCGAGAGATTCTGGTTGACCGCCACATCCCCGTCGCAGAGGAGCTGGATGGTACCCGCGCCGCGCAGGATCGCGTTCCGCTCGAACCCGAGGAACCCGCCCGTGAACGACTGCGAGAGGCTGATCCAGTCGACCATGGTCGAACGGTCGTCCCAACCGCCCTCTCCGACGATCCGCACCGTGTGCTCGCCGGCAGGGAGCCAGAAGACGGGAGAACCGTAGGTCTTCTCATTAAATTCCGCCACACGGACGTCTTCAGAGATCACCATCGCACCATCGATGAGGACATAGAGGTAGTTGTTAGAGTAGCCCTTCCGGAGGAATGCGGAGAGGGAAATGCTGTAGAGGCCGGCCACCTGCACATTCACCGTCTGCTCAACCGTCGCCTCGCGCTGGACGATAAGAACCTGGTCGCCGTCCTTCGCCGTACCTTCGCTGTTCCATGCGGTGGCCTTTGCCGTGTTCTGAACCACGGCGTGTCCCCGCACCCAAGTCCAGTTGTCAAAGGCATAACCCGCAGAACAGTACTGGTAGGTTCCGGCATCGACCGCCGGTGACTCGAAACTCGCGTTCAGCAGCAGGTTGCCAGTGGTAGAGACCGCGCCGTACAACTGAAGCGCGGCGGCGTCCGCCACAGTGATGTCCGCGTCCTTGAATCCCGACCCGGCAACAATCAACGTGCCTGACGAGACGGTCAGAGGACCGCGGCACACGCCGAGGGCAAGCGTTCCCGAACCGGTCTTCGCCCCACCGGCCTCGGTCAGCACGCAGGCGCCGATCACGCCGGTCACGCCGTCGGACACCTCGATCTCGCCGGTCCGCACATAGCCCGCGCCCAAGAGGGAGTTGCCGGTTCCAGTGAAGACCACCTTCTCGGCCTGATAGATGCCATATTCGACATTCACGATACCGCCCGCGCCGGTGAAGACCGCCGTCGCGCCGTCGGTCCAAACGGCGGGATTGCTGTCGGCATCAAGCCAGTTCGCGCTGACCGTGTCCCACACCGCGCCGTTGGCGCCGTTCCAAGTTAAAACCGTATCCGCGTTGGCCGTGAACGACCAAAGGGGAACCGTCAGGAAGACCGCCGACAGGCAGCCGCATACGGAAGCAAACAACGCTCTCATAACACTCCTTTACTATCAATGCCAAACTGATTTCGGGAACGGCGCGGACAACACACCCACCCCATATAATTACCCCTTATTGTAGCAAACGCGAAAAAGAAGAGCAAGCCGAAAGTCGGGTTAATCCGGGCATTCATTTTTCGATGGAGTTTTGGTTACGTAAGTGATACCATATCGTCATTCTTATAAGCGAGGGTCAATGGCGTATGAAAAGGCAAAGATGGTTTTGGGTGATGCTGGTTGTGGTTGCAATAACTAGCATGGCGGCGGATAGCCCTGTACCGCAGGGCGGCTTTCGCCTCTTGCTTGATGTTGGCGGTGCGTTGCCGGTGGTGACAATGGGGCAACGCGTGACGGCGGTTGTGTCCAACGCATCGCCTGCCGCCGTTGATTGGCGAGTACGCATCGCGGGGCAAGAGACGTTTGGAGGAACATTCGCGGTGCCGGAGTTCCGGTGCGCATTGCAGCCTGGCGCGATTCGGCGCATGGAGTTGCCGCCCGCACCGGCAAAAGGGTGCTGGCGTGTCGTTGGTGAAGCCACAACCACCAATGGTTCGACCTTGCGCGATGAACGCCGCTATGCCGTGATGGACGCCCATCCCGTCACACCTGTCGTGGAAGATGGATCGTTTCGCATCGGCGTACACGTGCACTGCGGCCGCTATCCGCAAGAGTTGAGCGACCGCGTGATCGAGGCTGTGGCGCGGACGGGCGCAAAGCTCGTCCGCACGGACTACGCCTTCATGTTCGCCGATGTCTATCCTGCCGGCCCTGACGAGGCGCACTGGGAACGGACCGACCGTTTGCTCAAGAACATCCGCGACCACGGACTTGCGCTCGACGCCATCATCTACGGCAATCCCGAATGGGCGGTGATACCCGAATTGAAGGCCATCAAGGGGGGCGGCATCTGGTCGGTGGCGACGAAGCCCGGGGTATTCGGGCGTTTTGCAGGCGAGATGGCCGCCCGTTACGGTACGCGCATCGCCTACTACGAAATCGGCAACGAGCTGGACGCATTTCCCGCGAACAAGCTGCCGCCTCGTGAGATGTTGCGCATCCAGCGCGAAGCCTACGAAGCGATCAAGAAGGCCGCTCCAGACGCAAAGGTGATTCCGTGCGGCTGGGCGAGTGGCGGTTTGCTGATCCATCCCGCCGAGGTGCCGAAATGGGGTAACCCCGAACTGGCCCAACTGTTCCTGAAGGAGGGGCGCCGGTGGTTCGATGCATGGCCGATTCACGGGCACGGCGCATGGGACACATACCAGTACTGGTTCGAGGAGAAGTTTCAGCCCGCCTTGAAGGAGCTGGGCGTGGATGGACTGCCGTGGCTGGCGAACGAAACGGCGTGCTCTTCCTTCATGGGGCGGGAGAACGATGCGGCGTTGGACGTATGGCGGAAGATTCTCTATTCGCGGGCGTATGGCGCGCGCGACTATGTGTGGTACAACCTCCGGGCGACAAAACCCGATCCAAACAGCGCGGAAGGCGGCTATGGAATCATGACTATGGATCTCGAACCGCGCGCGACCTACCCGGCGCTTTCAGCGGTGACGACGATCTTTCAGAGCCTTGACTTCGATGGGCGCATCGTGAGTAAGGGGCCTCGCCAGCTCTATCGCTTCAAGGGTGCGAAGCCCGGATTCGCCGGCATCGTTCTCGCGGGCTGGTATGCGGATTATTCGGATGGTACGCGTGTGCGTGTGCGTACGGACGCCACACGCGTCTGGGCGGCGGATTTGATGAACAATCGGCACATGGTGCCGGCCACGGGCGGCGAGACGGTCTTTCGCTGGGGCGACAAGCCGGGTGCGCTGCTGCTGGAGGGGGCGACGTTCGCCGATTGCGTCGCAGCCGACCTCGACGTAAAGGCGCCGCCGCCGGTACCGCGCACCATCGGCGGCGACGGTTCGCAGGGGCGCACATGGGATATCGAGCTGTCGGATCAGGGGGGATGGCCCGTGAACCTGCACGAAGGCCTGCCCCAGTTTGAACATCGTCTGTGGCAGGGTTGGGAAGATGTCTTTTCGCGACTCTGGTTCGACAGGGTCGGGGCAGACAAAATCCGTTTCCGTGCGGAAGGCCAGGATGACAAGCGCGGTGCGGAAGACGGCATCGAACTAACGTTCGAGCGCGAGGGGGTGGGGCGCAAGACCTATCTCGCAAAGCCCATCCGCCGTTCCGGCAAGACCGATTTCTACGATGTCACGCTTGGCCCTGCCGAAACGGGGCTTGACGCCGCCGCGTTGACAAACGGCTTCGGTCTCTGTGTCCGTTTGCTGGACGATGACGGCGAAGGTCTGGATGGCTGGCTGCAGCTGAAGCGTGGCGTTCCGCCGCCGTTCATCCGCGTCAAGTTCAAATGAGCATGGACAGATTATACGCCAACGCGACGACCGGGACAAAAATGAAGAGAGAAGAATGAAGAATTAGGGGTTAGGGATTAGCGGCCCAGTTGCTTGTCGCTTGTCGCCGGCCGCTTGTCAAACCGCATGTCTTCTTTTTGCTTCTATTCCGCGCCGCGGTGGTTGCCGCCACCTGGCGTAACTGCCCGCAGAATCGCCTCGGCCATCAACGGATTGATCCCGCTTACCTCGCACAGCTCTTCAACTGAGGCTTTGGCAATACGGGACACCGACCCGAACCGTTGCAAGAGCTGGATTTTGCGGGCCGGGCCAATACCGGGGATTTCGTCCAAAGCCGACTCCCTGATAATCCGGTTCCTCAACCGACGGTGGTAGGTAATGGCAAACCGGTGGGCTTCATCGCGCAACCGGATAAGCACCTGCAAAGCGGAGTTGTCCCTTGGCAGCAGGATGTTGGGACGCCCGTCGTCCACCACGATTTCTTCAAACCGTTCCGCCAACCCGACCGACGGCAGTTGCGACAATCCCAACTCCGCCAACCGGGCACGGGCGGCGCGGAGCTGGGTGATTCCGCCGTCTATCAGCACCAGTTTCGGCAACGGTTTGCCCTCGGCAAGCAATCGGGAATACCGCCGCCCCACCACTTCGGCAATTGAGCGCGGATCGTCGGCGCCTTCCACCGTCTTGATGCGGAAACGCCGGTACAACCGGGCATCGGGCATTCCATCGACCGACACCACCATACTCGCGACCGAATGGGTTCCGAATAAATTTGAAATGTCGAACCCTTCGATCAAGGTCGGCAATTCGGGCAAACCGATTATCTCCTGCAATTGGGCCAGCCCGGCTTTCGCGTCGGCGATATGGATTTCCGGCGGCGACGAGATGCGGTTCCGCTGCTTGACCATCTCCTTGAGGGCGAACCAGGTGTCGCGCAGCGCGGCGGCTTTTTCGAAATCCTTTTCCTGCGCGGCTTTCTCCATATCGTTGCGGACTTCTTCTATCAGCTCCAGCCGCTCACCGCGCAGAAAGGCGCACGCTTCGTCGAAACGCCGGTGGTAGTCTTCTTGGGTTATGCGGTGTACACACGGTGCGGTGCAAAACCGCACGACATCGTTAATGCAGTGCCGGTAAGTTTCCTCGTCCGGGATAATCGGCTTGCACTTGCGCAAGCCGAAATGCTTTTCAGTAAAATCCAGCACCGTGCGGACTACGGTGTCGGAGGGGAACGGTCCGAAATACAAAGCCTGGTCGTCGCGGATGATCCGGCAGGTGGTGATCCGCGGCATCGGCTCACGCGGGTCGGCACGTAAGGCGAGGTAACGTTTGTCGTCACGCATCAGAATGTTAAAATGCGGCTTGTACTGTTTAATCAGCCTGCTCTCCGCCAACAGCGCCTCCGCTTCGTTGCGAACGGTGAAGAATTCAATGTCCGCAACGCAATGTACCATGCTGCGGACTTTAGGGGACGCTTTGCGAAGGCTGGATTCCCGGAAATAGCTCTTCACCCGATTCCGCAGGGAGATTGCCTTGCCAACATAAATTATTGTCCCTTTGCGGTCGCGCATAATATAACAACCGGGCTTGGCCGGCAACGATTTCAATTTCTCCCGAATCTCCGGTGTCACCGCGCGCCCCCTTTCTTCCAGGCCGAAACAAGTTGGCGGTATCTGCCGATCCGGATTTCATCCGTTTTACCCAACGGCGTTTTTTTTGCAAGACGCAGTACCATGCCGTTCAAAAACCCGAGATGTTCCCGAACCGGATTACTCTCCAAACGTTTCCAGTCCAATATGTCGCCGTACACCAGCCGATCCCAATCGGATATCCCCTTTCGGGACAGTATCTCAACCGCGCGTTTGCGCACCTCGCCGTCCAAATCGTAAATCGCGCGTTCCAAAGCTTCCCTAACCTCGGACGAAAAACCGAACCCGGCGTAGATGTCCAAGATCGACAGTTTTATCGCGATCTCCGAGGCGTTTTGAAAAGCCTTGCGCAACGCCAACAAATTGTCCGGCTTAAGATAACGGCCCACGCCACGCCAAAACGCCGCCGGATCGCCTAGCCGCAACTCTTTATCCACCACGTCACGGGCAAGCAGCAGATCATAGGCTTGAAGCCGTTGGAGATAATTCCCGGCAATCAGCAAATCCAAGAGCGCCCCGTCGCTCCCCTCCAAAGTGCCATAGGCGGACAAACAGCGACTTGCAATATTTTGGTCCTGGCAAATCAAACACGCCCGGCGAATGTCTGGCACCAGTTCGGGCAAGTTGTTTTTGGCGGCGCACTCCACGGCGACGGATTTAATCGATATACGGACATTGCCGGACAACGCATCACGGCACGCCGACACCAAACCGGCGCGGTCGTGCTTGAATGGCAGACACAGCAACGCCATACGCCGGACCGGGACATATCGGCTGCCAAGCATCGGTTCAAACTCCGGCAGCCACACCTGCCGACGGTAACCGTCGGACAACCGGTCAAAGTCAAACAGCCAATCCCCGGACAAATCTTCCCGCCGACCGGATGCCTTGCGGACATAATAGTCAGTGTATCCGGCATCGAAGCACCGTCTGACTGGATCCAACCCGCCGCAGGTACCGCACACATACAGATTCTGTTCGGCGCGGCTCATGCCGACATACAGCACCCGTTGCCACTCCTTCGCGGCGAATTCGTCATCCGGGTCGCCTTTGTCATTGCCGTATTTCTCCGCATCCGGAAGGATTACCGTTTCGAATTGCAGCCCTTTTGACTTGTGGACCGTGGAGACCACCAGCCGGTCTTGCCCGGACACGATTAAATCGACCTCCTTCAACCTCGTCAAATCCGAACGGTGTTTTATCAAGAAGGTTGAAAAGGGGCGGTTCGCCAACTCTTCGCCGTATTCGCCGTTTTCGGTGAAACGGAAGAATTTTTCCGCCCGCGCAAAAAAATCCGCCCTGGCATCCGCCACCAAATCTTCACCATCGCGATCAGACAAATCCCCGTTGCCGTAGAATTTGTTGTCGACCATAAAATCAAGGAAGGCGGTCATTTCAAAACGGAACGAAGACGGTTTGGCGTGCCGGGACTTCATATCGCTCCAGTACACCGCGAAATTGTCATGGAACCGCCGGACGAATTTTTCGTTTTCCTGCAGCCATGTCCGCTGTTCGGCGATAAACTGTTCGGAATGCTCGGCCAAATACAGGAACAGTTCGCCGCAAGCGCCTACGTCATCCAGCGCGTCATGCGAATTGCAACCTTCCAATGAAAATTGCGAGATCAACGCCCCCAATCGATAAGAGGAGAGCGACGGATAAAGCCGATGCGCGAATTCCAACGTATCGCAAAACTGGCAGGCGTCAAGGGTTTCGTCCACATTATACCGCCGGAAATCGGCGTTGACCATCGCATAATCAAAACCAAGGTTGTGGGCCACCAGCAACGTGTCGCCGGAAATGAATTCCGCGAAATCCCGCAGCACCGCCGCCGGTGGCTCGCCCTTCTCCGCCAACACCGCCGCGCTGATGTGGTGAACCGCCTCCGCCGCCGAGCTGATAGTCTGGCGGGCCAGCAAAAACCGGTTGAAGCTACGCCCACGCCGCCCGCGGATATACTCCACTGCAGAAAGCTGGATTATCTCGTCCCGCTGGTGGTCAAGCCCTGTGGTCTCGGTGTCGAACACCACCACCCGACCGCAACGGCTCCAATCTCGCCATTCCTGGACCTTCGGGAGCAGTAGCGGATTAAAGTCAGGCTCCAAAAAATCGGACGGCAACATACCAAGCTTAAAAATCCGCCCCACCAGCATCCGCGCCCGACGGTGCGAGAAACCGGACGGCGCCAGCATTGCCACCACCCGCGACCACGCCATACGCGACAACGGATCAGCGGAGAGCAGCTGCAATGCCATAAAATCGCGCATTACCTTGCTTTGGAACAACTCCTGTCCGGAGACCTTAATGTATCCCACATCCTCATTTTTGTCGGTACGAATAATCCGGTCCAATTCGTCGGCCATCCGGTTTGACGACACCAGCAGCGCCACCTCTGAGGTTTTCTCCTGCCGCAAAAGACTGACGGCGTTAGCGACACACTGCGCCGGCGACCAATCCACCAACCGTATCCGCCCCTTCGCCGAAGCAAACTTGACCGGCGCGGGCAAATTCCGCCACGGCGATTCCAAAGTCAACAGTGAATATCGAGCCAACAGATCCATCAGGTAGGAAGGCGAACGATAGTTTCGGCTGAAATAATGGATCTCGCAATCTGCCTCTACCCGTTCCAGCACATGACGCGATGCGCCCAAAAACGAAAAGATCGACTGTTCGTAATCACCGAAAAACACCGTCACCGCATCAGGCGACGAAAACAACCGAACCAATTCGCACTGCAACGGATTCAAGTCCTGTGTCTCGTCCACCAAAACCCAACTGAAATGCTCTTCCGGCGGCAGCCGCCCCGCCTTCAACGCCACGTATGATTCAATCAGCAGGTCGTTAAAATCCAACAGCATCATTTCGCGCTTGAGCTGTTCGTAATGCTCGCTGAGCAACTCGTAAACCGCGACCATACTGCAGTCTTCATTGCGGGCGATATCCGAACCGTCGCAACGCAATTCGTAAGGGATACCGACCCGACGCTCATGCAGATAGCGCATCGGGCGGATTGCGTAACTCCAGCTGGACAATGATTTATCGCATTCCCTCCAGAAAACCGGATCGTCGGGGAACCGGTACTCTTGCGCCAGTTCCCTCAAACGCGACCCAGCCTCTTCCCCTTCCTCGCCTCCGGATAACGAATGCTGGAGTAACTGCCGGAATTCCTCCACGGTTTCCGCCACCAGATCGGACTGCATTTTTTCATCAATCACCTGCCAGCCTTTGGTATAAATGTTACGTCCGAAGAGAAAATTCATGCAATGGTGATGGATATTGCCGATATCTGGAATGCGGTAGCCTGGCGCAGCGGCGGATGACACCCGTCGGCGCATCTCCAATGCCGCCCGAACAGTAAAGGTGGCGCAAAAAATCTTCTTGGCCGGCACGCCTTTTTCCAAAGCTCTGACGACCCGTCGGGTTAGCTGTTCGGTTTTTCCCGCGCCGGGCGGGGCCAACACCAAATGCCGGCCGGAATCTATTTCCACCACACGCAGCTGTTCTTCGTCCAATTCCATCACCACCACCCGCAAAAATCAATACCGGCGATAACGCTCCCTGATCACCCGCCACAACGCGCCCAACCCCGACGGCCACAGCCGCGTCGCGGTTTGGGACTCCAATGCGTTCTCAACATCATCCGGCAATTCCGAAAGGAAATCCAAACCGGTGGCGGACTCCAATTCATCGATGGAAACCAATCGCTGGCGGGCATAGTCGTAACGCCTCACCCGTTGCGGAATGATAACCGCCAACGCTTTAATCCCGCCGGAGGTCTGCGCCAAAACAATCTGGTAGAATCCCGTCGGGATGTCCACCCCGTCCGGAAGGCGTTTTCCGGCCGGGCTAGGGATCGCGCCAACTATAGTCCAGACCGAACCGTAAATGTCCGGCCACACCTCGGAAATGCGGTACTCCAACTCGTACCACGGGCCTTGATTCAACTGCGGGGTCTGCGGGCAGATGTTGGAGGTCAAGAACGAATCGCGTTGGCCATCCTTTCCGTACCGCCGCGCAATCGCCAGATTGGGTGCCAGATGCCCGCGGTCGAAACCGGTGTTGCGATAAGCCTCGCTTTTTGGAGAACGCTCCGCCTGGGGGTCGGCGCGGAAGCCGGGTCGTTTGACATTGGGGTCGTACGGCGGCGCCGGAAAAGTCCGGTACGCCACCCAAACCGGATGCCGGAGTGACGGCGACCAGCCAACCACAAATCCGTTACGGCGCAACACCTTAATATCTTTCGGCGCGACACCGCCCGGCTTCGCCCGCGGCAATCCCGCGCAGGCCAAAAGATTGGTGTCCAGCGACAGACCGGCGGCTGCCACCTCGCAGTCCCGGCCAGTCCAGCCCAGATTGTCAGTCACATTGGCCGTCCAATTGCCGAGCGCGATGAACCGCTCCAACCCGCGTTCGGGAACCCGGTTTTTAAACGACCATTGCCAATCGAGCGGGTGATGCACCCACCAGTCAGAAACGCCCAACAGCGCCAGCAGCAGGAACGCGGCGAGTGTGCAAAGCCAACCGCCAATCCGGCGGCGGTTCCGCACAGGTTTTCCACGTCCCTTTGACATCTCAATGCGCCTCAAGCCAGTTGCGGCCCATACCGACACTTACCTCCAGAGGAACCTCCAGAGTTATCGCCGTCTCCATCGCGTTTTTGACCAAGGCGGAGACCTCTTCGGCCTCCTCCTTAGGCGCGTCCAGCAACAGTTCGTCGTGAATCTGCAACACCAGTTTGGTTTTGAGTTTACGTTCCGCCAGTTCACGGCCGACCCGAACCATCGCCAATTTAATCAGATCCGCCGCGCTGCCCTGCACCGGACTGTTGACCGCGTTGCGTTCCGCCGCTTGACGCGCGGTGCCGTTGCGCGACTTGATGTCCGGCAGCGGACGACGGCGTTTCAGCAGCGTCTCGGCATAACCCTTTTCGCGAGCCGACTCTATGGCCCGCTCCATGAATCCCTTGATGCCGGGATATTGCGCGAAATACGATTCGATCAAATCGGCCGCCTCACGCCGGGATACGTTAAGCCGTTGCGCCAAACCAAACGCGGAAATGCCGTAGATAATCCCGAAATTCACCATTTTACAGGCCGAGCGCATTTCCGGGGTAATCAGCTCTTTATCCATGCCGTAAACCCGGCAGGCGGTCTCCATGTGGATGTCCGCGCCACGCTTAAAGGCGTCAATCATATTGGCGTCGCCGCTCATCGCGGCCATAAGCCGGAGTTCAATCTGCGAATAGTCGGCGGAAATCAGTACATGCCGGTCGTCGCGCGGCACAAACGCGGCGCGGATACGCTGACCGCGCCCGGTGCGTACCGGAATGTTCTGCAGGTTGGGATCGGAAGACGACAACCGTCCGGTTTCGGTGAGCGCCTGCGAAAAAGTGGTGTGGACACGACCGGTGATGGGGTCGATGCATTCCGGAAGCTTCTCGGCGTAGGTTGATTTCAGCTTTGAACAAACCCGGTAGTCCAAAATCTTCTGGATGATCGGATGTTTGTCCGACAGTCTTACCAAGGTTTTCTCGTCAGTAGCATACTGGCCCGACGGAAGTTTCTTAGCCGATTCGTCGAGTTTCAAAACATCAAACAGCACGATGCCGAGCTGTTTCGGCGAGTCAATGTTCAGGTCCGGCGATTGTCCGAGCTGACGAATTTCCTGGGTCAACGCCAGCAACTCGCGCTCCAACTCCTGTCCGTAAAGCCGCAGGGCGGCAGTGTCAATGCGGACACCTTCGCGCTCCATATCCGCCAGAATCTGAACCAGCGGCTCCTCACTGCGCTCCAACGCGGGAAGAATTCCGGCGGCAGCCACCATCGGACGCAAAACCTCGTCCAACTGCAATGTGACATCGGCGTCCTCGGCGGAATAATCCGCCACCGCTTCGGGCGGCAGATCCGCCATGTTTTTCTGGGGCTCCCCGCGTTTCCGCTCGCCGATTAAGGCGGTAATCGGAATCGGGTTATAAGCGAGATATTCGCGCGCCAGTGCGTCCATGTTGTGGTGGGCGGAGGCATCCAGCACATAATGCTCCAACATGGTGTCGCGAACCGTTGACCCGAAACGGATGCCGTAACGCGACAAAACCATAATGTCGTACTTCGCGTTTTGCGCTACCAGAATTTTGCCCGGATCGGCAAAAGCGGCAGAAAAGATTCCTACAAAATCACACGCGGTGTCGAAACCTTCTCCCGGCGGCGGGGGGTCAACAAAAAAATCTTCCCGCGGCGGCGGCGGTTCGGTAGGCAACGAATGCTGCGGCACCGCCACATACCATGCCTTACCCTTCGCGTTGGAGAAGGATATGCCCAACAACCGGGCGGTACGGGCATCGGTGGAAGTAGTTTCGGTGTCGAAGGAGAATTTCGGGGAGCGTTCCAATTCACGCGCCAGGGCGGCTGCCGCCTCGCGGCTTTTAATCAGCCGGTAATCATGCGGCACGGTGGCGATGGTTGAATATTCCACCGTCTCCGAAAGATCAACGGTCTCTCCGAGAAACCGCTTCGCCAAAACCTTCAGCTCATATTTCGCGCAAACCTCGCCGAGTTTTTTCGAGTCCGGCTCCCGCATCAGAAAATCGTCGATCGAAACCTCCAAGGGCACATCGGTGCGAATGGTGGCGAGAAATTTCGACAACTTAGCGTCCTCGGCGGAGGCGGCGACCTTTTCCGCCAGCTTGCCTTTCAGTTCCGCAGCGTGGGACAAGACTTCCTCCATGCTGCCAAACTGCTCCAGCAGTTTCGCGGCGGTCTTCTCCCCTACCCCGTGGATACCGGGAATGTTGTCGGAGGCATCGCCCGCCAATGCCAGCCAGTCAATCATCTGCTTGGGATTCTTAAGCTGCCAATGTTCGCAAACCTTTGCCTCGTCGTAAATCTCCGGATCGTCGCCGCTGCGGCCGGGACGGAACAACCGAATGTGCGGGGCCACCAGCTGGGCGGCATCCTTATCGGGCGTGGCCAGAAAAACCTCATAACCCTCCGCCACCGCGCGAACGGCCAGCGTACCCATGATGTCGTCCGCCTCGAAACCCTCCTTGCGCAACACCGGCAATCGCAACGCCTCCGCCAGCTCGAACGCATAAGGAATGCAAGCCGCCAAATCTTCCGGCATCTTCTCCCGCTGCGCCTTGTACTCTTTGAACGCCTCGTGCCGGAAGGTCGGCCCGCCCGGATCCATCGCCAGCACCGCGTGGGTGGGGTTAAAATCCTTCAGAATCGCGGTAACACTGTTGGCGAACCCGACCAGCGCCGAGGTCACCAAACCGGTGGAAGTGCGCCGCGGATTTTTAAGAAAAACGAAATGCCCCCGATACAGCAAAGGCATCAGATCAATTATAAACAGACGCTTGTTATCGCTCATGGTTACACCGTGGGCTACGCTCTGCTGTCGGACAGCCAAGAGAACGCCCTTTCCGTTCCCATCGCCCGGAGTTCGGCGGCTTGCGCCACGGTAAGCGGCGCGGCGCGGCCCACCGCCGCGTAAAACGCGTTGCGTTCCGGCAACGAAGCGAACTCCGCGACCGCCCGTGCGCCCAAATAAGGAGCGTTTGCGTAACGCGCCAACTTGGTGTGTCCGGTCAACACATAGGCGCCGTCGGTGAAGATCTTGCGGTAAGGAGCGTAAACCTCAGCAGTAATGTCATCTACAAAAGGCAACCCGTGCTTGTTCATTTCGGTGCCGATAATCACCGGCAAATCCCGTTTCACGCATGCCGCCACCAACTCTCCAAGCTTCTTCAGCTTCAACCGGGTCTGTTCCTCGGTCTTGCCGCGGATATTGCGGTCGGGAATGATGTTCATCGCGGCAAACTCTTTGGAGACCATCAGCTCCACCAAACGTTCGGCATCGGCTTCGCCATCGCTGGTGCCGTCCAGCCACGCGCAGGTCGGAATCGCTCCGGCGGCCTTAATCCATCCAACCAGCGACTCGATCGGCGGAAATGCCGAGATGTCCGGATCCTTGTATCCAACGCCGCCACGTTTGGCCAGCGCGGAACGCAGCAGTTCCTCAAACGCCGGGATATTCGACTCCAGCGCCAACAGTTCGTCAGGCGTGCGCTTGGCGACCTTCGACCAATAGGCGGCACGGGCGGCGGCATCAGGGAACACCTGGTTGGCCCGAACGCGGAAAGCGCTGATAATGTGCCGTTCGGTGGGGTTACGCCGGGGGGTGATCGGCATCAGGTCACGTTCAATGTCGATCGCCACTTCAGGCAACGCGGCATTGATGCGCTGCACCAAACCGAGATTGCGGGATTGGGCATTGGCGCGTTCGCGCGCCGTTCCGGCCGCTTCGGGGCTGTCCGGCAACGGGTCGCGGAAGAACCCGCAGCCCATCGTGTAAGCCACGCCATGCTCGCCGGGAGAGTTGATGTCCACCGCCGACAATTCGGAGATGAAAGCACGGGTTTCCACATGGGCCGCAGTGCGGATCCCAAGAATCTCGCCGGCTTTTATGAACTCCTCAACGCCGTCTAAAACATCGAAATCGCACAAACCGGTAGCGAACAGTCCGGCCTTGCGGCACTCGTAGGCGATGCGCGACGGCGACCAGCCGTTGGCGTTGTATGAGAAGAAGGAGTGGCAATGCAAATTGTACAGCGGGCCGGCTTCGGGGAAAGACTCCGCCCCCGCAAGAAATTCAAGTGCGCCAAGCCTGGTCTCAAGAGAAAAGTCGTCCAATTTCGAAATCGCCTCGTTAACCGTCATGTCAAACCTCCTTCAAAAACCGCACTGAAAAACCATAAAGATAAAGCCGCCGCCCGTCATAAAGCGGGCGGCGGCTCAAACCAAAAACGAGCCGCAGCCGCTATTCTTCCTCTTCCGTCCGGTTCTTCGCCGCCTCGGCGATGATCTTCTGGGCGACATTGGAAGGCACGATGTCGTAACGGGAGTATTCCATCGTGAACGTGCCCTGACCGCCGGTCATGGAGCGCAATTCCGCCGCATACTTAAAGATTTCTGCCAGCGGAGCCTCGGCGGTAATCACCTGCACGCCGTCCTCGTCGGTCTCCATGCCGAGCACCCGGCCGCGCTTGTGCGGCATATCACCGCTGATCGCGCCCATGAAGGTGTCCGGAATGGAAATCTTCAGCGTCCAAATCGGCTCCAACAGCACCGGCTTGGCGTTCTTCATCGCCTCGCGGAAAGCGCGCGACGCGGCAATCTTGAACGCGACTTCGGAAGAGTCGACATCGTGGTAGGAACCGTCGTAAATATGCGCCTTGATGTTCTGCACCGGATAACCGGCGAGCGGGCCGGCCAACATCGTCTCCTCGATACCCTTCTTGATCGCGGGGAGGAAATTGCCGGGAATCGCGCCGCCGACGATTTCATCCAAGAACCAGTTCGGATCGTTGTCCGGATTCGGCTCGATCTTCATGTACACGTCGCCATACTGGCCACGGCCGCCGGACTGCTTCTTGTGCTTGTAGTGGCCATCACCAAGGGAGGTCACAGCCTCGCGGTAAGGCACTTTCGGGACGGACAGGTTGACGTTCACATTGCTCTGGGTACGCATCAATGCGACCGCAACGTCCAAATGCACATCGCCCAACCCCTTCAGCACGCCCTCCTTGGTGGCAATGTCCTTTTCAAACTTGAGCGTGGGATCGCTGTCCAACAGACGCTTGATACCGGTGCTGAGCTTGTCTTCGTCAGCCTGGGTCTTGGCGGTAACCGCCATGAAGCACACCGGCTGCGGATAATCGATCGGCTTCATAACGGTGCCGTTGTTCACCGCCGCCAACGTATCGCCGGTCTTGGTGTTTTTCAGCTTAGGCAGCGCCACGATGTCGCCGGGACCGGCGGAAGCGACGGCAATCTGCTTCTTGCCGATCATCAGAATCATCGAACCGATGGTCTCTTTCCCGCCGTTGTCGTTGTTCTGCAAGGTCATGCCGGGAGTGATGGTGCCGGAGAACACGCGGATGTAGTTGAGCTGGCCCATGAACGAATCCACCGCCGTCTTCCAAACCTGCGCCACCACCGGGGCCGCCGGGTCGGCGGAGAGGGCGTTACCCTCGACATCGGTGAACTCGCGCTTGCCGGGAGCCGGCAACAGGCGGCACACGCTGTCCAGAAACTCGGTCACGCCGTCGCCCTTAATCGGCAGCACCGTGTAAATGGGATAAACCGAACCGCCGGAAATACCGGCGCTAAGACCCTGACGGATTTCCGCCGAGGAAAGCTCGCCTTCCTCGAAGTACTTGTTCATCAACTCCTCGTCGGTCTCGGCCGCCGCCTCGGACAACGCGGTCTTCATCTCTTCCAATTCGCTGGGCAGCTCGCCGATGTCAAGAATGTTGCAGATCTTGCCGCCGATCGGGGCGGTCACCGGCACGCAGTTAACGCCGAAAGCGTCGCGGATCGAACCCAGCGCCGCCGCGAAATCGGCGTTTTCCTTGTCCATGCCGGTAATGACGAACGCGACGGAGGACAAATTGTACGACTTGCAGATATGCCAAGCGCGGCGGGTACCCACCTGCACTCCGGAAACCGCGTCAACGGTAATCACCGCGAAATCGGCGGCACACACTGCACCGCGCACCTGGCCGAAGAAATCCGGGGCGCCGGGAGTGTCGATAAAATTAATCCGGTACTCATCGCCGCCGATCTTGTGAGTGGCCGAAAACGGAACCGAAAAGATCGAAATCTTACGCACCTTCTCCTCGTCGGAGGTGTCGGACACACTGCTGCCGTTCGTGGTCAACCCCATGCGGTCGTTCAACCCCAGTTTAAACGCGATCGCATCCGTCAGCGCGGTTTTGCCGCTGCCACTGTGACCAAAAATAGCAAAATTTCGAACATTAGAAACCGGAATAGCCATAACAAATGATCTCCGTCTTCGGCACGGCGCCACCGCCTGCCCTTACCAAAACACAAGGTCTCCGCCAAACAGGATGAAAACCCAATAAAACTGATGGGTATAGTATGGCAGATAATCGCCCAAAACGCAAGGCGAAACCGTCGTAAAGTGGAAAAAATGTAATCCGGGTTCCAACAATAACGGTTTTTAGCCGCAAAGAGCGCAAAGTGCGCAAAGAGTAGCGGGTGTTGGTCTGTGGTTAAATGGTGTGGCGGTTAGGTGGTGCGGTAGTTAGGTGGTAGTCCGAATCATTCTTCATTCTTCTCTCTTCATTCTTCATTCCCAATCTCATCACTCGTAACTACCTCAACTCTTCATTCTTCATTCTTCATTTTTCATTCTCTTTACCACCGCACCACCTAACTACCACACCACCCAACGCCTCATTTATCCTCATCCCACACAACCCGGAAACCGATATTAAAACCTTTCGATGAATACCTACTACGGCTTGCAGAACGAATGACTCTAATACCATCGTCATACCAACTACCACCGCGTATAATATGCTCACCTCCTAGTGCGGGGCCAACCGGATCCGTCACGGCCGCCGATGAGTATTCCGTGTACCAGTCCGCGCACCATTCCCACACATTGCCGTACATATCATACAATCCCCATGCGTTCGGCTTCTTCTGCCCAACCGGATGGGTTTCCTTATTGCTGTTCACCTTATGCCATGCCAGGCTATCGCCCGTTTTACTCTTTAAATAGGACGCTTCCGTTGTCCCGGCACGACACGCGTATTCCCATTCCGCCTCGGTCGGCAGCCGCATCCCGCACTTCAGCTCTTCGCTCACCCGCTCGCAGAACTGTTGGCAATCATCCCATGACACTTGTTCCACCGGGCGATCAACACCTTTGAACTGGGCCGGATTGTTCCCCATCACGCTCTCCCACTGCTTTTGCGTCACCTCAGTCTCGCCCATCCAAAAACCCTTTGTCAGCGTCACCCGATGCTCGGTCTCGTCATCATTTCTTCCCTTTTCCGACTTATGGCTTCCCATCATGAACGTACCTGCCGGGCACCACCGGAACCGCATCTCCGCCCCTCCCGGCAGGTTGATTATCTTCACTTCCCCGGCTTTAGCCTGTTTCTTCATCCACGACGGCATTGCCTGCCCGGCTTTCGTTTGTCCTGCGCTTGAGGAATTATCAGGAACGCCAGCCTTAGGTTTTTCAACAGAATCCTCATCAGTATCTTTCGCGTCATCCTTTTCGCCTTCCGTCGTGAGCGAAAGGCGAAAACCATGATACGGGTCTGTTGCTGAAGGAGGATCGCCGCCATGACCTAATGCAGTACAGTGTACCGGGAAATTACAATAAGAACCTCCACGGTGAACTCGTGCTGAGCCCGAAGCCGCTCCTTTGGGATCAAAACCATACTCAAGGTCGCCCAGCCAATCCAAACACCACTCCCACACGTTCCCGTGCATATCGTAAAGGCCCCAGGCGTTAGGCATTTTTCCCCCCACAATATGAGGTCTTTGCCCGCTAATCGCGTTATACCACCCCATCGCATTAAGGTCGCCCGTGCCGCCGTACTCCCCTGTCGTCCCCGCACGGCAGGAATACTCCCACTGCGCCTCGGTTGGAAGGTCAAAGGAAAGTCCAGTCCTTGACCGGATTTTCCCGATGAAGCTACCGGAATCGACCTCTGACGAGACTGGCCACTGGGCTCCTCTCGTCAAACCGCGTATTGCATCATAGGTTATGTTATGTACGGGGAACATATCGCCTTTGAACTCGGACGGGTTTTCCCCTGTCACCATCTCGTACTGTTTCTGTGTCACTTCGAAGATACCGCAGTAGAACGGTTTCGTGAGCGTGACGGTCCTTTTGTTCTGCATCTTGAACGTTCCCGCCTCGATCCGCCGCAACACCAGCTTGGTCGTCTTGTACTCCTCCGTCCATCCCTCCGGCGGGATATCCGGAAGCCCGCTTACTGGATAGGCCGTGGCGTCCGGTCCGGCAGAGAGATCTATTACAAGATACTCCGCCGAAAGATCAATTATTTTAGGCACTCCCCTACCCCGCGCTGCCACCGGCATTGCCGCCGGTTTCGGCTTAAGCGACGCCTCGAACTCGGCTAGGCGTTTGGCGACGATCCCGCGCTGAAGCCCAGATACCAACCCCTCCTCCGCGAGCGCCTTGCGGTACCACTCCGCCGCGTGGGCCCGGAACGGCTCCGGGTCGGGCGCGGCGTACCCCCACCAGAAATCCGCCGCCTTCAGCGCGTTCATCTCGTCCGTCGCGACGCCCGTCCGCTCGAACACAGCCAGCGCCGCGAACCGCTGGTCGAGCCGGGCGAACTGTTTCAGCGCCTCCGGCCAATCGCCGGACAGCGCCAGGTTCTCGGCGTACCGCCTGCGCAGCACTGCGTCGCGGGGGTTCTTCCTGATTTGCGGCTGGATTTCCGCGACCGCCCGCTTCGCGCCCGCGACCCGCCTCGCCTCCCGGTACTGGGCGTAAAGGCGCGGTGCCTTCTCCTCCGCAATCCCGGCTACCGCCGCCGACAGAACCTCCGCCATCGTCTCCGGAGGCACGTCCGCCACCGTTTTCCGTAGCGTCTCCACCGTGTCCGCCGCCCGGTCGTAATCCCCGCCCCTGGCGTAGAGAACCACCGCCCCGCGCAAAAGCAGGTACTTCGCCGCCTCGCTGTCGGCGTCGCCGACGAGACCCATCGAGACGTCCGCCGCCTCGACCGGGGTCTTCTGCTTTGCCGCCACCGCCGCCATCGTGTCCTTCATCGCCTCGCCAACGACGGGCTGCGCCTTCTGGATCTCCTGCGCCGTCGGCATCGCCATCCCCAAGACCGCCGCCAGCGCCGCCGCCAACATCATCCACGTTCTCATCCCGTTTTCTCCTTTCCCGACTTCAGACATCCACCGTTAAGCGTTGAGCGTCCACTGAACACTGCTCACTGCACACTGCTCACAGTTTGCCGTTCCCCATTTTTCATTCTTCTCTCTTCATTCTTCATTTCCGAACTCGTCACTCCTCCAAGGTTCTGACAAGGCGGAAGCCGCCGTATTTATCTTCGGTCGATGGTCCGCTGTCGAGCCGGTGGGACGAGGTGCCGAAGACCGCGACGTTACCGCAGCTACCGCCCCTCCGTACCCGATTCGCCCCAGAGGAAGAACCCTTAGGATCGGTTCCATACACCAACGTTCCGTACCTGTCCAAGCACCACTCCCACACATTCCCGTGCATGTCGTAAAGTCCCCAGGCGTTCGGCAGATACGATCCAACCGTTGCCGTGCCGTTCTGCGTTGAACAACTTTCGCTAGAGTTAGACCCGCCGTTGTCCCAATACCGCCCCAACTGCTTCATATTATCCTCAGAATCTGTGCCGTTGTTGTATTTGGAGGTCGTCCCAGCCCGGCAGGCGTATTCCCACTGCGCCTCCGTGGGCAAGTCGAAGGAAAGTCCAGTCCTTGCCCGGATTTTACCGACGAAACTACCGGAATCGACCTCGGATGAAACCGGCCACTGGGCACCCCTCGTCAAGCCCCGGATCGTGTTGTATGACACTCGCTCAACGGGTCTCGTCGCATAATGCGAAATATTGTTGAAATAACTCGGCTTATCCCCCGTCACCAACTCGTACTGCTTTTGGGTCACATCAAAGATACCGCAATAGAACGGCTTCGTGAGCGTGACGCGGTGCGATTTGTCCTTCTGGTCTTCGCCCATGATGAACTTCCCCGCCTCGATCCGCCGCAACACCAGCTTGGTCGTCTTGTACTCCTCCGTCCATCCCTCCGGCGGGATGTCCGGAAGCCCGCTCACGGGGTATGCCGTGGCGTCCGGTCCGGCGGAGAGATCTATTACAAGATACTCCGCCGAAAGATCAATTATTTTAGGCACTTCCCTACCCCGCGCTGCCACCGGCATT
>DBXY01000047.1:0-151 GCA_002309765.1 Verrucomicrobia bacterium UBA1200
CGGTCGGCTACCCGTCGAGGGTCTTTCGGAAGGTGAACCACTATGTGCTGAAGCGCATGGCGCGGTTTCTCAACAGGAAGAGCCAGCGGTACTACCGGCTGAAGTTCGCAGACACCTACTACGGTGAAATGACGCACTACGGCCTCTACCG
>DBXY01000047.1:316-27491 GCA_002309765.1 Verrucomicrobia bacterium UBA1200
GAGGGGGAAGTCGCATCGGCGGCAACGCCGAGGCGCGGGTCTCTACTCTACACGATGCAAAACAAAGCAGGTCGCGTTTTATGCGCGGCAATGATATTCATGTGCGCGGCAGCGGCGCGGAGCGAAAACCTCATTGTGAACGGCGATTTCGACTCTAGCACGGGCATAGGAGCCAATGACTCGAACAAGCAGGTGAGGGACGGAGCGTCGATTGCGCCATGGCAGGCATTGCGCGCCACCAACGTCGGCCTCGTGCGCGCCGCGAAGGCGGAGAACTGGAGGTTCGCCAACGACACGACGAAAAACTCATGCGGCACGTTCGCGGTGTACATGCAGCCAGCAAGCGATGCAGGTGACGTGAGCCTCTACCAGGACGTGACGGTGTCGGAACCCGGCCTCTACAAGTTCTCCGGTAAGTTCATCGCCCGCGGCAACGGCTACAACGGCAACACGTTCTCGTTCAGCCTTGGCGGGACGCAGCTTTATTCGGCGAGCACCACGAAAACCGCCTTCTGGCAGAGGTTCGTGCGCAACGTGTATATCCCCTCGCCCGGCGTATATCGCGTTGAGATCAAAAGCTACTGCGCGGACAAGGACCAGATGACGCTCTTCGACGACTTCGCGCTGGAGAAGACCGAAGTGACGGACGGTGCACCCGAAACGCCCGCGCTCGTCCACCGCTACTCGTTCAACGGCAGTTGGGACGATGCGGTCGAGGGCGGAACCGCCGCCGTGCCGATGGGCGACGCGACGCTGGACGACAACAACGAGACGTGCACGATGTCTAACACAACCGCCAACAACCACAACGACTGCGTCCACTTCGGTGAGAACTTCCTGCCAGTCAACGGCCAGGTGACGCTGGAGTTCTGGTTCACCGAGAACGAGGCGCAGAACTGGTCGCGTCTCTTCCACACCGGGCCCGGCGACACCGACCTCATCATGTTCGCGCTTCGGCAGGGCGGTGCCACCACGACGCCTGTTCTTCGCATGACAAGCCTCAACGGGGATACGGGCAACAAGCCCGGGACGATGACGGCGTTGACGACAGGTGAGCCATATTACGTCGCTTTCGTCCTGAAGCCGATTCAGACGGAACGCGGCGGCACCTCGGCGAAGGCGTACCTCTACAACGCCACCACCCATCAACTGCTCGGCACAGCCTCCGTCGATGCGCGCGACTACTCGTTTAAGAACTTCACGCAGAACGACTTCTTCCTCGGCAACAGCCACGTGTGGAACGACCCCGACGCCAAGATGTCCGTGGACGAGTTCCGCGTGTGGAACGTCGCCTTCACCGAGTCGATGATCGCCGCCAGCGTCGCGGCGGGTCCAGACGCCGAGACGCTGCCCAATCCGGCGGACGCAATCGCCTCCGTTTCCGAAGAGCCGTGGACGGGCTCCACCACTGTGACGGTGGAGGATTCCGTACGCGGGCTTTCCGGCACAAGCGCGGGCAGCTACACGGTGAGCGGCACTTCGCAGACATTCACCGCGCCGGCGAGCGCGACCGATGCCGCAGGGCGCACGTGGGAGCCGATCGGCTACAAACTCGAACGGTACGATGCGGACGGCGGACGTTGGGCCGTAGAAAAGACGGGAACTGAAACGTCGGTTGACTGCACAAACAGCGAGGCGTGGACGCAGACGCGCCTCACCTGGAACTGGAAGATGACGGACGGCGTACTCGCCTACGATGCGGACTGCTACGTCCCGAACGGGCTTCTGCTCCACTTTGACGCCATCCGCAACGCGGGTCTCACGGCGGAACACAGCATGGACGCCACGTCCTGGGCCAACCTCGGCTCTGCCGGTGGTGTGGCGACGCGCGGCGTGAAGAATGCATCGAACGGCGAGGGCGCATGGAGCGACAATGCGTATGTCCTCACTTGCGGAAGCTACTTCAAGACGCCGTCGATTGCGCTTGCGCACCAGACGACGGTACAGATCGGCTACGATGTGATCCCCACCGAGCAGAGCGTCACATGGCCCACCTACTTCGGCGTGGACGACGACAGCTTCCAGCTGTTCACCGGGAACAAGGGCTCCGAACTCTATCTCAAGCAGACCAATGTCAACGCCGATCCAAGACCGTCGATCCGTGTTTGGGACGGCACGTTCGCGACGGCCTACGTCGATGGGTCTGCCGCGGCGGTGGGAGAAGGACGCATTGTCGCGCCGCCCATGACATTCCACGGATCCTCCAATGCCATCGGTTCGAAGTCGTACTACTTCGGCGGATCCGGACAGTCGCAGACGCGGGAATTGAAAGGATCGGTCTACAGCCTGCGCGTGTACGACCGCATCCTGACGACGGAGGAAGTCGCCCGCAATCACGAACTCGACAACCAGCGCTTCCGTAGCCGCTGGGGCGAATCGACGGAGAAGGATCTTGTGACGGTGCGTGCGTCGCGCGCCAGCGTGGCGTGCGAAACGGGCAACTGGCTCGTGCGCGGCACCGGCTCAAAGACGGTCACCGCGCCGGAGAACGTGACGGAGAACGGCTTCACGTGGACGCTCAAGGGCTATCTGCTCGAGACGATGGACACTGCCGCGCGGACGATCACCTACTCGCAGGTCGATGGTGTTGACACTTACACCTTCACGCCAACGGCAAACGGCGCGAACCGTCGGCTCACCTGGCGATACGAGATGACAAAGGGGTTCCGTACGGCGGCGGACTACGACATCGGCGACTACGTGCAGTCGGGCCTGATCGTGAACTTCGATGGCATCTATAACGAGGGCACCACTCGCCCGCACAACGGCGCGGCACCCGAGTGGATCAACAACGCTTCGCTCGGCGGCAGCGCGTGGTTCAACTGTTCGAAATTCCATTCTTGGGCGGAGAACGGATGCGTGTTCACCCCGAACAGCGACAGCTGGCAGGGCGCCTGCGCATGGACCAAGGACCTGATTAAGCTCGGTAGGGAATTCACCGCACAGGGCGCCGTGGAATTTGCGACAGGCGGGCAGGTTGCGAACTGGCCGACGCTCTGCGGCATTCCGAGCGACCGTGGTCTCTTCGGCAAAGGCTCCATCCAATGGAAGCTGGACGGAATCTTCTCTGGCCGTCCCTCTATGGACTGGAGCGGTAAGTACTACACGGGCATCCTAACGCCCTCAAGCTTCACCCTCACGCAGGGAACGTCGAGACCGACCTCCGGCAACGGCTACAAGGCGGGTACTCCCTCCGAATTGGGCGCGCAAATGTGGTCGATCGGCGGTTCTGGGTCGAATCCAAGCGGTACCGACCGCCGCCACATGAAGGGTACGACGTATGCGTTCCGCCTCTATAACAGGGCGTTGACGGACGAGGAACTCGTGCAGAACCGCAAGGTGGACGAAGCGCGCTTCCATGGCGTCCTGACGAAGACCGACGTGCTCGTGGCCGTCGAAGGCGACTTCACGCCAACGGAGGCGCCTGGAGCATACGAAGTGTGCGGCACTTGGACTTTCACAGCTGATGCGGCGAGGGACGCAGAAACGGGCAGGCTCTTGAAGCCGATCGGCATGGTGGAGACGCTGAACGGAGGCAACGTACTCACTTCCACCGTGAAGGGTGCTCAGGGCTACACATGGACGGAAGGTGACGCGGCGGTTAAGCTGACTTGGCGTTGGATCGAATCCGGCTTCATCATCATTATCCGCTGACGTTCCACCGCTGATACCTTGCGGCGGCGCTTAAGGCTTTTGACGGTTCTACGACTACATTCCAATCCGGTTCGACCGTAATGGTGGATTTTTCTGAGTTCTGTCTCAAGTATTATGCGGGATCGTTGATTATCCTACAGTAAGGCTTTTCCCTGGTATCCTCGACTCTTTTCTCTAGGCTAACGCATCGCCTTGCGTTAGCCTGGATGTCCGTGATTAAATCAAGCCACGCCTTTTTTGCGCCTTGACTTGTAGCTTTTTTTTATGTATATTACAACTATGTTTTAATCGTTATAGGTTCTATTTGGAATTGATGTCGGTTGCATGGAGGTGATACAAATGAAAAGGTTGCTATTTGCTTTGACTGCGTTGTTTTTGGCGGCGGTTGCAAAAGCGGCGGTGCCGGATGACGGCGGCGTTTGGGAGATTGAAAAAGACGCGGTCGATTCTCTGGCCAGCGGGGAATACACTATTTCCCAACTTAAGGTGAACGGTTCGCTCACGTTGGAGGCGGGGGCAACGCTCACCACCACCGGCATAGTGGTTTCGGCGGTTTCCGATGCCGAGATGACCGAATCAAGGTTGTTCATTGAAAGCGGCGCGACCTTGTATTACCAAGGGTACGACACCGCTGAAACCCCGGCAAACACTTATGCTTTCGCTATTGGTTTGAACGGCGGAACCGGTATGGTGCATATCGCCAACGGCGGCACCCTTTATGTGCAGGACGGCGAGTTGGCGGTGGGGCGCAATGGTGACTCCGCCAACAATTACAACCGCGATGTGGTGTCTTTCGGTGTGCTGGACATTTCCGGTTACGCCTTCGCGCGAAAACTGGAGTGCTCAGCTTGGTTCCCGACGCTGGAGGCCTCGTTCTACGGCCAATACGATGTGGAGAATGATCTGGCGGTGTCCTGTAACGTGAATTTGAACGAGGGCGGAGTGTTGGAAATCGGACACATCCAGCGCAACGACAAGGCCCGCGCGGTTTTCAACTTCCGGGGCGGCACGCTGCGCGCCTATCGCGACAACAATGATTTCTGCGGTTCGGCCGGAGCGTTGTTGTGGAACATCGACGAGGGAAAAAACCTTGTTTTCGATACGAATGGGCACAACATCCGCCTCAATCAGGCCACCGTCCAAACCAACTTTTTCATGATTGTTGGCTCGGGCGGATTTGTCAAAACCGGTAGCGGTTATCTCCAAATCTGTTTGAGCCAAGAAGCCAACACCTTCACCGGTCCGATTATCGTCGAGGCAGGAATCTTTTCTTTAGGGCGCCCGCTGTTAGAGGGGCAAACGGTGTTCGTGAAGAGCGGCGCTACGTTCTATCCGGCGTCGGCAGCCGACCTTGATAAAATCACCTACGAAAACCCGGACGACGAACCGGAGGGCGGGCTGTTCGTGGTGCAGACCCAGATCCAAAACGGATTGGATTTGCTGGCGATGGCTCCGCTGTATTACACCGACCAGCTCGGCGGCCCGGCGTGGGGCTGGGGCGGTTCGGTTTACGGTCCCGTGACTCATTCCGAGGTCTCAGTGGCAAGTCCGTTCGGCTTGGTAGGTCAGGGCGCGACGCTGACCCTTACCGGAACCGGTTTGGACACGTTGCCCCTCTATCTCAGCGGCGCCAGCGGCGCATTCAACTTCTCTGGAAACCGTTGCATTGAGCCGGGACAGGAAGACTTCATTCGCTTCTCGTCCAACGCCCTTACATACCGGCAGTCCGGCACATTTTCCATTCAAGGCACCAACACTGCGGCGGTTCTGAACATCAACAACGGACGGCTTATCACCAACGAAATGCGGGTGGGGTACGATTCCGGCGACGGTACGCTGAATGTCACCAGCAACAGTATAATCGATGTCAACGGCAACATGATTATTGGCGGTAACACAGGCGACCGTTATAAGGTCAGCGGTACGGTGAATTTGGAAAACACCGCGCTGAACGTAAGCGGCGAGGTACGTTTCTCTCCAAACGCTTTGACCGACGGGTCAGACCTGAATACGGTTTTGAACCGGTTGGTTCTCGGCGCCGGAAGTTTTATTAGTCTCGGATACCGTTTCACCCGTAATGACGACTCTCGTTCGCGCATCGTTGCCGACGGCGGCGTGATCAAGCCCATGCGGGTCTACGACAGCGTTGCCTATTCCGGGCAGAACGGGGTTTTAGAGTTCGAGGCTACCAGCGGCAATTATATTGATTTCTCCATCGGCACCAACCGGATAGGATTTGCTTCGAGCCATCTCCACATGTTCGGCGAGGGCGGATTCCGTCTTAACGGCTCCGAAAAATTTATTTTGGGCGCAAACGATTTGACCGATTTTGTCATTGACTACAACGGCGACACGGTGCTGGATAGCGGTACATTGCGGCTCCGCCACCACGACCTGTTGCCGCACGGCGAGGGTAAGGGTAAGTTGACCGGCAACGGCGGGCGGCTTGATTTGGCCGGCTGCGACGTTACTATTAACGGGCAGGCGGGCGAGGTGTACGTATTCAACTCCTCCGCCGACGCTACTGTCAATATGGGAGAACTTGGTGATATGACACTCTCCCATTCCACCAAGGATAATGCGATCGTTGGGAAAATCGGTAGCGGAGAAATGACGGTTAAGGCCCACCTTTCCAAGGGAATCACGGTTAAAGAGGGAACGGTTAAGGTCGTTAACAGCGAAATGCCACGCTACCGCAGCTTCCGTTTAAAGGTCGATGGCTACAAGGGGGCCGAAGCCAACTCCATGCAGATCGCGGAGTTGAAGTTGATGGATGGCGCCAACGATATCACCCGCGAGTATGACAGTATCGGTTTCGATTCCAATAAGGGAACAATGGATTTATCTTATCCGGATAACGAAAACCCTAACAATCTGGTGGACGGTAATATCAAAACCAAATGGCTGGATTTCCGTGCTACCGGCACGGCTGAAGACACGGAGCGGGTCTGGGTGCGGCTAGATTACGCCGAACCCCGCCGCATTACCCACTACGCCATTTGTACCGCAAACGACCATCCTGATCGTGATCCCACGGCTTGGCGCCTGCAGGGCAGCAATGACGATGGCGAGACTTGGACCGATTTGGACGTCCAGACCGGTTACATGGCGCCTTACGACCGCTTCGAGTGGTCTGCCCCCTTCTCTCTCGGCGGCGGGTCGTTCGGCCGCGATTCCACCATCACCGTTGAAAAGGGAGCCTCCTTCGTTGCGGATGGTGGGGAGGTGGCGGTGCAGTCCATCGATAATGACGGCACGGTGGAGCTTAGGAACGGAGCGACCCTGCTCAGCGGCGGCGGATACATCCGGGGCGGTGTTACCGGCGACGGCGGGGTGAGCATGGTCGGCGACGGCGAGTTGACCATCTGTAACACCAACACCTACACCGGGGTGACCCGCGCCGAACGCGGCACCATAAACTTCGGAAGCGCGTCTGGTGTTGCCCGCAGTTATGACGGCAAGTATTTCCGGTTAATCATTAAGTCCACCGGCGGGACTTTCCAGCTTTCGGAGTTCCACCTGTATGACGAGTCAGGGGAGGCGCAGAACCTGAACCTCGCCCGTGCGGCCAACTGGCTTGCGCCTTCGGCGTTGGATGCCGGTCAATTCTCTATTGGCGGCGAATATGTCTACACCGACAATGACACTTGGCACGAAGGGCCGGAAAAGATGTTTGACAACAATGTTGACACCAAGTTCTGCAACAACGAAACCATCGGCGGGCATCCTTCGATGTTCAGGGTGATCAGTATGCGGTTGGCCAATGACGCCAATCCGATTGTCAGCTACAACTTCTTTACCGCTAACGACCACAACGAGCGTTCGCCGAAAGACTGGATACTCCAAGGCAGTCGTGACGGACTCACTTGGGACACGCTGGATGTCAAGAACAGCGTTCAGGCGTATCCGAGTGACGCCAACCATTACAAGATTGCCTTTAACAACGGCGAAAATTACACCTTCTCGAACAGCGGCGCGTTTTACAGCAAGTTCTACGGCAAGTACATCCGTGTGACCTTTATGCAGACCTGCGGCAACACTATCATGCAGCTGTCCGAACTGTTGCTTTACGATGTAAACGGAAACCGCGTCAATGCGGGATTGCAAATGTTCATCAATGACGGCGTTGCCGCCACTGCGATTCCCGCCGGGTATTTCTGCCGCGGCGGTTCATACGCTCACGGCAACAACGAAGACGCTGATCGGTTGTTCGACGGCAACACCGGTACCAAATGGTGCGCCACCAACAACGATATGAAGGGTGATCCGGCGAACTACCGCGTCATCACCATGCATTTGGCGGACAACGCCGAGCCGGTTTATGCTTACAACTTCCTGACCGCCAACGATGCGCTTGGACGCACGCCGTGCGCATGGAAGGTTGAAGGCAGCTTGGACGGCGTGGTGTGGGAGACGCTAGACCAGCAGAGCGGGTTGGCGCAGCCTGCCGCCTATTTCACCCCGGTTTCGCCATATGGGGATTACCATTTCAGCGGCGTTTCGGAAAACACGGCTTTGGCTTCGCTGGTGCAGGCTGACGCCGGTGCCGTCGTGAATGTCAACGACGCCAACATGACTATCCCCGGTTTCCGGGTTGACCTGAAGTTGGGTGGCGGTACGGTCAATGATTTCCGTGCTGCTGCCAATGGTCGGCTGGAGGTGGAAAACTTCCCCGCCGGAGTGTCGTTGAACAATTACCTGCTTCCGTTGACCGTGAATCCGGTCGACAACAAGAAGGCCGACCTTAGCGGTTGGAAGGTTTCGGTAAACGGCACGGAAATCGAGAGTCTGCGGGTTATGTTGAACAGCGAGAACAAACTGTTTTTGCTCTACGCCGGAACGGTCTTCATATTGCAATAATCACGCCTTTGGCAACCCGATTTCGTCGGGTTGCCATTTTAGCGTAAAAAAAAACGGGCAGCCGGTGGGCTGCCCGTTTTTTTACGCTTCGCGCGGTAATTACTCGGCGTCGCTGACGATGGTGACCTTGAGGTTCTGGATGAGGTCGGCGTGAAGCTTGACCGGCACCTCGAACTCTCCGATCTCCTTAAAGGGCTCGTCCAGCTCGATCTGCGACTTGTCGAGGGCAATCTTGCCTTCGAGAGCGTTCAAGATATCCTGAACACCGACTGAACCGTACAGGCGGGTCTCGTCAACCGTCTTAGCCTTAATGGTGATTTCAGTCTTTGCCAACGTGGCGGCCTTTGCCTTCGCCTCGGCCAACTGGATGCGGGCTAACTCTTCGCGCTCCTTGCGGAGCTTTTCGAGGCGGCGCAGCGCATTTTTGGAGACGGGCGCGGCGAGATCCTGCGGGAGAAGGTAGTTGCGGGCGTAGCCGCCGGCCACCTTAACCACGTCACCGGCCTTGCCGAGGAACTTTACATCAGACAACAGCAACAATTCAACGTGTGCCATGATTAGACTCCTTTCGGGTTCTAGGCCAGCAGGCCCATGTTGCGGGCGCGGCGCACACCCCGTTTGATCTGCCGCTGCTGGGCGTTCGTCACGCCGGTGATGCGGGCGGGGATGATTTTGCCGAACTCGGTGACAAAACGGCGGAGCGTCTCGACATCGTTGATATCGACGATATCGTTGGGGTCGAGCGCAGGCTGGCGCTTAACGCGGCCCTGATTCATGTCGCGGTCGCGGTTCTCGCGGGCGGGACGGTTGCTGTTTCTCTTTTGCATAGCCATAATATCGATCCTCTCTCTAAAAAAGTTTCCGGGTTAGAAAGGCAAATCGTCCGGATCCTCGGTGACGGGGCCTGTCGGCGGCGTCGGGGGCGGAACCGGGCCGGGATTGCCAGGGGTGGCGGGGGCAGATTGGGCGGCGGCAGAGCCGGGAGCGGCATCGCCTTCGCGGCGGGAACCGACAAACTTAATCGCGTCGGCCCGGACGCGGAGACGGCTGCGCTTTTCGCCTTGCTGCGTAGTCCACTCGTCCATCTGGAGACGGCCCTCCACCAAAAGCGGGCTGCCCTTCTTGAAGTATTTGGCGCAGAACTCCGCTTGGCGGTCCCAAGCGACAACGTCAACGTAGCAAACCACCTCGCGGTTTTCGCCGGAGGTGCGGTCGCGCCAAGTCTCGGAAAGGGCCAGACGGAGGTCGGCCACCTTGACACCCGACGGTGAGACGCGGATTTCCGGGTCTCGCGTGAGGTTGCCAATCAGAATGACTTTGTTGAACGATGCCATGTCGGATTTACCAATCTTGCCGGGTTGGGGGGTTAGGCTTCCTCGCTCGCGGCGGGTTGCTCTTCCGCGGCGGCCTCGGCCTTGGCGGCTTTGGCGGCCTCGCGGGCCTTACGGACCTCGGCCTGGGCGGCGAGGCGCTTCTCAAGGCGCGGGTCAACCACGTTGAACTGCACGCGGAAAACCTCCTCCATCAGGCGGTAGCGGGCGTTAAGCGGGGCGATGTTGGCGGGATCAAGCTCGAAACGGAGCTTGACATACACGCCGCAATCCCGCTTGTGCATCGGGCGGGCAAAAGTCTTTTTGCCGATAATCTCGGTCTCGAGCACCTTACCAGAAAGGCGGGTGATTTCGTTCGCCGCCTTTTCGACCTGGGCGTCCAGGACGTCATCCTTCGCCGTGGCGGCGAAGATATACAAGCCAGTGTACGTTTTCATGTGGAAATTCCATTCTCACTTTCCGGTTTCGGCGGTGGCGCGTCGGGCGTCCAGCCGTTGTACCGGTTCATTGCTGAATCCAAACCTTCTTCCAACAGGAGTTGCACCGCGTCGGCGGCGATCTGCTCGGCCCCGCGAACGGTCTCCCAGCGCTCGGCGTCGAACTTGCCCAACACATGGTCAACCAGAGTGCCACGGGTTTGCCTGCCCATGCCCAGCCTGACCCTTGCGAAAGCATCGGTACCGATCGAGCCGATGAGACTCGCCAGCCCGTTGTGCCCGCCGGCGCTGCCGCCGGGGCGGATCCGCAGCCTGCCCAGGGGCAGGTTCACGTCATCCAGCACCACGGTCAAGTCCGCCGGGGAACCGCCGAAGTAAGCCATCAGCGGCGCCACGCTGGTTCCGCTCAGGTTCATGAACGTCTGGGGCTTCACCAGCATCAGGGCTTCGCCCGCGAATTGGGCGCGGGCAGTCAGGGCGTGAAACTTGGAACTGTTCTTCCAGGCGGCTCCCAGCCTTTCGGCCAGCAGGTCAACCACGTCGAAGCCCACGTTATGCGGCGTCCGCTCGTAGTCCCGTCCCGGGTTTCCCAGTCCCGCAATCACCTTCACGCGGCCAGCACCTCCCGTTATTTCTTCTTCGAGTTAGCGTCAGCCGCCGGGGCTTCCTCTTCCTTCTTGCCCTTGGCGATGACTTCGGGCTCGGCGGCGGCTTCATCCGTCGCGACGGGCTCTTCCTCTTCCTTAACGCTCTGGACGGTTGCGACCGCCATGCGTTCCTTACCAATCACCAAAGTGTACTTGGCATCCAGCGGGATTTCGCGGGCGAACAGGGAATCGCCCAGCTTCAGACCGGAGACGTCAACGGTGAACTCCTCCACGACATCGGCGGGGAGGCACTCAACTTCGATATGGCGCACCAACTGCTGGAGGATGCCGCCGTCCTGCTTGACGCCGATTGGATCGCCGACGAGACGGATCGGGACCTGGACACGGATCTTGACGTTCATGTTGACCTCGCCGAAATCGGCGTGGATCGGGTCGCCGGTCAAGACGTCGAGTTGGATCTCGCGCATCAAAGCGTGGATCGACTGTCCGTTAATGTCGAGCTTAAGCAGCAACTGCTCATCGCCGTGGCGCTTCAGGAGGGCCTTAAAGTCGTGCTGGTTGAGTTTCAGCAGCATCGTGTCGCCCCCGATGCGGTTCATAGCCGCCGGGACATAGCCGGCCCGGCGTAAACGGCCTGCGGCGCCGGACCCTTTCTCGGTCCGCTCCTCGGCCTTGATAATGATCTCTTCAGACATTTCGTTTCTTTCGTTGTGGCTCAGGCATCGCCCGCTGCCGCGGCGCGTCCGGAAACTTCGGGGCAACCCTCCCCTCCGCTTTGGAACGCCCGGCCCGGCTCCCGCCCTTTGCCGGTGTTAACGTCCGTCCGCTCAGTGGTTGAACAGCGAGCTGATGGACTCGTCATTGTGGATTCTGCGGATGGCCTCTCCGAAGACGTTCGCCACGGAAAGAACCTTGATCTGCACCGGCAACTTGGTGGAAAGCAGGTCTTCCCGGAGCAGGATGGTGTCGGTCACCACCAGCTCGGTCAGGTCGGTGCTGGCCGCCAGGCGCTCCATGCCTTTGTCCGTCAAGGGAGCGTGGGTGACCGCCGCCCGGATGGTGGCGGCTCCGTGCTCCTTGAGGATTTTGGCTGCTGCGCACAGCGTACCGCAGGTCGTGGTCATGTCATCAATCATGATCACGTCACAACCTTCAACGTTTCCAACCACGCTGAAGGCATCCACCTCCGCGTCTCCCATGCGCTGCTTCGCCACAATCGCCAGGCCCGTGCCCAGCAATTGCGAGTAAGCGTAAGCCGTTTTTGCCCCTCCGGTATCGGGCGACACGACCAACGGCTTGTTCAGCTTAAGCTCTCGCAGGTAGTTCACCAATACCGGCGAGGCGTGCAGGTGATCGACGGGAATATCAAAAAATCCTTGAATCTGCTGGGCGTGGAGGTCCATGGTGAGGACACGGTCCGCGCCGGCGGCCACCAGCAGATTGGCCACCAGTTTGGCGGTGATCGGGACCCGCGGCTGATCCTTGCGGTCCTGCCGCGCATAACCGTAATAGGGGAGAACGGCGGTGATGCGGGCCGCCGAGCCGCGGCGCGCGGCGTCAATCATAATCAGCAGCTCCATCAGCATCTCGTTCGGGCGGCCGCAGACCGACTGGACAATAAACACGTCCTTGCCGCGGATGTTGTCCACAATCTTCACGTGGATCTCGCCGTCCAGAAAACGGCGGATCTTGATGTCGCCAAGCTGGCAACCCAAATACTGCGCGATTTTATCAGCCAACGGCTGGTTACCGGTACCCGAAAAAACGATCATTTCAAAAAAACTCCGCTAAATGGTTGCCCGGGGTGGACTCGAACCACCTCAAACAGCGTCAAAGGCTGCTGTGCTGCCATTACACCACCGGGCATTTGCAAACCTCTCCGGAACGCGCGCCGGCCGCCAAAGGGAACCGGAAACGCTATTTCTCCCAAAAAGGAACAATTATTTTGCAATAAGCGGCGAAAAAAGTCAAGAACAGACCGCGAAAAAAAAGTTCTTTTTGCGCTTGCTTTCCATAACCCGAAATGCTAAACTTGTTTTTCCCATTTTAGCGGAGAAGGATTTTTTTGATGAAAGTTGTCATACTTTTGGGTGCGCCCGGTTCGGGCAAAGGCACGGTGGCGTCGCGGCTGGCGGAGCAGGATTCGTCGCTCCGCCACGTTTCGAGCGGCGACCTGCTGCGTGACGCGGTGAAACGCCAAACCCCGGCCGGGGTGGAGGCGGAAGGCTACATGAAGCGCGGCGAGCTGGTTCCGGACGCGATCATCGCGCAGATGATCGGGGACCTGATGGCCGGCATCACCGGCGAGTGCACGCTGCTGCTGGACGGTTTCCCGCGCACCGTGGCGCAGGCGGAGATTCTTGACGGCACGATTTCCAAGTGCGGCGCGGAGTTGAAGGGCGCGATTCTTCTCGACGTCAGTGACGACATCATCGTGGAGCGCATCGCGGGGCGGCGCGGCTGCCCGAAGTGCGGCGCCGGCTACCACGTGACCGGCCTGCCCCCGAAAGTGGCCGGCATTTGCGACAAATGCGGCACCGCGCTGGTGATCCGCAAGGACGACAACCCCGAGACGGTGCAGAACCGTCTGGCGGTTTACAAGGCCCAGACGCTGCCGCTGATCGACTTCTACCGCGGCCGCGGCCAACTTTCCTGCATTAAAGGCGGGATTGACCCGCTGGAGGTGATTGTGGCGAAAGCGAAGCAGGCGCTGGCATGAAGATCATCCTCAAAAACAAGGCCGAACTCGACGCGATGCGCGTCGCGGGGCGGCTGACCGGCCAGGTTCTGAAGCAGGTGGCGGAGGCGGTGACCCCCGGGATGACCACCGGCGAACTGGACGAGTTGACCCGTGAACTGATCAGGAAAACCGGCGGCACGCCGTCTTTCCTTAATTATAACGGGTATCCCGGGGCGATTTGCATTTCCATCAACGACGAGGTTATCCACGGCATCCCCGGCAAGAGGGTTGTGCTGCCGGGCGACATCGTGAGCCTTGACGTTGGGGTGTACTATGACGGGTTCCACGGGGACAGCGCGCGCACCGTGATGGTGGGCGTGACGGACCCGGACGTGATCCGTCTGGTAGAGACAACAAGGGACGCGTTGGCGGCGGGTATCGCCGCGGCGCGGCCAGGCGGACATCTTTCCGACGTCTCCAACGCGGTCCAGCGGGTCGCGGAGGCGGCGGGATGTTCTGTCGTTCGGGAGTTTGTGGGGCACGGCGTGGGGCGTCACCTCCACGAAGATCCGCAGGTTCCGAACTACGGGGCGGCCGGGCACGGCCCCATCCTAAAGCCGGGGATGACCATCGCGATTGAGCCGATGGTGAATCTCGGGCGGCCGGGGGTGGCGGTGCTCGACGACGACTGGACAGTGGTGACACGGGACGGGAAGCCGTCTGCGCACTTTGAGCACACCGTGGCCGTGCTTGAAGAAAAGGTGGAAGTTCTGACGCTGGCTTGAAAATTTCCAACTTTTCCATAGACAAAGGGTCGGTCGCCGCGGTTCGGCGGCCACTCTCAACAGAGGAATAGAGTCATGAAAGTTCGTAGTTCTGTTCGACGCATGTGTGAGCGTTGCCGGATTATTCGGCGGAAGGGTGTAATTCGCGTCATTTGCACGAATCCCCGCCATAAACAGCGTCAGGGTTAATTGGAGAAAGTACCATGCCGAGATTGCTAGGTGTGGACGTTCCGGGCAAGAAGCGTATTGAGTACGCGCTCCGGTACATTCACGGGATCGGCCCTTGCCGGGCCGGCGAGATTATCGAGAAGTGCGGGATCGACCCCGCCAAAAAGTCTGACGACCTCACTGCTGACGAGATTCGCCAGATTGTGACGTTCATTCAGGAAAACTACCGGGTGGAAGGTGACCTGCGCCGCGAGGTTTCGCAGAACATCCGCCGTCTGATCAGCATCGGCTCCTACCGGGGTCTCCGCCACAAACGGAGCCTGCCGGTCCGCGGCCAGCGCACCAAGACCAACGCCCGCACCCGCAAGGGCGCGAAGCGCACCGTTGGTGCCGTCCGCGACAAGGCCGTCCGCGCCGCCATGAAGGCGGGTAAGTAAGCCACCCAAACCTCTATCAAGGTAGTAACGAATGAGCGACGAAGCAAAAGAAGCGAAAAAAGAAGAAGAAGCCGCCCCAATGTCCGAGCAGGATTTGGCGCGCAGCGAAGCAGCCGCAGTGCTGGCCGCCGGTGACGATACGGCCAAGGGCGCGGTTGACCTGACGAAGAAAAAGGGCAAAACCAAGTCGATCCCCGCCGGGATCGCGTTTGTCCGTTCAACCTTTAACAATACTCAGGTGTCCATCACGGACGCCCGCGGCGGCGTGATTTCCTGGAGTTCGGCCGGTAAGACCGGGTTCAAGGGTTCGCGCAAGTCCACCGCGTTTGCCGCCACCACCGTGGCGAATGACGCGGCCCGCCAGGCGTACGCCAAGGGCATGCATGAGGTCGAAGTCCGGATCCAGGGCGCTGGCGCCGGCCGCGAGTCCGCGGTGCGCGCCATCCAGGCTGCCGGCATCCGCGTTACCGTCATCAAGGACTGCACCCCGATTCCCCACAATGGTTGCCGTCCCCGCAAACGGAGGAGAGTGTAATGGCTCGTTATACTGGTCCAAGAACGAAGATTTCGCGCCGCTTCGGCGAGCCGATCTTCGGGCCCGATAAAGTTTTGGAGCGCCGTCCCAACCCCCCGGGGCAGCACGGTGCAAAGCGCAAACGGAAACTCTCCGAGTACGGCGAGCAGCTCCGTGAAAAGCAGAAGGCGAAGTACATCTACGGCATGCTGGAGAAGCAGTTCAACCTGTTCTTCAAGCGCGCTCTCGCCAAAGAAGGCAAGACCGGCGAACTGCTGATGCAGATGTGCGAGTCCCGCCTCGACAATGTGGTGTTCCGCCTGGGCATCGCCCCCACCCGCGCCGCCGCCCGTCAGCTCGTCACCCACCGCCATATCGAGGTGGACGGCGAAGTGCTGGGCATCCCGTCTTACATTGTTAAGCCGGGCCAGACCGTCGGAGTGCGGGAAAAGAACCGCAACATGGTTGTGATCACCAGCTCGCTCAACCAGCCCCGCACCGCCGCGTGCGCATGGCTGGACTGGGATGCCGCCACGATGACCGGCACGTTCACCCGTGTCCCGGAACGCGCGGAGATCCCGGAAAACATCAATGAGCAGGCGATCGTTGAGTTGTACTCGCGCTAATTGCGAACAGAGTCCCGCCGCCCGGGGCCGCATGCCCCGGCGGATGGTTAGTTGAAAGGACGGAACCATGCCGATTCGTATGAGTCTTTTTGAAATGCCCCATCGCGTGATCAAGGATGAGACCACCGCAGCTAAGGACGGCAGTTATTCCCGCTTCACCGCGGAGCCGTTCGAGGTGGGGTATGCCCGGACACTCGGGAACTCGCTTCGTCGTGTGCTGCTGTCTTCAATCGAGGGCGTCGCCATAACTTCGGTGAAAATCGCCGGCGCCAGCCATGAGTTCTGCTCGCTTCCCGGGGTCCGGGAGGATGTCACGGACATCATCCTGAACCTGAAGCGCGTGCTGCTCAAGAGCTACAGCCGCGACCCGGTCACCCTCCGCCTCTCCCGCAAGGGGCCGGGCGTAGTGACCGCCGCCGATTTCGCCCGCGAGAACAGTGTGGACGTGCTTAACCCCACCCTGCCGATCGCGGAGCTGGACACTGACGGCTCGCTGGACATGGAGGTAGAAATCCGGACCGGACGCGGCTTCTGCCCGGCCGAGGGCAACAAGCGCCCCGACCAGGAAATCGGCCGTATCCCGATTGACAGCATCTTCTCACCTGTCACCCGCGTTAATTTCCAGGTCGAAAACACCCGCGTTGGTCAACGCACCGACTACGAGAAGCTGATTCTCGACATTTGGACCGATGGCCGCGTGACCGCCGATGACGCCCTCAAAATGGCGGCGGCGGTGCTACGCCACCACCTCGACGTCTTCGTTGACTACAGCGAGGAGGTCATGGAGTTCGAGGCGTCGGAGAAGAAGGTGGACGAGGAACGCGACCGTCTGCGCAGTGTGTTGAACATGAGCGTCAACGAGATCGAACTGAGCGTCCGCGCTGCGAACTGCCTGAACAACGCGAACATCACCACCGTCGGCGAGTTGGCGATGAAGACCGAGGCCGATATGCTCAAGTACCGGAACTTCGGCAAGAAGTCGCTTAACGAGATTAAGGACAAGCTGACCGAGCTTGGGCTCTACCTGGGTTACAAGTTCGATCCCAGTCTGCTCGAGAAGCAGCAGTAAGAAGAAAGTTTGAGGTTTACCAATGCGTCATAAATGTGTTGCCAAAAAGTTCGGCCGTACTTCCTCCCACCGCAGGGCGATGATGAGGAATATGGTGACGAACTTGGTTCTCCAGGGTTCCATCAAGACCACCCTGCCCAAGGCGAAGCAGATTCGCCGGGACGCGGAGAAGATCGTGACTGTGGCCCGCAAGGGTACGCTGGCTTCCCGCCGCCTCGCGGCGGCCCGCCTGCTTGACCCCGAAGCGGTCCGTAAGCTGATCAATCAGGTGGTCCCCAGCATGGATGGCCGCGAAGGCGGTTACACCCGGATCATCAAACTCGGCACCCGCCGCGGCGATGCCGCCGAGCTTTGCATCCTCCAGTGGGTGGAAAAACTCCCTAAGTCGACGGATCAGGCCGCAGCCGGCACTGAGGCGGCAGCCGCCACCGTCGCCGAAGGCGAGACCGCCACCGCCGAGGCCGCTCCGGTAACGGAGTAATCCTCGCGCCGCATCTGGCGATAAAAGCTAACCGCCCCTGCAGTGAAAACTGCGGGGGCGGTTTTTTAGTGTCAGTTTTCCGGATTGCCGGCCAAATCGCCGAGCCGTCGCATTAGGGCCGGCCAGTCGGGATCGAGCGGGTCGGCGGAGACCAGTTTTACTTTCAGTTGCTCGGCTACAATCTGCGCGGAACGTTGGTTTCCCTGCGGCTGGTTAAGCACTAGTGATGCTTTTTTCCCCTTGGCGAGTTTTACGATTTGCGCCATGTGCCGGGCCGACGGTTCCTTGCCGTCGTGTTCGATGGTCAGCAGTTTGATGCCGTAATCGTCGGCGAAATAATCCCATGCCGGATGATAAACCACCCACACCGTTCCGGGACGGATTTTTTGCCGCAGCCGCGTATCGGCGGTTCTGATCTCTGCCACGGTTTTGTCAAGCCCGGAGGCTAAAGATTGCCGCAAATCAGGATATGCCGCCGAAAGTCGGGTCGCGGTGTTGGACGCCATTTGGCAGTACCGGTCGGGCGAGAGCCAGATGTGCGGGTCATGATGATGGTGGTGGCCGCCATGTTCGTGTCCGTGCTCCTCGCCTTCCTCGCGTTTTTTGATTTTTTCGTCCATGGCGGCTACCGCCAATTGCGGGTTTAACGCGGTAAGCTTGGGAATCAGCCCGTCCTCAAACGGCATCCCCTGCGTGAAGTATATCGAAGCTTTTGCGGCGTTTTTCAATTGGCGCGCGGTGGGTTCAAACGTGTGGGGGTCGGTTCCGGACGCCAATAAAGCGCGGACTTCCACCGCGTCGCCGGCTAAACTTTTCACCAGCCATTCTTGCGGCGGGATGGACACCATAATTAGCGGTTTGGGCGCGGCCATTAGACTTGCCGCCGTTCCCAACATTGCGAAGAGGAACGAAATTGTGAGGCTTCTTTTCACGTCACTTTCCCATGCCAAGCACTACCTCTAGCGCGATAAGACTGTATGAGGTGGTTAATATCGGATCGTTTTCCCACCAGCGGTTGTTGTCGTTAACCCAGTAACCTTCCGGTTTTTGGAGCGATACGATCTTTTTTGCCAACTCGTTCCGCCAAGCCACCTTCCCGCCACTCTTTTGGCTGATTTCGTCGATTGCGGCGGCGTTCAAAGCCCGGCTCAGGATGTCATAGTAAAAGTATAACCCCTGCTCGCCCTGTCCGGGATTTTCGTCCAGCGTCCAGTATTTGCCGCAATAGTCAAGCGCAGACACCACCCGCGGGTCGTTACGCTTAAGCTGGCAGTGGAGCAGCGACAACAGGCCGACATAGGAAATCGAGCCGTAGGATTTCAGTACCGGGCGTTCCTCGACCGGTCTCCCGCCCGCTGGGGGACGTCCGCCGCCCATGCCGCCCGGACCTTCCCCGCGCGGGGTTTTGGTATAGACAAAACCTCCCTTATCTTCGCCGTCCTTCTGCTGCATGTTCTCAACATACTTGAGCGCGTTTTCCCAGTTCAAATCCGCTTTCTTTTCACCCGCCGGACGCGAATCCTCGACATCCTGAGTGCGGCGCATCGCGTCCATCGCCATGCCGCTGTTGTTAAGGTCGGTGTAACGCCGCCCGCCCTGGTCGTAGCCGAACCCGCCGGTGTGTTCGTCGTCGCCGGTGAGCTGGGTCGATGCCACGTATTCGCGTGCCTTTTGGATCGCCCGCACTACGTCTTTGCGCCCGGTGGCGTGAAGCCCCATCATGCAGACCGCGGTGTTGTAGTTGCCCAAGCCGGCGCCGCCCCGGCGCGGGTCCGGCACATAGATGCCGCCGTCGGGCTGGGCCTTGGCAAGCAGAAACGCCACCGCCTTATCCATCTGCGCGGCGTATTTGGGGTCTTTTGCCCCGGCGAAAGCCCACAACGGCAAACCGGTCATGGCCGGGAAACGCTCGACCGACCAGTAGCCGCCATCCTTCTGTTGGCTGGCCAGCCAGGCCAAACCCTTGTCCAGCGCGGCCTTCGCCTCGCGGCGGACCTCATCCGGCATCGGGTCTTCCTCGGCACGGGCCAACCCTAAAACCAAAACCAAAGACAGCATCAGTAAACGTTTCATTTCAGACCTCGTTGTTAATTACAAATCGGCGGTGCGACCGGATACGGCCACACCGCCAAATTAAACGCAAAAGATTTCCGTCAGGTTCAGTTGTGGACGGAAAACCCGTTTTTAGTCGCCCAACACGGCTTCGAGGGCCTTTTCAGCAGCCTCGACCTTTTTGTGCAACTCTTCGGCTTTGCTGTTGGCTTCCTTGATGAATTTTTTGAACGCCTCATTCGCCTCTTTAAGGTCCTGTTTTGCCTTGTCATAGGCGGCCTTCTTATCGCCGGACAATTTGGCGATTTTGTCGGCTTTGGCGAATTCGTCGTCGAGCTGCTTGATGAACTCGCTGGCGCTGCTGCGGCCGGTGCTGGCACGGAACAACTCGTTGCCGTCCGAGTCCAACATGATGAAGGTGGGGTAGCCGTGGACGTCGTACTTCTTGGAAAGCTCTTCGTTGCGCTTTTGGAACGCTTCGGGGACTTTCGACTTGTCTTTGGGGAAGTCGATCCACGCCAAAACCAGCTTCTCGGCGGCGTACTTTTTCCACTCGTCGGTTGAGAAGATGTTTTTGTCAGCCAGCTTGCACCAGCCGCACCAGTCGCTGCCGGTGAAGTTCATCAGCACCGGCAATTTCTTGGCGGCGGCCTCTTTTTGGGCGGCGGCAAAATCTTGGGTCCAGACTCCGGCCTGAACGCCTTCCTTTAGCACCGACTCGGCGGCGAGTTTTGCGGTTTCTTCTTCGGCGAACGCCGGGGTGACCAGCGGCAACGCCGCCGCTAATGCGAACAATGCAATGATTTTCTTCATGTGAAAACTCCTTAAGTTTGATAAACGCGGTCAAGTATATGCTTTTCCGCCGAAAAAGAAAAGCGAAAACTGAACCTATTTTGCTGTACGCCGTTTGTCGCTTGCAAATTTTGTGTCGGGTATGGTATCATATCTATTGGTAATTAACGGAAGCCCGTGAAAAACGGGCGTTGTCGCGCCGCTGTAACCGGAAGGGAGTTTTGTAAGGAAAACTTTAATGAAACATCTGCTGTCAAACTTTTTTATGCTTGCCGCTGCGGTCGGCGTATGCTGTCTAGGTTCGGTGGCATGGGCGTCGACCAACCTCCCGCCGGTGCTGGTGGAGGCCGGCCGGGTGGGTAAAACCGCCACCGAGCTTCCCGCCTCGGTTCAGGTTATCACCGCCGAAGAGATCGCCGCTTCGGGGTGCAAATCCACCGTTGAGCTGCTGGAAAAAAAGGCCAACCTGCTGGTGCGCAAGATGAACGCCAATCCGGCATTCAGCCAGATTGCGATGCGCGGGTTCGGCGAGAACTCTTTTGGACGTACTTTGGTGCTGGTGGACGGCGAACGTCTCAACAACCCCGATATGTCAGCACCGAACCTAACCCGTATCCCGATTGACGTCATCAGCCGGATCGAGATTATCCATGGCCCGCAAACGGTGTTGAACGGCGACAACGCCACCGCCGGCGTGATAAACATCGTCACCTCCGAGGCTGACCAGTATGACGACAAGACCACAGTCGGCGCGGCCGTCGGGAGTTACGACACCTATCGCGCGCACCTTGCCCATCGCGGCGGTTGGGCTGAAGAGGGGGTGTCCTACCGCGCTTCGCTCGATTGGGAGGACTCCAACGGTTTCCGCGACAACGGCGGCTATACGCTTTGGAACGCCAACGCCGGAATCGCGAAAAATTGGGAGAACGGCAGCCGTGTTTCTCTCGGGTCTTTCTACGGTTACTACGACTACGAGATGCCGGGCAGCCTGACCTACGCGCAATACCATTCCGCGCACTCACACCAGGCCGCCCAAACCCCGGACGATTCCGCCCGCATCTATACCTACGGGCTGAACCTGTCGGCGCGCGGGTATTTTTCGGAGAAACGCTACCTTGAGGGGGCGCTTTCGTTGAGCCGCCGCGCCACGGATTGGGACAACGACGCCTACACTTCGCACCTCGTTTACGACATTTATCAGTACACCTTCGCCCCGCGCTATGTTGACAAGACCGAGTGGTTCGGCCACGAAAACACCTTCGCGGTGGGCGTGGACCTGCGCTATGAAACGCTGGACTACCTCTCCAAGGGGTATTCCTACGGCTACAAATACCGCACGTCGCAGGATTTCAGCCGGTTGGCCTCTGGTGTTTACGTGCAGGACGAGTGGTTTATTACCGATGATTTGTCGTTGACCCTGGGCGCGCGCACGGAGCGTTTCCATTCCCATTGGGATCCGAAACAGTCCGGCCGGTCGAACTGGGATGACCATGAGCGCGCCTATGAGGCGGCATTGAATTATCGCCCGTCGGAGTGGTCGAAGCTTTACCTGCGCGGAACCCGGTTTTATCGCGCCCCGTTCTGCGACGAGTTGAACTACGCCCCTAAGGCGCTGGATCCCGAAACCGGTTACAGTGCCGAGTTTGGCGCGTCCGCGCAACCCGCTGAGGAGTGGCTTGCCGATGTCTCGCTTTGGACGATGTGGATGAAGCACGAGCTGTTCTATGACCCTGGCATCTACTACAACTGGTGGTGGGGGGCTAACGTCAACTCGCCCGCCCGCACCCGCCGGATCGGGTTGGACGCCATGTTGCGCTGGGCGCGCGAGAAAGTCGCTTCCGCCGCGCTGTGTTACCGCTACGCGGACAGCCGGTTTACCGAGGGAGAATATGACAGCAATCATACCCCGCTCGCCCCGCACCATCTGATTCGGTTGCAGGGTGAAGTCTGGGCGACCGATTGGGTGGCGCTTTTCGCCGGTGTGCGCGAGGTGTCCAGCCAATATCTGGCCGGGGATTACGGTAACGATTACCCGAAACTCAAGCCTTACGCGCTGTTCGATTGCGGCGTCCGCTTCTATCCCTTCGGCGATAAGCTTGATGACAACCTGATGGTGCAGTTCGCCGTGGACAACCTGACCAACCGCAAATACTGCGATTTCGCTGGCGCGTCTGGCGGCGACACTTACTATTATCCTGCCGAGGGCCGTTTCTACGCGCTCTCCGCCCGTTACGAGTTCTAACGGCGTAGCAGTTCGCAATAGTCAGGTTGTAAAAAGTGCGTCCTTTCCCGGGTAACGCTACCGCGACGGAATGCGCCATAACAAATATTGCGGCTTGTTTTTTTTCGGGTTCCGTGCTAAACTTACGATTGATTTTTCCAAGGAGACAAAGGCATGGAATACTTTCTGCTGATTGTAAGCGCGATTCTGGTGAACAACTTCGTGCTTTCGAAGTTTCTGGGCATTTGCCCGTTTTTGGGAGTGTCCAAAAAGATCTCCACAGCCCTTGGTATGTCGGGCGCGGTGATTTTCGTCATAACCATCGCGTCGGCGGTCACCTGGTGTCTGGAGAAGTGGCTGCTGGAACCGTTGGGGCTGGCAAAATTTTTGGAAACCCTCTCCTTCATTTTGGTGATCGCGGCACTGGTGCAGCTGATTGACATTGTGATGAAACGTTTCGCGCCACCGCTGCACGCGGCGTTGGGCATCTTCCTGCCATTGATTACCACCAACTGCGCCGTGTTGGGCGTGGCGGTGCTGAACATGAAGGAGGGCAACGGCTTCTTCAAGTCCGTGGTGTTCGGTTTTGCCGCGTCGGTGGGCTTTTCGATGGCCCTGCTGATTTTCACCGGGCTGCGCGAGAAAATCGAGCGGGCGGATCCGCCCCGCTGTTTTCGCGGCGTGGCGATTTCGCTAGTCACCGCCGGCTTGCTGAGTTTGGCCTTCATGGGCTTCAACGGATTGGTAAAGTAAAAAAGTGGCAATAAAGGGTATTGTTCGCCGTGTCCGCTTATTCCCGAAGTTGTTGACAGCGGGCGTATATAAGCAAATTGTACCGCTTGGGCGAAGTGGTTTGACCAGACTCTTTGGGCGAAGGGGAGCTTCATTATGAATGCGATAACAGTGTCAACTTTGTGTGTCGGCGGCATCGGATGCGTAAGCGCGTTGGCACTCGCGGTGGCCGACAAGTTTTTGAGCGTTAAGGAGGACCCGCTGATCGGTCAGGTGACCGACCTGTTGCCCGGCGCAAATTGCGGCGGCTGCGGTTTCGCGGGATGCGCGGACTACGCCAAGGCGATTGTCACCGGCGGGGCGGAGCTGAACTGCTGTGCGCCGGGCGGTGCGGAGGTGGCGGGCAAAATCGCCAAATGCCTCGGCCGCGATGCGGGCGACGTGGTTAAAAAAGTCGCGGTGGTTATGTGCGGCGGCGATTCCACCAGCGCGGTGCGGCGCTTCGCCTACAACGGAATCAACGATTGCGCGGCGGCAAACAGTACGGGCGGCGGCGACAAGGGATGCACTTACGGCTGTCTGGGTTACGGCTCCTGCGCGCGGGCGTGTCCAGCCGGCGCGATTGAAATTGCAAACGGCATTGCCCGGGTGGTCAAATCCCGCTGTATCGGTTGCGGCAAATGCGCCACCGTATGTCCGCGCAAGCTGATCAAACTGGTTCCGGCTTCCGAAACCGTGCATGTGCGCTGTTCCTCCAAGGACAAAGGCCCGGCGGTGAAAAAAGTGTGCGCCAAAGGCTGTATCGGTTGTCGCCTTTGTACCAAGTTGGGAGATCCCGGCGCGTTTTCCGCCGACGGGTTCCTTTGCGCCCGCGACTATTCCCAACCGCTCACCAAGGCCGATGACGTTATCGCCAAATGTCCCGGACACTGTATCACGAAGGATGCCGATTAACCATGAAAATCATCAACTCTCCATTCCATTTTAAAGGCGGCATCCATCCGCAGTATCATAAAGATCTCGGCGACCGCGAGGCGATTCGCGAACTGCCGTTGCCCGCCAAGCTGACGGTTCCGATGTCCATGCATTTGGGCGCGCCCGCCAAACCGGTGGTTAAGGTAGGCGACATCGTAAAGGCCGGGCAGCTTATCGCCGAGGCGGGCGGTTTCATTTCCGCGCCCGTCCACGCCCCGGCATCCGGACAGGTAAAGGCAATCGATCAAACCGTCACCGCCCCCGGCCGGCCCTGCCAGGCGATAGTGATCGAGACTTCGCCGGAGCAGGAGTGGGAGCTGATGCCCCCGATTGCGGATTGGGGTTCCGCAGATCCGAAAATCCTGCTTGAGCGCATCGGCGCGGCCGGGGTGGTCGGAATGGGCGGCGCGGGTTTCCCGACCAAAGTGAAACTTTCCCCGCCGCCGAACAAGCCGATTGACACCATTATCCTGAATGGCGCGGAGTGCGAACCTTACCTTACCGGTGATAACCGGATGATGGTTGAGCACGCCGACCATATCGCGGTCGGAGCCCAGATTATGCGCCGCATTCTCGGCGCCGAAAAGCTCCGCGTGGCCATCGAGGACAACAAGCCCGACGCCATCGAGGCGATGGCTAAGGCGTTTGAGGGCGTGGACGGAGATGTGGCGGTAGTGCGGCTCCACACGGTCTATCCGCAAGGTTCGGAGAAACACCAGATTTACGCTGTTACCGGACGCGAGGTGCCGCGCGGCGGCCTCCCGATGGATGCCGGGTGCGTGGTGGAGAATGTCAGCACCGTTTACGCGATTTACGACGCGGTGGTCAATGGTCGTCCCCTGACCAGACGCGTGATCGAGGTTACCGGTGAGGGCGTGGCGCATCCTGCGAATCTGATGGCGCCCTTTGGCGTTTCTTACGCCGAGATGATTGAAGCCTGCGGTGGTTACGTCGGCAAGCCAGCCAAGCTGATTTCCGGCGGTCCGATGATGGGGTTCGCGCAAGCCAGCGGCGACATCCCCTGCGGTAAAACCACCGGCGGCATTTTGGTGCTGCCCCCACGGGAGGTCTCCAACTTCACCTCCCAGGCTTGCATCAGCTGCGGTCGTTGCGTGGACGCTTGTCCGATGCGGCTGATTCCGTCCGAACTCTCCCAGTTGATTGAGGCGGAGGATATTGACGGCGCGGCGAACATCTCGCTGATGGATTGCGTGGAGTGCGGCTGTTGCTCCTGGGTGTGTCCGGCGCATCGTCCGCTGGTGCAGCATTTCCGGCGCGGCAAGGCGATTGTAAACGCGAAGCGCGCGGCAGAACGCGCCAAACAGCAGGAAGCTGCGAAAAAATAGGCTTGGAAAGGATCTCCGATGAACCCCGAAGTTAACCCGAATCTGTTGATGGTAAGTTCCTCGCCGCACGCCCATTCCGGCGCGTCAGTGCGGCGGATCATGCTGGATGTGCTGATTGCCCTGACTCCGGCCTTTGCCGCCGCGTGCTGGTTCTTCCGCCTTAACGCGTTGCGGCTCACCGCGACGTGCGTTTTGACCTGCTTGGCCACGGAATGGGTCTGCCGCAAGCTGATGAAACGCGAAAACTCGCTGGGCGACCTCAGCGCCGCCGTGACCGGCGTGTTACTGGCGTTCAACCTGCCGCCGGAACTCCCCACATGGATGGCGGTAGCGGGCTCGGTTTTTGCCATTGCCATCGCCAAGCAGGTGTTTGGCGGTCTGGGCTACAACCCCTTCAACCCCGCGTTGGCGGGCCGCGTTTTCATGCTGATCTCCTTTACCGGCGCGATGACCACTTGGAGTCGCGCAAACTGGTCCTATAAGCTGGCGGCAGCCGCCCAGGATGCGGCANNCCCGCCGCCACCAGCGCGGCGGGCGGGCTGGCGGACGCGCTCACTACCGCCACCCCGCTTGGGATGGCCAAGGCGGTGCTGAAGGGCGGGCAGGCGATGCCCGGTTTCCAACCTTCGCTGTTTACCGACTTTTTCTTCGGCGCGAATCTTAACGGATGTGTCGGCGAGACTTGCTCGATCGCTCTGTTGGCCGGGGCGGTTTACCTCTTGGCCCGTAAGGTGATTTCCTGGCACATTCCGGTGGCCTACCTTGCCACGGTGTTCGTTTACGCTTGGGTGCTCAAAATCTGCTGTCCCGGATCCGCTTTGCCGCCGATAGCGCACTTGTTGTCGGGCGGGCTGTTTTTGGGCGCGTTTTTTATGGCGACCGACATGGTGACTTCGCCCATCACCAAGAAAGGTATGTTGGTTTTCGGTATTGGTTGCGGCGTCATCACCATGCTCATCCGCACTTCCAAAACCGGCGCCTATCCGGAAGGCGTGAGTTTCGCGATTTTGATTATGAATTCGCTCACCCCGTTAATCAACCGCGCCACCCGTAATCGGGTCTTCGGCACCAAAAAGGCTTAAACATGAACGAGATGCCTAAACTGATAGTCGTTCTGACCGTGATTTGCTGTGTCTGCTCGGCATTGCTCGCGGCGGTGTTCAAACTCACCGAGGGGCCGATTGCCCAGTCGCTGGAACTCCGCACCGCCAAGGCCGCGCAGCTGGTGCTGCCGGCGGGATGCGCGACCCCGGAAAAAGCGGAGCGCGACGGCGTAAGTTATTTCGTCGGCAAGCGCGATGGTAAAACTGTGGCCGTGGCGATTGAGGGGCGTTCCAACAACGGCTACGGCGGCGAGGTCCGTCTGATGGTCGGCCTTGGCACCGACGGCAAGCTGGTAAGCTTTGA
>DBXY01000047.1:27566-33950 GCA_002309765.1 Verrucomicrobia bacterium UBA1200
GACGGTGGCGATGTTGACGCCATCACCGCCGCCACCATCTCTTCGCGCGCCGCCATGGAGTGCATCGCCGATGCCGTGGCGAAGTACGAGCGCATTAAGGGAGCGTTGTAGGCGGCTAGACAAAGCGGTGGATTACGGCGGTAACCACCCCGAAAAGCCGTAGTTCCTCATACCCCCGGAAACGGATCGGTTGGTATTTCGGGTTTGCCGCTTCCAGCCGTACCCCTTTGGCGTCACGGCGGAAGAATTTTACGGTAAACTCGTTGTTCACCCCGGCGATGATAATTGAGCCGTCCCGAGCGTCAAGACTCCGGTCCACCACCAGAATGTCGCCGTCGCGAATCCCTGCGCCTTCCATCGAATCGCCCGCCGCCCGCACGAAGAATGTGGCGATCGGGTGGCGAACCAGCAGATCGTTCAGATCCAGCGCTTTTTCCTCATACTGTTCCGCNNCCCCGCCGTAACGGCAGTCGCCATCAACGGCGGCGCGTTTTTCCCGTTGTCGCGCCCGCGAGGTTCCGCACCACGTTGGCCCCCGCTGCGGCGATTACCATCATCACGGCCATTGCTGCCGCTCGCGTCACCATCGAATTTCATCAGCCTGCTCCTTTTCAATTAACAACAATGTCTGCCGTCAATTCCGGCCTTCTCCAAATGCTCCAGCGCCACGCCAATCTTCCCGCCCTTTCCTGCATTGATGGCTTCCGACGCTTCAGAAACCGACAACGGACGATCTACAAGCGCACGTATAATTATCCCTGATAGAGTTGGCAGCTTCGTTATGACATCCGAAAACATCTCATCAAAGCCTATGCGGAGAATCGAATTCGGGCGAAACGCCAACCGCGCAATGTTCGCCACAGCGGAATCTCCTGGCGCAATTTCCTTCAAGTGCCATCAAGTCACCAATTTCATTTTCTCTGTCAAAGAAGTCCATAAGAGTCCTTTCTTCAAGAACAAAAGATATTGTATCATTAACTGTTTCTTATGTCTATCGCAACAGGTTCACCTAAATGGATTTTTGACTATTAGGTGAACTTAATTGCACAAGAATTCTGGTTCCTATTTGAAGATTTGGCGAATAGGTGAACCCAGGCCTCATGCGAAGCCACGTTCACATACGTTATGATCTCGCGAACTACATTCGGGTACTCTGTGCTGATTGCGCTCATATCATCGAGTGTGAGAAGTCAGTCCTGCTTGAAAGACATATCCAAGGCATCTCTTTCTCGCGGGGAACGCAAAAATGTACGATGAACGATCCAGGAGCGTAACCTGCCGAAAGGGTGGCGTCCACTCCATGGTTGAAATCATCGTAGTCGCCGAGAACACGACTGTTGGAAATAGCGACAAACTTGCCGTTGTATTTCGGCAAAAGCGAGTCGCAGAAATTCATCAGCCAGGTCCAATCATGGGCCGAATAGCCGTGTCCCTCCGTGCGGCGGACATAGGCGAGATCCCTGCCGACACAGGGGTGTCGTAATCGGCGGGGAATGGATTGTCGGGCTTGAATCACGTGCGGTACTGGCGGCGGATGCCGAAACCCGCCAACGTCACCCCCTCTTCCAGCTTCTCGGCAACAAACGCCTCAGGCCTGGGCGGTTCCTGTCCGAACATCTACTTCGCGAAGATCTCCAGAATCTCCCGGCGGCGGCGCGGCCAATCCGCCGGAGACGCCACCTTCGTCCCATCCAAGAAGGTCAGCGGATCCTCCAGCGTATACGGGGCGATTTTCGCGACATCATAGTTCGGTTTGTCGTAATCCGGCCGGGCCGCTAACACGTCTCCGAAACAGACGCCCATCAGCCCGGCCAAAAGGATCCTTCCCGCGTTTCCCATTGCGCTTCCCCGATCAGCGAACAAAGATTATGCCTCCGGAATCGATGTATAGGCCATCCTCCTTCTTGACGACATACCAATTACCCGGAATATCACTCATGATAAAAGTGATGTTGCCAATGTTAACGGGCTTCGTCTCATTTGTCCATGAGATTAATGGCACCTTCGCCGAAGGCTGTCGTTTCCCGATCTTTATCGTCACAGTTGCGCCATCAGCGAATTTGAGCGTGTTGTCACCACTTGTGAATGACGATACCACATCCAACGGACTCGTCCTCGCTGAAAGGTCAATCGTCGCGCCGTCCGTAATCGTCGCACCGTAATAACAGTTATGTGCGGACGGTTTGAACGTGCCACAGACCTTCAATACGGCTGTGCCGGTATTGGATGTTCCCTCGTAATTGGCATGATAGTCATGCACGGTGAGCGGCGCATATAAAGTTAGCGGGCATTCCACGATAAAGTCTGTATGAGACGCATTGTTTTCACCTTTCGAACCCTCCGCTCCGCTGTCACCTGTCTGAAGCGAACCCTCACCGTGAAACCGTATCCGTCCGGCGGACACGGCCGTGTTAATCAGGTAAAAGAAATGTGACGAAGCGATCGTCACATCAAGCATATTCCCGGCAAGGTCGAGTTCCGTCGCCGCGTATCCGTTGCCGACATAACCCCAGTTTCTTCTGGCGTTGAAGTACGAGTCCGCCGAAAGACGGATCGTCTTGAACTGACCGTAACCGCTTCCCACATCGGCGCCGGTATTGCACAATGTTCCGCCATTAAGCACGAACTCGTGGTTGTTATAATTTCCCGTTCCGCTCACGTCCATCACGGCGTTCGTATTGATTAACACGCGGGTATTGTACGCTCCGAGCGGATGTGCATTGCCATTCACCCCAATCTTAAGGGTACCGGCTTTCACCTCAGTTCCGCCACCGTATGACTGGTCGGTTTTACAAGCCCCGAACGTACCTTCCCCTTCCTTGACGAGTTTCACGGCTCCGGACAGGACGAGCTGGTAATTCAACCAAGTCTCTCCCTGATCGACATCCACATGCAGTTCGCTCGCGCTCTCATCCGTCGCTGACACAGTGGAAGTAACCGTTCCCACGCCAACAACAAGCTTCTTTAGATGCAGATTATGCCCTGCGAGATCGACCGTACCCTGCAAGCTTGTATTGGGGGGCAACCCCCGCCAGTCACAGTCTGCTCCGAGAATACAGTCACGGACAGTTATGGACTGGCTCTCCAACGTTTTATCGACAGGAAGCTGCAGATTCACTGATGTCCCCTCGATAATCACCTTCGAATCGGATGTCGGCAATGCGTTCTCCACAACATCACCGAATCCGTTCAGACACGTCCAATTCGCGGCGTTGTCCACGGATCCATCATTCGCGCCGCCATTCCATGTCGCCATGACAATAACAGACGGATCCTGCACACAAATGAGAAACGAGTCAGGATTGGACATTGTGTCAAAGTCCGCCTTGACGCGGTCGGCCGTATGGACGCCATTGTACATCCGCACCTCATCGTACCGACCGTACCAGCCGATGCCATACCCGCCCAGAGCGCCGATCATGAAACCGTAGTCGCTGAAGGTACAGGCGGCGATCGAACCCGAGGTTGCTGCCACGCCATTCACGTAGAGAGTAGCTATGCTACCATTGTAAGTCACGTAAATATAATCCCAGTTATTGACGATGTCAGGCACTTCTACCGGAGGCAGTTGTTGGGATGACATCCCTCGGACAGTATTCAGAGTAGTAGCGGTATTGGGACCAAATTCCACTTCCCAACCAGCCACATCATTATTTCGGGGGCCGGCATAATGCCGTTGAGCGATCAGCCGGGAATAATAGCCAACGGTTCCGGTTGCGCGAAACCACCCGCCAATCGAGAATCTGGCAAAATCAGTTATCGCCGAGGAATAGTCGGGCACTTTTAATCCGTTCGCGTTATTATCAGCGGTTGACACTTGATTAACGCGGCTTCCGCCCACCACACCATCAGGGTCGGCCACCATGTGCGAAACGTTCCCGTTTCCATAAACAACCGACGGCACCGCATCAAACCCGTTTCCGGTAACATCCGGCTCGTTTTCGGCGCCACTCGCCATACCCATGTGCCACACACCCACAAAGCCGTTCCAAGTGTCTGACGCCATACAAGTCTGTTCGGCAGTCCGCGTCTCGCCCCAGTGCATCGTTATCTCGGAGGCCCCTTCAGCAACGGGTTTCACGCTTGGGATTTTGACCCACACGAAAGAATTGCCTGAGGCGTTCCACGTATCAACCTCATGCGGAATCAGATTGCCATCGGAATCGGTGAACCAGATATCGGAACCGTCGCTGGAAACACAGTCGGCATAATGGAAACCGTATGCGCCATCGGACAACTTGACAAGAGCCTGAAAGTCCGTCAGTGTTGATGTGCCCGTGTATCCGCTGCACGAAAGCGACACGGACTTCGCCTCTGCCCTTACCGTCGGCGGCAGCATCGTACCAACAGCCAGAATCAATACTACCAACGGCACAATAAAACTACCGATCTTCCCCTTTGCGGTCACTCCCACGCCGAACCGCACATACGGATTCTCAGAAAACTTCTTTTTCACAATCCCCTTTCTTGTTGTCATGGATTCGCCCCTTTCATTGATTGGTGAGAGTGCTTCACGCACATTGTTCCGGATAAACAAAGAGACAAGAGACGAAATCTAGTTCTCGTCCCTTGTCTCAAATGGAAATGATGCGGCGGGTACAAAATGCCGACGTAAGATGCCGAATGTCCGGCGTTAAAAAACGGCTGATTGGGGGATGGCTGTCCAGCGCGGCGTATATGCCGCGCCACGGGCCCTACATCGCGTCCGTCAAGACCGCGTGTGGTGTGTGTGTGGGGGGGGGCTATAAATACGCGAAGCCCGCACAAGCGCGTTCCCGCGCCCGTCCGCCGGACCTTGTTGGCAAATGCTGCGATGTTATGGATGGCGGTAGTCATTGGTTCAAAGCTTTTCTAATTCTGCGGCGGTCAGGCCGGTTGCCGCCGCGATTTGTTCTGCAGTCAATCCCATGGCTTTCAGGTTACGGGCAGCTTGGAGAAGTTTTTCTTTACCCTCTCTCAATCCTTCCGCCCTGCCTTCTGCTTTGCCTTCTGCCAAACCTTCTTCAAGGCCTTTCGCCCTGCCTTCCGCCAAGCCCTCTTCAAGGCCTTTCTTGAACGCTATCTTGCTTCGACGCTCAGGTTCCGCCATTATTTCTTTCTGTACGCGCACCGCATCCCAGAAGAGATCGTAGCCCATCAGCTGCGCCTGGCTGTACGCCGCCGTCTTTACGAGTTCGACGGCCTGCGAAATCTCCTTGGACTCCATCAGTTCTGGCGGAACGCTGTCGGTCGCGTTGTTAATCTCGGTGAGAAATCGTAGCCACAGCACAGCCATCTTGCGTTCCGCAATGCTTTGAGGCTTAAATTTCGGTAACTCGACGAATACGATGTGAAGCCCCTTGATGACCTTGTTCGTGTACTTCTCATGCACCACCTTGTAGTGGTGGATGAACTCAGGGACATCCTTCTTCATGACTGCGTCCACCAGGTTGAGCGAATAGACCGGACGAAGCTCGGAATATTCATCACCGCGCTCCAGCTGATCGACGTACACCTTGGCTGAGTTGAATAGAACCCTGTTCTTGAAGAATGCCGTCCAGCACATCTGCATCTCGACAATGAACCGACGTCCGTCCCCAGTCTTGCAGAACACATCGACGATGCTGTTCTTTTCAAGGGATGTGCGGGGCAGCAATTCCGGCGACATGTACTCAACATCGGTTATCTCTTGGCCGTCCGGCAACGGCAAAAGGGAATTCAGGAGGCTCGCGACGAGATTCGGATGCTCGCCGAAAACCCTCTTGAATGTCAAATCCGCCTTTGGATCAAGATACTTCACCATTTGTTTGTCCGGCTTTACGCTTGGGAATGCACTTTCCCCACACGAAATAACGTAAGTATGATACCAATTCCAACCGACGGTTTCAAGCGTAAAAGGCATGGTAACGGAAAACGCCCGAATCATTAGCGAAGATCTGGCGTTCCACCAGTACCCCTATGCGAAAATTCACATGCATATCCATATCGGTTTCATCGGTACGCATTACCACTTTATTGTCGTAGACAACCCAATGGAACCACAAACACGCCGTCCGTGCGTCTGTATGCGAACTCAGTGCCCGTCAACACCATGAGAAATGAAGCCTCTCCCATTGACCCGCCATCGACCTTCTCATTGAGCGCAAGAAGGTTTCTCGCCGCATCGTCTATCTGTCCGCCTCCTAGTTTGACCTCCACCGCACCCCAGCGACCGTCGCGCAACGACACGATTATATCTACTTCCTGACCCGAAGCGTCGCGGTAGTGGAACACTTCTCCGTCGTTCGCCTGGGCGTAAACGCGCATATCGCGGACACACATTGACTCGAATAGGAATCCGAAGAGATTCAAGTCCTTCATCAGCTTCTCCGGCCTGACTCCAAGGACGGCAGTCGCTATCGAAGG
>DBXY01000047.1:33986-34441 GCA_002309765.1 Verrucomicrobia bacterium UBA1200
GGAAGCCAGGCTGGCTCGTCCTCTACCACGAATATGCGGCGCAGGGCGTTCAGGTACGAATCCAGAGTCTTTACGCTTGTCGTCGGCATGTGGTTCTTCACGTCGTCTAGAATCGTCTGCGTGGCGGTAAGCGTCGTTATGTTGCGGGCGAGCGAGCGGAGGACAAGGCGCACCAGCGCGGGATTCCTCTCCACGCCATCCACGCGGTGGACATCCTCGTTGATCACGGCTTCGACGTAGTTTATGGATTTCTGGTAGGCGACGCGAGGGTTTTTCGCAAGGACGGCTTCGGGCCATCCACCGCGGCAGATGATATGCGCATAATCAGGCACAGACACCTTGGACGTGGCTGCAACCCCATCCGCTCCATCGAAAAGCGCACCGAGCGAGACGGCTCCGCACGACTCGCCTGATTCGGCAAGGGACATCGGGCGCATCTTGATCCAAGCGAAGCG
>DBXY01000032.1:0-21076 GCA_002309765.1 Verrucomicrobia bacterium UBA1200
GCGCCGCCGAGGGTGCCGGAGAGGTCTCGCCCCCACACGTTCACGGAGCGGCCGGGGAGCTTCACTTTTGTATTATTTGAATTGCCGCATTGAGCAATCAAGCTGGCCATTTTTCTCATATTACTTGCTCTCCTTTTGATAAGTATGCAACGCATCATTGGTATTTACAATATTGTGTAGTCCAGAGGATTGTGTATTTAAATATTTTAATTGCTGTTTGACTCCAAATGCTTCTTGTTCATTCCTTAACTTCGCCGTATGTAGCCAGTACCCGTGCATAACAAGTTCATCATAATCCCGCCTTGAGATTTTAAATGTCAATATGTCATTGGTTAATTCGGCAAGCTGTTTTTTGATTTTAACATTTTCTTCCGACAAGCGTGCCAACTCCTGTTCAGCTTCTTTAACTGATGTGCAAAAACGAGTACCATATACGGCAGGATAACGAACACCACTAGAAGTACGACTGTTAAAAGTTTCTTCAGGGTTCCATTTATGCAGATAATGACTCACTTTTTTGCTTTTATTAAAGTAGTACAATACATTAGGAAAATATGTGGGAAAACATAACGACCATTCAGGTTTAATTGCACTTTTAAACTTTAAAGGAAAAATGTTTCCGCGGAGACTTTCAGGATAAACCACATAAAACCAAATAACTTTACAGTTAACGCCAAGCTTATCGCAATCCTGTGTTAAAAATGGAAGTGCGCTGCCACTATCTAAGCTTTCATACGCCAACACGGATGCCACTACATTGGACGCGCCGCCAGAATGCGGAATTTCACTGAAACCATCCGGCGCTGAAAGCGCAGACGCGCATTTTGCATCTCCTTGAATCAAGTGCTCATTTTTCGGCCGCGATTGTAAGTTCAGCATATTCGGGAAAAACAGGTGGTAGGCCACTAACTCCGTTTGGGCGATACCCAATTTACTGTACAGGCTATTAGTATAAGAATCGTAATATCGGCAAAATTCCTTAACCTCGGCATCGCGCGATTCAGGAGTGTCCACCTCTGTTAACTGGTGCAACACGTTAATCAATCGGAGGTTTCTGTTTTTCTGGTCAATAACAAGTCTCATGGTTTCTTTTGGCATAAATAATTGCCGATGCCATAATGACTGTGCGCTCACCAATTGTATAGTGTCGGCAATCTGCCATTGTATGCGCATAAGGCAAAGATGCTCGCGTATGCAAAAAATAACAGCAAGCAGCAATATCGCCCCTAAAAAAAACCTGTTACGGAATAGTTTTGCAAAAACCCTCCGGATTCCCATTACATTTCCCCTCCCGGAAGTTTTTGACAGCGCAAATCCTCGAGATTCATCATCTTGTGGTTAAACTCCTGCCACCGCACCCACCCGCTGTCCGGTTTAAGCATTCGTTTTTGCCCTTCGAGGATTTTAAGAGCATACAATCGCTGGCGTTTCATTTCGGACAAAACTCGATATTCATCTGTGCTTGACGGGTGATTAATCGCTGGGCTTCCATTTTCGTATCCGCTCCGCAACGCATAAACATAAGATTCTATTTTTTCTAATTCGTCCGCAATGCGTTTCATTTCTCCAGATATCTCTTCCGCCGAGCAGCAACACAAACTTCCTATCAGATTAGTGCGCTTAATGTTGCGCACACTTTCCCAAACAAGGAAGTCTTGGTTTGACGACGGCAACATCTCCGTAAAATCGCCCAAAGGGTTAAAAACATACAACCTTTTGGGATGATACACAGGGCTAACCAATCCGGTAAACGGCGATGGGCCATTATCCAGCGGCAACCTGAAAATCTCTCCTTTCAAACGACGCGGATGGATTATGTAAAACCAAATCGCGTCACATTTGCCCTCTTCAATACACGATTCATCGCAGGTGAACCCGCATGGAATAATCGCATCCGAGGATTTAGCTCTGGTTTGGAATGCCATGACTGAGGCAATGATATGCTGCGGCGAAGCCAAGCATGAGAACAAATTGCCATCATCTGCCAAGTAATTACCGCTGTAGCGTTCTTCTTTGTAATGTTCTGGCTTCTTGCGTGCCACTACCCCCATTATTTCAAGTACTAATCTTGGCTCTGCCAACGACACCATCGCCACATCGAAGCCATAAACAAACTTACAAAAAAGGCTATCTTCGCAGTTATCAACATATCTGTTCATCATTTCAAAGTGATTTTCGTCTGCCGCCCGCAAATTATCCGACAGGCTCCCATCCAATGCAACACTGCTCATTTTATGTTTTACTACATATTCTATTGCCTCGTTATGCGCCAATCGTGCGTAGCGAGATTTCTGGGAAACAAAATTTAAATCATAGGCTCCGGGGTTGATTTTCATTACATAATTTTTCAAATCGCAATTACATCGCAAAACTTCAACATGCTGGCCGATATAGTAGGCAACTGCCAGCATCAAGGTAAATATGTAACCCCATTTAAGGATTAAGCCTCTATTTGCTAACATCTTCTTCTTTCTTGCCAAAGTTTTCATTCCAGAAGACCTCCCCGTTTTGTCCTTTTCGATAAACAAGTTTCTTTTTTGAATTCTTCTTGAGCTTGAATTCGTCAAAAGCTTCTTTGACCTCCCATCCACCTTTTGAAGTCCATATTTCAAATGTTATTTCATCACAAGCGCATGGTTCTTCCGTTAACTTTTTTATTATGTCCTTAAAAGATTCCAGCCCCATGGCATTCTTCACCCCATGCAAGAACCTATGTTCCGCTTCATATTCATTATAATTCTCCAGGTTTTGGTCAAAAACATCAGATTTAACAAGATAATTATTATGTCCAATATCGCTAGCAACACCTGATAGCATGACATCGTCATGAAACGGGACCCTTGGCCATCTGTTGTCTTCCTTATCCGGGTTGTTTGAATAAGGTCGACACCCCACCACGCCGCCATACCCGCAATTACATTCATCGAATTTCCATGTGTATGGATTACTTTTAACAGTATGCCCTAGTATAAGTATCGCATGGCATTTGGGTACGGTAACCTCCTTCAACCCCAGCGGGTCGTACCCGTTCACCGGGTCGTTGCCGCAGTAGGCGTAGAGGTTGTGGCCGCCGCGCTCGAAGATCGGGTCCTGCGACAGCCAGCGGCCCGTATCCGGGGCGTATTCGCGGTACGCGAAACGGTAGGTGTTAAGCACCTCGTTGTAGGGCTTGGTGGAGAACCGGTAGTCGAAGTCCTGTCCGGTGTGGGATACGACATACGCCGACAAATTGCCAAAGCGTTTCTGGCTTAAAGGTTTATAGGTAAAAATTCCGTTGCAAGGCATGACGTTCTCCACCATCATAAAAACTAATTTACAATAATTTTCTTCAAATAAATTTCTTTTAATTCATTATCTGCCTCCAAACGTTCCCACCCACGCATTATCTCCATGTCATCCTTGTTAAAAACCATGTTGGTGGTGAGCGTATAAACCACATTCGGTTCATTAATCCAATTCTTGGCTTTTTCCCTTGCATAAAATAGCGAATTGCTGTACCAACGGTAAAGTTCCTTTTCTATTTCTGTAAGCCCTTTTAACCCTGCATATCTGGCCCTAAGCATTTCATAATCAGCTGCGTAGGGGGGCGGATTCGCGAAAGTTAACCTGCCGTCGCCGACAGCAGGAATCCCCATGAAATTTTGTCTTAAATGGAATTTGCACCATGGCCATTCTCTTTCCATGAAGCAATATTTCCCGTCAATCAAATATATGTCCGCCATCACTCCATTACGGTTAATTGAAAGAAATTTTTGGGTAACACCGTGTGAGACCTCAACCGGCGATATATCTTTAGAACTGTAAAAACCGGAAATTATACTGTACAGGTTAGTGTCACAATATCCACTTTTAACTTCCACCAGTTCATTCCCGACATATCTATGAGTCTTTTTATATTTTAATGGAACGAGTCTTGCCGGGCGCATTTTAGACCTTTTGAGAGAAAGCTTAATCTGGTATTTGTTGGGACTTAACAAAACGTACATGCAATCGTCAACTATTCCGTAATGAAACAATAATCCTGAATGACTTTCTCCAACAAAGATTGACTCGTCGGAAAAAAAGAACTTGCCGGAATTATCGCAGTCGATAAACTCCCCTGCAATATTTTCTAAATACAGTGACACCACGGCATCATTGGTTATTTCTACCCAAAGTCTCTTTATCCCATTCCAATCGTAGCAAGCCAAATTGTCAAACAAGTCACTTTCCCATATCCCGACTCGTTGCTGTAAAATTTCCGACAGAAACTTTTCGGAGAAAGACTCATATCCCTTTAGCCATCTTATATTATCATCAGTTTTACTAAAGTCACTTGTTAGATAACATTTTGCGCAAGACAAATCATCACGCAAAGTCTCTTTTGCCGACAATTGGAGAACAGAAACAATAACAATTGTAATCATTAATGACAAATTCATCCTATCGCTCCTAACCATGGTTAATAACTCATTAAAGGCATTTTAATTGTCAAACCCTCCCAATGTTAAATAAGCAAAACTTCTGGGATTTTCTGCTTGTGATCTTGGAATGCCATTTTCATCAAGGCGGTCGTTGTGTTTATACCTCCAATTGCCAGTTCTATTATAAGAATCGGAATCAAGTGAAGCACCTTTATCACAATTATATTTCAAAACTGCGTTAAACGAAGCTTTCGCAGGTGATTTGACCGGTTTGTTAGACGAATCATCGTAGTTGTCCAGATGCCTTTCCATATCATTTGCTTGGGTGCCAAAAGAATCGGATGACACCAGATTTCCATTGCTAGGCGAAAAGCCCCTTGAAAATCCTATCGTGGCGCTTATGCTTATCCATCCGCTGTAATTACTGTACGCAGGAAGCGAAGCTATCTCATAATGGTTTTTCATTTCATCGCCAGTATCAAAACGATACGGATACATTTGATTAGACTTCTTGCCTGAAACATGGTAAGCAGATATAATTCTTTTATTTTCATTTTTGTCTCGCCCACTGTTTCCGTCACACGAGCATAAATGATACTTAATAAATCTTTTAAGGAATATCGTACCACTAGACTCTTTGTCATCGAGTTCTATGAACACCGCCATCCAAAAATCACTGCTTGAAGAAAAACGCGGCGCATCGTTAGCTGGATAAACTGTAAATTTCCCCAGCGGGTCATACCCGTTCACCGGGTCGTTGCCGCAGTAGGCGTAGAGGTTGTGGCCGCCGCGCTCGAAGATCGGGTCCTGCGACAGCCAGCGGCCCGTATCCGGGGCGTATTCGCGGTACGCGAAACGGTAGGTGTTAAGCACCGCGTTGTATGGCTTGGTGGAAAACCGGTAGTCGAAAACATTTATACATTCATTCGCTCTCTTCATTTCTTATCCTCAACCGTGATAGACTTGTACATTTCGTCCAGCATTAATTGAAGCCATTCCCGCTCCTCATTATTAACAGTGATTATGTCGCCCAAAGGAGTCTTATACCCAAAATCATCTGGGGACAAACGCAATGGAGTAATCTTTTTAAATGCCACCTGCCGCTTAATGTTCGGGAAAAGCCGCCAGCCTTCGATTGACCGGTCAAAGGCTTGCTTTTCAAACTGAACCTTTGAGGAAATACCTTTTAAGGGTTTGCCCAATTCTTTCCACCGCTCAGCAATCTGTTCTGTCAGTTCAAAATGCATAGTCGGCGGATGTCTGGTAAAGACGAGATCGCCGGACTGCGTCAATGTCCAAGCTCCAAACGGGCCAGCCTCCGATGTCATTAAACCAATCCCGGGAGGATAATCAAGTATTAGCCAATAGTACTTCTTTTTTTCTTTGTAAAACGTATGGGTGCGGTTATTGTTATCCTCCAATCCGGGAATCACCATAAACAACTCTTCATAATCGGTATCTTCGGGCGGCAAAGCTTCTCGACGGTACATCCCTGCGATTTTCCGCGAAAGTTTCTCCCTTGATCGGTCATAAGCCCTCCAATTAAAATTTTTCAGCCACTCGGCGACGGTTGGATTCTGGTTGAAATCGGCCGCCACATCTTCAGTTTTTGTAAAAGCAATCCTAGCTTGGATGCCGTGAGGGCTGAACAATGTGTACATACGGTTATCAGAGAGAGTATAATAAAACAACCACCCGCTGTGTTTAGGCCCAATAAAAATGGAATAGTCGGTAATAAAAGCCGGTTCGTCCCCAAGCGTCTGTTTGAAATTGCCATCGCCGTAACCAAGAAAGAGTCTGACATGTGAAGGTCCCGCGATTTCCAGTCTCAACCGATTTACACCTGACCATTCCGGAATGAACGAGAAATTTTGGTCATCGCTCACCCAAACGCCAACGCGTTTGGCAAAGAGTTTGGCAAGCGCGTCCGCTTCCGGCACTTCGGAACGTTGTAACATGCGTGTAAGAGAAGGATGGTCGCACTTTTTAAAATCCGCAGTGAAAGTGGCCTTAACGGACAATAAATCCTCTCTGCCACTTTGCGCACCCGCCAATGGCGCAAAAGAGGTCACAACCGCAGCAAACACCACAATTTGAACCTGTTTCACAATACCGGCACCATCGCTTCAAACATTTCTCTCTCTTCGTCAAAAAACGTCATAGCGGCACACATTAGAACCGTCACCAACCACACATATCGCATTGTAATTTTATTCATTGTCACTCCACCACCAGAAATGATAATTAATTACAATAGTTAACGAGAACCAATCCTAATTTATTGGGACTAAATTATAATAATCTCATATTAAAGGTAAGCCTCTAGCACTCATCCCGCGTGCATGCAGGCCAACCACCTAACCACCGCACCACCCAACTTATAGGTAAGTGCAACAAATTACTTGGTTGTTAGATCTACCAGCTGTTTTACCGGGGTCACGTAGAGGTCCATATGGCCGTCGGCGTTGTTGGCGGTGCAGACAACGTATTTGCCGTTCATAACGAAATGCGGATGCGGGTCGGGATGCATTTTGCTCTGGTTTTCAAACGGCATGAGCGCCGGGCGCGTTGAATAGATCCAAACGCTTTTGCCCGTCTCCCGGTTCCAAAAGGCCACGCGCCACTTGCACCCGCGCCACCACTTTTCCGGGGCTTCATCGCAAACCACATATCGCTTATCTGGTGAAACGTTGTTGTGGCGAGCGCCGGATATGCCGCACCACCGCTCCTGCTTGCCGGTTTCCAAATCATGGTGGTAAACGTAGTCGCCCGGACGACCGCACCAGCTGAAGCCTTTGCCGTCGTCATCCCAAATCTCGTGCGATGCGAAATTTCGGTCACGTGCGGGAACCATCGTCTGCTTGCCCTTCTCCATCAGCCACATCCGCGGATACCATCCGGTTTTTTGGCGATATTCCTGTCCCTGCTTTTCCCAACAGGCTTCCCACGCGCAAAGCGCGATATCATCGCGAACGGGATTTATTTGTCCGTGGTTACAGCAAAAATCGGTCTCGCCCCACTTGTCAAACTCGCCGGTGGCAAGCGTGAGCAAGCCCTGGACATAACGAATCCCGCCATCCGGTTTTTCAACCGTGGCATCCAAAAACGCTTTTTCCCGATTACGGGTTAGTGTAAGGTGGGTGTATAATCTCTTTACCGTTCCCATATTGGAAAGGACATCCGGGATACCGCAAAGTTTTTCCTTTTTCCACGGCTCCGCGAGGTAGCGACGAAAAAAACCGCCCGCCTTCGGGCTACCGTAAACAACGTAATTCTCCTTACACTCGATAAAAGGGTCCCCTACAAACGGGGTGCCGGTCTCGATTTTTGACGGGTCGGTCGGATCCGTGGCCGCCAACGGCACGATTCTTTCTTCAAGCAAATCGGCCACCATCATAATCTTCGGGCCACGGCCTTTCCTCTCGTTACCTTTGGTGTAATTGAAAACCAGAAAACGGCCATCTTCGGTCATGGATTTCGTGACGAAATAAAGCGACTGCCGGTTGTCATCCGGTGCGCCATAGCACAAGGAATACGACACCACTCCGGAAACCGGATCAACCCGTTTTTCGAAAAGCTTTGACTCTTCGGGCAACGGGATTTTGGCGTTGCCCCCCTGCCCCGCGACAGCCATACTTGCCGACAACAACAAAACGCAAATGCGATGTCTCATGATCTACCCATTACCGTTAAGGACGCACCCCGGTTCTGCGGCCATGTAATCACCGGTGGCGGCATACGCGCGCGCCCGGCAACCGCCGCATCTGGTTCTGAAACCGCACCTGCCGCAATGACCGCCGTATCGGTCGGGTTGGCGCAAATCCCGAAAGACCGGCGACTCCAAATACGCCCGCTTGAAATTATAGTCCGAAGCTCGCAGGTCAGCGCACGGGATATCCAAAAAACCGCAGGGTTGGAGAATCCCGGTGTGAGAAATAAAGGTGAACCCGCGCCCTCCCATGCAACCTGACGGCGGTTGCCCGGTCAAACCCATGCCTTCCCAGATTCTAACCGCTTGCGGCGCACAGGTTTCGCGAACCCGGATCGGCCCGGCTTGATCGATGGCAAACGCCCAGCGCAACAACCGTTCCGCGGTGGCGGGATCCACCGCCAAGTCGGCAATGCCGCGACCCCGCCCCACCGGGACCAAAAAGAACAAATCCAAAGTTTTGGCTCCCAGCGAAATCGCCAACTCGCGTATAGCGGGAAGACGGTCGGCATTCAGCTTGGATACGGTGCAGTTGACCTGAAACGGCATTCCCAGATCACGCGCCACCGACATGGCACGGGTGACATTGCGATAGGCTCCCGCAACCCCGCGGAAAGCGTCATGTTCCTCCTCGGTGGCGCCGTCCAAGGAAAAACTGCACGCCACAACGCCGACGTCCTTTAACCGTTGCAATGAATCCGTTGTGACCAACGTTCCGCAGGGCGCCATAACCGAACGCAACCCGCGCTCGGTGGCGGCAGCCACCAGTTGGAGAATGTCAGGGCGATACATAGGCTCGCCACCGGTCCAAATAATCATCGGCCGGGTAAAACCGGCCAACGAATCCAGCACCCGCAGACATTCGTCAGCGGTAAGTTCGTTTTCATAAGCGCGGTCTGCAGCACCGCCACGGCAATGGCGGCAGGAGAGCGGGCAACGTCGGGTAATCTCCCACGCCACCACACGCGGTCCAACAGGATTGGCGGCAGGAACCGTTTCTGGATGAGGCATGGTTCAGTCCTTTTCCTTCGCGTCCCGTTTCCCGGCGATGGTTTTCAATTCCATGTTCCGCCACCGTGCGCCGGTTCGATAAGTGCAAATGCCCAACGGGGCGGTACGGTCGATGTCCGATCCGGGACGAAGCGAGAAACGATCGGGCTTGTCAAACGGTATTTTGGCGGTGTAGAAATCCCCGTCAAGCGAAACATCCAACAGCCCCGGCGTGACACGGATCTTTAGACGATACCATTGGTTGCTCTTGAGCTCGCGGGATTCGGTGTACGGATTCTCAGAAGCATCCATATAGTCAACCGACGATACCCCGCACAGCGAACCGCCCCAGCCGCCGATAATTACGGTACAGCAGTTGGTCTCGACCGGTATGGTCAACCCGATAAAAAAATCATCGCCCGACACCCGCATCGCCTCAAGCGTAAGCTCGTAATTAATGCGCGGCGGACGGTTGGTGTAAACGATGCCGGACATCGGGTCGCCGGCTTGGCAAGAAAGCGAACCGTCTTTAAGGACTTCTACCTTTCCCCCGCCGGGAATGGCGTTCTTCCAACCGGACAAATCCTTCCCGTTGAACAACGGTTCCGCATTTGCTAACAATGCAACCAGCAAAAAAAGCGCCACCGCTTTAGACATCGGCTATTTCCTCTTGGGGCGGGGCTTGGATTGGTTATTTTTGTCGTCGCGGCAATACACACCTTCGAAAATCAGCTTACCGTCATGCGACAACGCGCAGCAAACCCCTTTTTCGTAATAACTGTATGACAAATCCTTTGAACGGTAGAGTATCCCCGTTTGAACCATAGTCTGGTAAAGGTAAACCTTTTTCCCCGAAGGCAGTCTCATGCGGATTTTGCCGTTAAGGTCAAACGCGCTACCATTCCCGGAATGCTCGCGGTTCGGATCTTCGCCGTACTCAACGGTAATGGTTTGGGCGTCCATGTCGATGAACCTGGCAGTGCGTTTAACGTTGAACGACTTGCATCCGGCAAAACACAGCACGGCAATCGCCAAAAACAAAAAATGCAACAATCTTTTCACGGGTTGATCCTCAATTGATTTTTAGCGGCGAATTGGGAACATCCGAAACAATACGCCGATCTTTCAACGTTATAAACCGGGTACACCAATGCGACATCTCTTGCGGTTCGTGGCCGGAAACCACCACCACCGCACGGGTGGCGGCTGCCGCCACCACCTCGCCTACCCGAAGACGGGAAGCTGCGTCAAGCGACGCCAACGGGTCGTCAAGCAGCAGCAATTTCGGCCGCCGCAGCGTCGCGTCCGCCAGCCCCACCCGTTTGCGCATTCCCTTGGACAGCGAATTGATACGGGCATCGGCGTCATCCTCAAGCCCGCAAGACGCGATAGCCTCGCGCACCCTCACCCGTACCCGCGACCCGCGCTCTCCTTTCAGCAAAGCGCGATAAGCCAAATATGAGCGCACGGACATCTCGCCGTAAAGCGGACACGCCTCGGAAAGGTAACCGAGATTCGAACGGTAACGCACCGGAAGCGCTTCCGGGTCAATCCCGTCCATCGCGACGTACCCGGTATCGCGGGCCAACAGACATGCCAGCACTTTTATCAGCGTGGTCTTTCCGGCACCGTTCTGGCCGAGGAGTCCGACGACTTCTCCCGGCTCGACGCTAAACTCCAACCCATGCAGCACCCGAAGGCTGCCGTATGAAAAGGTCAAGTTTTTTACTTCCAACGCCATCTTGGCAATCCGTTACTTTTGAAGGTAAGGCTTGATCGCCTCGCGCAAGATTGCGACCCGCTTGGTCAGCACGGCGGAATCGGCGGCTTCCGCCAAAAGCCGGAGGTAGGGTTCGGTATTGGAACGCCGGACGTTGATCCAGCCATCGCGGAACTCCAGCCGAACGCCGTCGATGTCCGAACGCCCGATTGGCTCGCCGAAAGCCTCCGCCGCCTTCAGCAGCGCGGCGATAGCGGCATCGCCAACCGGCCCGTGGGCATCTCCTGAGAGCCGGAAATTTATCTCGCCGGAGCCGGCGTAGCACAAAATCGGGGCGAGCAGCTGGCTGAAGGTTTTACCCTCCGCCTTGGCGGCGTCCACGGCCGCCAGAACAATCATCGCGGCCAGTCCCGCCGAATCGCAGCAATAGAAATCGCGGAAATAGTAGTGTCCGGCCAACTCACCGCCGCACACCGCCTTTTCCTGGCGAAGCAGAATCTTGGCGTAAGCGTGGCCGACCTTGCCCATCACCGGTCTGGCCCCATCGCGAATCAACGCCTCGATCGCCCCGCGCGAAGTGCGGACATCGTGAATCACCGCCGCGCCCGGTTCGTTCTTGAGAAAATGCCGGGCGATTATCGGGATCAGGCAATCCGGGGAGATAAACTCGCCGCGCTCATCGACAAACATCACCCGGTCGGCGTCGCCATCGAAGACCATTCCCAAATCAAGCCCCTGTTCCCGCACCGTCGCCACCAATTGCCGACGGCTCTCCGGGTCAAGCGGATTCGGGGAATGGTGAGGGAACGAACCGTCCACCTGATCGTTCAGGTAAACCGCGTTGGGACCGAACACCTCGTGCGCGAACAATGCCGCCATGCCGTCGGAGCAATCCACGGCAAAACGCAGATAGCGGAAATCGAGTCCCCAGTTAACCAGCCAGCGCACGAAATCCTCGCGGTACTGTACTTCCCGCAGCAGTCCACCCTCGACGGGCGGCGGCAACTCTCCAGAGGCGGCGCGGCGCTCCAATTCCGCCAAACCGGTCTCGTACCCCACCGGCAACGCCCCATGACGGGAAACCTTCATGCCGTTGTGACTGGGCGGATTATGCGAAGCGGTAATCTGGACCGAACAATCGTACGCCCCGCTTGCGGTCATGAAATAAACCATCGGGGTGCTGGCCAGTCCCATGTCGTCAACCTCGGCACCGGATTCGACCAACGCCCGGCAAAGCGTATCGTGGATCGGCCCGCCTGAGGTGCGGGCATCGCGGCCGACCAGAAAACGGTGCGCCCCGATAACCGTCGGCAACCAACGGCCAATGCGGTAAACCGTGTCGAGGGTGAAATCGACCCCGAATTCACCGCGCATATCGTAAGCCTTGAAAAAGGACATCGCGTTACTCCTCCTCGGCGGCAGCCGCCTTTTCCGCACGGCTGATGGCAATCTGGCGCGAGACGTCGCGCCAAACCAGAAGGGCCATCAGCCCCAGCAGCAAAACGGCGCAAATGTTTACCAACACTGCAACCACTTTCGCGTTCGGCTTGCGGCAGGTAATAATCTCATACAAAGCGAAAATGATATGCCCGCCATCCAACACCGGAATCGGAAGCAGGTTGAGAATGGCGAGGTTGATGCAAATCAACCGCAAAAACCCTAGCGCGTCCCAAATGCTGCCGCGCACCGTGCTGTACAGGCTCGAAAGAATCGCCACCGGTCCTCCGACATTCTTGGCGATGGCGGCACGCTCGCCCTTGGTCTTCGGCGTCACCAAACCCTGAAGCACCCGGATTACCGAAAGCGAATCCCACTTCAACTGCATCCAGGGATTCTTGTACATCATCCAGGGCTTTGCCGTGTCCAGCAACTGGTTCCCGATCGACACCCCAATCACATGGCGCTGCAACTTCTCGCTGTACTCCGGCTTCACGTTGATCGTGGAACGTTCCCCGGCACGATCGATTTCCACCGCCACCGGGCAATCCTTACCCTCGGTGGCAACCGCCCGGATGAAATCCGAACCGTTGGCGATCGATTTGCCGTTCACCGCCAGCACCACGTCACCCGACGCGAAACCGGCCTTGGCGGCCGGGGAATCCGGCAGCACCGACGACACCGAACAAACCAAAGTGGCAGCTGGAAGCACATCCTGCAACAGGCTCACCTCAAGAACATTGTTGGTGTTCAGCGGAACCGAGAAATCCAACTGCTCGCCGCCGCGCTGCACTTTTAACTCGGCAATGTGGGAATCGCCGGCCAAAATGCACTCGGTTTTAAAGTCCGACCAAGTATCGACATCCTTACCGTTCACGGACAAAATCACGTCACCCGCCCGCAAACCTGCCTTCCAAGAGTCGCCGTCCTCGTCAACGAAACCGATCTTGGTGCCGATCACCCCGGTCTTAACGCCAGGAACCGCGAAAATCAACAGCGCCAGCGCAACCGCCAGCACCACATTGCCGAACGGTCCGGCAAAAGAAACCACGATACGCCGCCACGGCGAGATGTCAGGAAGCAGCTCCTCCGCATCGGAAGAATCATTCTCCTCGCCATGCTTGCCCTGGATCTTGTCCATACCGGACGGGTCAAGCTGCGGCAACGCCACGTATCCGCCAAAAGGAATCGCGCTTATCCGGTACTCCACCCCGTCGACTTTCTTTTTCCAAAGCGCCGGACCGAAACCGATGGAAAACGTATCCACGCGCAGCCCGAGCAGTCGGGCCGCGATAAAATGCCCGAACTCGTGGATAAACACGGCAAGCCCAAAAAGGATAACAACGCCAATCCAAGCCAAAACGGAATACAAAATAACCATAGCCAAATCCCAAAGCCCCTAAACAACTTAACACTGCATATTTTCGCAAAAGCCGGGGAATGATACAAGAGAAAAATGAAAATTTCAGACTTGGACGGGGACACGGCTAAAAACGCGGCCACACCCCATTTAGTCTTGCGTAATGTAGCACTGTGGGGTAAAATGTACGTGTTTTTACAGTTTGGGCGTTGGTGTGCCCAAAAACGCTAGGAGAAATTATCATGGGTATGACATTAGTTGATTTGAAGGGCAAAACCGTTGGCGTGTGTGTTTCCGGCGGATTGGACTCTAAAACCATTTGCTGCGTGTTGAAGGACGCAGGCGTCAAGGTTAAGGCGTTTTCCGCAAACGTCGGCCAGCCCGACGAAAAGGACATCAACGATATCAAGAAGCGCATGGCCCCCACCGGAGTCGATACCACCATTGTGGACGTGACGAAAGAAATGGCCGACATTTGCTTCGAAACCGTCAAATGCCAGGCAATGTATGACGGCGGGTACTGGAACTCGACCGGCATCGCCCGGGCGGTCACCGTCAAGGCCCTGCTGCCGGTGATGAAGAAGGCGGGATGCACGGTTTTGGTGCACGGCGCGACCGGGCGCGGAAACGATCAGATGCGTTTTGAGCGCTATACCAACGTACTCGACCCCAATTTCGGTGTTTACGCCCCGTGGCGCGATGCTGAGCTACTGAAGAAATTCCCCGGCCGCACCCAGATGGTGGAGTTCCTCGCCACCCGCGGAATCGTCGCCTTTGTCGGCACCAAGAAAAAGTACTCCACCGACGCCAACCTTGCCGGACTTTCCCACGAAGCCGAGGATCTGGAGAGCATGGAGACTTCGATGCGTATCGTCAAGCCCACCATGGGCGTGTGGCCGGACAAAGCCCCGAACAAAATCGAGAAAGTCACCCTGTCGTTCGCTAAAGGCCGCTGCGTGGCGGTCAACGGCAAAAAGATGTCGCCTTACGAGGTGATGCTCGCGGCAAACGAAATCGGCGGCCGCAACGGCATCGGCATGAAACACGCGCTGGAGAACCGTATCATCGGCACCAAGAGCCGCGGCGTTTACGAGGCTCCCGGCATGGAGGTGCTGGGCTGGGGCCTGAAATACATCTACGAAGGCGTGATGGACCGCCGTTCCGCGCTGCTCTTCCAGCAGCTATCGAAACTCGTGTCCGACCAGATTTACGACGGCCGTTGGTTCGACCCCGCCACCCAAGCGGCGCGCGCCGCCATTCAGGTCTGGGCCGACAAGGCTACTGCGGATATTACCCTCGGCCTGTATAAGGGCAACATTTTCTTCGAGTCGCTGACCGGTCTCAAGTCCACCATTTACAACGAGGCCGACAGCTCGATGGAAGCCTCCAACGGACTTAACCCGCACAGCTCTCAGGGTTTCGCCGAAATCCAGTCCGTGGAAGCCAAGATGCTGGCCAAGGCGAAGCAAATCAAATGTTAACCGTCGGCGATGTTTGACGCCCACGCACATCTGCAAGACCAAAAGCTGTTGCCCCGGCTGCGCGCCGTCCTTGATAGCGCGGTTGACGCCGGGGTGACCGCCGTGTGCTGTTGCGGAACCGGTTGCGACGATTGGGAAGCGCTGGCCGGTTTGTGCCGCATCGTATCCAAACCGGTGCTGGTTCCCGCGTTCGGCGTCCATCCCTGGTACTGTCTAAACCAGCCGGACGATTGGCTGGAGCGGCTGGAACGGATGTTCTACCGTTTTCCAGCCGCCGCGCTTGGCGAAGCGGGTGTGGACGGCTTGAAGCGCGACATACCTATGTCACGCCAGCGGATTTGCTTGGAGTTGCAACTGGATCTGGCGGTGCGGCTCAAACTGCCGGTAGTGCTTCACGGGGCGAGAGCGTGGGATGAACTGTTGGACGTTCTGACCCCTTACGTCCGCAATCTTCCGGCGGCGGTGCTGCACGGGTTCGGCGGCTCACGGGAACAGTTCGCTAAATTTTCGCAAATCGGGTGCTACTTCTCGCTAGGCGGCGCGGTTTGCAACCCGCAAGCAAAAAAAGTCCGCGCCATTGTGGCGGAGATTCCGGATTCGCAACTGTTGATCGAAACCGACGCGCCAGACCTGCTCCCCTACGGCGGCAAAGCGCTTGATTCCGATGCCAGCGGAAGACCGATTAACCAACCATCCAACCTCGGCGTGGTGGCGGAAACCATCGCCTCGCTGCGCGGGATTTCATTTGACGCGCTGAACGATTTAACCGCCGCCAACGCCCGACGGGTTTTCATGTGATCCGGGAGAAACATTATGCCCAACCGCCAATTTGAGCACACCATACGGATCAACCTGAGCAAAACCGCCGCACTGTCCGGCATACCTGGTTCTACAGCCGGCGACACCAACGCCACACCGCGATCATGGCGACACCAGGCCGGAGCGCGCGACACTAATTTTTACAAACTGCTGGAAAGCGTTTACGACGCCGTGCTGATCACCACCCGTGACGGGAGAATTCTGGACTGCAACGAACGCGCCTGTTCGTTTTTCCGCACCGAAATCAGCACCTTGGCCGGGAGTAACATAATCTCGCTTATTTCCGGTGCCACGCCGGAGCTGATCAAGACCTTCAACAAGAATCTGGAATGCGACAAATACACGCTGGTGGAAGCGCGGTGCAAACGTTACGACGGCACCTCGTTCCCTGGCGAAATCGCGGTAAACAAAGTGGATCTGGACGATCAGGGGGAACTTTGCTTTTTGGTACGTGACATCACCATCCGCACAAACGCCCTGAACGAACTTAAAGCCGCGATGGAAAGGTTGCAGGCGCATGACCGGGCCAGAATGGAGTTCGTCTCCAATGTTTCGCACGAACTCCGTACCCCGCTCACCTCAATGATTTACGCCGTAACCAACATGCTGCGCGGCGTGGTCGGGCCAATGCCGGAAAAAGCTGTCAGCTACCTGGAGCGTCTGCAATCCGATTGCAACCGGATGCTCTCCACCGTCAATGACATTCTCGACCTGAGGCAGATCGAAAACAAAAGTCTGGTGTTGACGAAATCCGTAATCCCAATCGGGATGATAGTTTATGACGCGGCGGAGTCGCTGCGGGTACAAGCCGACGCCAAAGACATCAGAATCAACATGGATCTGCCTTCGCGGGAACTTTTTTCCAGCTGCGACCCGACCAAAATGGTGAGAGTGATGATCAACATCATCGGCAACGCCATAAAATTCACGCCGTCCGGGGGGAAGATTTCCGTCAGCATCATGCAACACCCCAAACACCCGAAACAACTGCAGATTGCGGTCTGCGACAACGGGCCGGGCATCCCCCAGGAGGCGTTGCACAAAATCTCCCAGCGTTATTTCCGCGTTGGCGACCATGCCAACGGTTCCGGGCTTGGGCTGGCTATCTCCCGCGAAATTATCGAGTTGCACGGCGGGTCAATGAGTTTCGCCAGCCCGGTGCCGGACACCGACTGCGGCACCGCAGTTTACGTCACCCTGCCGCTGGCGACCAAACCGCTGGTAGTCACCTACTCCGCCAACGAAGAGATGCGCGAAGTACTCCACAGCCATCTGGAAAGCCGCGGTTACCGCCAGCTGGCGGCTACCGACAGTCGGCACATTTTGGAAAGCTGCATCGAAAAACTGCCGTCGGTGCTGATTATCGACCGCCGCAATGCCGGTTTCAAGGTTGGTGACCTGATAATGCAAATTCGTGAAAACCTTCGGACGAAACGCCTTCCGGTGATTGAGATCGGCGACCAGGATTTAAGCCGCAACGAAATCCAGCTCTTCCGCAATTTTTCGGTGTTCTACCTCCAATTGCCGTGGAGTCCGGAACAGTTCGCCCACAACATGGCGCTGGCGGTACTGGGCAAACTGCGATGACGCATCTGCGCAAAAAAAGCGTTGCGTAGAATCACGCATTTATGTTAGGTTATACGTAGATGCAATTGGGAAGCTCCCCTTACACGGCTTACCGCGCATTTCGGGAGGGACGCACTCGTTGCGCCCGGATAATGTTTTGTTAAACCTGCAGATCAAGGATACGACACATGGTTAAGAAGGATGAATACGCTAAGACGATCGAGTACGTGCTTGACGCTTTTGCTAAGGCCGGGATTATCCTGACCGAAGACGAAAAGAAAAACATCGAGGTTGCCGACTTTGGACTGTCAGACCTCGACAACGTGGGACTGCAATTGCTGGTTTACGTCAACACCGAGCGTTGCTGCGCAAAGGAAATGGTGTTGAAGCCCTTCCAAACCTGCCCGGAACACAAACACATGGACGGGATGGAAAACGGCGTGCCGTACACTGGGAAAGAAGAGACCTTCCGCGTACGCCGCGGTACCTGTTATCTCTACGTGGATGGAGAAGGCAAAAAAGAGGATATCAAAGCAAAGCTGCCGAACACCACGGTAACGGTCTTCCACGAAATTATTCTGCGCGAGGGTGAGCAATACACCATGCACCCTAACACCAACCACTGGTTCCAGGCCGGTTCCGAGGGGGCAATCGTCAGCGAGTTCTCCACCAAAAGCCGCGACGAGTCGGATGTGTTCACCGATGAACGCATCAAACGCATTCCCGAAGTGGAGGCATAACCAATGCTGGTCGGGCTGAAAGAAATTCTCAAGATCGCCGAGGCGGACAAAAACGCCGTCGGCATGTTTAACGGAACCGGGTTCGACTCCATCCGCGCCGTGATTGAGGCCGCCGAAGAACTGAACCGACCGGTGATTATCGGTCACGCCGAAGTGCACAACGTCTATAGCGACATTTCCATCGTCGGCGCGGCGATGCTGGCTGCCGCAAAGGCGGCCAAAGTCCCGGTGTGCGTACACCTCGACCACGGCGTGACATTGGAAATGTGTTACCGGGCGCTGCGGATTGGCTTCACCGGCATCATGATCGACGCCTCGGCCTTGCCTTACGAAGAAAACCTTGCGGTGACGCGACAAGTGACCGAAGCCGCCCATGCGATGGGCGCGGATGTGGAGGCGGAGCTGGGCAAGCTCTCCACGCCCGAAGCGGGATCAACGGATTGCGGTTCTCCGACAAAGCCAGAGGATTTCTACACCGACCCCGACGAAGCGCGGGAATTTTGCGAGAAAACCGGTATCGACGCATTGGCGGTGGCGTTCGGAACCGCCCACGGTTTCTATAAAAGCCAACCCAAGCTGGATTTCAGCGTGGTGCGTAATTGTGCCGCGTCAACCGGCATTCCGCTGGTAATGCACGGCGGAAGCGGCGTCAGCCCCGACGGCTTCCGGCAAGCGATTGCCGCCGGAATCCGTAAAATCAACTACTACTCCTATATGTCCAAAGCCGGATATGAGGCGGCGGCCAGATGCATCGCCGCCGGGTCGACCAAGTACCTGCATGATGTCGAATTCGCCGCTTATCAGGCGATGAAGGAAGACGCCAAACAGGCCATCCGGATGTTTTCAGGAGAATAGCGCAAAGGACCCTCGGCAAACGGCAACGCACCAGACGGGAATGGAGCTAACACCAAAACAAGGAGCTGACAATGAACCGGATAACATTCGCCGGAAACATTCTGAACGACGTCATTAAAATCATCCCCGCCTGGCCGGACAAAGGGATGCTGGTGCCGATTACCTCACTCAGCCGCGCCGTTGGCGGATCGGTCTGCAACACCTCCATCGACCTAAAAACCCTTGACCCGGCACTTGACGTGCGCGCACTGGGGAAAGTTGGCGATGACGATGCCGGCGAGTTCGCCACCGCTTTTATGAAAAACAAAGGGGTTGACGTTTCGCGCATCGTCCGTGTGGCTGGCGTTCCTACCTCGTTTACCGATGTGATGACCATTGCCGCCACCGGTGAACGCACCTTTTTCAATATGCACGGCGCAGATTCATCACTATCGCCGGAAGATGTGGATGCCGCATCGCTTGACTGCGACATCTTCCACCTCGGTTACCTGCTGTTGCTCGACAGTCTTGACGCCCCGGACGAAAAGTTCGGGACCCAGGCGGCGCGGCTGCTCGCCCACTTGCAAGCATCGGGAATCAAAACCTCAGTGGACATCGTCAGCGAAAAATCCGACCGCTTCGAGAAAATCGTCCGCCCCGCGCTCCGATATTGTGATTATGTGATCATCAATGAATTTGAAGCAGCGAACGCTACCGGGTTGCCTGCGACCGACTCGCGGGGCCGTGTCACTACGGCAACAATGCGGGCCATGGCGGAAGCTTTGATCAGCTTAGGCGTACGCGAACGTGCCGTAATCCACAGCCCCGAATTAAGCGCTTCAATTGACCGGGACGGGAATTTCACCGCCGTGCCATCACTCGATCTGCCTGCGGAGTGGATCAAAGGTTCTGTAGGTGCCGGCGATGCCTTCTGCGCCGGAACGTTGTACGCGATAATGAAAGGCATGGATGCCGACACCAGTCTGCGCCTAGCCTCCTGTGCCGCCGCCTGCAACCTAGCGGCCTACGATTCCGTAAGCGGCGCAAAGCCGCTTACAGAAACCATCGCCCTAGAAACGCGCTTCAAGCGGAAAAGCCAGGGCTAGCAAATAGTACAAAACAGATTTCTGGTGTTTTTACCAGTGTTGGACAATTTATATTGTTGCAACACATTGCGCTTTTATTCGATACCGAAAAGTGTTATAGTCTTTCTTGTTGATTGGAGGACCAATCGACATATTGTTCGAGAACTGATTGGCGGTGTGCCGCTTACTCCACCCCCGGGCAACAGATTCAATTTGCACCACTGCAAAGCAGTCGCCGCGAGAAATTGTAGGAAAGTTTCAAATGGACGACACTTGGCAGAGCAAGCGCAAACGCGCTGCCTCTCCTTCGTGTTTCCATTTAGGCATTCCTACAGCCTCTCGCGGGACACGAAAGAGAGGCTTTTTCATAACTGCGACTCACACTAAACCGCTTGACGGTAATGCAGAACAAAAAAGGAACGTATTATGCACGAACAGAAAGAAATGAGGCTTGCCGTTTTAGTTGACGCAGACAATACGTCGAAAGACAATTTCGGGGCAATAATCGACGAAGTGGTAAAATACGGTATCCCAACCATTAAACACGCATACGGAGACTGGGAAAAATTAAAAGGCTGGAAAGACATATTGCTTGATACCGGCACCGTTCCGGTTCAGCAATATGCCTACACTGCAGGAAAAAACGCGACCGATGCCGCAATGATAATCGAAGCAATGGATATACTCCACGCCGGTAACACCGACGGTTTTGTGTTGGTGTCCAGCGATAGCGATTTCACGCCATTGGCACTTCGTCTTCGCGAATCTGGGAAGAAGGTATTTGGAATTGGCGAAAAGAAGACACCCAAACCGTTTGTAAAGGCTTGCGATAAATTCATTTATGTCGAAATATTAAACGGTACACCAATCGACAAACCTACTGATGACGTAACATCCAAGCCAGACACAACAACCAATCAAGCAGCCAAGGC
>DBXY01000032.1:21190-63840 GCA_002309765.1 Verrucomicrobia bacterium UBA1200
AACAGCAAAGCCAGATACAACAACCAGTCAAACAGCCAAGGCACCGTCAACGGACACAACCAACGCTACGGTCGCTAAGACCGCCAAGCCACAGGCAACAGCCAAGCCAAACACAACAACCAGTCAAGCAGCCAAGGCACCATCAACGGACACAACCAACGCTACAGTCGCTAAAACCACCAAGCCACAGGCAACAGCCAAAACCATAACCCCGACTTCGCAAACTGTGGTAGTACCAAAAACCACCACCGGTAATACGCAAGCAACCAAAACTCTTTCTGAAAAAACAATCAACTTTATCGCACAGTGTATCCAAGAAGCAGCTGAGGATAATGGATTCTGTTCACTAACTACACTTGGTTCTCTCCTCAACAAAAAGCAACCTGATTTTGACAGCCGGAATTACGGACACACGAAATTGTCAAAACTTTTAAAATCAATTGACCGATTCGAAGTTTCAAGTTCATCATCCCATTGTTCCGTGAAAGACAAGTATGCTAAGTGAAGCGTTATCGATGTTGGGTCAGATCAACACCCACAACCAATAAGTCAAGGTGAATTCCCGCTTCTCGCCTGGCTGAAGCTCGAACTCCCAGGTCAGGGCACGCTCCAAATTGACGCGGCAATCCTGCGCCGGGAGCGCGCGGTTTTTCGTCGGCGCAATCGACGTCTCTACAATCTCGCCAGAGATCGTTTTCTTTACTATAAGCGACGCTGGGACCTTTCGGAAATTTTGCACGATGAAAGTTCCGGACACAACTTCTTTACGGTAATCCCGGCTCTGGTAGTTAAAACGCTCGTCAGCCTTAAGGGAACTGATTTTTGAAGAGATGGTCTTACCATCTCCGGTCTCGCTGTAGGAACCTTTTACCGAGAGAGCCTTGGTGATCTTCACCAATGTAGTATCGCCGGGATTAGTCCAAGTGCTCTTGGCCTGACCAAGAATCCGGCCAGCCTCCGTAACCTCGATCGGCGCGGTTGTCATCGGGAAAGAGAATGGGTTGGTGAAACGAACCGCATCCCAAAGGATGGCGGTACCTTGCTCATTATCGTTTTTACGGTTGCGCCCATACTCGTCCCGGCTGTCGCCGACATCCCAATCTACGATCCGTTTGATTTCCGACTCTCCGGTGCCGAGCGGTACGGAACGGGTTTCGCCCTTCTTTAGCGACACCTTGCCGATAGACCGGTAATGGATATCAGAACCGGCGCCGGACTCGTTCACCGTGAAAGCGGCGGGAGAGACTTCGAATCCATCCACCGCGGCGGAATTCATCATCACGCTTTGCGACATCACGCCGCTACGCATTCTCGCGCCGCCGATCGCCCAAGGGTCGGCGTTTTCCGCCGCGTTTACCGCGTCACGGTAACGGTTGAAAGACATATCCCAACCGATCAAAGACGGAACACCCGCATATAGAAGATTGGGGAATCCTGAAATCAGCGACACCTCAGCCTCGTCCCAATCCATAATCTCATTCCTTAGGTCAGCCGTCATGGTGACTGTTCCCTTATCGTCTTTCAAGTCGAGACGATAAGCGGGAGTCCAAGCCGCCCCTTGCGTAAGATACTGTACGGCATAGGGTTTCGTCGCACCCTCAAACTTTAGAACCGGAGCCTGTCGTTCGATACCGCAGGCAACCCCGTCTTTCGCGGCGACCGCCACCACGTTCACATCCGGAATAATGACCAAAGACCCCGTTGCCAAACGCAGGGACAAGTCGGACGATGGCGCTTGTTGAATTGGTTCCTGATAAGCGTAGTAACGCCGTACCGGAGCTTCCGGAGGTTTACGCGCATCATGGATGGCGGATACCGTTCCGCTCAGGGTAAAAAGGTTGTCTTTCTCGCCGATTGAAAAGGTCTTAATCCTGACTCCACCGTTTTTTTCGGCATCGGCAATAGTAGACGAAAGTGTCGGTGCGGCGCGGAAAGTAACCGAGGCCTCACGTCCCGCATAGGTATCAGTCCAGCTGGATAGTACAGATTGGCCGTCCGTGTCGCGCAAAAGATCCGCCTTGGACGATGTTACAGTTACCGGCTTATCAGCGGAATGCCAAAAAGTTCCGTAAGCGGGACGGCACGCGCCATCCACACGGGAAACACCTTTGTTATCCGGGGTTATCTGCCGGGTTACCACCGCCAACCCGTTTTTATACAGTCCTACCGACACCACCGGCGCGGGATCCAATTCCGACTGTTTTACCAAATCCGCCACCGCCACCAGCGGAACAAGAAAAATCATCGCTATCCGTTTCATTACATACTCCTTACCAACCAATAACCGTTCAACATTTCACATTATGAATTATACGCTTTTTAGCGTTTTAAGTCAAGCCGCCGGCTAACATTCTCCGGCACATAAAATATTACTGCGAACATTGACTTTTTTTTGCGGGATATGATAAAATAATATCGATTTTCAATTAGAGGAGAATAGCCAATGGAATCAACGGACGAAGCTGTGGTGGAAGATGCTGTTGTTGAAGAAACTACGGTTAGGGTGAACACCCCACCGCCGAATAAAAAAAAGCATGGTTGCGGATTTGGGTGCCTTATTACGTTTTTAATCATTCTTGCGGGGTTGGTGATATTAGGGGCTTTTTCCAAGCAACTTAAAGAGCGTTTTCCGGACATCTTCGAATCTAATCCGCAAGGCTCTGCTGGAGAAGACGAGTTCCCCGACTTTGAAGAAGTATGGTCGGCCGGTGAAGGTGACGTCAACGTGGTGCGCATCCCGATTACCGGGATGATTATGCTGGGAGAGAATTCGCCTTGGATGATTAACACCACGGAATTCGCGCTTCGCGCCATCCGCCGTGCCACTTTAGACGAAGACATCTCCGGCATCCTGTTGGAAGTTGACAGCGGAGGCGGAGGCGTCACCGCCAGTGACATCATCTACCACGCGCTGAAGCAATTCAAGGCAGCAAAAGAGGGTCGGGTGGTTGTGGCCATCATGGGTGACACCGCAGCTTCGGGGGCCTACTACATCTCTTTGGCGGCGGATTACATCATCGCCCACCCCACCACCATCACGGGGTCGATCGGCGTAATTATGCAGAGTTACAACGTGTCCCAACTCGCGCAAAAGCTGGGTGTGTCCGATGTAACCGTAAGATCCGGGGAAAACAAGGATCTGCTGAACGCCTTCCAACCGGTTTCCAATGCGCATAAAGAGATTATCCAAGAGACCGTAAACGCGATGTACGAACGTTTTGCCGGACTGGTGGCCGAGAACCGCAAACTGCCGTTAAGCAAAGTTAAACAGCTTGCGGACGGGCGGATCTTCACCAGTGAACAGGCCAAAGCCAACGGACTTATCGATGAAATCGGTTATATCGAGGATGCCTACAGCAAGCTGGCCGAACTGCTTGACGAAAAATCGGTTTGCATCTACCGTTACCAGGAGCGCGAAAATTTTTTAAATTTTTTAAAGCGCCCGAAATACGGATTAAGCACCGAATTGCAAAATCTGTTAAAAGAGCGCGGGCCGCAACTCCAGTACCGTTGGAATCCGGGGCTGTAACCCAAATGCCGACGTACCGTGTAAACGCGATCACTGACACCGACTTGGCAAAGGTCGATTTCGAAGCCGCCGAAACTGGCAACGTGTCCAACCGGCGGCCGGAATCGTCCGACCACACGCCAACCGTAAAGTTCCGGGTTTTGCGCGGACAGAAATTCCTATACGTGCGATTCGACGTCAACGACCGTTACGTGCGCTCGGTGCAGACGGAATTCAACAGTCCGGTTTGCACCGACAGTTGCGTGGAATTTTTTGTTGAACCTAAACCAGGACGGGGATATTTTAATTTCGAGATCAACGCCGGGGGGACCCTCCTCTGCTCACACATCGTGGACCCGACCCGGACTCCGAACGGCCTTGCGAAATTCACCGCCTTAACGCCTGATGAGTGCCGAACGGTGGAAATAATTTCAACTATGCCACGAACGGTTGATCCGGAAATTACCGATCCGATCCAGTGGTCGGTACGTTACCGCATCCCGCTCGCGATTTTCGAACAGCACATCGGCGAAGTGGATTTCGACCATCCGTGGCGGGCGAATTTCTACAAATGCGGAGACAAAACTTCGCATCCGCACTGGTTAAGCTGGTCTCCGGTGACGGCATTGAACTTCCATCTTCCCGAATGTTTCGGGACGCTGGAGTTTTGACCGCGGTAAAGCATCAGAAGCGGGAAGCGGAAGTTTCCTAAACGACTCAATCTGCATCCCGCCGCAAATTCACCGACATTGCGATTTCCGGGCAGGTAAACGGGTTGGCATGTTTGGTGCAATTTATGCACCCCATGTACAACTTGTGCATGATTTGCGTTTTAGGAATAACCTTAAAGCCCAGCGTGGAAAAAAACTCCGGGGCGAAGGTCAGAACAATAGCGTGCGGCGGCTCGAAGACCTTGATCTTCGCCATCACCGCCTTAATTAATTCGGTGCCAATGTGGCGGCGGCGGTACTCTTCGGCGACCGCCACCGACTGGATTTCCGCCGTGGCCCGCTCGGGGAAACCGATTTCGGGCCACAGTTGGAACGACGCGCAACCGACCAGCTTGCCGTCCATTTCGCAAACCACAAAACGATCGATATTCTGGATGATATCGCCCAAGGGACGGCCGATCAGGTCGTCCCGATGGGCGCGTATCAATTCAAAAATACCGATTGAGTCTTTCAGGGTTGCGTGACGAATCATCGCTGACCGTGCTCCTTTTAGGAACGGTACTTAAGAGCGGCCTGGGCAGCGGCCAAACGGGCGATCGGCACCCGGTAAGGCGAGCAGCTGACATACTGCAAACCGATCTTGTGGCAGAACTCCACCGAGGTGGGATCGCCGCCATGTTCACCGCAGATACCGCAATGCAGATTCGGGCGGGTACTCTTACCGTCGGAAACCGCCATCTTCATCAGCTTACCAACACCAATCTGGTCGAGCTTCTGGAAGGGGTCGTTCTCGTAAATCTTATGGTCGTAATAAGATTCAAGGAACTTCCCGGCATCGTCACGGGAGAAACCAAAGGTCATCTGGGTAAGATCGTTGGTGCCGAAGCAGAAGAATTCAGCCTCTTCCGCCAACTCGCCGGCGATTAACGCGGCGCGAGGCACTTCGATCATCGTGCCGACCTCATAATTGAGTTTAATCTCGGCGGCCTGGATTTCATCGTTCGCGACATGGACGACAATGTCCTTGACGAACTTGAACTCCTTGGAGTCGCCGGTAAGCGGAATCATGATTTCCGGCTTGACATTCCAGCCCTTGTGCTTCTTCTGGATGGCGATGGCGGCGCGAATAACCGCCTTCGTCTGCATAACCGCGATTTCCGGATAAGTGACGCAAAGACGGCATCCGCGGTGTCCCATCATCGGGTTGAACTCGTGCAAACCGTCGATAATATCCTTGATGCGGGAAATCGGCTTATGCTGGGCCTTGGCGAGCAGCGCAATCTCTTCTTCGGTATGGGGAACGAACTCGTGCAGCGGCGGATCCAAGAAGCGGATCGTCACCGGCTGGCCGTCCAACGCCTCAAAAAGTTGCTCAAAGTCATCCTGCTGGTAAGGCAGAATCTTGGCCAAAGCCAGACTGCGTTCCTCCACCGTATCGGAGCAAATCATCTCGCGGAAAGCGGCAATGCGGCTCTGGGAGAAGAACATGTGCTCGGTGCGGCAGAGTCCGATACCTTCGGCGCCCAATTCACGGGCCTTCTTGGCATCACGCGGAGTGTCGGCATTCGTACGGACACGCAGTTTGCGGAACTTATCCGCCCACATCATGATCCGGCCGAACTCACCGGCAATAGTGGCGTCAACCGTAGGAATCACGCCATCGTAAATGTTGCCGGTGGAACCGTCTATGGACAGCCAGTCGCCCTCGCGGAACATCTTGCCGCCCAGCATGAAACGCTTGTTTTCCTCATCCATGGTGATAGCCTGGCAGCCGGAAACGCAGCACTCGCCCATACCGCGGGCGACCACCGCCGCATGCGAGGTCATACCGCCGCGAACGGTCAAAATACCTTCCGCCGCCTTCATTCCCTCGATATCCTCCGGGGAAGTCTCCAGACGCACCAGCACCACCTTCTCGCCGCGGACCTTCCACGCCTTGGCGTCCTCAGCCGTGAAAACGATCTTACCGCAAGCCGCGCCCGGAGACGCCGCCAGACCGCGTCCCATCGGTTTGGCGCGCTTAAGGGCGACGGCGTCAAACTGCGGATGCAGCAAAGTGTCAAGATTGCGCGGGTCGATCATCAACACCGCCTCTTCCTCGGTGCGCATTCCCTCGTCCACCAGATCGCAGGCGATCTTCAACGCCGCGCGCGCGGTACGCTTGCCGTTACGGGTCTGAAGCATATACAGCTGCTGGTTCTCGATGGTGAACTCCATGTCCTGCATATCGCGGTAATGCTTCTCCAGCTTCTCGCAAACCTCGGTGAACTGCTTGAACACCTTGGGCATAACTTCCGCCATCTTGGCAATCGGCATCGGGGTGCGCACACCGGCCACCACATCCTCGCCCTGCGCGTTGAGCAGGAACTCGCCCATCAGTTTGCGCTCGCCGGTGGCAGGGTCACGGGTAAAGGCCACGCCAGTACCGGACTGGTCGTTCAGATTACCGAACGCCATCATCTGCACGTTAACCGCGGTACCCCAACTGTAGGGGATATCATTGTCGCGGCGGTAAATGTTGGCGCGGGGGTTGTCCCAGCTGCGGAACACCGCCTTAATCGCCTCCAGCAGCTGCTCCTTAGCGTCCGACGGGAAATCTTTGCCGATTTTGTTCTTGTACTCTTGCTTGAACTGCCCGGCCAACTCCTTAAGGTCGTTTGCATCCAGCTCGACATCCTGGCTTACGCCCTTCTTGGCCTTCATGTCGTCGATGAGCTTTTCGAAATACTTCTTGCCCACCTCCATGACCACGTCGGAAAACATCTGGATGAAACGGCGGTAGCAGTCCCAAGCCCAACGCGGATTACCGCTCTTCTTGGCAAGAGCCTCGACCACGGTCTCGTTCAAACCAAGGTTCAGGATCGTGTCCATCATGCCTGGCATCGAGGCGCGGGCGCCGGAACGGACGCTGACCAACAACGGGTTATCCTTGTCGCCGAACCGTTTTCCGGACAACTTTTCCAGCTTTGCCACATAATCCCAAATCTGCTGCTGGATGTCATCGCCGATCTTCTTGCCGTCATCATAATAACGGGTACAAGCCTCGGTAGAAATCGTAAAACCCTGCGGGACCGGCAACCCGAGCGCGGCCATCTCGGCCAGATTGGCACCCTTGCCGCCCAGCAACTCGCGCATATCCGCATTACCCTCGGTATGACCGGCTCCAAAGAAATAAAGGTATTTGTAAGCGTCACCGGCTTTTTTCGCATTATCGTTAGCACTCATTAATCATCATCTCCTATTGGTTAACGTGAAAAATCCTCAACATCCGCGTCAAAGCGGATGGCTTCATCTCAACCGCGCCACGCGGGCACGCCTCGTGGCAGCAAGCGCAACTTATACAGTCGCGTTTTTTCAACACCGGACGGCGAGCCTTTCCGCCCGTCAGACTCAACGCCTGTTTCGGGCAAGCCGACACACACCGTCCGCACCCTATGCACCGGCCATAATCAAACGCCGGACGCACCCAAACCATATTGCCCGTCCAACGCACCAGCCAATTCGGCAAGTGATCGATGGAGCAAAGCCCGGACGGCACCTCAAATCCGCCGACCTTCGGGACATCGCCCATCAGCTCCACCTCGTCCGCCGCCACGCCGCATCCGGACAAATACGGCACCCGGGCAGGATCGACCGCCAGAACCCGGCACAACGCGTAATCCAACGCAAACGGGCTCTCCGCCGCCGCCAAAAAGCCCATCGGAAGCGGGTAGCCGTTAGACGGGCCTTCGCCGGACATCCCGACCACGCCGTCGGCGATACTCACCGATGGCGGCAACCGCCGCCAAATTTCCTGAAGCAACCGCGCAAAATCGCGGTTCTTGGAAAAGAACTTATGCAACTCGGTTTTCGCCGGGCCGGGCACGGTGCCGTAAACATTCTTAACCGCCGCCGAAAGCCGGGTGATAAAATGGCTCTTGACTTTCGGGAGGTTAACCACCAGTTCGGCATCCAGCGCCTCGCCGGCCATCACCACCGTGTGATCCACGCCATCAGAACCAGCCAACTCAAAAACCGCGCGGGCCGACTGCTCAAAGGAGACCAGCGGAACCTGTTCGTCGGAGCAAACCGCGGAAATTCCAGTCCGATCCCACACCTGCTGCAGCTTGAGCACATTTTGCGGGCTGTCACCCACCGTCACCCGCGCCCCGAACCGCTTCAACCTTCGCACTACCTGGCGCAAGAGTTCCGGATGGGTGGTTACCGCCTGTTCGGGCAGACGGTCGGTAAGCATATTCGGCTTCACCAGAACACGGCGTCCCGAAAAACGGGACCCGGCAAGGTATGGCGACGCCGAGAAAAGCTCATCAACCGCCACAGGCAACCGCTCTGCATAGTCGGTACAGGAAACAAAATCAACCCGTTGCACCATGTCGGCGGCTCCCTTAAAACAAACAACGAACAACAGGCCGAACCAACCATTTTCCGCCACCGCAAAGCCGTGGCAAGTTATCCGAAACTGCTATCCGCTGTTTACCAACAAACCCGGCGGGTTTCACGCCCGTCGGGTCGCCAAAGCGAAAAATTATCCGCCGATTACCACGCGTAGTGCGCGAACGCCTTGTTGGCCTGCGCCATCTTGTGCGTATCGTCGCGCTTCTTGATCACGTTGCCCTGCTCGTTGAAAGCGTCGATCAACTCCAAGGCAACCGCATTCGGCATCGGCATGCCGCGGCGGGCGCTGGCATACTGGGTCATCCAGCGGAGCGCCAACGACAACTGGCGGGTCGGACGGATCTCGACCGGGACCGGGTAAGTCGTACCGCCAACGCGGCGGGATTTGACTTCCACTTTCGGCTTCATGTTGGCGATCGCCTTGTCCATGACCTCAATCGGGTCCTTGCCGGTCTTCTCGCGCAACACTTCAATCGCTCCATAAACAATGCGTTCGGCCGTGGTCTTCTTGCCACTCTTCATCAACGCGCGAACCACGCGGGCGACCAACTCACTGTTGTACTTAGGGTCAACGGGCTGCACCCGTTTCACTGCTCTACGCCGTCTTGCCATATCTGGGGCCTCTTACTTTTCTTTCTTCTGACGCTTCATGCCATACTTTGAGCGGCTGCGGTTACGGCCGTTCACGCCGAGGCTGTCGAGACAACCGCGGACAATATGGTAACGCACACCAGGAAGATCCTTCACACGGCCGCCACGCACCAGAACCACGCTGTGCTCCTGGAGGTTGTGCCCCTCGCCGGGGATGTAGGCCGTAACTTCATAACCCGTGGTCAAACGGACACGGGCAACTTTACGCAAAGCCGAGTTCGGCTTTTTGGGGGTCTGGGTCTTGACAACCAGACACACGCCACGGCGCTGAGGACACGCCTTCAACGCGGGCGACTTGCTCTTCTTCGCAACCGGGGTACGCCCTTTGCGAACTAACTGGTTAATTGTCGGCATATAATGCTTATCCTTCTAACTCAAACAAAACGAAACTTGATTTTATCACATCAACCGCGGGCGTTCAAGTGCTAAATGCAAAAAAATCAAGCTTTTTGCAAAAAAACTGTCGAAAAGGGCGGATCACTTAAAATAACCGCGGCAAAGCCAGCAAATCAGCGTGCCGATAATGCTGCCCCAATAGGCCGGCAAAACCACCATCAGCACCGGCATCCGGCGAAGTCCCGCCTTAGCGCGGAAAACCAACGCGACCGTCGGCAAAGCCGCCGCCGCCCCGATCACCCACAGATCTTCCACCGTCTTCGGGTATTCGTCCCACAGGTTGGTCAGCATCACCCACAGCAGGGCCGCGCACACCGCCAGCAGCGCCGACGCAAAACGCCAGGGGATTTTATTGTCCAGCGGTGCCAAAACCTGTTGCAGACCGATAGTCCAAGATCCCAGCACAAAACCGGACCAGAACACCCAATGCCCCAACTGGTCATCGAAAAACACCATCGTCCGCCGCAACGCGCCGGTAAGCTGCGGCTCCCGGTAAACGGCCTGAACCAGATTCGTCGGATCGTGCATTCCCATGCCGCAACCGACCAGATAGATAGACAACGCCATCAGCGCTGCGCAGGCCGGATGAACCCGGCCGCGGCCGACCGCTTTGACAATCAGCCAGAAGCAAACCGCGAGCAACGGCGCGAACAGCAACATCGACATCGCCTCGCGCCACCGCATTACATCACCCGCAATCGCCATCTGCCAGCCGGAGTGGGACATTCGGCTGGCACCGGCGACCAGTGCCACCGCCGCAAAGGCGATGAACGCGGAGACCAAGATGCGGACTGACTTTTGGTCAGACCACATTTTGTCATCGGGCATACCCGCTCTCCTTCTTGACCAGTGAAAGCACCCGCATCAACTCGCTGGCGCTTTCAAGAGTAATCGGGTAAGGCTTGTTCTCCCGGATGGCGTTGAACACGTGTTCCCAAATCAGGGTCATGCCGCACTCGGCCTTGGGTTTGATTGGCATCCGCTGCTCCACCCAGACCAGAGTCTCGGGGGAACCGAAGCTACCCAACGGCGGCGTACGGACACTGGAACGGCGCCGTTCGAGTTTATTCTCGGGATCAAGATAGCGCGCGGTGCCGAAATCGTCGCCGGGATAAATCCGGAATTCGCCCCGGTCTCCGGAGACCTGAAACAGCGGGTCTCGCCCGCAGCGGCCGCCGGAAATCTCCAAATCAACCGTAAGGCCGGAAAAATTGTGCAAAATAATGCGTACGTAATCCTCGGCGTCGCCATAAGCGGCAATGCGCTTCATATCGGAGTAAATCTTAACCGGAGGGGTTTTCAACAGCTCCAGCGCCTGATCTAGAAACGCCGGTCCCCAACACAGCAAGGCACCGCCCAAGCAACGTTTTACAGTCTGCCAGTCATCCCGGCGGACATAAGTTCCGCGGCACATCCTGATCTCGTAAACTTCCCCCAGCAGTCCGGACTCGGCGACCTCTTTGGTCATCAAAAAAGCCGGCTCATAACGGTAATTGTAGCGAAGCAACAGTTTGTTGCCATAGCGTACCGCGGCGGCGCGCAATATTTTGGCCTCTTCTTCGTCTCGGCAGAACGGGCGTTCCGCGTTCACCCACTTACCCGACTTCAACCCCGCCAAAATATGTTCGCGGTGGTCTTCCGATCGCGTAGCCACATCCACCAGCTCCACATCCGGGTCTAGCAGCAAATCCTCGTAACGGCGGTATGTGCGGCAGGATGGGTAATATTGCAGTACCGCGTCGCGGCGTTCCTTAATGGTATCGCAAACCGCGACAATCTTGAACAATTCTGGATACTGCAACAGTTCCGGGACATGCATCTCCAGCCCGGCTCGACCCAAGCCGACAATGCCAACCCGCACAGGCGGACGATTAGTTTGAATCATCGTGAATCTCCATACGCCTTATGGAACCTGCCGGTTCCGCCCGCTGGCGGAACCGGCAGAAGGCTTCATTACTTTATCTGAACCGGTTTGCCAGTCTTGGCCGAAGCATAAATCGCGTCGATGATCTTCATCAGTTTTACCGCTTGATCCGGCGTGTTCAGCGGCACTTCCTTGCCCGCAATGGTGAGGGCAAAGTTCTTTGCGGCGCGAAAACGGCCCATCGCCTCGTCTGGCTTGACCTTGATGGTCTTATCGACATTCTTGCCTTGCTTGTCCTGACTGTAAAGCTCGCAGGTGTCGATGGCGGTTTCATCCAGACCGTCGGTCCCGAACAACCGTTTCACGCAACCGCCGGCTTTGGTGCCCTGGAAGGTGACCGACACCTCCTCGCGCTGGTTAAGCTCAGCCCAAGAGTTGCGGATGAACAGCACCGACCCGTTCTTGAAGGTGATGAAACCGTGCGCGGCCGCCTCGACATCGCAAATCCCGTCCTTCTTGTCGGGAATCCCCCACGGGCCCTTAAAGCGCTTGTCGGTGATAAAATCGCTGTAGGTGTTCGCCAACACATAATTCGGCTCCGGATACCCCATGAAATAGAGCGCCAGGTCAATCATGTGCAACAGGTCGATCACGGGTCCGCCGCCGGAAAGCGCTTTGGTCGTAAACCAGCCGCCAAACCCGGGAATACCGGTGCGGCGGATCCACATCGCCTGCGCGGAGTTGATCTTGCCGACCTTACCGCCGTTAATCGCGGCCATCATCTTATACGACTCAGGACGCGCGCGGTTGTTGAAGTCGAACATCAGAATCTTACCGGCCTTTTCCGCCGCCTTGGCCATCGCGGTGATTTCTTTGGCATTCAACGCCGGCGGTTTCTCGCAGAACACGTGCAGTCCCGCCTCCAGCGCCATCATGGTGTACTGCTTGTGGAACTTGTTCGGGGTGATCACGCACACCGCGTCGAGCTGCTCTTTGGCAATCATCTCCGCCGCATCGGAATAAACCTTCGCGATACCGAACTTGTCCGCTACTTTCTGCGCGTTGGCGACCGCGATGTCGGCAATCGCCACCACCTTCGCACCACCCTGCCGGACACCGGGAATGTGATAGTTGGCCATTCCGCCGGCACCAATGATTCCAATCCTGATACTCATAAAAAACTCCTTTTGTGTGGTTGAATAAGGCTTATTTTAGTTTTTCTTGCAAAAAAAGAAAAGGAAAAAATGATATGGTGCCGGAATAAAAAATGTCAGGTCAAAAAGCCGCCTGCACAATTTTTCCTTACAGCTAATTATTGGCTTTAAACGGATGCGGGATTATAGTACAATCCCCCACGTTTTTTGAAGCGGAAGTTTTCCAGCGAGGAATATGATGAGCAAAGAACTTGAAGAAGGCAACCGGCTGACTCTGGATTTCGCGAAGATCGCAAAGATCGCCGAGACCTGCAAAGACGCCATACCGGTGGCGGTTCAAAACGCCGACACCAAAGAAGTGATTCTCGTAGCGTATACCAACGAGTACGCGATGCGGCAGTCATTCGAGAAACGCAAACTGATTCTGTGGAGCACCTCCCGCAACGTGCTGTGGTTCAAGGGCGAAACCAGCGGCGAGACTTTCGACCTGTTGGAGGCCAGGGTAAACTGTGAGCAGAATTCTCTGCTTTATATCGTGCGACCCTGCCGTGGCGGCATCTGCCACACTAAAAACCGTCAGGGGCAGCCGCGCAACTGCTATTACCGGCGAATCGACATGGATTCGCTAGAGCTTACCAACCTTGATCCCTGACCTGTTATGGAAAATTTAGCGATTATCGGAAGCGGTCCGGCAGGGCTTACCGCCGCAATTTACGCAGCACGGGCGAACCTCGACCCGGTAGTGGTGGAAGGTATCCAACCCGGCGGACAACTCACTCAAACCGCCGAGGTCGAAAACTTCCCCGGTTTCGAACAGCCGATTGGCGGTATGGCGCTTACCGATGCGATGCGTCGGCAGGCTGAACGGCTGGGAGTGCGGTTCATGATGGATGAGGTTACCGGCTGCCAATTTAGCGCAGCGGAAAAATCGCTGGAATTGGCGGTTGCCGGAACGCTACACGTACGTGCGGTAATCATCGCCACCGGAGCCAGCGCGCGTTATCTGGGGTTGGAGTCGGAACATAAACTGCGCGGACGGGGCGTGTCAGCATGCGCCACTTGCGACGGCGCGTTTTTCAAGGGCAAGCGCGTGGCGGTGGTCGGCGGCGGCGATACCGCGATGGCCGACGCTTTGTATCTGGCGCGGCTGGCGGAATCGGTAACCGTAATCCACCGGCGAGACGCTTTCCGCGCCTCGAAAATCATGGCGGAACGGGTGCTGAACACTCCCAACATCAAGGTTGCTTGGGACTCTGCGGTAGAAGAGATTCTGGGCGTGGAACAGCGAAAAGTTTCCGGGCTGAAGATCAAGAACCTCAAATCCGGCGAAACCTCCCAGCTGGAGATGGATGGCGTGTTCATCGCCATCGGGCATCAGCCGAACACCGGGGTGTTCCGGGGGCAGGTGGAACTGGACGCCGATGGTTACGTGGTGACCGACAGCACCCGCTGTTCAGTTCCCGGCGTATTTGCCGCCGGCGATGTTCAGGACCGCCGCTACAAACAGGCGATCACCGCCGCCGGTTCCGGTTGCATGGCGGCGTTGGAGGCGGAACGCTATCTGGCCGAGTTACCCGATCTCACGGCGTGACAGGACATAGCATCCGAAAATCATCAGGAAGCCGGGAAGAACCAACAAATCCCAGCCGGCAACCGCCGCCAAATAATCCAAGCCGACCCTTTCGTTTGCGGTCAGCATGGACAACGGCGACTGCGGCAACACATTGGTTGTGGTGCGATTAACTGCGCGGGAAATCCAAATTCCGGGCAGGTTGCGCCAGTCCTCCTCGTCTTCCTGCGAAACCACCTTAACCACGGCGTTGCCGACCATGCACAACGAAAGCAGCACGGTCGCAGTGAACGCCGCCACCGGCAACGATAGGCAAGCGCTCAGGGTTAAGCCGAAAGCCGATAATACCCCCAACACGCACAGGTGAACCAACGCCGAACGGAAAAGATTGCCGCCGAAAGTTCCACCGGGGGTTAGCAACGCGACATCCCGTCGGAAACGGGTCATAATCACCCCGCCGCGTTTGGCGTTCATTTTGTTCCGGAAATCTAAACGGAAACGGGACAACCGTTCCGGCAACGCGGAGGCATCGACACCCTGTCCGCTTTCCAACTTAGGCAACTCCCCGGTGTCCACTGAAAAAAGAATCTCGTTCTGGGTGAAATCGTCCAACTCCACCTGCACCGCCAAACCGGGGCAATCCGGGCTACTCAAAACACACTCGCCCTGAATGTGCTCGCGGGTGCTGAACTCGGTATCGAATTTTAGCCGCACCGTCAACAAATCGCCGAAACGGATCGGGTGGTCAAGCGTAAAATCCCATCCCACCGCGTCGCCGGGATTAATCACATCGTAGCGTTCGCTCTCCTTCTGTTCCAGTGCCCTGAGAATGGCGCGCTTGGTAAGGTTGGTCGGCAACGCGGATTCCGACGCCAGCATGTTGTACGCCTGCAACGCAGACTCCGCGACCGTCGGCAGAATCGGTCTGACCACGTATTGGCTAGTGGGATATTCCAAAGCGTCGTTACCGGAAAACCGCCAGCGCACTTGCGCGTAAATCCCGCCGTAAACCGCAGCCAGCGCCAAGGCGTTCAACAATAGCAAAGCGATCCACCGCCCCAGCCATAACTCCCACTTGCGCACCGGCTTGACAATGGTGAGCTGAATGCGGGAGGTGTCGATTTCCGCGGCAAAAAGCGAACACGCCGACCAAAGCGACGACAAAGCCAGAATCCCGAAGGCGAAACCGAGGGTGTAGGAAAGCAGAATTTTCAATTCGCCGGACGCGGTGCCGTCGCCGTGAATCAACCGTGGCAGAAACAGCACCGTAGCCAACAGCAAAACCAGTAAAGCCGCCACCGTTCGCGTCCGAAGCGACGAACGTAACGACAGGGTGGCAATGCCGGCGATTCTAGAGAAAAATCCGCGCATACCTTAATGTCCCCCGGTTAATCCCTTTTCCAACCACTGCGGGTGAAGTCGGGAATTTCGACCGACGCACCGTCTTTAGCCACCGAAGTCTCGGTAAGCTCCACCAACGAACACCACGTTGCCGCGTCATATACGCTCATATCAAGCGGCAGCCCCTCGCGCAAACATTTTATCAGCCGGTAATCCATCAGGAAATCCATGCCGCCGTGGCCGCCGTTTTTCTTGGCGATGTTGCCCATCTCCCGCCACAACTCATGCCCGTAACGCTGCTTCAGATCCGCCAACTCGTTATCAGGCAGCCAACTGTGAGCGTTCGGCTCCAGCGCCACCCGCAACGGATAGTCCTGCAAGATGCCCTTGGTGCCGGAAATCGTGTTCAGTCTTGTGTACGGGCGCGGGCTGGTGGTGTCGTGCTGCACCAGAATTGTCCTGCCGCGATAGGTGCGGATTATGGAGCAATTCATGTCGCCCTGACGATAGGCGGTTTTAGCCGCGCGCGAACCGCTGCCGAACTTTTGGGCGGCGAAACGTGACAGCCCCAGCGCGGCGCTGCTCATCGAAACCAGCGACATCAACCGGTCGCCGCGGTTGATGTCCATGTCGCGGCAAATCGGCCCTAAACCGTGGGTCGGATACGGGTTGCCGTTATGAGACTGCGTCCAAGCGAGCCGCCATTGGCCTTGGTAACCGCCGGAGGATTCGGGATTCAGCTTGCTTTGCCTAAGGTCGTGGATATACGCCGCCTCGCCATGCACCAACTCACCCAGCACTCCCTGATGGCAAAGGTTGTAGGCAAACAACTCGTTTTCGCCGTAACAGCAGTTTTCCAACATCATAAAGTGGCGGCGCGTTTCTTCCGCCGTGTCAACCAGCTGCCAACACTGCTCAATCGTCATCGCGGACGGCACTTCGGTCACGGCGTGTTTACCGCAACGCATCGCATACACCGCCATCGGCGTGTGGCACAGCCAAGGGGTAGTGACGTACACTAAATCGACCTCGCCGCTCTCGCACAACCCGCGCCAGCTGTCCTCGGAACCTGAGAAAAGTTTTGGCGCCGCGCAACCAGCGTCCGTGATTATCTTGGCGCCTTTTTCAGCTCGGTCGGCATAAAGGTCGGACACCGCGACAATACGGGCGCTTTCTATCTTGCACAACCTCGCCAACGCGCCCGAACCGCGGTGCCCCACCCCAATCAAACCGATGCGCACCGTGTCCATGGACGGCGCGCGGAAATCAGTCATGTCCAAAGCCTCGCGGGTCCGAAAATCAAAACCTCCGGTGGCACATCCCCCCAACATTGCCGCGCCGCCCATCCATAACGAATGCTTGAGAAAATCCCTTCTTTTCACCGTCCGACTCCGTTTCTGCGCCGTCCACCAATCGCAGCGCGTTAATCGTTTAACAATCCCGATTCCCGGAAACTCACATAAGCGGGGAACCCCGCGCCGCCGCCAATCACCACATGATCCAACACCGGAATACCGATCATCACCCCCGCCTCGGTCATACGTCGGGTAAGTTCGCGGTCTTCACGCGAAGGCGACGGATCCCCAGAAGGGTGGTTGTGGGCTAGAATCACCCGCGCCGCACTCACCCGTACCGCTTTGTTGAAAACATCGCGGGGATGCACCGACACGTTGTTCAGCGTACCGCGGGCAACCTCCACCGGTTTCCCGATCAACCGATTCTTGGTGTTCAGCAGCAACGCCCAAAACTTTTCTTGGCGATTCTCTCCCATCAACGGGACAAGAATCCGGCACACCGCCGACGGATGCGTGACCGCTTCGTCGTTTCCTGCCGACCGGGCCGCCGCGCAACGTTTTCCCAACTCCACCGCCGCCAACAGCTCGATGCCCTTAACCTCGCCCAGCCACTTGACTCTGGCGGCCAGCAGTTCCTCCAAGTCAAGCTTGGAAAGTCCCTCCAAACCTCCGAACCGGTCCAACACATCGCGAGCCAAACGCACCGCGTTAACTCCCGGACCGCCGGCGCGGAGCAACAGGGCCAGCAACATTTCATCGGAGAGAGCCGCAGGTCCGCGGTCTTTGAACAGTTCACGGGGGCGCAAATCCTCCGGCAACTGCTGAATTGGCGGATAAGTGTATTCCACTTTGCCGCCGTTTTTAGATTTCACTGGTGATGGCTCCATTTTTCTCCCAAATTTCTTCCACTCGGTCCGCGATCTCCGCCACCGGCATCCCCGGCACCGGTTCGACCCAATCCACTTCCGCTTGATGGCGGAACCAGGTTTCTTGACGTTTCGCCAGCTGTCTGGTGCGAACCACAATCCGATCCTTTGCCTCGGCCAAAGTACAGCGTCCGTCCAACAGCTCGACGGTCTCGGCGTAACCGATGGCCTGCGCGGCGGTGTCAGACCACACCGGAAAGCGATCCCGCAAATGCCGCACTTCATCGATCAAGCCTTGCTCGAACATCTGGTCCACCCGGCGGGCCACCCGTTCGCACAACACTTCGCGAGGATAACGCAACCCGACCAACCGCGGCCGCGTCCCGTTCCGCCACTGCTCCGGCAGGGTACCGGACAGTTCCAGCTGTTCGGCGGCGCGCAGTAAACGCCGGGGGTTTTCTACATCCTGCAAACGGCTAAAACCATCGGGCCAACGCGATTCCAATTCATGGCGAAGGGCCGCCGCTCCGCGCTCCTCGTAAAACCGACGCCATTCTTCACGAATCCGGGAATCGGACGGAGCCCCCTGCAAACCTTCGGTCAAAGCCTTGAGGTAAAGGCCGGTGCCGCCGGCCACCACCACCGGCGTGTTGCGTTGCGTCTGCAACGCCAACCGCGCTTCTTCAATCCAACGGCCGGTATTGAACATCTGGTCGGGATCGACCAAATCAATGCCGAAATATTCCACCCCGCCGCGCTCGGCAAGCGTCGGTTTCGCGGTCCCGATATCCATGCCCCGGTAAACCAACATCGAATCGGCGGACAGCACCGCTGCGCCCCGGCGCTCCGCAAGCAGTTGCGCCACCGCGCTCTTACCGGTAGCGGTGGCTCCGGCCAAAACCAAGAACGGAGCGGATTTAATGGGACGCCTCCTTTCGGACGCTGAATTCGCAACCGCAATAATTTTGGCGGTACAATCCATACTGCTCGGCAAGTTTTATGGAATGCAGGAAACCGTCGCGCTTTTTAAAATCCACGGGAAGGAAACGGTCGCCACCGACCTCCCGCCCCGCCTCAAAAACGGAAGCGGAGCGTTTGTGCGGGCTGACGGTAAGCGAAGTCGTGAAAGCCTCCGCACCCAAACGGTCAAGCGACTCGGCGGCCCGACGGAGGGAAAAACGGAAGCATCTGGCGCAACGGGCACCGCCTTCGCGGCAATCCTCGTAACCGGCGGCCACCTCTTCCAACCAACGGGCATGGTCGGGCGGATCCACCACCACCTCGGCGGCGGTCGCGTCAGCCAGCTGTCGCAGCGCGGCCAAACGGCGCTCGAACTCCTCGGACGGCGCTATGTTTGAATTGGAAAAGAACAGCACCGGCTCGTGCCCCGCATCGCGCAGGGCCAGCAGACAATGGCTGGCGCACGGGCCGCAACAACTATGCAGAAGCACCCGCATCGGCGGCATCCTCTGGACGGTCAATCCGCGGCACGGCGTCCATCAGCAACTTTGTGTAATCGTTCTGCGGATGGGCCAGCACCTCGCGGGTCGGGCCGGTCTCCACCACCTTGCCGTTGTACATCACCAAGACCCGGTCGGCGATATGCTCCACCACGCTGATGTTGTGGGTGATGAAAAGATACGAAAGACCGAACTGTTCCTTCAGGTCGGCCAACAGATTCAGCACCTGCGCCTGAATGGACAAATCCAATGCGCTCACCGCCTCGTCGCAAATCAACAGCCGGGGCTGGAGCGCCAAGGCCCGCGCGATGCAAATCCGCTGGCGTTGCCCGCCGGAAAATTCGTGGGGATAGCGGTCAAGAAGCTCCGGACCCAAACCAACGTTCGACAACAACCGCTCGGCCATCGGGCGGCGGGCGGACTTTTCAACCAGCCGGTGCGCCACCGCCGCCTCGGTAAGGATGTCCAGAATCGTATGGCGGGGGTTGAGCGAGGCGTGGGGATCCTGAAACACCACCTGGACATCGCGCCGATAGCGCTGAAGCCTCGCCCCGCGGAATTTCAGCACATCCTCGCCGTCGAGCAGGATTTCCCCCGCCCTCGGTTTGGCCAATCTGAGGATGGTGCGAGCGAGGGAGGACTTACCGCAACCGCTCTCGCCCACCACGCCCAGCGTCTCCCCCGCGTTTAACACGAAATCCACGCCGTCCACCGCCTTCACCCACCCTACGGTACGGGCAAAGACCCCCTTTTTGATGGGAAACCAAGTTTTTACCCCGCGCACCTCAAGCAGCGGGACAGTGGTTCGGCGAGTGTCGGACGTGTCATTCATGGGTCACCTCTCTAAGGGGTTACGCGTGACGGCGTTGCTGGCGGGTGAGATTTTGCGTTGGCTGGGAATCTCCTCCGTCTTTCTTCTGTCCAGCGCGGTGAATCATCACCATCTGGATGATTGACAGCACCTGGCTTACAGTCCAATACAGCGACAACGCGCTGGGGAAACTGTAAAACATGAAAAGCATCATCACCGGCATGAGAATCATCATCATCCGCTGCTGCTGAGGGTCGCCGGTGGAAGGTGTGAGATAACTCTGCAACGCCATAGTGCCGGCCATCAGAATCGGGAGAATGTTCAGCGGGATCGGCAACACCCCGGCAAAAAGGTTTTCCGCCTCGCTGAGGTCACGAATCCAAAGGAAATCAGCGTAACGCAATTCCACCGCGCTGCGGAGCACGGTGAACAGCGCGATAAACACCGGAATCTGGATCAGCATCGGCAGGCAGCTGGAAAGCGGGTTGACCTTATGGTCGCGGTAAATCGCCCAGGTTTCCTGCTGAAGCTTTTGGGGATTGTCCTTGAACTGCTTCTGGATCTCTTTAAGCTTGGGCTGGATCTCCTGCATTTTCTTCATGCTTTCGGTGCTTTTCCGCGTAAGCGGCCAAAAGATGAGCCGCACCAAAAACGTTAGGAGGATTATCGCGATCCCGTAATTCGGAATCAGCCGGTAGAAGAAATTCAGGGTTGGCACCAGCAGCTTGCAGAACCAAGAGAAGAAGCCAAACTCCATGATGTCATCCATCCGATTGCCCATCGCACGGAGAAGCGACAATTTTTTGGGGCCGATGAACAACGTGTATTCGCGGGCTACGCTCTCGCCCTGCGCCACCGTTTGGCCGCGGTAGGAAACACGGGCGCGAAGTTCATGGAGCAGATAGGTCTGGCGGGTGGTATCGCGCACCATCGCGGCAGAGAATCCGGAGTTGGGCACATCGGAACTAAACACGTTCACAAAGAACCGGCTTTTAAGCGCCACCCACTGCTGGGGCACATCAACCGTAACCGGAGTTGACGGCGGCATCCCGGCCGCGGACTGGGCGCCGCCGCATCCGAAACCGCCGCCGGCATTACCGGCCAGCAATTTCTTGGTGTCCTTGTTTTGATCCCAAAACATTACCTTCTCCGCGCCGACCGGCAGCGAATCCATCGACAGAATATCGTTTTTGGACGACCCGCGCGGCATCGCCCCGATGGAGACCGAGTTGTCACCCAACTGCAAAACTTGGTTACCCTCGTTTTTGAAAACGTCGCGCACCCGCACAATGTAATTGGATTCCACACTGATCACGCGCTGCACCCTAAGCCCGTTCGGGGCCGTGGCGACAAACTCCGCCCGGTTGGCTGAGGCGTCAAGCCGATAGGCCGCATTGGCGGGCAAGCCGGTGATACCCCCCAACTCCAATGCCGGGGCATCGGAAAAATCCAAGCAAACCGGCGGGTTCTTCTCGGGGTCAAGCTTACCGGCGTTGGTGGCAAACCGGGTCAGCGTCGCACGGCTGATAACCGCGCCGTGGCTGGAAAGATCCAGCGTCAAATCGCCGTTGGGAGAAGCTATCATCGCCTTCTCCTCCTTGGCGAGCGTGGCGGGGTCGGCCATCACCACGCTGTTGTCCGGAGAATTCTGTGGGGCGGCGGAGGTATTCTCCGCCGGGGCGGACGAGATCCCGGTATCCGCGGGAACGGCAACCTCTTCCTTGCGCTCGGCTTCAGCCTGGGCGGCGCGCGCCGCCTGGATTTTCTTAGACTGTTGGCCGGTGTAAAACAACCATCCCGCCAACGCCAATCCCAGCAGCAACGCAAAAAGCTTCTCTTGTTTGTTCATCATTCACTCCAAAATCAACGCCCCAAAGCTCTTCTCACCCTTCGGTGGGGTCTTTAGTCTCCGGTCGCCACTGGAACCCCTTCAGCGACCCTTTCGGCGGCACCGGGTCATATCCGTACGGACCGAACGGACGGCACCGCAACAAGCGGCGAAAGGTAAGGTAACATCCTCTCAAGCAACCGTGGGTTTGTATCGCCTCTATGCAAAAAGCGGAACAGGACGGCTCAAACCGGCAACAATTCCCCAAATGCGGAGATATCACAATTTGGTAAGCCCGCACCAGCATAATCAGCAGTTTTGCGATCATCGCGAAACCAGTCCCGGCTCAATCGGACCAAACCCCGGCCCGCCGGAAAAGCGCGGCCAAATCATCCATAACATCAGCGCACCGCTTGCCCGCGATACCCGACCTTGCCACCAGCACGGTCTCTAAATCGACAGGAAGGCAAAACTGCGAACGCCGAAACGCCTCGCGCAGCAGCCGTTTTGCGCGGTTGCGATCCACCGCGTCATGAAACGTCCGTTTAGAAACAACAACGCCGACCTTCGGGCCGGCGTCTGCACCCCGTAACATCCACGAAACCACCGTCTTTCCGCGAAACGTGCGCCCGGCGTCAAAAACCGGCTGGTATCGGGATGAAGGCAACCGCAACAACCGGACCGGCGGCGCGTCCACACCGGCGGTCCCGGATCTTACGGCATTTTCTTCCTTGGAGTCCATGCCTCCAGGCGCTCCAGATTAAACCTGGGTCAGGCGCAGGCGCCCCTTCTGGCGACGGGCACGAAGCACCGCCCGGCCGCCGGCGGTGGCCATGCGGGCACGGAAACCGATTTTACGAACACGCTTCAGCTTGGAAGGTTGCCAAGTCATTTTCATGGTAGCTTCTCCTATTCTTCTGGTCAAAAAGAAATATTAATTTACCATAAGCCGCGCTTAAGGTCAAGCGCAGAAAGGAGCCAAGCGGAAGAAAAAATCAACGGAAACCGTTTCTTGCGCCGACTAGTCACGCGGTCGCAAGTAGAACCGACCGATCACTCGCGAGGTACTGATAGCGTTGATGAACGCTTCGGGATCGATCCGCTTGCAGATTGAGTATATGTGCGGGGTATCGTCGGCCGCCACCACCGAATAGACCACATTGGTGTTTTGCCCGAGATAGCCGCCCTTCGCCTCGATCACGGTCGCGCCGTGGTGGCTCAACCGGTGGATTGCCTCGCAGATACGTTTCGGCTGGTTCGTTACGATAAGGAGCGTCTGGTACTGGTAGGCACGGTACATAAGGTGCACCACCTGTAACGTCACGAACTGGAAGACAATCGAATATAGCGCCCCCGACCAACCGAACGTATAACCGCCGCAAAGCAGGATAAACGCATTGATGGCGAAGATGATGTTCCAGGTTTCCCGCCCTTTCTGTTCCGAAAGATAGATCGCGATAAAGTCCGTCCCGCCGGTCGTGGCGTTCCATCTTAGACAGAGCGACATTCCGAACCCGAACACAATACCGCCGAAGAGACTGGTGACGAACGGATCCGCCCGCAAACGCGCCAACTCTTGCGGCGGGATGAACGAGGTAATCGCGTCCATCGGCAGGATGTCCGCGAACAGTCCCGTTAGAAAGATGACAAAAAGCGATTGCATGGTGAAACGGCGACCGACGAACTTGAAGCCGATCCATACCGGCACAAGGTTCAGCGCGAGGTTGAAGGGCAGGAACGGCACGGTCACTCCCCAACCGTACAGATTGGAGAAATGCTGACCGAGCCGCTGCAAAATCATCGACGCGCCCGTTGCCCCGGCAGGATACAACCCGCCCCACTCGACAAACGTCCGGTAGTCGAGCGCCATCAGCAACGACGCAAACGTCAGCACGGCGAACCGTGCTGCCGTAACGCGCTTGTTATTGTCTGGCATATCCCGCCTCAGCGGTTGGTTGCATACAACGGGCCGAAGTTCTTGCAGGCACGGAAGTCCGCGCCGGTCGGATCGTCAGACGCCCCGAAGAGCCCCCAGCAATGAGGCTGGTAAACCTGCTCCTCCGGCACGTTGTGCATCGCCACCGGGATGCGCAGCATCGATGCCAGGGTAATGATGTCCGCGCCGATATGCCCGTAGGCAATCGCGCCGTGGTTGGCGGCCCAGGCGTTCATCACCGAGTACACGTCCTTGAACGCGCCCTTTCCGGTCAAACGCGGAACGAACCAAGTGCACGGCCACTCCGGATTGGTACGGAGCATCAGCGTCTCCTGCTGTTTCGGGTCGAGCGTGACCGACCACCCTTCGGCAATCTGCAACACCGGGCCTTGGCCTTTGACGATGGAAATGCGCGTCATGGTAAGCGGCATTCCTTTTGGAGTGAGGAAGGAACTGGAAAAACCGCCGCCACGGAAGTACTCTACGCCCGCCGGCACCCACTTCGTGGCCTTGAGCGTCGCCTCCATATCAGCCTTTGAGACCTCCCACCAGTTTTTGAAAACACTCTTGCCTTTCTCTTTCATCTCGCCGGCCGCGTCCAGACAACAACTCCCGGAGTTCAGCAGATGGATGATGCCGTTTTTAGCGACACCCGTCAAACCCTTGCCGGTCGCGCGCTTCACCGCGTCGGACGACCAGTAGGTGCGAACATCGGCGAACANNGCGAACATCGACGCCTTGTTGGTGAGCAGCCACATCAGGAGCATGCACACGCCGTTGAGCGAGTCGTTCTCGGTCGCCACGATCTGCGGCATTTTCGGCCCGTTCCAGTCGAACGAGGTGTTGCACAACACCTCCATGAAGTCGCCGTTCGGCCAGTGGTCGGTCCACTGGCGCTGACCTTGGAAACCGCCCGCGATGGCGTTGCGCCCCACCGCCTCTTCGCCAAAACCCATTTCCTTGAGTTTGGGGTTGCCGACCATCATATCGCGCATAATAATCGCCATCTTGACGATGTACTCCCAGTCGGCATCCTTCTGGGCGCGGGTTTTCTGGATAGCCTTGGGATTGTAGTCCTTGCCTTCCTTGCACCATTTCTTGGTCCAGGCGAGCGCTTTCTTATACTCGTCCTGATCGTAAATCCCCTCGGCGATTCGGCGTTCGATCTCGCACTCGTCCATGTTCTCCGGAGCCATTCCGAGGTAGTCCTGGAAGAAGTCGATGTCCACGAACGAACCGGCAATGCCCATCGCGGAAGAACCGACGGAAAGGTAGCTCTTGCCCTTCATCATCGCCACCGCGAGACCGGCCTTAACGAAACGGAGAATCTTTTCCTTCACGTCTTCCGGCACGGAGGTGTCGGTTCGGTCCTGCACCTCGTGACCGTAAATGCCGTAGGCTGGCATACCACGCTGCGCATATCCGGCGAGCATACAGGCGAGATAAACCGCGCCCGGACGTTCGGTGCCGTTGAAGCCCCAAACCGCCTTCGGGATCGTCGGGTCGATGTCCATCGTCTCGGTTCCGTAGCACCAGCACGGCGTAACCGACAGCGAGACCCCAACATTATTGTCGCGGAATTTGTTCGCGCACTGCGCGGCTTCGTAACGCCCGCCGATCGTGGTGTCGGCAATCACGCACTGAACCGGTGATCCGTCCGGATATTTGAGATTATCCGAAATCAGCTTCGCGGCGGTTTTCGCCATGTTCATCGTCTGGTCTTCCAGAGACTCGCGTACCCCGCGCCGACGCCCGTCAATAATGGGGCGAATGCCAACCTTGGGAAATCCGTTCATCGTGAATACTGTCTGTGCCATTTCTTGACTCCTTTGTTGTGAATGTGAAATCGTTACGCCACCGGGGTGACGCCCTTTTTAAGAATGATGTTGCCGTACTTGGCGGTCTCGCCGGTAAGGACGACCGCATAAGCCTTTTTTGCCCGCTCGTAAAACGCGAAACGCTCCATGCGCTCAATCTCTCCCGAATACCCCAGCGCGTCGCGATAACGGCGCTCGACCTCCGGATCCAGCTCATCGCCGGGCACAGGGGCCATCATCGCCACCGGCACGGCGTAGGCGTCCAACTCAAACAGCGGGGCAACGCCTTTAAGCAATGCCGCGCACGAGACGCCGTCCGCCCGCATGACCCGGATCCCGAACGTATGCGCGGGGAAATGCGCGTCGGAAAAAACGATCTCGTCGCCATGCCCCATCTCGGCAAGCGTCTTCAACAAATCCGGCGAAACAACCGGGGAGATCCCTTTAAGCATCTTTCTCCTCCTTTTTGGCGGTACCGCGGAACAGAACCGCATAGGCAAGCACTACCGCAAAACAGATTGCGGGAACAATGAAACTGGCCCGGAGCGACATCTGCGACAGGCGCAGATTGGCGTCCCAATCGGAACTGAACATCGGCACCAGCCGACACCAGAACGAACTCTTGTCCCCGATGATGTTAGCCATCCACGGGGTGATGATCGCTCCGCCGAGGATGGCCATGATGAGGCCGGACGCGCCGAGTTTCACCGCTTTCTGGTCAAGCCCTTCCAGAGCGATGCCGTAGATGGTCGGGAACATCAGCGACATGAACCCGCTCATCGCCACGAGGCAGACGATATTCCAACTGAACGGAAGTCCGCCGATGGTGGCGAATATCCGAGTCGGGAGGTACATAACGCCGATGCAGCTCGCAATCGCGCCAACGGCGAATGCCGCCATCATCTTGGCGGGATTGACATACTTCATCAGGAAGGTCGCGATCCAACGCGCCGCGATGAAGAGTGAAATCGCGATGGTATAGTAAATCGCTCCCTGCGCAGGCGTGACTCCGAGTTCTTTTTGGCAGTAAACGTTAAGCCATGTCCATGCCGCGATTTGCACACCGACATAGAAGAACTGCGCGATTACGCCCATCCAGTAACGGGGAATCGCGAGTAACGTCTTCAACATCGCCCGATAATCCTCGGAAAGGATAATATACACGATCGGGCCAAGCGTCCCGCAAAGCACCCAAACGATCTTGTTCATATTCGGGAAGATAAAGTACAGCGCCGTCATGGGGAGAATCGAGAAGAGCAAGGCAGAAACGACATGCCGCCAAGTCCGCTTATCGGCTTTCCTCCCAACGTCCTTTTGGAAGAGGAAGAAGAGCCAGATGCAGGCGGCGATCACGCATAGCCCGACGTAGGGGGCGCACACCCAGAACAACTCGTTGTGGATAATCTCCTGGCGCGTCGCTGCATCCATCAGTGCGCGTTCCTCCGCTGTCGCTGTGTTCAGGTGGGACAGGATGAGCTGTTTCGCCAGTACGATCCCGCACATGGATCCAAGAGGGTTAAACATCTGGGCGAAATTAAGGCGGCGTACCGCACTCGATTCATCTCCCAGCGAAAGCACGTAAGGGTTACAGGTGGTCTCCAAAAGACTGCACCCGCCAGCCACGATGAAAATCGCAATGAAGTAGATGTCGAATGATTGCGCGATACAAGCGGGGATGTAGAGCAGTGCTCCCGTGATGTAGATTGCAAGCCCGACCAACACGCCCTTGCGGTAGGAGAGCTCTTCCGCCAGCACGGCGGCGAATATGGCCAGAACCGCATAGGCGCCGTAAAAAGCGACCTGCACCAGTCCGGCGCGCGATTGGTCCATCGTGAAGATGCGCTGGAATGCCGGGACGAGGTTGTCCGTCATGTTGTTCAACAAACCCCACAGCGCGAAACAAGCCACCAGAGAGGCAAAAATCAACCGCATTCCGCGCGGCACAATCGCATTATCATTGTTCATAAGCTGTTCCCTGTCAACCAAAACCTCCGTTCTCCCCTACCCGAACGGACACACACAATTGTCACAAACTGCGAATAGTATAACAAAATTCTGCGTGGTTTGTAAATGGCGAAATGAACTGTCCCGTTTTATGATAGGTTGACACTTGTTTTTCAAATCGAGAAAGGAAAACAGGTGACATGAAGGACAAAAAACGGTATAGTGAGGCGTTCAAACTGAAAGTCATGGAAGAGCTCCGGGACGGGAAGTGGAAGACGGTGTCGGGCGCCCCTCCGGGGACGCCCGCTTCCCCGTGCGGAACGGCGCAGCAGGGGCGGGAATCCCGCCCTGTCGTCAAGCAACACAACTCAACAACGAAGTGTCAACTTTAATCGGGGACTTGACATTTTTTTCATAGTGTGTTCTCCTTTCGGATGGTGAACCATCGGTTGGTTAGATGGTTTGAAGCCAGAAAACAATACGAACGGCGTGACTGTCCCATTACTTCTCTACTTCCAAAAAGTAAAAATGATTTAAGTAAGTATTTTATCGCAAAATACAATAGAAAACAAGTAAATTCCAGCTATAAAAACCGGGGGATTATCGTAAAAATCTCACGCCGAAATCTATGTCGCCGGATTCGGGTGCGATAACCGAAAAGGTTAACTGCCGGAAACCGGGGTTCGGCTCGTCCCACTCATTCGGGTGCGGGTTTTCCTCGGTTTTCCACTCCCACACGCCGCCGAGTTGCTCCAAACGAAGGGTTCGCCCTTTTTCCTCTAGCCTAATCGTCGCGCCATCCTGACCGGACACCTTGGCGCGGGTCATCATCGCCCAGCGAACCGGTGTTCCCGGTTTTAGTCCTTTAACGCTGTCGCGCATGACGTATGAGCGGCCATCCGCCTCCAACGTCCCGGTCCGCACTACGCTTTGCGCAGCCGGGTAAAGCGGAGTAAGCTCAATCTTCGCCGTATTGCCATCCAATTCGGCTTTCGCGAAACCGTTGACTTGTTGAGGAGCGCCGTCAATCACAAGCGTGTTGTGGCTAAAATTGTTCAGTCTGTACACCGTCCACCTACCGCCGGACTGACGCATATTCCAAAGCGAGATGCCCCGTTTTTCAAGAGGGCTGTACGACTGACCGCCAAGATCATGCGCCCAGCGGACTCCGTCTGCGTCCATCACGAAAGAACCTCCGTCCATGTGGCCATGGTTAGTGGATGGGCGACCGCCTTTTATTGCCACAAAAAACGCGTCTTTATCGGTACCCGAACGTTGGACGATAACCGGCATGAGGCCTTTGGATTCCCAAACCTGCGGAACTTTGGATTTCGTCTCCGCAGGCACAGGCGTGTACCACAACAATGACAACGCGAATAGACGTTTGCCATCCGAACCTTGACGCAGCAACAATTCGCGTTCGTGGGACAACAGAATATCCGGACGGTTATAACGGCGGGCAAACCACCAAGTTGCGTTGATGGCGAAACGCTCTGCCGAACAGTCGGAATAGTTAAAAAAACGCCCGGTCGGTCCGGTCATGATATCAAGGTAATCAGCGGTCTCTTTCCAGCCTTTTTCGTCGGCCAACCCGTAGGAAGTCCCCAACGTACGCTCTAGAAGATCCATCGCGATTACATGGAACCCGATCCCGTACTGCCAATAGACCGGCCCCTCCGGATAACCGCCGTTCGGAGCCAGCACCATCATCGGACGCCAAAGGTTCACTACCGCCCGATGGACAACCTTTGCCGACAATTCCGGATCAATGTCTCGCAAAGCCAAAGCTCCGGCCATCATACCGGCGTGACATACGCTACTCCAGTTGTTGTCGCTTTTTATCCACCAGTGTCCCTTGTTAGCGAAAGATGGTGTCAAGCCGAGTCGCACAATCGCATCTTCCATACGTTGACGGCGTTCGGCACCCAACTCGTCATATAGCCAGTCGTACGCTACCGCCGCAGCGAGAGTGAATTCGGCAGTATCGAGAAAATGCGAGGGGTTCCAATCCGTAAAGGAGATGATTTCATCAGCGGTTCTCAAAGCGCAGTCACGGTACTTCGTTTCAGCCGTAAGCTTGTACATCATAGCGCAGTCAAAAATCCGCTTCAAGGCGGAACGGGCAACACCGAGCAACCGTTTTTTGGAAACGTCGAATTCGCGTTTGAGCGGCGAGGCCGCGCAATCCCTGTCGCCTTCTTTGCGCAACGCCGCCAGCGCAGCGCGGAATGTGCCGTCATCCTTATCAAGTTTGCGCAGCGCTTCAAAATCTTCCGCCTTTACGAACAGACGCGGATGCCCGGCATCCGACTTGGCAATGTCCGCTTTTACCTGTTCGAGCGAAACACTCTCTACCGGATGCGCGCACACCGCCGCCGATAAACCAAATGCCATAACGAGCAGTATCAGTTTCATTATGACCTCAATCCAAAGCGGTTAAAGCATGTAGCCGTTAAAAATCTCCCGCGACAGCGGAGCGGTATTGCGCTCGGAAGCGTCACCGTCCCGAATCACCCGCACCACCACCTCGGCGCGATCGCCGTGGTCGCCGTATTCGGCGCAAATCCCGCACGCGATATCGATATCGGCGTCAGACGCTCCGCCCGGCAGTAACAGCGTGGGGCCCGGCACATTGACGGTGTACACCAGGACATCGCCGGGCATAACCGCAGCCTTAAGCGCTTGATTGTCCCGTGAGTCGCGTCCGGCAATACACTTCGCCCCGCCTGGCAAACGGAAATGGCGGCCATGGAGCAACAGCTTCACCAGCCTCAAATCATCCAAACCTTCGTGGTCGCGCACATCGCCCAGCCGGCGGCTAAACCCTTTTTCGGTAAGCATGCATCCGCCCGCCGGAGAAGGGTATTCCGTAAGGCCATACTTGGCCGCCAGCGCGATTTGGGGTTTGCGATTTCGGCCGTTAAGGCCGAGCAACCGGCCGCGGTCGATAATCCCCTCTTTTTCAGGCAGGGTCGGTTCCAGCAACAGCGCCGAAAGCGGACGGACCAACCGGCCGCCAAGATCCGCGCCGCGCTCAACCACGCCAAGTGACTGGCGGTTCTGTGACATCGGGCGCTGGTTAAGCACTTCGCCGGTGGCGACGAAATCGAAACCATTTTCCCGCATCATCTCCCCTGCCCGCCTGATCATCAGCGAATGGCAATCGATGCACGGGTTTAACGCGCTGCCGAAACCGTGTGGCGGATGCTTGACCAACCCCAATATGTCTGAAGTGAAATCCACCACATGCAAACGGATCCCCAATTGTCCAGCGGCGCGTTTTGCGGCGTCAATCTTAAAAAACGGGCTGGAAAAAACTACGCCCTCGATGTGCAGTCCCTGCTCCCGCAACACGCAAATCGCCAGCTGGCTGTCCAATCCGCCGGACAACAACGAATAACCGCGTCCGGTTTTTGCTCCGACGGTCTCTTGTCCATCCATCATGACGAATTTCTCCTCGGTTAAATCTCCATCAGCAGGGTGTTTGTCAGGTTTTCCTTTCGCAACACCTGCGACCCGATGTTTATCAACACCCCTACCGCAGTCAAAGTTACAATCAGGCTGGTTCCGCCATAACTGATGAACGGCAGGGTAATCCCCTTCGTGGGGAGGCATTTCGTCACCACCCCCAAGTTAAACATCGCCTGGAACAGGAGCAGCAAGGTCATCCCGAACGCCATAAGGCGACCAAGACGGTCAGCCGCCTTACAGGCAATCAGGAAACCGCAAACCGCAAAAGTAAGGAACAGCAGCGGCACCGCCAGCGAAAACAATAGTCCGAATTCCTCGCCGCCGATGGAAAAAATGAAATCCGTGTGCGATTCCGGCAACCAGTAATGCTTCTGGTTGCTCTCGGTGTATCCGCACCCCCACAGTCCCCCGTTGATGAACGCCTGAAGAGAAGCCTCTACTTGGTCGGCCGCGGAAGAGATGTCGCCTTTGGCCAACCGCTGCATCAAATCGTCAAACGACACCCCAAACTTGGCAAGTAAGTCACGGAACCATTGCACGTTTTCAAAAAATGATAAAATCCGGCGCATCCGGTTGGGTTTGTTCAAGACCAACGCCCCCACCCCGCTGCCGCCAAGCAAGAGAATAGTTGAAACGAATTTATAAGGCGCCCCGGCAACGAAATACATTCCCAGACTGATGACCCCAACCACGACCGTGCCGCCGTAGTCCGGTTCCAGCACCAGCAAGCCTGGCACCACCCCAATGATTAGCATGGAAAGGAAGAAACCTTTCCACCAGCGTTTTATGTCACCGCCCAATTTATCTAGCCAAACCGCCAGCACCACCACCACCGCCAATTTGGCGAATTCGCTAGGCTGCCCAAGGTTGTGCCCGCCGTATGACAGCCAACGCGCGCTGCCCAGATTCTCCTGCTGGCTGAACGCCGGCACCAGTACCAAGGTCAGCACCCCGACCGCGCCCGCCGCGCACAACCAGGTTAACCGCGGATAGCGCTGCCAAATGCGGTAATCAAAAAACGCCGCCCCCAGACAAACCGCCACGCCGAAAGCCAGCCACTTCAACTGGAGCCGGATAAAATGCGCCGGGTCGTAGTACGGGTGGGCCGATGCCTTTACCATACTGGCAGAAGCGAGGACTACCAGTCCGATACCGACCAGCACCATTACCGAAATAATCAAAACCGCCAATATTTTTCTCATGATTGGCAAAACCCGGCTGGCGCTCCGGACCGGATTACCGGTCTGGGGCGCCAGTTAATTTAACTTCATAACAATTCGGCAAACGCCGAATTAGAGATTAATTGCCGTGCGGCGGGATCTTCAGCACCTGGCCGGGCTTCAACTCGTCGCCGGGCTTCAGATTGTTCAGCTGACGCAAATCGCTGGGCGAAATGCCCCAACGGATTGCGATCGCATATACATCATCGCCTTCCTTGACGGTGTACAGCTCGGTGGAGCTGTCAGCTTCCGTAACGGGAGCTGGAGTATCCTTCTTTACATCCGGGGCCGGAGTCGCGGGCGGAGGCTCAACCGGCTTGACCTCGGGCTGTTTCGGCTCAACTGGTTTAACTTCAGGCTGCTTCGGCTCAACCGGCTTAATCTCGGGATTGACCTCGACCGGCTTGGTCGTGACTTCCTTAGTGGTAACCTTGGTGTTGGCCGGAGTGACCGGCTTGATCACGGCACCGCTCTTCCGCGGCGAATTGATTTTCGGCGGAGTGGTTTTGACCGGAGCCGCAGTAGCGGCGCCCTTGGTCGCGCCAGGAATCCGCAGGGTCTGGTTGACGTTAATGCGGTCGGACTTCAAACCGTTGGCCGCCTTAATATCCGAGACCTTAACCCCGTGGCGATGAGCGATCAGCGAAAGCGAATCACCGGATTTCACCTTGTAAATCACCTCTTTGGCCGGAGCCGGTTTCTTCGGCGGGGGCGCAATCTTGGGGCGAGCCGCAGGGGCCTTCGCCGCCGGACGGGCCGCGGAAACGTCAACATGGCCCGGAAGTTGGATCACTTCGCCAATCCGCATGCTGTTAGGGTTCAACCCGGGGTTCACCGCCATAACGTCCTGCCAGCGCAAACCATAGCGGTGGGCAATGGTGGAAACCGTGTCGCCCTTGCGCACCGAATAAGGCGTCGTGGCCTGGAAATCCTGCCAAGCCGTAACCGGCGCGGTATCAATGCTTGGCGGCGGCGGCGGGGTTATCGGCTCCACCGGCGTAACCGCCACCGGTTGAGGCTCCACCGGAACCGGCTCGGCCGGCTTATGACTATTGTGACCAAACAGACCGCATCCCTGCATCAACAGGCATCCAGCAAGCAGGTTCGCACCCGCCACGTAACGTAACACTTTGGTGTTGTTCATTGTTTTTTCTCCATATCTGCATCAGAAAAGTCAGCCGCTACCTCAAGTCCCGCTACCTTACGGGCCAAATCCGCAAAGCGCGCTCCTCTTTCCCGATAGCCAGTAAATTGGTCAAAACTCGCCGTCCCCGGGGACAGCAAGACCGTGTCGCCAGGATCCGCCTCTTGGGCCGCCCGGCCCACCGCGCAATCCAGAGTTCCGCAAAGCTCGCAAGGCAGGGCACCGGCCCATGCCGAAAACATCTGATCCGCGCACTTCCCTATAAGATATACTTTTTTGGTGGTGCATGTCAGCATTTCTTTTGCATTTTCCAAATCATTTTCTTTCAACAGCCCTCCGGCGATCAACCGGACCGGCTTTTTAGACATTTTTAACGCCGCCATCATCGCGGCAAGACTGGTGGCCTTGGAGTCGTCCACATATCTTACCCCGTTTTTATCTTCCGCAACCAGTTGCATCCGGTGCGGCAACGGCTCGAATTTTTCCAACCCCGCCGCGATTTGCCCGCCATTCAGCCCGGCGGCAAACAACGCCCCGGTTCCGGCAGCGGCGGCCAGCCCCAATATTTCATTATCAAACCAACTTCTGGCGAGGGAAACATCCTCCGGTCCGCCGACCACCGCGTGCCGCAAGGAATCGTAACGCCAATCGGCGCCATCCTCCGCCCCGAAACGCTCTATCCTCACCCCGTCCGGAATAATCCCGTTGTCCGTCTCAAAACCTTCCGGCAGCAACGCCACCGTCCCCGGACGCATCGCCTTGAAAAGCTTTAGCTTCATCGCCCGATATTCAGCCATACTGCGGTGGCGGTCAAGATGGTCCGCCTGCAGATTCAGCAGCACCGCAGCATCCGGACTTATGCTGTCGGTGTGCTCCATTTGGAAGGAGGAAACTTCGACCACCGCCCAGCGCAATTCTGGACGCTCCAACACCAGCTGGCACAGCGGAATACCGTAATTTCCCGCCGGCGACGCATCCAGACCGGCGGCGTTGAGAGTATCGGAGCAAAGCTTGACCAGCGAACTTTTCCCTTTACTCCCGGTCACCGCCAAAATCCGTCCGCTCCAATGGCGGCACCCCAACTCCAACTCCGATATTACCGGAATGCCACGCCTAGAACACTCGGCCAACCAAGGGTGATATAACGCAAACGCCGGACTCGCCACGCAAAAGTTAAACGCCGCGGGCGGCAGGTCAGCGTCAAAAGAAACCTCCGCCCCTTCACCGCGCAAACGCTCCGCCAGCCCGGAAAAACGGTCCTCTCCGCCCTGGTTCGCCACCCAAACCCGGGCGCCATGGCAAAGCAGCAGCCGAGCGGCGTACTCGCCGCTGACTCCCATGCCCAAAACCAGTGCGTTGATCCCGTCGTACCGTGCCATTACCGTATCCGTGCCTACAGCGTTCCGTCCCGCAATCTTGCCGCCACCCGGCGAAGGCGCGCGCAAACCCGGTCGCGCCCGATCAGCGTCAGCATCTCGAACAGCCCCGGACCCTCAGTCAACCCGGAAACCGCTACTCGGACCGGATGAACCATCGCCCCCATGCCCATCCCGCTGACCTCGGCCTTGGCCGCCAACACGTCATGGGTACTCTGAAGATTGAAATCCGCCAAACCGTCGTATTCCCCGGCCACCGATTCCAACAGTTCCGGCACCCCGTCGACCTTAAGCCGCTTCTCGACCCCCTTTGGATCGAACGGATAGTCTTCGGTAAAGAAGTAAGCGCAATTACCGGGAATCTCGGAGTAAAACTTGGTGCGCACCTGCATCTGTTCGACGATGCCGGGAAGGTCGACCCCGGCCACCGACAATCCAGCCGCCTCGACCCGCGCCACGAACTGCGCGGTATACTCCGAAGGCGGGGTACGGCGGATGTACTCTCCGTTCATCCAAGTCAGCTTCTTCATGTCAAACCGGGCGGCACTGGATTTGCAGCGCTCCAGCGAGAACCGTTCAATCATTTCCTGACGGGAAAGCACCTCGGTATTGTCATCCGGCGCCCACCCCAGCAACAGCAGGAAATTAAACAACGCGTCCGGGAGAAAACCCTGCTCGCGGAATTCGCCCACGAACGCCGCACCATCGCGCTTGGAATACGGCTTGCCTTGATTATTCACGATCATCGGCAAATGCGCGTACTGAGGCGGCTCGGCACCCAAAGCCTTGAACAGCTCCAAATGCTTGAAGGTGTTTTCCACATGGTCGTCGCCGCGAATCACATGGGTGATTCCCTGCTCGATGTCATCCACCACATTGGCAAGATGGAACACCGGCGAACCGTCGGAGCGAACAATTACGAAATCCTGGGTGTCCTCCGCTTTTTTGCGCATCCGGCCCTTGACCAAATCCTGGTACTCCAGACGGCCCTCCTTCGGCATCCGGAAAATAACGCACTCGCCCTTGCCGCCTTTGTCCTCCTTGTAGGCGTAACCAGCAGACAGCAGCTTCTCGGCCGCCGCCAAATGCTTCTGGACGTTCCGGGTCTGGTAAACCTCCGGCTCGTCGTAATTAAGCCCCAGCCACTCCATGCAATCCAGCAGGGTGCGGATCGCTTCCGGGGTGGAACGCTCCAAATCGGTGTCCTCCACCCGAAGCAAGAACTTGCCGCCGACATGGCGGGCGTAAAGCCAATTGAAAATCGCCGCCCTGATGTTGCCGATATGGACATTACCGGTTGGACTGGGGGCGAACCTAACACGAACCTCAGACATAAATCACTGCTCCTCCCGAACGGCGGTTTCCTGACCGGACTCCAGATGCCGGCGCATCTCGTCCAAAATGCCGTTGGTAAACCTTCCCGCCTCGCTGTCACTAAAATACTTAACCAAATCGACCGCTTCGTTAATCACCACCGCTGCCGGAATGTCGTCGGCCTGGTAACGCATCTCATAATACGCCAACCGCAGCACATTGCGCTCAATTGTGCCCAAACGGTGCATCGGCCACGCCTTGGCGTAGGTGGCAATCGCCCCGTCGATCTCATCCAAATGCCCGCAGACCCCACGAACCCGCGCCTCGGCAAACTCGCGCCACTGTCGCGCGGCGACATTGTCGGGGTTGTAGTTTGAATACTCCGCCTCCAGCGCGGACATGACTTCCGGGCCGTCGCTCGGCGGTTCGTTCCGTTCCGCATGGACAAAAGACCACTGTTGGCGCCAAAAGAGGTCAATCGCCTCGTCAACGCTAAGCCCGGGGTTCATATCCAGCTGGAACAGCATCTGCATCGCCCACTCGCGGCCCTGGCGGCGCTTCTGCTTCCGCAACGCTACCACCATCTTTCGCAGGGCCTCATGCATCAGATTCCAGCCTTTTTCCAACCCGAAACGGGCCAAAACGCTGCGGTATTCGTTCACCAAACGCGACTGCGGATAATCCAGTACCTCAAACTCGTGGTATCCCATTCGCATCACGTTCCAAACGACCGGACTATCGGTATCGGGACGGACGGGCAGATCGAGCAACAGCAACGCCCGGTCTATCGCCCCCAAATTGGCGGCGATGTAGCTCACCCGATCCTCCACCGCGCAACGGGTCGCCACCGTATAAAACTCCCGTCCTGTGACCACACGACCGTCCGGATTTTCCTCTGCCGTCTGCACCACCACCCCGTCCCAGTACCCGTTGAAGAACTCCTTCAAGTCGCCGGTACCGCCGGAAACGATGCGGTTCAACATCTCGACTACATGCACCCGGATCTCAAGACGAAACGCTTTGTCCATACGGCAGAACCCTTGCCCCCTTTAAATCACCCGCAACACCGCCACCGTTTCCAGCGCGGCCATGACCGCATCCCAGCCTTTGTTACCCTGCTTGGTGCCAGCCCGCTCGATTGCCTGCTGCAAATCCTGGGCCGCGATAACCCCGTTAAGCACCGGGACACTGAAATCCAGGGAAATCTTCGACAACGCCCTTGCCACGGTACCGTTAATCAGCTCTGCATGGGGCGTCGCGCCCTGGATTACCGCGCCCAGCGCCACAATCGCGTCTTGATTGCCGCTGGCGGCGAGCTTCTGCGCCACCACCGGAATCTCGTTGGCGCCCGGAACCCGAATCAGGGTGAAATCGGCGGGATCCCCACCGTGGCGGACAAAACAATCCTCGGCGCCCTTCACCAGCTGCTCTGTGAGAAAACTGTTGAAACGGCTCACCACCACCGCCAACCGTACCCCGGATGCCGTCAAATTACCAGTAATTTCCTTCATCGAAAAGCCTTTCCCTAAACAAACGGCATAATTATGCCATTTTTACGTGGGAAAAACAAGCCCAATCCGGTCTGACAATTCAAAATTCGCCACAGTTGAGGACGGTTATCCCCGAACCTTGTCCGCCGCCCGCTTGAAAGCGTCCGCAGACCCCAAGATTACCCGTTCCTCGACGCTATAGCTTAGACGGATGTGTCCGGGATACCCGAACCCCGCGCCGGGCACTCCCAGCACGTTCTCGTCCAGCAAAGCGTTCACGAAACGCTGGTCGTCGCCGCCCGGCGCTTTCGGGAACATGTAAAACGCGCCCTTGGGCATTGAAAACTCGATACCGGCGTCAGACAGCACCTGCGCCATCATCGAACGCCGCCGGGCGTAACGGTCCAGATCGATTTTCTCGTCAAGCAGCCGGATCGCCAGCTTCTGACCCAGCACCGGCGCGTTCACGAACCCCAGTGTGCGCACCGTCATGGTCACCGCCGCCACCAGTTTTTCCACCTCCGGCAGCGCGGGGTTCGCCACCAGATACCCAATACGCTCGCCCGGCATGGACAGACTCTTGGAGAACGACCCCAACACCATCGCGTAAGGGGTTAACGGCAGTACCGGAGCCACTTCCACCCCGTCGTAGGCAATCTCGCGGTAAGGTTCGTCGCTCAACAAGTACACCGGCTTTTCGCGGCCTTGGTTAACGCGGTTTACCATCTCCGCCAACTGGCGCAACGTTTCCGGGGTATACACGCAGCCCGTCGGGTTGTTCGGGGTGTTGATAAGCACCACGCGGGTACGCTCGGTGACCGCCGCCTCCATCGCCGCAATGTCAATCTGGAAATCCGGCGGCAAGGCCGGAATGGCCTTGAGTTTGCCGCCAAAATGGCCGCAGTAGGAACCGTATTCGACAAAATAGGGTGCGGGACACAGCACCTCGTCACCTGGCTCCAGCACCGCGCGGAAAAAGGCGGTAAGCGCGCCGGCGGCTCCGCAGGTAACCACGATGTTGCCAAATTTGACCGGAACCCGTTGCTGGACGGACATTTTTTCCGCCAACGCCTCGCGGAAAGCCGGGATTCCGGCGTTCGGGCAATATCCCAGGCCAAACGGTTTTACCACCTCATCGGCCAACCCAATCATCACCTCGCGAATCTTGGCCGGCGGCGGAATGTCCGGATTGCCGAGACTGAAATCAAAGACCTTGTCCTCTCCGAACTGTTTCTTCAATTCCAGCCCTTTTTCAAACATTTTGCGGATCCAGGAAGCCCCCCCCATCTGCCGATCAATCTCGCCCGAAATCACTTGCATCGCATCTCTCCGTGAAAAAACCGAAAACCACAAAAACCTTCGACGCAAAAATTAGAACAAACCGCGCCAAATGTCAAATCCAAAGTGCCATACCAAAAAAATAAGCGTGTTGAGTCTGTTATGCGTTCAAGAGGATCGGTGACGGTAATCAACTCACAGATTTGTGACCAAGTTCAATTTGTCAGAAATGTTCTGACAAATCGGGTAGGCAAGGCAGAACTTCCGATTTTAATGGGTCATTTAACGGATCACCCACTTTTAATGCGCCAGCATTTCTTCCCGGGAACGTTCATCTTGATAACCTTAGCCATGTAGAACGTGTAAATCTTTGCGCCCTTTGCGGCTAAAAACCGATGTTGTTATGAGTAAGCTTCGCAAACCGCTGATCCACATCTGACAGATGTTACATAGTCAAATCTCGCATAGAAAATCTTGAGATACTATGCCGTACACTATTAACACAAGCACCAATATCGTTGACCACTTGATAATGCCAGAAACGGATAACATGCCAACCTAATGTTTCCATCAGGATGTCCCTATGAATGTCATCCGCCTTACGGCATCCATTCCTGTCAAGATGCCAAGCTTGCCCGTCAACTTCGATGTCGATCTTATGGCTTGGAATAGCCAAGTCAAGATAGCGTCCAGCAATAGGATATTGTGGCTCCGTCAAAATCCCCCCCCCGTTCCAAGGCGACGCGCAACCTTTCCTCTCCAGGGCCGATTGAGACTTTACGCGGCGGTCGTGCTTCGGGAATCAATTTCTGGATATAAGAAAGACCGCTGGCGAACACTCGCTTCTTATCGCCAAATGCGATGAAAAGATGTTTAGCCCTTGAAACGCTTACATTGTAAATGTATTTGTTCTCCGCAGAAGTTATGTACCATTCTTCGCCATGTTTCCGGTTGTCATTCAGCCCCAAGAGGAAGAGGATAACATCACATTCGCCGCCCTGAAATCCATTGGCGGTGTTGACTTGTGAGTTTATGTCTAGTTGGTGGGGCAGAGACAACTTGCAACCTGCCGCTCGTGTCTTAAAGTGATTCGCCAGATTTCGCAATGGACCAATCACGCCAATCGTGCCCGCGAATCCGTTACGTTTCAACTCTTTTAGATATTCGATTGCCGCCTCAATTTCAGCCTCGTCCCCACCAGCTGCATCAATCCACTCCATCCCTGGTTTCAACCCATTTAGAACAGAGTTATCCGTTCTGCCTGTTTCACAACAAAGGCACAAACTTCCTTCGTAAAATTCGCCGTTGAAATATTCTGCAATGCCGTCCGCGCACCTAAAATGCTCATCCAACAACATCACCTTTTGCGTTGTTTCCCCCTACTCATTGGGACGATTTCTCGTCATCGTTGGCATCGAGAAGCAGTTTTATCTGACGATCAAAATCAGATTCAATAATCTGATGTTTGTTGAATTCGTCATATTCTGAATGGGCCTTTTCGTCGGCTTGCGCCCGTGAGACCGTTCCCATCCCCTCAAGGATCTCGTACTCGTTGAATTCAAGAAACGCATTGACGCTCCTCGCGAATTGTTCCATTGTGAATGTTTGATGTCTTTTGACAATTCTTTCAATGTAGTCGAAATAGCCGACAACTGCTCCCTCCAAATCCTTTACCTGATCGGCTGTCAGATAGTTCTTGGCAATTGTCACATCGCTCCTCAACACACGTCCGTCAGGGGCGTTCTTCCATGTCCGTAACCCCATGTGTTCCTTTGTCGCATCAGCCCTACGATAAACAATCTCTGCGACGGTTTCACCTGTTATGGCAAAATAGAATTTGTTCTGAATCATTGTGTAGAACTCTCGCGTCACATCGGCATTTGAGTCATAGTCGATACTGCACTCAATACCATCTCGCGCAAGACGTCGCGCCCGCCCTCATTTTGAACTTGTTCCATTTTGGAACAAGTTGAGGCCGCCGTAAGTTCATGGGTCGCGTAGATGTTTTTCAGGTGTTTTGTAATGGCCTGACTTTTCACGCCAAACAAGCCAGCCATTGCCTTCTGCGTGAGCCAAAGCGTCCTGTCTCGCAGAAAGGCGTTCACGCGGATATCGCCAGTCTCCGTAGAGAAAAGCACTATAGGAAATTCGTTTGCGTTCATTTCGTCCTCCTATCCAATAACATCGACCCCGCCAACGGGGTTTCCTATGACCAACCTGCCGCCCTGCGCGTTGGCAAAGCCGCAAATCCACTTCAAGTACTCGTCGTGCCACGACTGCTTGAACTCTATCGTTTGCGTTTCTTTCTTCATGGCTCTTCCTCCGGTCAAGATTATATCAAATGGTTATGCACAACGGCGTATTCAAGCAAGGCACCTGACCCGCCGGAGCCTCGGCGAAGACGGTTCCAGCCGCTTGATTTCCTCAACTCGTCCTTCCGTAGCTCGCAAGAGCGAAGGAGGATCGTACTTGTCCGCCAAAGCCTTGGCGTAGGCGGATCGTCTCTCTATGGCATCGCCATTTGTACAATCTTCTACTGTGTCTCTCCGACTGCGTCTCACAGGAGATCCTGTTGCGCCCCTCCGCTGTATCCCCATTTGCTTCTGCCCCTTTTGCCCCGCGTCCTTCATCCTTCCCCCCCTACTTAGCCTTGAAAGGCCCTTGTCGAAATATACGTCACAACGGGAAGCCCTCTCGGAGTCGCGATGACAAGATGATCCACAACATTGATGTCAAACAGTTTTGCCGCCTCAACCACCCGTTTCGTCAATTCAATGTCTCCACGACTTGGGGTTGGATCACCGGAAGGATGGTTATGCGCCAACATAATCGACTTCGCGCCCCATCTGACGGCCTCCTTGAAAATGTCCCGCACGCAGGCTGGGGCATAATCATCCGAACCTATGCTCATGCGTATCGGCTCGGACAGCGGATGGTTTTTGACATCCAGGAGCAGAACAAACATGCTCTCCTTTTCTTCTCCGGGGCGAATCACCGCCCTAAACAACCTGAATCCGTCATCCGGCGTCATAACAGAGGATCTCCGCATCTCTTCCGGCGACATACGATTCGCCCGCCGCCCCATCTCAAAAGCCGCGGCAAGTTCCAGACACTTCACCCGGCCGATTCCAAGTATCGGTCGGTCAGTATAATCCTTGTTGTGCTTCTTGATGCGCTCCTCAATATCGCGCCAATCGGACGAAATAAGCTTGTTCAAGGATCCAAATGCATCAAGCAACCGTCGCGAAAGCTCTCGGACATCACATCCCGCGGCACCTGTCTTCAGGACAATCGAAAGCAACGCCTCGTCCGGGATTGTCGACGGATCTGCCGCGCGTTCCATCAAGTCACGCGGCAACAGTTCCGACGGCAAGTCCTCAAAGTTGTTCGACATCAATCAATCCTTCAAAACATCGGCAATGATGCCTGCAATCTTGTCCTGCTTGAGTTGGGGATGGAATACGACCTTATACCCCTCTGCCTCAAGATTCGCAAAAAATACCTTGGCACATTCGATCTTGACCATCTGATCCGCCGGAATCTGATCCTCCCGATCATAATCCTTTGTCTCGACAATCAGATTCAGAATCTTCGTGCCGTCTTTGCGCTTCACCACATACATGAAATCAGGGCTGAAAGTCCCTCCGGCAATCGTTGGGATCGCCACGCTCCGCCGCGGAATCTTGCCAAACACGACAATCTCGTCAATGTCGGTCAGGACATTTTCTTTTTCAAGCGGAGAATCGTATGTGATTGCATCGTAAAGGTACTTCTTGCAAGGCTTCCCCGCAAGAATCTTCGTTCCGATCACGCCCTGCGTGACGGTCTTTCGCATCGAACCGTCCTTGTT
>DBXY01000062.1:0-13826 GCA_002309765.1 Verrucomicrobia bacterium UBA1200
TCGGCGTTGCAGACCATGTACTTCTGCCCGGCGGGCTGCTTGGCCGCGAAGCCCCATTTGACACCGGTCGGGAAACCGGCGCCGCCGCGTCCGCGCAGACCGGACTTGGTGATTTCGTCGACGACATCCTGCGGGGTCATCTCGAACAGCACCTTTTCCAGCGCCTTGTAACCGTCGCGGGCGATATACTCATCGATACGGTCGGGATCGATCACGCCGCAGTTGCGCAGCACGATGCGGAACTGCTTCTGGTAGAAATCGATGCCCTCAACCCCGACGTGGACCTTGCTCTGGCTCTTGTCGTAAAGCAGGCGGTTGACGGTACGCCCCTTGATGATGTGCTCTTTGACGATCTCTTCGGCGTCTTCGGGCTTAACCTCGACGTAAAAAGTGTCCTCCGGCAGGATCTTGACGATCGGCCCCTTTTCGCAGAAACCGAGACAGCCGGTGCGGACCACCTGAACCGAGTCCTCCAGACCGTTGTCGCTGACCGCCTTCTTCAAGGCGTTGAACAGCTCAATGCCCCGGTTCGAATCGCAAGCGGTGCCGCCGCAAGTAAGAATGTATTGTTTGTAACCCATGGCGAATCTCCGGTTAGCCGATGATGTCCGCAGACGGCTTCTGCAGAATGCGGGCGTCGATGAGCTTCTTGTTTACGATGTGGTCGGCCACGATCTGCTTGGCGACCTCGGTGTTGACGTCACCGTAAATCACAACGGGCATATCCGGCACGACTACCTCGACCGTAGGCTCGTGCGAGCAAAGCCCCATGCAGCCGGTCTGGCGGACCAGCACGTTGGTGATGCCGCGGGCGTCCAGCTCCTCAATGATCGTCCCGAAAGTCTCTTTGGCGCCGGCGGCGATACCGCACGTGCCCATGCCCACGATGATCTGCGCGTCCTTGTTGCCCGGATCGCGCTTTTCCAGCTGCTGCTGCTTCTGTTCGCGCATCTTGCGCAAATCGTCCAATGTCAACTTAGCCATTCTTTTTCTCCTTGTTAAATCCGTTGCTACGCTGCCAGCCTACTCCAGACCGTCCTCCTGGCTTTTCAGGAAATCACGGGCCAGCGAAAGGTTCGCCACCGACTCCAAATCGCCCAACGCGTCCGCCAGCTCCGACCGAGAAACCTCGTAACCGTCCCCGGGCACCGACCGCTTGACCCTCAGGTCGTAGTCGCCCGGAAAGGTCATCAGCCCCAGCACCGTGTCGGGCAGGTTGCCCAGCGGCGGGGTGTCCAGGTTCTTCGCGTCCAGCCAGAACTCCACCGTGGTGCCGCGCCCCGGCTCGGAGGCAATCTTCGCCTCGCCGCCGCTGGCCTCGGCCGTTTGGAGCAACAGGGGAATCCCCAGCCCGACCCGGCGGTGGTCATGCTTGCCGGCCTCGGTGAAGAAAGGGTCGGAGACCCGCTTCAGCGTCGCCGCGTCCATGCCCTTGCCGTTGTCGGACACCCGAACGGAAACCCGCTCGGGCCCGGTCGCCACATCAAGCTCCACCCGCTTCGCGCCGGCTTCCACGGCGTTTTGGACCAGGTCGGTGATGATGTCGCAGACTGAAGCGTGCACTGGCGCTACCCGTTGTTCCTAAACTTGTCCAGAATGCCGGTCAGGCTTCCGGTGACCACTTTACCGAAGACCTCGCCGTTGATGACCATCACCGGCGCCAACCCGCAACAGCCCAGACAACGGACCGCCTCTACCGAAAATTCGCCGTCCGGGGTTACCGTGTTCAAGCCCACGCCCAACTGCTTTTCCAGCTCCAGAATGATGTCTTCGCCGCCCTTAAGGTAACAGGCGGTCCCCATGCAGACCTGGATCTTGTTGCGTCCCGGCTTTTGCAGCTTGAAGAAATTGTAAAAAGTCACCACCCCGTAGATTTTGGCTAGGGGAATCTCCAGCAGGTCGGCCACCTCAAAGGCGACCTCGCGCGGGATGTACCCGAAATGCTGCTGCACCTGATGCAACACCATAATCAGATTACCCGGCTTACTCTTCCATTCGGCGATAAATGCCCTCAGCTCAGGGGTGAGCGTCTGCACCGCCGCAGTGTTCTCGTTGCTCACTGTTGTGTACCTCCGCATTTTTCCCGCCGGACACCACGCCGGCGGAACATTCTTTAACAAGCAAGTCGTTATATTATGGCAAAAACGCCCGAAAGAGCCAAGCCCAAAATGACAAATATCGCAAGATTTATGGCTAATGGGCAATTCCCGCTTTTTCCTGACCGCCCCCGCAATAAAAACTGTCGTAATTTCCCGCGGTTTCGGGTTGACCGCACACCCCTAAAACGATATTATTTATAAAGTTTTTATGGGTATGACTGTATTCCGGGTGCGGTTACGGTTTTTAGTGGGATTTTCAGCGAAAGGGATTTCTGATGGACTCGAAGGGATTGGTTGGCGTTTTGTTGGCATTGGCTACCGCGCAGTGTTTTACGGGATGCAGCACGTTAAAACCGGAAACGGCGACGGAGACGCGCCAGGCGCAGCGCAAACCGAAAGCGTTGGTGATTATGTTGGACGGAATGCGCGCGGACTCCGTGGAGAACGCCTACGCGCCCAATCTGCGCATGCTGCGCGACGGCGCATGGCAGCCGGGCTACAAGTGCGCGTGGTCTCTCACCTCCCACACCATCTACGACGCGATCACCGTGAGCGGCCCCAACCACACCGCCATCGCCACGGGCGTGACCTCGGCCAAGCACACGATCAAGCAGAACCACAAGAGCACCTGCGACTTCAAGAAGTGGCCGAGCTGGCTTGTGCGCGTGGTGGACGCGAAGCCCGAAAAGAAGGCGCTCTTCATGTACTCGTGGAAATGGGACGAGCAGATCTCGCCCGATCCGCGCGTGAAGTTCATCCACGGCACAGACGCCGGGAACGCCGCCGCCATGCCCAAGATCCTCGCCGCTGCCGACGCGCCCGACGCCTTGATGTGGTACATCGACTGGCCCGACCACGGCGGTCACGGATTCGGGTACTATCCCTATACCTTCGGCCATCTCAACACGGTGTATCTCGCCGACAAGGCGATCGGCGGTGCGCTCAAGGCGATCGCCTCGCGTCCCACGTTCAAGGAAGAGGACTGGATGATCATCGTGACGGCCGACCACGGCGGCTACTGGCGCACCCACGGGCTCTGGGGCGGGCACTGCGAGACGATTCCGATGCTCGTGACCGGTCGCAACGTGTCGCAGGGCCGCATCCCCGGCATTCCCCGCAACTTTGACAGCGCTCCCACGGCGCTCGCGCACTTCGGAATCGACCCGAGTAACATGGACCTTGACGGAAAGGTGGTTGGCGCAGAGACCGTAGAGGATGCCAAGCGTTGCCTTAAGGACGGCCTCGCCGTCTATCTGCCCTTCGAAGGCAAGGCACCCGTGAACGCCGTGAATGGCGACGTGACGCCCGAGGCGTTCGGCAATGCGACGATCGTCGGCAAGGGCGAGTTTCTTGGCGGCTGCCTGCGCGTTGCGGCCGAGGCGAACGGCTTTGCCGGTGTGTGCCTGAAGGGCTCCGAGAAGCTCGCGTTCGAAAACGGTGCCGAATTCGCCATGGCGATGTGGGTGAAGATGCCGGAGGCCCAGAAAGGCGACTCTGTGATTGTAGCCAACAAGGACTGGCACAGTGGTTCGAACCCCGGCATCCTCGTGACCGGCAACAAGACAATCGAGTCGAAACAGGGTGGCGTGTGCTTCAACGCCGGCATGGGCGGCGCGCGCCCTCGCATCGACATGGGCCCGTACGACATCGAGTTCGGCAAGTGGACGTTCTACGCCGCCACGCGCGGCCCCGACGGCGTGCTCCGCTTCTATCAAGGCGGGCGTGACGGATACCTCTACAGCATCGCGTTAGACGCCAAGGACATCAAGCTCGCCACCGGGCTTCCCTTCTGCCTTGGCCAAGACGGCACGAGGAAGTATCCCCATGCTTTCATTGGCGATATCGACGACTTCGCGCTCTGGACCCGCACCCTTTCCCACGGCGACGTGCGGAAGATTTACGAGGCAGGTCGCAACGGCATTGAATTGGGTGAATTAATCAAGTAACGCCATGAATGGCGTGAATTGGCGCATGGCAATCGCAGTGTTTTAGTGGTGAACTTCAAAAGAGGTAGACATGGCATGAAACAGTTATGTTTGGGATTGGGATTGTTTTTTATCGCATCCGCTGCATTGGCGGTGGATTATGCTGATACTTTGACGGTGGTTCAGGGTGAAACCGTCACTTTGGATGGGGAAAACACCGCCCCGCAATTCATCGACAACGGAGCACTGGTTCTTTCTGAAAACAGTACGCTTACCATCACATCAACCGACAAGGTATCGGACATCGCAAGCGGCGTGAACGCGACCTTGTCGCTTAAGGCGGGCGCGAAGCTCGACCTGACCGGGGTGACGAAAGCCGCGGGCGCGGAATCAATCGCGTTCGCCGTCGCGGGCGGAACGGGTACGGTACATGTTGCCGCCGGGGCAATCATCGACGCGAACAACACCCGCATCCGTTTTGCCCGGAACCCGGACAGCGGCCGGGAGATGCTTTCGCAATCCATCGTCCAGCTGGACGGAACGATCAAAGTCACGACGGCCGAGCTCTCCGCCTACTTCCGGACCGACGCGGCGTTTGTCGCCGACCCCAACAACTATCCGATCGCCTCAATCATCAACTTTTCCGAAACTGGCCTGCTCATCGTGAACTCCATCCTGGTCAACGATGCCGCGCGTGCCATTTGGAACATGGCCGGCGGCACCGTACAATTCACGGCCGATCACACCGGAACAGGCATATTCAACGGCAACTACGGAATCATGGAGATCAATTTTCCGGAAGGCACTTCCGGGGTATTCGACACCCAGACCTACAGTCTCTGCACCCAGCGCGGGAAACGCGTCTACTTCCAAGGCGCGGGTGGACTCACGAAGAAAGGCACCGGCACACTCGACCTTAGCAACGCCGCCGCCTACTCCACCTTCACCGGCCCGATCCGCGTCGAGGCCGGCACTCTGATTCTCGGACGTCCCCTCGCGGCCGACCAGACGGTTTTCGTATGCTCCGGCGCACACTATCAGATGGCAGTGCCGGAGGACAACCAGAAAATCACCTATGAAAACGAGACGGAGCGTCCCGTTGTTGGCGGTCTATACACCATCTCCAGCATATATCTGCCGGGTATCGACCTGCTGGGATACGAAGGACTCTTTTACGCCGACCGCCTGGGCGGTCCCAACATCAACCTTGAGGCGACTGTTGAAGGCCCCATCACCCACTCCGACAGCACGCCTTTCCGGCTTATCTCCCAAAACAGTAACGCTACGGTTACCTTAACCGACACGGGGCTGGAGAACTTCCCAATCCGGCTGGAGGGCAACGGCACCTTCATTTTCTCAGGCGAACGCTCTTTAGACGTCGGGTCCAACCAGTTGTTGACATTCGACGGCGGCACCTACAAGCAGGCCGGGCATCTGAACATCTACGGCACCGATAGCGACCATTATCTCTTGGAGAACGGGACCCTCACCTCCGCCAAAAACGTTTACATCGGCCGCGACGGCACGAACGGGTTCCTGACCGCCCGAAACGCCACCCTCAGGTCGACCGGCGCGATCATCCTCGGCGGCAGCACCACCAACGAAGCCCGCTTCCTGACTCGCGGAACGCTGATGGCTACCAACACCTACATTCGGCCGGATGTCGGATTCCAGATGTCCCCCAACGGTTTGAACGACGGCAGCACGGCGGGCCAACTTTTAAACACCCTTGTCCTCCAGGCCGATTCGGAATTGAAGTCATCCTATGTCTACGGATATGACGACTCCTATTCCCAAGTGCTTTTCGACGGCGGCAAGATCACGATGGCGGCCAATAACAACGGAGCGTTCTTCTACGCGCGCCAGACGCTCACCCAGATCGACATTGTGGCGACCAACGGCAACGACATCATCGTCGATACCGGCACCACCACCAACGTCCTTGCCCAAGCCGCTACGGCGGGGAATGTCCGCTTCCTCGGCGACGGCGGCTTCATCAAACGCGGCACCGGACTGCTGGAGGTCGGCAACAACACCGTCGAAAGCCGCTTCTACATGACATATTCCGGTAACACCGTCATCGAGAGCGGCGAGGTGAGGCTGGCCGGCAACGACCTCTTCCCCTTCGGAGAGGGAACCGGTGCTATGATCCTCAATTCCGGCACGACACTCAACATAAACGGGAAAGGGTTGAAAATCAACGATCTGACCGGTAACGGCACGCTCGTCAACACCAGCGGTAACATGGGCCGGCTCGATCTCGGCGCGGACAACCGCGATTTGATTCTGACTCGCACCTTGCCCAACAACATCTCCATTGAGAAGAGCGGATCCGGACAGATGAAGGTATACTCCGACCTTCCCCCGACGCTCAGCATCCACGGCGGAACCGTCACCTTCCCGGAAAACCAATACAAGTTCTACCGTTTCAAGATCGAACGTGTCGCGGGTTCTGCGGCAAACTCCGTCCAGTTCTCGGAACTCAAGCTGATTAACAACGGCACTGATGTCACGCGGCCATATGTTAGCGTCAGCCGCTCCGGAACCGGAACCGCCTCGCCCGCCAAAGAGCAGCCGGAAATGGGCGTGGACGGAAACCTTGAAACGAAGTTCCTCGACTTCAACGGCGCGACCGACGGCGGCGGCACCGACGAGAAGCGGGACCATTGCTGGCTCCAGCTCGAATACGCCGAACCAATCACCGTCACTTCTTACACCTGGGCAACCGCAAACGATTGTGACTACGGGTCAGATTTATGCCGCGACCCGATGAACTGGCGTTTCCAAGGCAGTAACGATGGCGTTACGTGGAAAGATCTCGACGTCCAAGAGAACTATGTCTCGCGTACCACCCGCAAGGTCTGGATCTACGACACCTTCGAGATCGGGCCCAAAGGCGCGGCGACCATCTGTAACGCGGCGGCCAACACCGCAGTATTTATCGGCGAAACCGCCACCCTGAAGGTAACGGAAGGCCAGAACCTGAAGGTGGCCAGCATCTCGAACAGCGGCGGCACCGTTATGGTCGAAAATGACGCAACCTTGATCGTCTCTCCGGCCGAAGGCACCTCAGCCGCCCTCTCCGGCGGTATCTCCGGGAGCGGATCGGTACAGCTTGACGGCGCCGGCACCGCCAAAATGGTCGGCGCCAGCGATTACTCCGGCGACACCCGGGTCACCGCCGGCACACTGGTCCTTTCAGAGATTACCGAGAACGACGACAAGTGGTTCCGGCTTACCATTAAAAAGACCAAAGCCGGCGGTATCATGCAAATCTCCGAATTTGGCCTATACGCGCTGGACGGCTCCCGGCAGAATCTCAATCTGACGGCGAAGAACTACGGGACACCGGCACAGGATCTAACCCCCGGAACCTTCTGCAAAGCGGCGAACTATGCGTCGGGAAATTCCAAGGAAGATGCCGACAAGATATTCGATGACAGCACCGCCACCAAGTGGTGCGCCACCTCGGTTTCCATGAATAATCCGTCCGACTCCGGTACCTGGCGGGTCATCACGATGCGCCTTGCGAATTCGGCGAAGCCGGTCAGCTCATATAACTTCTGTTCGGCTAACGACGCGACGCCCGATCGTAACCCAATCTCCTGGCTTGTGGAGTCCAGCCCCGACGGTATCAACTGGACCACCGTTGCAGAGGTGTCGGACGACACCCACACCGCTACCGCCACCTACACCTGGTTTAACAGCGGAACACCATACGCCATGGAGACTAGCGGAAGCGAATCCGGCGTCTCGCCGCTACCCCCGACCTCCATGGTTGAGGTATCCAAAGACGCTACCCTTGAGGTAGAAGGCACGAATACGCAGATTGGCGCGCTTCGGGTCGATTACCAGCAGGATTCCGGTACGATTACCCGCTTTAATCCGACGGCGAACGGGGTATTGAACCTCACCAATGTGCCGGAAGGAACCGACTTGAATAACTTCGTCATACCGATCACGTTGAGCGAGGTGCTAAACGGCAATAACATCGGATCCTGGAAGGTTCAGGTTAACGGTGCCGATGCTGGCGCATACCAGCTGATACTCGGAAGCGACCGTCAGTTGACTGTCGTCAAGATCGGCTTGATCATGATCCTAAAATAAAGAGAACAGTTATGAAACATCTGCTCGCAACCGCTTTGACCGTCTTGGCCTTCTGCGCACTCCGCGCCGAACCGGTCAAGGTCATCTTCGACACCGACATGGTGGAGGATTACGACGACGTAGGGGCGCTGGCGCTCCTACACCGTCTAGCCGACAAGGGAGAGGCGGAGATCCTCGCCACCGTCTCCAGCACTCGCGACAACAGCAGCGTCGCGGCGATTGAGATCATAAACCATTACTACGGCCGGCCCGACATTCCGGTCGGATGCGCCAAGGATCTCGGCGTTTGGGGGACCCCCCACGACCCCGACCGGAACGGACACAACAAATTCGTCCGTCTCGCGAAGGAATACGAGGGGTGGTACCGCTACGCCAACAGCAACCAGGCGCCGGACGCTAACGTGATCTATCGCCGCGCGCTCGCCGCCCAGCCTGATCACAGCGTCGTCATCTGCAGCGTCGGATTCCTCACCAACCTGCGGCGTCTGCTGGAGACCAAGCCCGACGACATCTCGCCCCTCGACGGCAAGGCGCTCGTGAAACAGAAGGTCAAGCTCTGGTGCGCGATGGCATGCTCCTATCCCAAGGGGCAGGAATACAACTCCCGGATGGATTGGCACTCCTCAAAGGTCGCCATCCACGGCTGGCCGACCCCGATTCTATTCTCCGATTTCCAATATGGCCGCAATGTCTATTCGGGACGGAAAGTGGCGGAGTCGGACCACACGCGCAGTCCGGTGAAGGACATCTTCAAGTGGAGCCTCCCCTCCCGCGAAGCGGTGCTTGCCGGGAAGTGCGAGGAGAAGGATGTCCAAGGGCGCTGCAGCTGGGACGAGACCACGGTTCTGGCCGCAGTGCGCGGGACGGGCAAATACTTCGATGTCGCGCACGGCCGTTACAAGATGGTCGGCTACAACGGCGTCGACGAGTGGGCCGACGACCCGAACGGACCGCACATGCGGCTTATTGAAACGATGCCGAAAAAGGAGGTCGGTAAAGTTATCGACGATCTCATCGCCGAACTTCCCGCCGCCCGCGAAGCGAAGTAGGTTTGACCGTTGGATGGTAAGGTGAGCGAGAATAATTGGCAAGAGGGTTGTCACATTACAGCCCATAAGGAGTAACCGACCATGAGACGGAGCATACTTTCCATTTCCATTCTCCTGTCGTGCGCGATGGCTTTCGCGCAATCCCATTTTTCCGTTTCCACCGACCACCCGGACGCGCTCTACACCTGCGGCGAAGAGGCGGTTTTCACCGTCACCGCGCTTAACAAGGAAAACCAGCCGATCCGAGAGGGAACCGTCACGGCGATTCTCGACGGATTCGGCGGAAAGCGGCTTGACACGCAATCGATAGACCTCGCAGCTCAAAATCCCTTCCAAATGAAGGGATCATTGGCTAAACCGGGATTTCTCCGGTTGCGGGTCAACGGCGACCGGTTCAAGGAAACGGTTTGGGGTGTCGGCTACGAACCGCTGAAAATCCATCCGGGCGGGTCGCGTCCAGACGACTTCGACGCCTTTTGGGCCAACGCGATGAAAACCGCGGAGGAAACGGTTCCGCTCGACCCTAAGGTCACGCCGGTTCCGGAGAAGAGCACCGGAGCCTTCACCTTCTACCGGGTCAGCTTCGCGACGCTCAACGACCGCCGCGTCCACGGCTACATGACCGTTCCGAAAGATCAAACCAAGGCTCCTTTCCCCGTTCAGGTCACGGTACCCGGTGCCGGATGCGGCAACTGGGCCAACCAGGTGAACGGCTCCCCGAACCGGATCGTACTCTTTATGAGCGTTATGCCATTCGAGCCGGATTACGACCAGAACAAGGTGCAGCCGCTTTACAACGAGATGGTAAAATCGCTTGAGGCCCGCTACCAGACGACCGGCTATCCCTCCTCCGGCATTGCGGAATCCCGCGAGGCTTACTTTTATTATCCGGTAATCCTCGGTATCAACCGCGCCGTCAACTGGGTCGCCGCCAGACCGGATGTCGATCTCAAACGGTTCACCTACAGCGGCACCAGCCAAGGCGGCGGATTCGGGCTGATTCTCTGCGGGCTCAACAAACACTTCACCAAAGGGGCCATTTTCGTTCCCGCAATCACCGACTTCTTCGGTTATAAGAAAGATCGTCAATCGGGTTGGCCGCGCATCATCGAAAACCAAGCGGAAAACAACCGCCCCGCCGCGGAAAAGAACGCCCCTTACTTTGACGGCGTGAACTTCGCCGCCCGTATCACGATACCTGTCCGGGTCGTAGTCGGTTTCGCCGACATGACCTGCGCCCCGTGCGCCGTCTATGCCGGTTACAACACCATCCCCGCGAAGGACAAGCAGATCCTCCACGGCATCGGCATGGGCCACAGTGTCCGCGGCGAATTTTACCGGCAACTCGGCGATTGGCTTTCAAAGGACTGATTTTTTGCACACAACACTCATTGTTTTTCAAAAGGAGACTTTTTGATGAAGCGGATTAAGGTTGGCAATGCGGTTTTCGGCGGCAAGCAGTTGGCGTTCATCGCGGGACCGTGCGTTATTGAATCGGTGGAAGGCACGATGGATCTGGCGGACAAGCTGGTTCGGCTAGCCAACGAATTGGACGTACCATTCGTGTTCAAGGCATCGTTTGACAAAGCCAACCGGTCGTCAATCGACAGCTACCGCGGTCCCGGCATCGACGAGGGCCTGGCCATCCTTAAAGAAGTTAAAGACCGTTTTAACGTGCCGATCTTAACCGATGTCCACGAGCCGTGGCAATGCGAAGAGGTGGCAAAAGTTGCGGACGTGCTGCAGATTCCGGCGTTCCTGTGCCGCCAGACCGATCTGGTGGTGGCTGCCGCCATGACCGGCAAGCCGGTGAACATCAAGAAAGGCCAGTTCATGGCCCCGGAAGACATGGTCAACGTGATTGACAAGATCACCGCGTTCAAGAACGACAAAATCCTGCTGACCGAGCGCGGGGCGAGTTTCGGCTATCGGAATCTGGTGGCGGATATGCGTTCGCTGCTGATTATGCGCGAGACCGGCTATCCGGTGATCTTCGACGCAACGCACAGCGTGCAGCGTCCCGGCGGGCTGGGCACCGGGTCGGGCGGTGACGGCAAATGGGCGCCCGCGCTGGCGCGGGCGGCGGTGGCAACCGGGGTGGACGGCGTGTTCATGGAAACGCACGTCAACCCGCCGGAAGCACTTTCAGATGCCGCCAACGCAATCAAGTTTTCCGAGGTGAAAAAACTCTGGAAACAGTTGATTGCCATCCACGCCCTGGTGTAACCCGCGTCTTTCGAGCAATCTGAACCCGGGGCGTCCGCCATGCCTGATTTCGTCCATCTCCACGTCCACACCACGTACTCGCTGCTCGACGGGCAGTGCCAGGTAAACGCGTTGGTGGAGCGCGCCCGCAAATGGGGAATGCCGGCGCTGGCGGTTACCGACCACGGCAACCTGTTCGCCCTGAAGGCGTTCCACGATGCCTGCCACGCGACCAAGAAACAATTTCAGGATCTGCCAAAGATCAAGCCGATTCTGGGGTGCGAGGCGTATGTAACCAGCGCGGCCGACATTAAAATTAAAGAAAAGGACGAAACCCGTTACCACCTGATCCTGCTGGCTAAAAACCGCGTAGGCTACCACAATCTGGTGCGGTTAATCAGCACCGCGCACATTGACGGCTTCTACAACCGCCCGCGCATCAGCCACCAACTGCTGGAACAGTACCACGAAGGTTTGATCTGTTCTTCCGCCTGTATTCAAGGGGAAGTTGCCTACGCAATTGACAATGACAATCTCGGCGAGGCGGAACGGATCGCCCGTTGGTACCAGCAGCTATTCGGCGAGGACTTCTATCTGGAAGTGATGGAACACCAGTCCGACAAATGGGCGGACCTCAACGCCGCGCAACGGGCGGATCTGCACATCACGCAGGAAATGATAGATAATCTTCAGGGCATTTTCCGTCGGCAGCAAAAGGTCACCCGCCACATGATCGAGCTGGGGAGCAAGCTCGGCATTCCGATTATCGCCACCAACGACGTCCATTTCCTGGACCGGGACGACGACGACTCCCACGACGTGTTGCTCTGTCTCTCCACCGGCAGGAAACTCTCCGACGTTAAACGGATGTTCTACACCGGGGCGGAGTGGTTCAAGCCGGCCGACGAAATGGCGAAGATTTTCCCCGACCATCCGGAATTTCTGGCCAACACGCTGGCGCTGGCGGAAAAGGTTGAAGACTATCCGCTCGACTCCGATCCCATCATGCCGAAATTCGACATCCCGGCAACCTTCGGCACGGAAGAGAGTTTCCTGGCTAAATATTCCCCGGAAATCTTGGAATCAATGTATCCCAAAGGCCGCGTGGAAAAACTGGGCGGTTACGACAAAGTGATACGTATCCAGCTGGAGGCGGAGTATTTAGCCTCGCTGGTCTGGGCGGGCGCGGAGAAACGCTGGGGCGACCCGCTGCCGCAGGAAACCGCCGAACGGCTGCAGTTTGAGTTGGATACCATCCGCACCATGGGTTTTCCCGGGTACTTCCTGATTGTGCAGGACTACATCAGCGCCGCCCGGAGCATGGGGGTGTGGGTCGGACCGGGCCGCGGCTCCGCCGCCGGGTCGGCGGTGGCCTACGCGCTTGGCATCACCAACGTCGACCCGCTAAAATTCGACCTGCTGTTCGAACGGTTCCTGAACCCCGACCGAATCTCAATGCCGGATATCGACGTTGATTTCGATGACGACGGCCGCGCAAAGGTATTCGACTACATCATCGAGAAATACGGGCAAGAGCATGTCGCGCACATTGTGACCTTCGGCCAGATGGCAGCCAAGAGTTCCATCAAAGATGTGGGACGGGTGATGGAATATCCGCTCGCCGATACCCTGAAGCTCGCCGCACTGGTTCCGGAAACGCCTAAAATCACCTTGGGGAAAGCCCGGGCCGAAGTCAAGGATTTAGACGAGGCGTTCAACTCCCCCGACCCTACAATCCGGTTGTTGATGGAGCGGGCGGGACGGCTGGAAGGATCGATCCGCCAGCCGGGAGTGCACGCCTGCGGAGTGATTATTTCACGCGACCCGCTGATTGACACCCTGCCGGTAATGCCCACTGACGGCGAGTCGCTGCTGACCACCCAATACGACGGACACTACGTTGAACCGGTCGGCCTGCTAAAGATGGACTTTCTGGGGCTGAAAACCCTCACGGTAGAAAAGGAGTGCGTAGCCCTGATCAAAAAGTTCCGGGGCATCGACCTCGACCCGGACAAAATCCCCGAAGACGACAAGGAGACCTACGAACTATTCGGACGCGGCGGTACCACCGGGCTGTTCCAGTTTGAATCGGAGGGCATGAAGAAGTACCTCATTGAACTTCAGCCGGAGCGCCTCGCCGACCTCGTGGCCATGAACGCGCTGTACCGTCCGGGCCCGCTCGCCTACATCCCCACGTTCATCGCCCGCAAGCAGGGCCGCGAGCCGATCGCGTACGACCATCCGCTCATGGAGACGTACCTGAAGGACACGTACGGCGTNNAGGAACAGGTGATGCTTCTCTCGCGTCTGTTGGGCGGTTTCACGCGCGGCGAGTCGGACAAGCTCCGCAAGGCCATGGGCAAGAAGCAGCTCGCCGTGATGGAGGAATTGAAGGTCAAGTTCGTGGAGGGGTGTCTCAAGAACGAGAAGTTCCGCGTGGA
>DBXY01000062.1:13886-72344 GCA_002309765.1 Verrucomicrobia bacterium UBA1200
GCGAGCTACGCGTTCAACAAGTCGCATGCCGTGTGCTACGCCTGGGTGGCGTACCAGACGGGTTACATGAAAGCCCACTTCCCGGCCGAATTCATGTGCGCCCAAATCTCCTCGGAAATCGGGAACTTCGACAAACTCCCCGGCTTTGTCGCAGAAGCGGCCGACATGGGGCTGGAGATCATGCCACCCGACATCAACACCGCCTACGCGCGCTTCTCCCCGGTAAGCGGCAAAAACGCCATCCTATACGGATTGGCGGGCGTAAAGGGCGTTGGGACCGCCGCCGCCGAGGCGATAGTAGCCGAACGCGAGACCAACGGGCCGTTCAAGAGTTTTTCCGATTTCTGCGAGCGGATGGGAAACAACATCGTCAACAAACGGGTATTGGAATCGTTGGTCAAGTGCGGGGCTTTCGACTCGCTCGGTATCCACCGCGCCAAGCTCTTCGGCAACATCGAGAACGTGATGAAATGGGCGGCCAAGCGCCGGGATGAAAAGGCCAGCGGGCAGGGAAACCTCTTTGACGCCTTTGCCGATGACATCGGGGCGGACGCCAGCGATTGCGATCTGGAAGACATCCCGCCGTGGAGCGACAATCTCGCGTTGCAGTATGAGCGCGAACTGGCGGGCATATACATCAGCGGGCATCCGCTGGAGCGCTACCACCCGTTAATCGCGAGCTTCCAAACCCGGTCGCTCGCCAACCTGAAAGAACTTTCCGGCGATTGTGACGTCCGGGTGGTCGGTTTGGCCGACACGGTGACAATCAAGAACAGCAGAAAGGACGGTCGCCCATTCGCCATACTTACCCTCGACACCACGGAAACCACCATCGAGGTGCTGGTGTGGTCCGACGTTTTCGCCAAATACTCCGGAGCGTGCGTAAAGGACGCGGCGTTGCTGGTGTGCGGGCAATTGCAAAAACGGCAGTCGACCGGCAATGACTCCGACCAGAAAGTAAGCCTCTCGGCCCGGGAAATCTATCCGCTGGCCGAAGCGCCGCGGCTATTCGGCACCAAAGTGTCGGTATCGATAAAAGCCAACGACACGGGGGTAATGGAAAATATCGACCGGGTACGGAAACTTACCAAAACCTACCCCGGCGCGATGCCGCTGGAACTGCGGCTTATCTACCCCGACCGCAAAATAACCATAGCGGCCGGGCAGGAATACGCGGTAGATCCCGCGACCGCCGCCGACGGCAAGCCCGGCGAAGACTTTGTGTCGGGTGCGGAGCAACTGCTGGGACGCAACAGCGTCCGGATCATAGCCCGTCCGGAAATTTACCGCGAACGCAAATCCCGGGAATGGAGCAGAAACTGATCTTCTAAACGAGAATCTTTGGATTAATTGCCCATTAATGCTGTCAACCGAAATCTGCCATGGAAGCAACAGACAACAATAACAATTGCCAAATCGACGGTGGTCAGAACGTAAAGACCCAAACATCGCACCATGATTCCGCAATTCCACCTCCATGGCGTAGCCGTTGGTATTCCGGAGCAAAACGGTTAGGCATTGCCACCTTGGTCACACCGCTTCTTATTCTTTATGATTATTTTTGTTTCAGTCAAGGGGTATTGAGCCTTTTTTTGATTTTTTTACCGGTTTTCGCAATAATCTGGGGTATTGTCGCCCCAGCATCTTATGACCAAGGTCCTTCAACAAGAGCCAAGATCGGTGTCGCGATGTTCGGCTCAGTTTGCCTTTATTTCTTATGGAACATATACCTGTATTTATTTAAATAAAAAAGGGCTTTAAAGGAAAAAATCAAACTTTCCTAAATTCTGACTTGCTTTTTGCGCCCAAATAGGGCAATATATTTTTTCCTTTTTTAGGAGAAGGAAGGTTAGAGTTTACCCCACAGTAAGGTTTGGAGGAGTTTCATGGGTACTGGCCGCACACTGAATAAGAATCCGCGCACCCGCCCGATCAAGAGCGTTGGCGAGAAGGCCCGCCGCTCCAAGGCGCAGCGCGCCCGCTTGGTTAAGTTCGGAATGGACGAGGCGGTGGTCGCCAAAATGCAGACCGAAGATGTCCGCCGGATGGTTCAGCGTCCCGCCGAGGTCAAGAAAGCTTTGGCCAAGGCCGCCGCTAAGGCTGCGGCGGAAACCGCCGCGTCCGAATAACGGTAACGGCGCGATGACGCGATGAAGAAGCCCGAAGTTGTCCGCAGCGGACGCTTTTGGGCTTTTTCCTTTTTCCTGCTTGATAATGGCGGGATTTTGTTTTATACTGTGAAGCAGTTTTTTCATTCAAAGGAGGGTTCTTATGCGTAAATTGTGTGGTTTACTGATGGCTGGGGTTTCAGCGCTGACCGTTTTCAGCGTGAATGCCGACCAGGTGACATTGAAGAATGGCGACAAACTGACCGGTACGGTTAAATCCGTCGAAGGCGGCAAGATGACTTTCGATTCCCCCTTGCTAAGCACGGTCACCATTAAGATGGACGACATCTCGACCTTCACGACCGAGAAGCCGATTGACATCGTGGTGAAAAAAGGCGAGAGCGAGCAGAAGGTTTCCGTGACCGCGTTCGGCTCCGAGGCGGGCAAAATCGCCGCGGCCGACGGCACGGTCTATTCTTTCGCCGATATCGCGAAAATCAACCCGCCGCCGGTGAAGTGGACCGGTAACGTGAGCGCCGGCGCGACCGTCGCCCGCGGCAACACCCACAGCGAAACGGCCACCGCGATGTTCGACGCTTCCCGCCGAACCGACAATGACCGTACTTCGGCGTACGGCGGATACTACTTCGCCCGCGAGCGCGACAACGCCACCCACCGCGACGACACTTCGGCGGACAATTGGTTCCTGAAGGGGCAGTATGACTACTTCCTCTCTAAGAAGAGCTACCTCTACGGCTCGCTGAAGTATGAGAAAGACCGCATCGCCCACTTGGACAAGCGCTTCACCCCGGGCGTCGGTTACGGCTACCAGTGGATCGAGCGCGCCGACCTGAACTTCAACACCGAGTTCGGCGGTTCGTGGATCTATGAAAAGTACACCGATCCCACCGAGACCCGCAAATACATGGCCCTACGCGCCGCATACCATGTGGACAAGACCCTCAGCGACAAAGTCAAGGTCTATCACAACTTGGAGTACATCCCGAGCCTGGAGTACATCGACAACATGCTGATCAACGCCGACGCCGGTCTGCAGGCGACCATCACCGCCCGCCTCGCGTTGGACTTCAAGGCGATTCTGGCCTACAACTCCAACCCGGCCGCGGGTATGGACAAGTTGGACACCCGTTACATCACCGCTCTCACCTGGAAGTTCTAATTCCAAGAGCCGGTTAAGAGGTTATAAAGCCGATGCACCCGTTTCGCACCCATAATTGCAGTCAACTCCGCGCGTCCGACGCCGGAACCACCGCCAAACTGTCCGGTTGGGTTTTCCGTATGCGCGACCACGGGGGAATCCTGTTCATCGACCTGCGCGACCATTACGGGTTGACGCAGGTGGTGATCCACCCTAGCCGCCCGTTCTTCGAGCAGATGAGCCACGCCAAGTTGGAGACCGTTATCACGGTCACCGGCGTGGTCACCCTGCGCGAACCGGAAACGATCAACCCGGATCTGGCGACCGGCGAAGTGGAACTGGTGGCGAACGAGTGCGTCGTCGAGACGACGGCGGACCAATCCCCGCTCTACATTCCCGGCGAGCCGGACGAGAGCGAGGATCTCCGCCTAAAGTACCGTTTCCTCGACCTTCGCCGCGAAGGGCTGCACCGCAACATTCTGCTGCGCTCGAAGGTTATCGCCTTCCTGCGCCAGCAGATGTGGGCGCACGGGTTCAACGAGTATCAAACCCCGATTCTGACCTGCTCGTCCCCGGAAGGAGCGCGCGACTACCTCGTGCCGTCCCGCGTCCACCGCGGCAAGTTCTATGCGCTGCCCCAAGCGCCGCAGCTGTTCAAGCAACTGCTGATGGTCGCCGGGTTCGACCGCTATTTCCAGATCGCGCCGTGCTTCCGCGATGAGGACGCGCGCGCCGACCGCTCGCCCGGCGAGTTCTACCAGCTCGACATCGAGATGTCGTTCGTCACGCAAGACGAAATCTTCGCGGTGGTTGAAGACGTGATCAGCAAGACGTTCGCCGAGTTCTCCAACCGCCCGATCACCCCCGCGCCGTGGCCTCGCATCCCGTACCGCGAGTCGATGATGAAATACGGCTCGGACAAGCCGGATCTCCGCATCCCGCTGGAATACGTCTGCCTCAACGACCTGTTCCGCGACAGCGGTTTCAAAGCGTTCGCCTCCACCGTCGCCAAAGGCGGCGTGGTCAAGGGTCTGCGCGTTCCGGGCATCGTTGGCGTCCAGTCCCGCAGCTGGTTTGACAAACGCGAGGCGTTCGCCAAGGAAAACGGCGGCAAAGGCCTGGGTTACGTGATGTGGACCAAAGAGGGCGAGTTCAAAGGACCAATCGCCAAGTTCATGTCCGAAGACGAGATCAACCAGCTCAAGCAGCTCACCGGTCTCCAACCGGGCGACGCGCTATTCTTTGTGGCGGACACCGCCGCCGTGGCGCACCCGTTGTCCGGCAAGATCCGTCTGGACATTGCCCACTCGCTCGATTTGGGCGAGAAGAACGTCTATAAATTCTGCTGGATTGTCGATTTCCCGATGTTCGAGCAGGATCCCGAAACCGGCGCGACCGTATTTTCCCACAATCCTTTCTCCATGCCGCAGGGCGGCATGGACGCACTGCTCAACAAAGATCCGTTGGATATCCTCGCCTACCAGTACGACGTGGTTTGCAACGGCATTGAGCTTTCCTCCGGCGCTATCCGCAACCACTTGCCGGAAATCATGTACAAGGCGTTTGAAATCGCAGGCTACGACCACAGCGTGGTGGAGGAAAAGTTCTCCTGCCTGTTGAACGCCTTCCACTACGGCGCCCCGCCGCACGGCGGCATCGCGCCCGGTGTCGACCGCATGGTCATGCTGTTGGCGGACGCGGAAAACATCCGTGAGGTCATTGCCTTCCCGATGAACCAGAAGGCACAAGACCTGATGATGAACGCGCCGTCGGAGGTCACCGAAAAACAACTGCGAGAACTGCACATCAAGGTGCGAGGCACCGACGTTGCCCCCGCCCAACAATAGCAGTTTTTAAATCCGGGCGGCGGTTGCCACCGCCCGAAAGGCCGCCATGTTGACGGACATCGAATTCGACATCACCCCGGAACAGGCCGGCATCAGACTGGACAATGCGCTGCTTGCGCATTGTCCTTCTTCTTCCCGCGCCGAGTGCCGACGGGCGATTGAGCATGGCAGGGTATTGGTGAACCGCCACACTTGCCCCAAAGGGGCCAAGTTGCGCCCCGGCGACCGAATACAAGTGTTGCGGCTGGACGAAACTTCCGACCTCCGGCCAACCCCCAACCACGATCTCCCGGTGCGGGTGGTCTATGAGGACGAAGCGTTAATCGCCGCGGACAAGCCCGCCGGAATGCCGGTGCAACCGCTCTCCGGAGACGAAACCGGCTCACTGATGAACGGGCTGGTGGCGCGGTTTCCGGAATTGGCGGCGGTCGGCGACGAGCCTTTGATGGCGGGTGCACTGCACCGGATTGACTCCGGTACTTCCGGACTGGTGCTGGCAGCACGTACCAATGCGGCATTCACCGAAATGCGCCGGCAATTCGCCGCCCGCGAAGTCGCCAAAATCTACCTGGCCATCGTGGAAGGCGCGGTGTCGAAACCCGGGCGGCTTGAGCACAACCTCGCGCACTTGCCCCACCGGTCGGCATGTAAAATGGCAGATGCCCGAATGCTCAGCAAACCCGGCCGCATTTTCCACGCCGTTACCGAATTCCGTCCGATCCGCAGCGTCGGTTCCGCCACCCTGCTGGAGGTTGCCATCCGTACCGGAGTCACCCACCAAATCCGGGCGCAGCTCGCTCTGGCCGGCATCCCCATCATCAACGATACCCTTTACGGCGCCAAACCGGTTGCCGGTATGACCGGACACCTGCTCCACGCCTTATCGGTCGAATTTAAGCACCCGGTATCCGGCGTACAATGCAAAATCGCCACCGGTTTTCCCGAACGGTTCAACCTTGGGGGGGTATCCGCATGAACCGCATCCTGACTCTGGAACAGGCGGCACGGCACATTCAGTTCGACGCCCGCGAATTGCTGCATCTGGCGCAACGGGGCGAAATTGCGTCCCGCCGGCGTGGCGACGAATACTTTTTCGAACACCAGGTTATCGACGAGTGGGCGCAGCGGCATCTGATGTCCCAGCCCGCGAAATTCCTCCGGCTGCGCCACCGCGACGCCATGCGCCAGGCGCGTAAAAGTATCGAAGACGACCGCGTAATCGAGTCGCTCCTGAAACCGGAGTGGATTGACGCCGCCATGCCATCCCGCACCCGCCCCGGCGTAATCCGCGACATGGTGGCGCTCGGTCTGCGCACCGAACTGCTGTATGACGACGTGGTACTGCAACAGGCGGTCGAAGAGCGTGAAGAGGTCGCCTCCACCGCCATCGGCGAGGGCGCGGCGTTTCTTCACCCCCGCTTTCACGACCCCTACCTTGCCGCAGGCTCGTTCATCACTTTTGGCCGCACCGTGCGCCCGATCTTCTTCGGCGCGCCGGACGGGCTGACCACCGATCTGTTTTTCCTGATTTGCTGCGTAAACGACGTGGAACACATTCACGTGTTGGCCCGGCTGTGCCTGCTGATGCACGGCACCGATCTCGCCGAGCAGTTGCGCGAAGCGCCGGACGCCAACGCCATCTACCAGTTGCTCACCGCAGCCGAAAAGGAGTTTCTGTCCACCCTTTAACCAATTTTTCCAAACGCCCCACATGAAGACCCTCTCATTCATCTACCTGATGCGGGACCAGCAAAACGCCGAAGATATCTGCGAAAATCTCTCCTGCGCCTTTACCGGGCTGTTCCGCACTTTTTACGTCTCGTCCTTCGCCAGCCCCCAAATGCCGCACGACTGCCCCGCCATCCGGGTGGTGCCGGTCCGGACGCTGGACGAACTGTTGAAGACCCTGTTTGTCGACGGCGCCGTACACAACGGCTTCCTGACCGACTCCGGGAAGGAGTGCGCCCTGTTTTTGATTGACGACCACCTGCACTCCGGCAATACGCCGGAACCGTTGCCGTTCCATCAGGCGCGGGTGGACGGCTGGCCGCTGACCCGTTGGCTCGACACCTACTTCCCGGCGCAGCCGAAGATTGTGATCTCCTACGGGCGCTACCACGGCGACCACCTCGATTCGCTCTACTCGCGCTGGCTCTCCAAGCCCCACACCATTTTGGAAAACCTCAACCAAGACGACGAACGGATGCAGCACCTGTTCCGTTCGCTCTGGGAACCGCAGTTCTGGCACTGCCTGTACAAATACGTCACCCAGGACGCGGGAGTGTCTTGGCACACCCCCGGCCACAACTCCGGCAACCTGTTCCAAAACTCAGTTTTTCTCAACGGATTCTGGGACGAGTTTTCCGACATGAGTTTCCGCTGCGACCTGAGCGTGTCGGTGCATGCGCTGGGCGACCTCTCCAAACCGGAATCCCGCACCCCGCTGGCCAACGCGCAACGGCTCAGCGCGGAAATTTTCGGCGCTGCCCAAAGCTGCTACATCACCAACGGCTCCTCCACCGCGAACAAGGCGATGCTTACCACCTTGCTGCGGCCCGGCGAGTATGTGCTGCTCGACCGCAACTGCCACAAATCGGTCCACCACGCGATGGTCATGACCGGCGCCATACCCATCTACCTGCCGACCCGATTCAACACCCGGTTGGGACTGTGGGAACCAGTAGCGCTCTCCGATTTGCGCAATGCGATTTTGCGCCGTTACCCCGAAGCGAGGCGGCCGCGGGTGCTGATCCTCACCACCTGCACCTACGACGGAATCCTTTACCCGGTGTGGGAGATTGCCAAGCTTTGCGAATCCAAAGGCATGCTGTTCTACGCCGACGAAGCCTGGGCACCGTATTTAAGTTTCCACCCTTACTACACTTGGCAGGGCTCGGGCGGCGAAGTTCGCCGTTACAACGCCATACACGAATCATCGGGCGCCCATTTCGCGGTACACTCCATCCACAAAACCATGGCATCCTTCAGCCAGGGGTCGATGATCCACGTTTCCTTCCGTTTCAAGCGCCTGCTGGAAACCAAAGACGCGAAATGGGAGTGGCTGCGCAAACGCTTTTCATTCGAGGGGCGCGGCTCATACTCCAAATTCCGCCACAATCTCTACGAAGTGCTGCGCTACTGGCATTCCACCTCGCCGAATTATCCGATGCTTGCCACGCTCGACTGCGCCGGAGTGCAGATGCGGCTGGAAGGAATGAATTTGATCGAGGAGCGGCTGCGATGGATCGAAGCGTTCAAACAGCGCGTCGCCAAACTTTGCGGAAAACCGGTGGAGGAGTGCTTTGTGGAACTCGAAGCGGTGGTCGGCGAACGGGCAGCGGAATACGTCCAAGCCGGATACATGCACGACCCGCTCAAAATGACCATCTCGTTTAAGAACCCGGAGGTGTGCCGTAACTTCCAGCGGTTGCTCCACCGCAGTAAGATCCAGTGGGAAAAATCCACTCCGGTAACCATTCTTTTCCTGGTCACGATGGGCACTTGCGAGAGCCACTTCGAGTATCTCTACCATGTGATTATGCGGATGAAGGACGCCATCGGCATTCCGGATTCGGACAGTTATTTCGTTGACGCGACCCGCGCCGTCACCGGGCAGCCAGTAGTTAGCCCGCGCGATGCCGCGCTCTGCGACGGCGAACAGATCCCGTTGCGGCTGGCCGAGGGCCGGATCGCCTCGCAGTTGCTGGTGCCGTATCCGCCGGGCATCCCGCTATTCCTGCCCGGAGTGCGCATCACGCGGGAGATGATCGAAATAATCCAGACCGTCACCAAGAACGAGGGACCGGACGCGGTACACGGTTTGCTGATCCGCAATGGCGAAAACTACCTTGAAGTAATCCGCGAGGACGAGTACGACCAACTCCAGCAAACCGATGCCGAAGCGCTGGGAGCCGGAGTTCCGCCGAATGAAACCAGAACCCCACCAAGGAAATCCTAATGAAAAAAACCGCGGCCATTCTGCTGTTTTCACTGCCACTCGCCATAATCGCAACCGCGGACTGGCCGGCGATCGAACGCGATTTCCGGGAATTGCCGATGGAGGCCCGCCGCTTCACCGGACCGCTGTTTTGGCTGCACGGTGACGAAACCCCGGAACGGCTCACCGAAACCCTCCAGCGGATTTACGAAAGCGGATGCGGCAGCGTGACCCCGGAATCGCGACCCCATTCCGACTGGCTGGGCGAGGGTTGGTACCGGGACTTGGGGCTTTCCATCGGTTTTGCGCGGCAACACGGAATGTCGCTGTTCATTTTCGACGACTATTGGTGGCCAAGCCAAATGATGGGCGGCCGCGTTCCGGAACAGTACGGCAGCAAACTGCTGGTCGCCGATGTGGCGGTTCCTGAAAACCGCAACGGGCAATGGACGGTCTCCCGCGCAGGATTGCCGACCGAACAGGTCATCGGTATTGTCGCCGCCAAACTGGCAAACGGTAACGCCTACGATGCCGCGTCATTAAAGGAAATCCCGGCGGCGGGCGGCGACATAACCCTGCCCGGCCAGGAGTGGCGCGCGTTGGTTTTCCGTTGGGAATTTTGCGGCAAAAAAGGCAGCCAGTGCAAATACATTTCCGTGGACGGAGCCGACCGCGAAGCGACACAATGGTTTCTCGACCACGTTTACCAGCCGCACTTCGACCGGTTCAAGGAAGATTTCGGCAAGACCGTCCGGGGCTTCTTTTTCGATGAGCCGGAAACCGTCGGCACCTGGGGCCGCGAGGTGATGGAGGTAATCAACGAACGCGGTCTGGACTGGAAAACGCTTTTGACGGCAAAGGCGCTGCAGTTGGACGGCGAGGCGCAAACTGCCGCCGCCTACCAATACCGCGAATGCTTCGCCGAAGCGTGGGCGCGGGTGATGTACAAAGGAATGTCCGACTGGTGCAAAGCCCACGGCGTAATCTCCACCGGACATTTTATGGAACATCATAACGACTGTTTCCGCGATCAGCTTTGCGCCGGCGACGTGCTTCATCTGATGAAGTATGTCGATATACCGGCAGTGGATTTGGTTTGCCACCAACTCTACCCCGGCGACAAAAACAAACCCTTTATGTACCAGATGCCCAAACTCGCCAGTTCGATTTCCCACATTTACGGCAAGAAGGACAATCTGGCCATGTGTGAAATTTTCGGCGGCTACGATCAGAAACTCACCTACCCCACCATGAAGTGGTTGACCGACCACCACCAGTTGCGCGGCGTGAATTTCCTGATTCAACACTCTTTCAATCCGCGCGCCCCGTTCGACTCCGACTATCCGCCCTACTTCTATAACGGCGGCTTTGAGCCGCGTTACCCGTTGCACCGCATCTGGGCTAGCTACAACAACCGCCTTTCCAACCTGCTCACCGGGGGACGGCACGTTTGCCAAGCGGCGTTCATCCACCTCGGGCAAAGCTACCATCTGGGCAAAAACATCCGCCCGGAACAGTTGACCGCCACGCTGCAGGACGCACTGATCGATTGCGATTATGTGCCGTTCGACGCCTGGGAATACACCGCCAGATTGGACGGCGCGGAGATCGTGCTGGCGGAGGAACGCTACCCGCTGCTGATTCTGGCCGCATGCGAAGTGATGCCGTATACCGCGCTCGAAAAGGCCCGGCAGTTCGCGTCCGGCGGCGGCGCGGTGCTGGCATACGGCATCAAACCCTCCCGCTCCGCCACCCCCGGCAAGAGTGACGCCGACCTCCGGAAATTAGCCGATGAACTGTTCGCCCTGCCCAGGATCAAGTTTATCGATTCAGAAACGCCCTCCGTAGCCGACGTTAAGAAAACCGTCTGCGACGAACTGGGAATTCGCCCAACCGCCCGAGTAATGAAGGGCGAAAGTGACGACTGGCTCCACATACTGCACCGGAAAAAAGACGGCCGCGACCTCTTTTTCATTTGTAACCAGTCGCCCGAATCAACCGCCCGCGCATTGACGCTGCGGTTTGAGGCCGCCGGATTCCCCGAATGCTGGGATGCGATGCGCAACGAAATTTCCGTGCCGGACTATTCCCGCGTTGACGACCGCACCGTGGACATTAAACTGACTTTGGCGAAATTCGAAAGCACCGTTCTGGTGTTTTCCGACACCGCCCGTACCGGATCCGGACGCGGCGCGCGGAAAGCGACGCTACTGGTGCGGCGTAATCCAGTGTCGCCGGCAGACGTGAAAAAGCAAGAAACGTTAAAACTGGGCTTTGATGGTTCCGCTTGGATCTGGCCCGCCGCCAATGCCGCGCATGATGTGCCAAGCGGCACCAATTATTTCCGCCGCGTTTTCGAGATTCCGGCGAACCGTAAGATCGCATCGGCGGAACTCCGGATAACCTGCGACAACGCCGCGACGCTGTGGCTCAACGGCGAAAAGATCGGCACCAGCGATTTGCGTTATGAGGGCTGGAAATCGCCGCGGCGGTTCGACCTCGCCAAACAATTGCGTACGAGCGGCAACGTGCTGGCCGTCGAAGGCATAAACTGGCAAAACGATCAAGCCAACCCCGCCGGGCTGCTGATCAAACTGAACATCCGTTTTGCGGACGGCGGATCAATGGCGGTTGCCACCGACGCCGACTGGCGGTGCCTCCGCTCCGTCCCGAAAGGACAATGGACAGCCCTCAAATTCGACGACTCCGCATGGGAACGTCCCGAATCGGTCATCGCATACGGGAAAGGACCGTGGGGGCGCAATTTGGAAACGGAGCGGCTGGCCATCAGTCCCGCTCCGGCGGCTGATCCTTTCGAGGCGGAAGTGGAAATCGCACCGGAATGGCTAAAGCCCGGCTTAATGGTCGATCTGGAATTTGCGGAAGTTTACGAAGATTCGGCGCTGGTCACCATCAACGGGCAAGACGCGGGGGGCTTTATCGGCAAACCGTTCAGGCTCAGGGTTGACCGTTTCCTTAAGCCCGGCGCCAACCGGTTGAAGATCGAACCCTACGCCCCCCATGCGGTTCAACTGACTTTGCGGGAAATCAGGCAACCATAGTTGGAGCAATTTATGTCCGCCCCCCTGATCACGTATACCGTCGGCTGTCTGGCGTTGATCGCCAAGCCCGGCCCGGATTTGATGTGTACCCTCGCCACGGCGCTGTCCGAAGGCCGCCGCCGGGCGATTATGCTGATGACCGGACTGATTGCCGGCTGCTGGTTGTGGGTAGTGCTGCTGACCGTCGGCGCGGCGACCTTCTTCACCGGGCATCCCAAAGTGCTGACCGCCATCCGTGTTGTCGGTATGGCGTACATCGGCTATTTGGCGTTGGGCGCGCTCCACGAGGCATGGGTGGGGTTTCGCGGCAATGGGGACCACGCAAAATTGAACGGCGCCAGCGAAACCGGATTCGCCCTTTTCAGGCGCGGAATCATCATGTCGATGAGCAATCCGCTCACCATCCTGTTTTTCCTGGCCTTTCTGCCGCATTTCATCGTGGCGGAATCCACCATTCCGCCGTCGATCCAAATCCTGCTTTTAGGCACGTTTTTCTGCGCCCTGGTTCCGGTGATTTATCTGCCGGTGATCTTCGCTGCCGACGAATTCCGGGTGTGGCTGGCGAAAGAAACCCGATTCCCGGCCATCCTGAAACTGATTTCGGGACTGATCCTGCTGTCGGTAGTGGCATGGCTGGCTTTCAGTTGAGAAAGCGGGGCAAGGTTCCGCGGGAACATTCGGCAATCCCCGCGACGGTCGGCGTACCGCGCTTAAACTATTTCGCGCTCGTATATTTGATTATCCCCCACAAAGCGTCATGCTCGGTGCGGTCGGCATAATCGAATTTCTCGTAAAACGTCCAAAACGGCGCCCAGTTGCGGTCAACCGCCGGCGCGTATCGGATCGGCATCAGTTCCAGCGCCCGCAAGTGGCTGTCGCCGTTGGCTCGGGTCAGCTTGGAATAGAACGGCCAAATGCGCAGATAATCCTCCTCCAGCGTCAAACGGCCCTCTTGGTTTTTGCGGTATGTCTTCTGGTTCATGTAAAAAGGGAACACCGAACAGCGTTCCGTGCGCTTGCCGCGGGAATCCAGGGAAAACGCCGAAATCAACGGCCATGCCGCATAGCACCGGAACTCGTCCTCCGAGCGCGTATCCCCGTAGAACGGCCAGTAGGAGCGCTTCTGCTCACGAGGGGATTTGACCGTCTCGTAAAACGGCCACGGCAACCGCCAGCGTTCCGTCTGGTCGGCGGTGGCGTGGGAGAAAAACGGCGGCAAAACCAGAGTCTGCTGTTCGCGTTCCCGGTCAACCCGCCCATACAACGGCCAAAGCATCCACGACTCGCCGGTGTTGGCCCCGGATTCATTGATGGCGGAGGTCCAAAACGGCCAAAAGGCGTACTTTGACGACACCCCCTTATACTTACGCTCCCCGTAAAACGGGAACACCCCGGTGCGGGTCTCGCCGACCTCGTTGTCGCGCCGCTGGAAAATCGGCCACAAATAACTCCGCCGCTCAATTCCGTTCACTTCGTAATTCATGTAAATCGGGAAAAGCGTGAAGTCGATATCGTCCATCAGCAAAATATGGGGGACGTGGCCGTAAAACGGAAACAGCGCCCAGTAATCCTCGCCCTCGCGGGTACGGCCCTGGCAATACAGCGGAAACAGCACCGCTTTCCATCCGGAGTCCTCGTCATAAATGTTGTCGTTCGAACCGTAGGCGATTAATGCCGCGCGCCACCACGACTCTTCGCGGTCGCGGTGATAGGTATAGAACGGCCAGACGATATCGTCAATGTGGGTCTTGGAGACTTCGGGGTCGTGCACCCGGGCGTAAAAAGGGCGGATTGCCCAGAAGACCCCGCCCCCGTTGGTTTTCTTGAACTCGAAAAACGGTCCGATTCTCAATCTGGAAACCACGGTGTCGGGCGCGTCGCCGGAGACGGCAACCGCCTCACCCCGGACGGAAAACGCCGGGATTTGCACGGCCAGCGCGGCGGCCAGCAATAATTTGGCGCAGCTAAACATGGCAGTCTCCAAAAAAAAGACCGTTCCCCGGCTGGAGAACGGTCATAACGAACCGTCAGACGGCTACGCCAACGCGGCGCGTGCCTTTTCGATGAACTTCTTGAAACCTTCGGGATCGGAAATCGCGATCTCGGAAAGCATCTTGCGATTCACTTCGACACCGGCCTTGGTCAACCCCTCAATAAAGCGGCTGTAGGACAATCCTTCCGCGCGGGTCGCGGCGTTGATACGGGCGATCCAAAGCCGCCGGTAATTGCGCTTGCGGAGCTTGCGGTGGATGGTGGACAGCACTTGCGCGCGATCCACGGCCTCGGTGGCCTGACGAAAAGTTTTGCTGCGAAGGCCGCGGAACCCTTTGGCGAGTTCCAACCGGCGACGGCGGCGTTCTCTCGAAGCGGGTGCGTTAGTAGCTCTCATTGAAACTTCTCCTCAGTTAAACCTGCATCATGCGCTTTACGGTTTTGACGTTCGAATCGTCAACACTGGTTAACCCACGGAGATTGCGCTTGCGCGCGCGCGGCTTGTACCCGTTGATGTGGGACTTGCCGCCCTGAGTGCGAAGCAACTTACCCGTGGCCGACATTTTAATCCGCTTGGTGGCGGATTTCTTGGTCTTCATTTTAGGCATTTTCTTATCCTTCCTTAATTGAAGCCGAACCGAACAGGGTAGCCAGCCTGTAAAAGCCCGCCCGGTTCATAATTTCGCCTACTCCGGCGAAAGGAAGTTATATTTATATCAAAAACGGCGGCTAAGGTAAAGTCGAAAAAACCTCTTGGAAGAAAAAAAACTTAAATGCGAAATGCGGGCAACTTTTTCCGTTTCCGGGTTGACTTGGCAACAAATAAATGTTACATTCAAGCGCATGGTTCCCCATGGGTGCAGCATCTGCGCGGTATGCGGCGAGGCGGACGTTTTTGAGCCGCCAAGCGGTGTCGCCGGGGCGGAGTGCGGGTCGGGGGAATAGGTTTACGGCGTAGAACTGCGGCTTTCGGGCGTGTGCCGCGAATGCCGAACAAGAAAGGCAACACAATGAAATACGTTTGCAAAATCTGCGGATACGAGTACGACCCGGCGGAGAACAACGGTGTCGCGTTTGAAGACCTTCCCGATGATTGGGTTTGCCCGCTTTGCGGCGTCGGCAAGGACGAGTTTGTGGCGGCTTAAAAACGAGGTGCAACATGGATTTGAAAGGATCCAAGACGGAGCAGAATCTGGCGTTCGCGTTTGCCGGCGAATCCCAGGCCCGCAATAAATACGACTACTTCGCCTCGCAGGCGAAGAAGGACGGCTACGAGCAAATCGCGGCGCTCTTCCAGGAGACCGCGCTGAACGAAAAGGAACACGCCAAGCTGTGGTTCAAGCATCTCGGCGGCATCGGCGACACCGCGAAGAATCTGGCGGCGGCGGCGGCCGGCGAACACGAAGAGTGGACCGAGATGTACAAGAAGTTTGCCGAAGAGGCCCGCGCCGAGGGTTTTGAAGCCATCGCCCGCCAGTTCGAAGGCGTGGCGGCGGTTGAGAAACACCACGAGGAACGCTATCTCAAGCTGTTGGAAAACATCGAGAAAGGCGAAGTCTGGGAACGTATCGGCCCGAACCGCTGGCAGTGCCGCAATTGCGGCGCGATCATCGAGGGCGAGCAGGCCCCGAAAGTTTGCCCGGTGTGCTTCCACCCGCAGGCCTACTTCCAGATCGAGGCGCAGAACTACTAGCCGCCGTCTGGTTTACGCCGGATTTGGCGCATAAAAAAAGGACGTGTAACGCATGGTGCTACACGTCCTTAATTTTTATCGTTCTCAAGGACCGACGGGATGCGGCACCGGCATCGCCAGCAACATCAGCCAGGCAACAATGCCGCTCACCAACCCCACGAAAGCTCCGATCTTGATCCAGTCGCCGAATTTCACGGGATGATAGCCGTGTTTCTCAAGGAGACCGGAGGCGACAATATTCGCGGTGGAACCGACAACGGTGATGTTGCCGCCGTAGCATGCGCCGAAAAGCAGCGCCCACCATAGCACCGAATACTCCGACGACATCTTCATCAGCTCCTGCACGACAGGGGTAAAGGATGCCACGAACACGATGTTGTCCACGAACGCCGACCCGAGCGAGGAAATCAGTATCACCAGCGGGATCATCCCGTTGGGACCGCCCTTGACGTGCTGCGTAAGATTGGTGGCCAAGTTGGCGGTGATGCCGTTGGTGCTGAGCGACGCGGAAATCGAGAAGAGAAGCATGAAGAAGAGAAGCGTCCACCATTCCACTTCGTGTTCCACGTAGTGGCGGGCGCGCGAAGGGCGGAGCATCATCAGGATTCCCGCCACCACAAGAGGCGTCATGATCAGGAACGCGTTGTGGTTATCTGCCCCCTCCAGGCCAAGCAAACCCTCGATCTGGTGGTGGAACGCGATCACGACGACCGTGGAAAGCAACACCACTAGACCGGCCTTGTAGGGAATCTTCGCGGTCGGGCCTAACCCCGTCTTGCGATGGGCGTCCATGGCTTCCGACATCATACGGATGTCTTTGCGGAACCAGAACACTGTGATCAGAAACGTGCAGCACAGCGCGGCGAACGCGACAGGTGTTGCGCCCACGAGGAACTGAGAGAAGGTAAAGCCGGCCTTGTTGCCGATGAAGATTCCCACGGGGTTGCCGAGCATCGTCGCGGATGAGCCGATGTTGGTGGCCATTACGGCTATGAGTACGAACGGGTGCGGACGGAGCTTCAGCGTTTCGCACACCTGGAACACCAGCGCTAGCACGACGACGATGGACGACACCTCATCAACCACGGACGCCATCACCGCCGAGAGCACGCAGAGTATCGCAGTGAACGACACGCCCGTCATCTTGTTTCTGCTGATGATGGCCTGGATCACCCATGTGAGGAAGCCCAGGTCTTTCAGCACCCCCACGATGATCATCATGCCCACAAGGAACAGAATGATGTCAAGCTCCGTGCCGATAAGCATCTGCTTGAGAGTCATCGCCTTGCAGCCCACCAACAACGCCACGCCTAAAAACGCCACGCCGACGCGGCGCTCCCAGAAAAGGAGCGTGGTGGAGATGACAGCGGAAAACACCGCAAGCGTGAGCGCCTGAGTGACGTTCGTCGCGAGTCCGGCTTCGAGACCGCCGAACGTCACGCCGCACACGATAAGAATCTGAATAAGAAACTTTGGGTTGAAAAATTTCATGACGTCCGATTACTCCCTGAATATCTTGTTGAGGAATTCCGTAAGCTTCACAATGCCCACGAGCTTGCCTTTGTCGCGCACGTAACAGTTGGAACTTTTGTGCTTCATCATCTCGCAGGCGACCTGAACGGCTGGGCTGTCGGGAGACACGACCGGATATTTGTCGTCCATTATCAAGGCGAGCGGCGTGTTGTGTTCGTTGTCGAGAACCTGCACGAACGGCTCGAAGTCGAGAATGGAGGAAAGGTCGTCCATCCAAAGGAAATGTTCGGGAATGCAGGCCCGCAGCAGATTGTCGGCGCAAACCACACCCTTAAGATTTCCGCAGGTGTCGATCACGGGCAGTTCTGAGGCGTGCTCCGATATAAGGGTGCTTATGCACGTCTGCAGAGTGCCGTCGGCGCTGAGCGAGCAAAAGTCCCGCGTCATTATGTCCGCCGCCGTGAGAAATCTAGGCAGATACGCCTTGCCGCTCTCGAAAAAACGGAATATCTCGCCGGCGCTCATCATTCCCGCGACCAGATTGATATTGTTCGGATCGCCGAACGTCGTGCCGAGCCCGCGAAGCACCTTCAGGTACAACGCCGGCTGGTCACGGGGAATCAGCACCATGAACACCACATGGACTTTGGCCGACACGTCCGGAAAATCAAACCCCGGCTTGCTGGTTGCCACCGCCGCAAAGGGCTGCGATATCCCGTCGATACGGGCATGGGGAACCGCCAAACCGTCGGTAATCACCGTCGAGCCCATTTCCTCGCGCGCCAGCACCTCGTTGGTCAGTTTTTCGACATCGCCCAGCTGGTGGCGCTCGGCAAGCCGACGGACAAGCTTCTGAATAACGCCGTCGTGCGAGCTGTCGCCGCAGTTCGGCAAGACATCCTCGACATTGAAAAACGCCGTCAAATTAAGCCGTTGTTGTTTCATGGCTTTTCTCCTCATCTGTGTTAGGATACGAATTTTAGTCTTTCGGTTTACAATATGCAAGGGTAAACTGCCCCCGCCCGGGTTTTTGAACAGAGGGTACATTTTTGCTCTTGCGCCGGAAAGGTGTGGTTTATATTTCTACTTTATCGATGATTTTTTTGAGATTTAGTCGGAATATAACGATAATTTGGCTTATCCATTGACTTTATCGCACCTCGTCCGGCCAAAAAATGGAATTTTTATATTTCATTCGCCATAAAAGTAAATTTCTGTTCATGCTCTTTGAAATGGTGTAGTTTTTATTGTTCCAAGCCTCTTGAAATGGTGTATGTTTTCGATGTTGAAGCCTCTTGATTTGGTGTAGACACTATTGGCCGCCCAATGTATGGAACAGGCAACCAGGAAGCACCTTTGATAAAAAATTATGAGGTGCGCGTCATATTATATTATGCCGCTCCTTCCTTTTGGCAGATCGGATTTGCCATAGACATTAAGGAGGTACTGTTTTTTTTCTGAAACAACTTGACCATACTGCTTCTTCCGTTTAAAATTTCGTGCCATGAGCTACAGAGACTATACAGAAAGTTGGACGGAGAACGTTAAGCGGAACAGAACCATTTCCGACGTTCCAGTTATTCGGGGCGGCATAAACCAGAAGCTTGAAAACTACGGAACGTTTCCGGACGGGACGAATTATCTTTTTCTCACGACAACGAATGCGAGCAAGTACAACGCCTACCAGTTTTTCGTCGATTTCACGGAAAACTACGGGATGTACCTGAGAGCCAAGGACATAATCCTTTTGTGCGATGATTACAGACTGGAGCGGCGGCTCAGCAACATTATGTGCGGCTTGGCCTGCGCGTTCCCGTTCGGAAACAAGATAGAGTTTTACTGCAACGAAGAGCCCTTCCCGTTTTGGAGAAACTACTACCACATCAGCAACTACGTCCTGTTCACGGAACTTTCCGGGTGGGACGGCGAGGAACAGCTTTTCCTGAACAAAATTTCCGGAAAGATTACCCCGGACATATTCGCGGAAAATCCCGGAAAAAGAGAGATTTTTCTAAATTCCGTGTTTTCGCAAATCTGTAAAATCCGCCCGTTTCTGGACAGGATTGTCCACACAGATCCCCCGTTTGAGGGCAGACCTTCCACGGCGAGAAAAATCTGGAGAATTTTGGAGGAACTGACGATCAAGCAGCAGCCTGCTGACAGTTACGAGAGTGAGAAGAAAAGCACCGTCAGCAGAATCACCGGGAGTAGATACCGCATATAGGGGCAGAGCCAATCGGGAAGCCGTATGCCGAGGCCGGCCGATGCCTCATCGCGAAACGCCCGCCATCCCCAACCCACCGGCCAGACCGAGAAGACGCAGGAGGCCAATGCGCCGAGCGGCAGCCAAAACTGGCTGAAAAGATAATCTTCGCAATCGAGAATCGTCTTTCCGCCGCCAAAGGGATGAATATCCTTCCAAACGTTGTAACCCAACACGCAAGGCAGGGAAAAAACCAGAACCGCAGCGCCGACGACAAGCGATGCCTGAATCCGGCTCCAGCCCAACTCGTCCATCAGCCCGCCAATCAGACACTCGAACACCGCGATCATCGTTGTCAACGCCGCCAGCGACAAGAAGAGGAAGAAGATCGCTCCCCAGAAACGCCCGCCGGCCATATTCGCAAAAACCTTTGGAAGGGCGATAAAAATCAACCCGGGGCCGGCCGAGACATCCACCCCGAAACTGGAACAGGCGGGAAAGATGATGACGCCCGCGAGCAACGCCACGCAAGTATCGATGGCGATGATCCAGATGCTCTCGGTAACCATAGTGTGGCTGCGGTCGGTATAACTGCCGAAAATCGTCATACACCCCACTCCGGTTGAAAGGGTGAAGAACGCCTGCCCCATCGCGTCAAACACCGCCCGCAGGGGATGTTCCATAAACTTGCCCCAATCGGGCGCCAGATAAAACGACATCCCCTTCCAAGCGTTCGGAAGGGAGAGCGACTTGACCGCCAGAACGCCGATCAACATCAACAGCGAGATCATCATCCACTTGGTTGCGCGTTCCACGCCTTCCTGGACACCGCCCATGCAAAGCGCCGTTGTGATCGCAACCGCCACCGCCATGAAGGTAATGCCCAACGGCGCAGACCCCAACAATGCGTTGAAAGCGGCTTCCGCCCCTTCCGCCGTCGGCATTCCCGCCGGCCGCATGTAATCGGTGTAATACTTCAGCAGCCAACCTGCGACATCGGAATAATAGAGCATCAACAGGAAGTTGCCGGCGAAAACCACCCTGCCCACGCTCCCCCAAAAACGCCGTGTCCCTTCCGGTGCCAGATGGCGCATCGCATTGGAGATGCCCATTTTGGCGCCCCGGCCGATAGTCAATTCCGCCATCAGCAGCGGAAACCCGAGCAAAGCGAGGAATACCAAATAAACGAGAACAAACGCCGCGCCACCGTTCTGCCCCACCACAAACGGAAACCGCCAAACGTTTCCCAGCCCGACGGCGCAACCGGCCGCAAGCATCAGGAATCCCAGCCTTGAACTAAGTTTCGCTCTCATGGCACCTCCACGCGGCTTGATTTCCGTTCAGGCCGCAACCGGTCAACGGTCTTTCCGCAACTCCAACCGCACCGCCGTGGCGTCGCAACTGTTTTCCTGCTCGGTGATCCCGGACCCAACGACAATCTCCAGCCGGGAACCGGTCTTGAGCGGCTGCCGATCCAGTCGGAACGTTTGCAAGGTAATCGGCTTAGGTATGCCGCGCACCAGTTCCTTGCGGAACAGCGACTGGCCGTCCAACACCACCGACACGTCAACCCGGCCCGCACCCTGGTTCAAGGAACGGAATCGCGCGCTTATGCTGTATTCGCCATCCTCCGGCACGGTGAACCGCAGTACCGCGCGACCGCCGCCGGGCGTGCCGCTCGGTTCGGGATGCATCATCAGCTCGCCGGGTTCCAGCCGGTTTTTAGCGCCGCCGGTCGCGCCGGGGATCAACACCGCCAAATCGCTGTCGTTCGCCACCACGTAACAATTGGGCATGGACGAGATTCCGCGCACCCGGCCGGCGGGACAAAACCGTCCTTCACCCCAAATGCCGCCTTCCTCGGCCGGATCCTGACGGCGCAAGAAAACCCACCACGCGCCGTTTTCATCGCGGAACGGGTTGGTGCTGACACTGTCGAAGGCGGCTGCCACCGCATGGGCCGGACGGTAAACCACCGCGCCGGAATCGCTGTCGGACGCCGCCGCCGGAGAATAGAACACCAAAGCAAAGTCGCGGGCTTCCTTGAAATCCACCTTAAGCTTAGCTAGCTGCGCCCCCTTCATAATCGACGTTTCGGTTTGCTCGCCGCGGTAACGCTCCACCAGATATTTCTCCGACGGGTCAAGCCCCTGGAGGGAGAACGCGAAGGAACGTTCCGCGCATTCCGGGCGGCTAAAAACAATCGCGAATCCTCCGTTCAAATCCGGCCGGTGCATCTGATACCCGCACATTTGGTTGAGCGCGAGCGTGGTGGGGCCGGTCTGGGGATAGAAGTCGCCCATAAACCCGGTACGCATCCGGGCGGCGGCGGCAAACACCCGCTTGAACCAACGGGTTTCCCGCTCGGAGAACTCGCGGCGGACGATGCCGCCGTTCCAATCGCTCGGAGTGAACACGCTGCCAGCGCTGACGGAACTGAAGAAACCGTAGTCGTCGAAAACCGCGCCGGGGGTGGTTTCGCTGCCTTGGAAGGGCTGGAAACAGATAGTGTTCATGGTAATGTTCTGCACATCCAGTATCTGGTCAATATCGCCGTGATGGCCAATGGCAAAATCGGTGCGGCAATAGGAGTGGCTGCGGGCTATAGTCTCGATGTCGATGCGCCGTCCGCCACTGGCACAGTTTTCGATCAGCAAATCGGGAAAACGTTTTTTGAGCGAGTCCCACAACAGGTACAGCCCCGCGATGTGTTTGGCCTCGGTAACACCGATACGATCCGGCGCGTCGTTAGCATTCCAAAGCGGCATCGGATCGAGGTTGAAATCCTGACGGTAAACGCTGATCCGATTCTCACGGATAATCTTGCTGAGCATCTCGAAAACATATTCGCGGCATTCGGGATTGCCGAGGTTTACCAACAGCGGACGGTCTTTTTTCCCGCCCTGCCAATCGACCGGCAACATCCACTGCGGGTGGTTCTTCGCGAACGGCATATCGCCCATCGAGCGTTCCGGCTCAAACCAGAGCAGAAACTTCATTCCAGCAGCTGCTGCGGCATCGGAAACCCGGCGCAGGTTGCCGTCGGGATGAATGTTCGGGTTGACCTTCCAGAATCCGGTGTACGGCCACCACAAACTGCCGCAGTTGGGATAAGGATCGGGATCGTGCGGCGGACCGTACCAACCGGCATCCACCCAAAAAGTGTTGAAGGGCATGCGGTTCTTGACCGACCAGTCGATAATGTCAAGCATCATCCCATCCGGCTTGTTTCCGCCGCCGGCGGTGATGGGCAACAGCGGCTCGATCAAATTCCCCTTGCCGTCGCGAGGCAGTTTCTCGTCAATCATAAACCGGTGCATCATGGTCTTGGCGGCGTTCACCGTGATGCCGTCGCGCCGCATCAGCAGGATTGACGGCTGGCGGAGCGTCTCGCCCGGCAACAGCTTGAAATGGGTGCGACGCATCCCGGCCCGCACCCGCAGCCCGACCTCGGTCGCCTCAAACCGCGCCGTCCATCCGCCGGTCCAACCCAACCCGATTTCAATGCCGTGCGTTTCGTCGAAATCGATTCCGAAGAACGGCAGCCACGCCGAGGACGACCGCCCTTCGGCCACATCCAGCACAACTTTGCTCTTTTGCCCCACGCTGGTCCCCAAACGGTGGTTGAAGGGGGTGAAATCGTTGGCGGTGCACACGGTGCCGGAAAAAGTGCGCAACCCCGCCCCGCCCCAAACGGGGAATACCTGGTCGATGGTCTGGAAAGAATCCACAACGCCGGTTTGGCCATAACCAATGTTGGCCAGCTCCGGGGTCACCTCCACCGCCGGGAAATTTTTGTAGAATTTCCAAGTGTCGCGCAACTCCAGTTTGCCGTCGGCGGAACGGAAGACCCGGCAGACCGTCTTGAAATGTTCGTTGTCCTCGCCCGGCAACAACTCTGCCGCGCTTTCGAAAGAAAACGGCTGGCCGTCGTAAGTGAACGAATGCAACCCTTTTTTCTGTAACTCCAGAAAGGTTGGAACTTTCGCGTTGGCCAGCCCAACGCACCACAACACGGTTAGAAACGCAACGGTCTTTTTCATCCTTTATCCTCCGGCTTTTTTGCGGTTATAACGCGTTGAATGTCACGGTATGGCTGCCGGACTCCACATTGTCCAGAACCCAGCGGTTTCCGACCAACTCCGGACGGATCTTTTTACCGTCTAACTTCAATGTGCCGCCATGCCACGCCGGAATTTCAACCCGCGCGGTGGTGTTGTACGGAATTGTAAACGCCAGCTTATACGCGGCCTTGCTCTGCCGCACGCTGACCGTGACCCGCCCCCGTACGGTCGGGACAAAACCTTCGACCACGTTAAGCGAACCCAATTGCGGACGGATCAGAATCTTGCCGAAACCAGGGGTAAGCGGGCGCACGCCAACCACGAAACGGGGGATGATATTCGCCGGAACCGCGCCCCAGGCGTGGTTCCAATCCTGATTCGACTTGTACTGGTTGTCCCACGCCTCCATGGTGATGGTGGACCCCGCGTTGAGCATATTCATCCAGCTGCGTTTGTCGGACCGCGACATCAGCTCGATGGCGTAATCCTCCAAGCCGGCCTCAAACAACCCCTCCAACAGGTACTGCGCGGCATAAACGCTGCACGACATTCCCCGCCACCGGACGAACTCCGCCACGCGGGGAACCTCCTCCGGCGGCACCAGCCCAAACGCCAACGGCATTATGTTCGCGTGGATCGAAGCGTGCGCCGCGCCCTCGCCGTCAACGTAGCAACCGCGCTCGGCATTGTAAAAAGCGTACTGGAAGGCATCATAGGCGGCTGCCGCCAATTTCTTGAATTCGGCCGCGTCATCGGCTTTTCCCAACACTTGGGCGATATCCGCCATTTGCCGCAAGTTGTGGATGCGGAAAGCGTTGATCACGGTGTTGACATTTCTGAATTCAAACCCGTCGCGTTCGGCGACCGGCCAGTCCACAATGTCGCGGCTGCCATCTGACATCGCGGTGTCGGGTCCTTTGGTTTCCAGCAAACCGTCGGACTGCCGGGCGCAGAAAGACAGAAGTTTCTTCTGTTTCAATTCGTCGTACCAGCGTGACAAAGCCTCGGTGTTGCCGGTGTACATCCAATCCTGCCACGCTATCATGATGGAATGCTGTTTCCACTCGGTCGGCCAAGTCGGATGCCTCATCAAATGGTCGAGCGTATAGCGTGCCAGCGTGTATTCACGGTCTAAACTGTAGTGGCAGAGCTGGTTGATATAGGCATCTGCCTCGTAGGGGATGCGCTCCCGATCGCCATCCACATACACTCCCGCAAAGGTGGTGGCGCGGATGCTGTATTTACAAAAACTGTAAACGCGGTTCAATGCGTCATTGTCGGAAACGAAATTCGCCGCTTTGTTGTCGAAAGGATAGGTTACCGCGATCTGGCGGATGGTTTGTTTGGTGATCGGGAAGGGACATTGCTCAACCTCGACATACCGGAAAGGCATAATTACGCCAATCTCCGGCGGCATCCGGACGGCCGCCCCGGAAGTGTTGCGCTTGTCCGCCATCAGCGGAACGCGATAAACGCCCTGGTCGGTCAACGCGCCACGAACTTTGGCGTAACGGATGGTCAACCCGGGTTTGGTGTCCACGTTGTTGCCGATGGCCTTCTCACCAAGGTGCAGTACGTAATCGCCGCCGCGCCGCATATCACGGGGCGGAAGCAACTCCACCCATCCGAAAGCCGCGCGACCGAAATCAACGAACACCCGTCCCGCCGCGTTGGTGACGATCCGCGCCGGCTCTACGTGGCGCTGGGCCAGCGGATAGCGCAACGGGGTGTCGTCGCCCAGTTCCCCGGCGGTCTTAAAGGCGTAATTCAGCGACCACGGGCCCTCTTTGCCCTTGCGGTCCCAAACCTTGACGCGCCAGCAGATCTGGCGGTCGCCCGGCAACGGACCGCCCGCGTACGGCACGAAGACCGATTTGGGGCTTTCCACCTTCCCGGAGTCCCACAGGTCGGGAGAATCGGTTTTAAACAGCGAAGTGTCGGTGGCCACCTGAATCCGGTAGGCGGTCTGGCAGTCGCCGTCGCGGCCGTCCTTGAAGCACCAGGAAAATTCCGGGGTACTGTCGGTTACCGCCACCAGTCCCGGTTTGGCCAGCAGTTCGCACATCAGTTGGTCGGGCGTGAGCGCCTGCGCCATCAAGGCGCTAAAAACGCAAAGCGCGAATAAGATTCTCCCGTTTTTCATTTTGACTCCTTGGTTTACTGGTGTTCGCAAATGTCCAAAAGTTTGGCGAGCGGTTCCCCGAGCCGGGTTTCCAGCCACGGCTTAACCTGCCAAAAGTCCCTCAACTCAAGATACTCGCTTACCGCCGCGCCCAAACCCTTCTTGACGGTCGATTCTGCGCGAAGCAGAATGTTACGGGCGGTGGCGTCGCGGGAAACGAATTCCATCACCTGTACCCGGTACCCCATGATCCGCAGCAGTTGGGCGCGGAAAGTGTCGGTGAGCAAATCCGCCAGCCGTTCGCGCAGGATGCCGTGGCGCAGCACCCCCTGCATCGGGCTGTCGGTTTTTATCGCACGGTGTAGCTCGTGCTGGCAGCAGGACACGCAAAGCAGATAATGGCTTTTCCACTCCACCGCGCGGGCGATCGCGGCGTCGGTCGCGGTGTCGCAGGCGTGCAGGCTCACCACCAAATCCGGCTCGAACGGCAATTCGGCGGTATCGATGTCGCCTTCGATGAACACCGCACGCTCGCCGAGATCCAGATCGGCGGCCATCCGGCGCGCGTCGGTGATGACATCGTGCCGCCGGTCGATTCCGCACACCCGCACCGTGAAATTGCGCACGTCGGTCAGGTACATCAGTGCCGCCAAAGTCAGGTACGCCCGGCCGCAGCCGCAGTCCACAATGTTAACCTCCGGCGGCGAGTCCGCCGCTTCGCCGGAATCGCCGCCGCGGCGGCGGGCGGCGCGCGTCACGGGGTCGTCCGGCAACGTTTCGTCGATCACCCGCAGGAACGCGTTGACCTGATCGTACTTGCCGCGCATCGATGCCTTGATCTTACCGTCAGCATCTGAGATTCCCAACACGCGCAGCAGCGTCGCGGAGTGGAAAGCGTTCAACGGGACATTTTTGGCGCGGTCGTGCGCCGGGGCCTCGTCCAACTGCCGGGCCAGTTTCCCGCTGCGCGATTGCAGCACCTTGCCTTTTTTGGTGACGCGTACGTGAAGGTCGCCGGATGCGGTGATCAAGTGCAGTTCCCGCACCCCGTTTTGGGCGATCATCTCTTCCAGCCCGTTCTTGGCGGCGTCAAGGTCGAAGTTCTTGACCTTGGTGCGGCCTTCGTCGAACATTTCGCCCTGATACTTCTTCTCGCCGCGGATCTCCACCGGGCGCAAACTCACCCGAAAAACCTCGCCGCCGCGCCGCACCACCTGGGTTATCCTCATGAAACCCGGCTCGCCAAAAACCCGCCGCCGAATCTCGTCCGCCAATTCCACCGGAAGTTCCGCCTGCATAACGCTCCCTTAAAATAATCCTTACATCTCCAAAGCGGCCCGCAACCGCCGCACCCCTTCCGCAACAAAACGCCGTGGACAGGCGATGTTGAACCGGATGAACGACGCGTAATGTCCGCCGAAAAACTTGCCGCCCGAAAAACAAACCCCCGCTTTGGCAAAGCGGTCCTCAAGCTCCGCCTCGGAAAAACCGTACGCCGCCAAGTCAATCCAGCATAGATATGTCGCCTCCAGCGGCGACATGACCGCCCGCGGCAACTGTTCCGCCAGCAACCGGGCCAACTCGTCGCGGTTGCCCTGCAAATACTCCAGCAAACCGTCCAGCCACGCATCGCCGCAATTGTAGGCGGCGCGGGTGGCGACCAGCGCGAACAGGTTGCCGCAACGGACTCCGGTGGCGTTGATCTCATCGCGGATCGCCGCCCGCAGCTCCGGGTCGCGGCAAAAACATACCGCCTGATGCAGTCCGGCCAGATTGAAGGTTTTGCTGGCCGCGGCGAGCGACACCACCCGCGCTGAAGCCAGCGAAAGCATGGGGTGGAATTCCGCGCCGCCGTAAACGAAATCAGCGTGAATCTCGTCGGAAATCAGGGTGGCGCCGTACCGGGCGACGGTTTCGTAAAGGCGCGACAGCTCCTCCCGCGACCAAAGGCGGCCCACCGGATTATGCGGGTTACAGAGCATCACCGCCTTGGCACCGTCCGCCAGCGCCGCCTCGATCGCGGGAAAATCCATCCGGTAGCGACCGTCTTCCGAGCGAACCAGCGGGCAGTCGACAATCCTGCGCTTGGTCGCGGTTACCGATGACATGAACGGCCCGTAAACCGGGGTCATCAAAACCACCCCGTCGCCGGGGGTGGTCGAGGCGCGGATCGCCACCTTAAGCCCGGTGATTACGCAAGGCAACAAGGTGATTTCGTTTTGGGACAATTCCAGCCCGTGGCGCCGCCGCCAGAATCCGGAAACCGCCTCAAAATCGTCCTGCCGCGGGTCGGTGTAGCCGTAGGTGGGGTGCGCGGCGCGAACCAGCAGTTCCCGCGTAACCTCCGGCGGCGACGGGAAATCCATGTCAGCCACCCAAAACGGCAAAGTGTCGGGCCGAACCGCCGACTCGCGCATCGTGTCCCATTTCTCGCACCTGGTAGCCACGCGGTTCAACCCCGCATCGAAGTATTCGTAATCGTAGCGCATTGCTCAAACTCCAAAAACGGGTTGAATTATAATGTAAGCAACGCGCCAAAGCAAACCCAAAGTGGCGATTCTTTTCTTCGCGGCAAAATCGGTTGATACGGGATGCACGTACGTATTTTAAAAACTAATCGTCAATGGAATAAATTCCTTTTTTGGTAACATACATAAGCTTGCCACCTTTGGGTCTGTTATCAATTATACGGATTAAACCATCTTTTGTTTTGGGAACAGCAGGATCGCCCCCAAATGGCTCTCCGTTAGATACAATGTTATATTGCTCTCCTTCAATGTTTATGTTACAAAAAGCATTCGTGGCCGTCGAGGTTACAAAAACATCTGTACCAGATGGCGTTATACCGGAAACCGGACCAGGCATAATTCCACTAAGAGTCCCACCATTACTAGTAATCACATTTCCTTGCGAATCACCGATATAGTATCTACCATATTTGTGACGAGCCATAACTCTCTTTTCATCCGAAAGAGGAGGATTAAAGGTTGGACCACCATCAATCGTTTCTCCCCCCATCGCTATTGCTTTGAGTTCGCCGTACCACCCTGTATGGAACATCCTTCTCTATGTCCAATCATCATTTGAAACATTCCTTTCACTCCTTATCCAGTGTTGTTCGGCAACTATATCTTATCTCGTGCCACAAGTCAACCGCTTTTCGCAATTTCAAACCCTGTAGTTTGCAGAAGTAAACGCACCCGATATGGTGCAATAAGTTCCGCAACGGGCAATGGGTTACGGTCGGCCGGCAACGGCTACGACTCGCGCTTCCACGGCCTCGGCTCGGACGGCACCTGCTGGTCCTCTACGCCGCATTCGGGCAATTCGGGCATCGCGTGGGGCCTCTACTTCAATTCGGGCTACATTAACCGGTTCATCGACTTCCGCTACCTCGGGCGGCCTGCTCGTCCCGTCCGGAACCCTGACAAATAGCGCGAATAGCGCGGAAGGCCCACGGAGAGCAAAAGAGGCATTCATTGTGAACAATCAGAAACGCGAGGGACACGCGGACGCGACGGAGCGCGTCCCTCCCGGGGTGCGTGGGGGGGTCGCGCTCCGGCGCGACCGCTACAGCGGGCAGTCCGTCCGAATGCGTACACCAACAAGGTCCAGTCGTTCGTTACGTTAGAAGACTTGTTTGGATGAGGAAAAGATACGCGGGGCGTTCGTTCAAGGACGGGACGCCCTTACCGCGTTTACGTCGTTCCAACCCGGAAGTGATTGCTGGGCGGCTTTGGAAAATTAGGACATAGGACTTTATCTCTCCTCCCCTATTAGGGAATTTCCCGATTAGGGGAGTTTTTACGATTGACGGAACGGCACGGTTTTTGATACCATATGCGCATTGTTCCGAAAAGGAGTGCAGAGAATGTTTTTTGGCCGTGAAGACCAGATTGAGCAGCTTAATTCGCTGTGGGGTAAGCGCGTTTCGTCGCTTGTGACATGCCGCGGTCGCCGTCGGGTTGGCAAGAGCACGCTCGTGGAGGAATTCGCCAGGCGTTCTGGTGCGCGATTCATCAAGATTGAAGGTGTGCGTCCGGGAAGCAAGACGACCATCGCGGACGAGCTGCGCGCCTTTGCCAGACAATTGGCGAAGCAGTCCGATGCCGCGAACAGGCCGCCGGAGGACTGGTATTCGGCGTTTGGCATCCTGAGCGACCAGATTTCGGATGGTGAGCGAACGGTTGTCCTTTTGGACGAAGTGTCCTGGCTTGCGCATGGCGATGACACGTTTGCCGATTATCTGAAGATTGTCTGGGACAATGACCTGAAGAAGCATGACAGGCTCGTTCTCGTTGTCTGCGGCAGCGTCTCGACATGGATCCGGGACAACATCATCTGCAACCGCGCGTATGTCGGCCGCAGGTCGCTGGACATGGTCGTGCCGGAACTCCCCCTGCGCGAGTGCGTCAGGTTCTGGGGGAGGGCCACCGCGCGGACAGACGTCCGCGAGATCATCGATGTGCTGTCCGTCACAGGAGGGATCCCGCGTTACCTGGAGGAAATCAACCCCAGGCTCTCGGCCGAAGATAACATTCGGCTGTTGGCGTTTCGTCCGAAGGGTGTCTTGCGCGAGGACTTCGACGACATGTTCAACGATGTCATCACGGCAAAGCCCAAATTTACGGCACGTGTCTTGAGGAGCCTGGTTGACGGACCGAAGAGTTGCGCTGAGGTCGCGAAAGCGCTTGGAATCGGGAAGGGCGGGGATATCTCGAATGCCATGTCAGTGCTGCAGGAATCGGGATTCGTGTCTCCTGAATGTGCCAGAAACCCCGAGACTGGAACGGAATTGCGGGAGCGGAGGTATCGCTTGCGCGACAACTACGCACGGTTCTACCTCAAGTACATTGAACCACAGAAAGCGGTCATCGACGAGGGATCGTTTTCGTTTGCCTCGCTGAGGGAGTTCGAGGGATTGGATTCGGTCATGGGGCTGGCGTTTGAGAATCTGGTGGTCAACAACTACAGGGACCTGATTCCGTTCTTGCATCTTGATGGAAGTTTGATCATGTCGGCGGGGCCGTATCGCCGGATAGGAACAAGCGGCAAGAACGGGCGCAGAGGATGCCAGATCGATCTGCTCATCCAGACCCGTCGTGCGCTGTACTTTGTCGAAGTCAAGCGGCAGGGCGAGATTGGCCGGGACGTGATCGATCAGGTGGACGACAAGGTGCGTGCCGTCACACGTCCGCACGGCGTTTCAGCAAAGACGGCGCTCGTCTATGACGGGCACTTGTCGCCAGTCGCCGCCGCTGACGGTTATTTTGACGCCATTGTCCCGTTCCGGCAGCTATTGGGCATGGATTGAGGAGGAACGGAAGTGGATTACGTGCTTCGCAGAGGCGGTGAAATCGCCGCGATAGAGGTGAAGAGCGTTGATGCGGACAGCGTTTCCGGCATGCATGAATTCTGTCGCAAGTATCCGCAGGCGAAGACCTATCTTGTTGGAGGGCATGGCGTGCCGATTGAAAAGACATTGACCATATCGGCTACGGATTTGCTATAATGTTCACGGAAAAAGACTGAAGGAGAAACTATGAAAACACCAATGACAAATATCATGCTCGCCGCTGTCGCGGCGGCAACCTGCCTCGTAACAGCAGCCCGCGCCGGCAGCGTCCCGGACAGATGTCTGGACGAATGCACGGGCGGCGAGGGTGCCATCCATGTCAAGGGCTGGGCCTACGACCCCGACGCTTCATCACAGTCCATCGGCATCCACGTCTATCTCTACGCCGACTCGGGCTGCGCGATCCAGTACGGGGACGTCCGCGTGCTTACGGCCAACGTGTCGCGGCCCGACGTGAACCAGGCGAAGGGAATCACGGGCGACCACGGCTTCAGCGCCGATATCCCCGTCTCCAACGCCGGAGCCTACTGGGTCAAGCTCTTCGCTATCGACGCCACCGGCGACGACAATCCGCAGATCGGCTCGACCACAGGCGTGACCGTGACCGCGACCGGCGGCTCATCGGCGGCAATGACCAACACCGTCAAGGTCACGCGGTTCCACCAGTCGTATCCCTACTCCGGCAAGGCGACGGTCGAATACACTGTCGGCGGGACGCTCCCTCCACGCGCTGTCGCGGAGATCATCCTCAACACGGACAACGCGAGCGCGACTTTCGTCCAAAGCAACATTGTCGCGGGCGCGAATTCGCATGTGATCGACTTCGCCTCGTCCTTCGGCGGCGTGTTGCTCCTCACCAACGCCTCGTTCGTGGTGACGATCACGGCGAAGGACCTCGGCGGCGTCCAGCTTTGGGCGAACGGACCCTACTGGGCGGAGTGCAACGTCGGCGCCACGATGCCCGAGGAATCCGGCTACTACTTCTGGTGGGGCGACACGGTGGGCTACAAGCGCGAGAACGACGTCTGGGTCGCGGCGGACGGCTCGACGTCGGGCTTCTCGTTCAACATCGGCAACACGCCCACCTACGGTATGGACAATTCCGCGCTTCTGTCGGCGGGCTACATCGATTCGACCGGCAACCTCGCGGCGGCGCACGACGCGGCGACGGCGCACCTCGGTTCGCCGTGGCGCATGCCGACGCGCGATGAGATCGATGCGCTCGTCAGCAACTGCACCTCCACGTGGATCACTACCAACGGCGTAAACGGGCGGCTCGTCACGGGCAAGGGCGCATACGCGGACAAAAGCATCTTCCTTCCTGCGACCGACTACTGCCACGGCTCGGGCATCCCCGACCTCGGCTCGGATGGCTACTACTGGTTCTCTACACCGCATTCGGACGTTTCGATCGGCGCGTGGGCCCTCGGCTTCGATTCGGGTTTCTTCAGCCGGAACCCCGGCAGCCGCGAATACGGGTTCTCCGTCCGGCCTGTGCGGGATCCAGCCAAATAGCGCGCGAATTGCGCGCGTCCAACGGAAGCAAAAGAGGCGTTCATTATGAACAACCGGAAACAAGGGGGACATGCGGACGCGACGGAGCGCGTCCCTCCCGGGTCGTGCGTGGGAGGGTCGCGCTCCGTCGCGACCGTATGTAAAGAGTAAAGGATATTCATGCGATGAAGATGAACCATTTGATGAGTTGTAAATTGCTTGTGACGTTGTCGCTGCTGCTGGTGGGGCGAGCCGTCTCCGGCGAGCCGGTAGCGCGGCAGTGCGGCGCGGTGGGCATCGTGACCTACGACCCCGCTGAAACGCAGACGACGCCCGTTCCCGTGCCGTATGCGTGGCTGGACGGCTACCCCGTCCTGCTTGCGGAGCAGTCCGGCGACTACGAGGCCGCCGCCCATGCGCCGGCGGCGAACGGGCGGAAGGTATGGGCGTGCTACGTGACGGGGTTGGATCCGTCCGACCCGCTCGACGACTTCCGCATCACGCGCTTCTGGATGAACGGCGACATGCCGATGTTCGAGTTCAACCACACGACAGACGGGAGCGGCAATTCGATCCTGCCTTACATCAATCCGCTCGGCAAGGCGAAACTGGCGGGCAGGTGGCGGCACGTGCCCGACGGCGGTGACCCGGCCTTCCGGTTCTTCTCGGCGGAAGTCGTGCCGCCAGGATGCGAATCCGTCGTCAAGGAACTCGGCGGCGTCCAGCTCTGGGAGAACGGCCCCTACTGGGCGGAGTGCAACGTGGGGGCCACAAGTCCCGAGGAGTACGGCTACTACTTCTGGTGGGGCGACACGGCGGGGTATACGCCAAGCGGTGGGACATTGACTAATAACTTTATCCATCCCTGCTACTATACCGGCGTGACATGGGTGTCGAGCACGGGTGAACAAATGAGCAACAGTCCGTTCGATCATTTAACGTGTCCGACCTACGACAAAGACAACGCGGCGCTTCTCGCGGAGGGCTGGATCGACTCGGCCGGCAACCTCGTGGCGGCGCATGATGCGGCGACGGCGCACCTTGGTGCGCCGTGGCGCATGCCGACGAGTGCCGAGATTGAAGCGCTCGTCAGCAATTGCACCACCATGTGGATCACAACCAACGGCGTCAACGGGCGGCTCGTTACGGGCAAAGGCGCTTATGCAAATCGGAGCATCTTCCTTCCTGCTGCCGGTTACGGTAGCGGCTCGAGCTTCTACGATCCCGGTTCGCAGGGCGACACCTGGGCCTCTACGCCGATTCCGGACTTCGAGTACAACGCATGGCGCCTCTACTTCAATTCGGGCTACTTCCGCCAGAGCGACTACAGCCGCTACCTCGGTCAGTCAGTGCGTCCTGTGCGGGACCCTGACGAATAGCGCGCGAATTGCGCGCGTACCGAGCGGGTGACCCACGGAGAGCAAAAGAGGCGTTCATTGTGAACAATCAGAAACGCGAGGGAGAAGCGGACGCGACGGAGCGCGTCCCTCCCGGGTTGTGCGAGGGAGGGTCGCGCTCCGTCGCGACCTCAGGCAGTCCGACCGTGACCCTGACAAATAGCGCGAACCGCTCGGGCGGCCCACGGAAGCGAAAGAGGCATGGGCAATCTCCATAGAGACACAGACTTCAAAGTAGGTCAATAATAATGACCAACATTGAAGTGGCAGTTGACTGTATGCAGGGATTTATGGTATTATAGATTCAAATTCAGTCCATGCTATGTAGTGAGTTTGAACTATGAAAGTCATACGAGAACAGTATTTGCGCCAATTGTGGAGCAAACGGCACAATGGCCTGGTAAAAATCATTACCGGGGTCAGGCGCTGTGGCAAGAGCTATTTGCTGGGAACCTTGTTCCGCGAACGGCTTCTGGCGGAAGGGGTGGATTCGCAGCATGTCATCGAAGTGCCGTTGGATCGCAAGGTGAACATTCCTCTCCGCAACGCAATTGCTTTGGGGGAGCATATCGCCGAGAGGCTCGTTCATGACGGGCGCTGGAATTACGTGTTCATCGACGAAGTGCAGTTGGCGCGCAAGGTGCTTCCGAAAGGAGTGGATCTCAGCCGTCTTGCGCCGGAGGACCGAGAAGCCGCCTACATAACGTTTTACGACACCCTCAACGAACTGCGTCAAATCGAGAAAGTCGATGTCTATGTGACGGGTTCCAATTCCCGGATGCTTTCGAAGGACATCGACACGAATTTCGCCGACCGCGGCTGCCAGATACGCGTCCATCCATTTTCCTTTGCCGAATACTGTCAGGCGCTTGACCCTTCTGACAAAACATCGGCTTTCGCGGACTACCTGATCTGGGGCGGGATGCCTCTTGCCGTCGCGGAAGCGGACGACCGCGAACGCGCGAAATACCTCAAGGGACTTTTCAAGGAGGTTTACGAGCACGACATCGTGGAGCGGCATCGTCTGCGGGAGGAAAACATCCTTTCGCCGCTGATAGACGTCATAGCCAGCGCGACGGGCTCTCTCTCGAATCCCCACAGGCTGGTCAACGCGCTCGGGTCTGCGATGAAGGTCAAGACAAACGATCATACGGTCAAGGCGTATCTTGAATACCTGAAGGACGCGTTCCTGTTTTCGGAAGCGAAGCGCTGGGACGTCAAGGGCAAAAGCTATTTTGACTTTCCCGTAAAGTACTATGCCGAAGATCCCGGACTGCGCAACGCCCGTCTGGACTTCCGCGATGTGGAGCCGTCGCACATGATGGAGAACGTCATCTACAACGAACTGATCCGGCGTGGATGCCAGGTTGATGTCGGCGTTGTTCCGATTGTCGCCGTCAACAAGAAGGGAATGCAGGAACTTCAGTTTCACGAAATCGACTTTGTCGTCAACCGCGCGCCAGGAAAACTGTACATCCAGTCCGCATGGAGAATGCCGACGGACGAGAAAAGGGAACAGGAACTCTTGCCGTTGAGGCGGAGCGGCGACTTCTTCTCGCGAATTGTCGTCACGGAAGGCGTGCGTCCGCCGATGAAGGACGATGCGGGAATTGTCCATGTGGGAGTCATTCCGTTCTTGCTGGACGAATCCATACTCGATACCGCCCTTGAGACCTCAAGGTGATTCCTGCATAGTCCCTCCGGCGATACGACGATCCCTGCAACCTCCGCCCCCACCCGCGCCACCGGGCAGTAAGGTCGAGCGAAGGAACCACTTTCGGCTTTCGCAACGGGCGGGGATTTGCTATCATTACGCCGTGTAAAACAATATTGAGCTGAAAGCGGCGCGTGAGGTGCGTGGGAGGGTCGCGCTCCGTCGCGACCGAAACCCGGCCCGATAGCCCGCGACCCGAGCGGGTGACCCACGGAGAGCAAAAAAGGCGTTCATTGTGAACAATCAGAAACGCGAGGGAGAAGCGGACGCGACGGAGCGCGTCCCTCCCGGGTTGTGCGAGGGAGGGTCGCGCTCCGTCGCGACCTGTGTAAAGAGTAAAGGATATTCATGAAAAACACCGCTTACACGATTATGGTTGCGGTTGCGATGGCGGCGATGGTCGCCGGCGCCGCCGACCGCGACGATCAGAAGGGTGTACGGCCCTGTTTCGACGATGCCTTCACGGCGGACCCCGCGCCGCTCGCCGTCGGGGATACCCTGTACGTCTACACCGGACAGGATGCGGACGACGCGGACGGTTTCAAGATGCCGGGTTGGCGGCTCTACTCCACAAAGGATATGAAAACGTGGAAGTCGCACGGCATTGTCGCTTCGCCCGACGGGAATTTTACGTGGGGCGGGAAAAATACGGCGTGGGCCTCGCAGTGTGTCGGGCGGAACGGCAAATTCTATTTCTACACCACCTGCATCGACAAGCGCAAGGGCTGGTGCATGTCGATCGGCGTACTGGTCGCGGACCGCCCGGAGGGACCCTTCAAGGATCCGATCGGCGAGCCGCTCATCCAGCATTGCCAGGGAGATATTGACCCGACCGTCTTTGTCGATGACGACGGACAGGCCTGGCTTTATTGGGGCAATCCGCTTCTGCACACGGCGAAGCTCAATGCCGACATGATCTCCCTTGACAAGTCATACGGCGATAACGGCATCAAAGTCGTGTCGGAGCGTCTTAAGGACTATCAGGAGGGGCCCTGGGTGTGGAAACGCGACGGAAAGTATTACATGGCCTACGCCAGCACATGCTGTCCGGAGGGCATCGGCTATTCGATGTCCACCTCGCCGGAAGGCCCGTGGGAGTACAAGGGCCACATCATGGATCATGATATCCGCTCCAGCGGTAACCATCCGGGCATTGTCGCGTTCAAGGGCAAGTGGTACTGCTTCGGCTTCGGCTACCAGCGCTATCACCGCCTGAATCCCGGCGAGAAGCACCGCGAGCGCCGCAGTGTCTGTTTCGCGGAGATGAAGTACAACCCCGACGGAACCATCCGGCAGCTGCCCTGGTGGGCCGACATCCAATAGCGTGTCCTAACACGAGGTGCCGCAATCATGTGGCCGGGCGGGCTTCCGCTGCCGGATTTTCACACCCGAAAAATCGATTGGGGAACCTCCGGTAATTTCGGTATTGAATTTTTGCCACGGTTTTGATATGCTATTGCTTTCTTTGGGGATAGTTTGTGCTTATCGGATAGGGACACAGTATGAGCGGACAGAATCTTTCGGCAAAAATCGCAGGCACCGGGATGGCGGTTCCCGCGAAAGTTTGGGATAATTTTAAGTTGGCGACCATGGTGGAAACCAGCGACGAGTGGATTACCCAGCGAGTCGGCATCAAGGAACGCCGCATCGCCGAAGACAACGAGTACACCTCCGATTTTTCAACCAAGGCCGCGCTGCAGGCGCTTGAGCGGGCCAACATGACCGCCGACCAGCTGGATCTCATTCTGGTGGCGACCTCCACCCCGGACATGGTTTTGCCCAACACCGCCTGCTTCGTCCAGAAGAACATCGGCGCCGTCAACGCCGCCGCCCTGGACATCTGCAGCGCCTGCTCCGGATTCATTTACGGGTCGGCAATCGCTTGGGGAATGATCAAGTCCGGCATAATGAAGAACATCCTGTTGATCGGCGTCGAGCTGAACAGCCGTATCCTCAACTGGAAAGACCGCGGCACCTGCATCCTCTTCGGTGACGGCGCCGGTGCGGCGGTGTGGACGGCCTGCGACGCCTCGGAGGGCGGGATGCTCGGCGTCGTGATGGGCGCGGACGGCAATTACGCCGACCTGCTGACGCTGCCGAACAGCGGTTGCCGGAAATACCCGGAGTACGACGGCACCTACATCACCATGCACGGTAACGAGACCTTCAAACAGGCGGTGCGCACCATGAACGAATGCGCCCTCGAAGTGCTGGAGAAGGTCGGGCTGAAACCGGAAGACGTTGACCTGCTGATCCCGCACCAAGCGAACATCCGCATTATCGAGGCGGTCCAGAAACGGCTGAACCTGCCGCCGGAAAAAGTTTTCGTGAATATCCAGAAATACGGCAACACCACCGCCGGCACCATACCGATCGCGCTGCACGAGGCGCTGGACCAGGGCCTCGTAAAGAAAGGCGACATCCTGCTGATGGACGCCTTTGGCGCCGGACTGACCTGGGGCGCGTTTGTGATGAAATGGGCATAACGGTTGCGGCGGTTCCGTAATCCGGATTAGGAGAAAATACCATGGAAGAGAAAATTAAAGCCAAACTCGAAGAACTGCGCGGAATGCTCCAAGCCGACGGCGGCGATTTGGAACTGGTTTCCATCGAGGACAAAGTGGTCACGCTCCAACTGCGCGGCGCCTGCGGCAACTGCCCCCACGCGACCATGACGCTGAAACAAGGCATCGAACGCATCCTCCGCGAAACGATCGACCCCGAAATCGTGGTTGAGCGCGCCTAATCGCGGCACTTTTGGAGACCTGCGCATGAAATTGCCGATTCTGCCGTTTCTGGTTTTTGTCGCCGGTATCGCGGCGGCGGCGCCGTCGTTTAAGGCAGAAAAACCCTATCCGGCGATAGGCCTGAAATTCAAGACCTTGAGCGGCGGCAATCCTGAACCGCTCAAACAGGCGCAAACGCACACTTACACCCGCACCGACAACCAAACCGGCGCCACCGACGAGCTAGAACTGTTCAGCGCCCGCGAACTGTGGTACGCCACGCAGCATCTCGGGCAGTGGCGCGACAAGGCGGGGAACCTGATGATCCTCGGGCGGGCCGACTACGCATTGCCAAAGGTACGCGCAACCGCCGGAACACACGTAAGCCGCGAAGATTTCGAGCAGGCGGCGGCGGATAACAAGCTGCGGATCGGGCAAGTCGATATCACCGACAACCGGCTGCTTTCCTGGGTGGGGGATTTCGCCGACGCCAAGCCCGGCGAACCGGAAAAGATCCGTTGTCCCTTCCGGATTCGCGACGCCGCGTTCGTCCCCACCGACCATCCCCAGCAGGTGGCCTGCCTTTTCCGGATCAAATCGCAGCTTCCCGCCGCCGATGACTGGTACTGCCTGATTATCGAGATTGCCGACGGCACTTCGTCCGCCAAAGTGCGCAAGGACATCGAAACCCAGTTCCTCGCCACCATTTCCGCCATTCCGCGCTCATCCACTACAACCCGTGCCGACAACAAGGAGCTGAAGACCTTTACTCCCGGAGCGCGGACTCCGGAAAAGATCGCCGACCATCCCAGCCGCGACGCCGCTAAGAAAAGCATTGCCAACATGGCTGGCTGGTGGTACGCCGAAACCGCGGACTACATATTCCTCTCCGACGTTCGCAGTTCGCTCGGCAAAAATCTGGTTAAGACCTTCCAAACCATACTGCCCGACTACCGCAAGGCGCTCAAAAAGCTGGTGCCCCCGTTTGTTGAGCAGACCGACGTGAACGTGGTGCGGATATTCGAGAACGAGGCCGACTACAAACGCCATGTCGGGCCTAAACACGAATTCAGCGACGGCATCTGGAATCCGGGGCTCCGCGAACTGGCAATCCTCTCCTGCGGCAACAAAAAAGCCGAAGAGACCATGGACATCATGCGACACGAAGGGTTCCACCAGTACCTCTTTTACGCCGCCGATAAAATCATCGTCTCGACCTGGCTCAACGAGGGTTACGCCTGTTTCTGCGAAGGCGCGGTAATAAAGGGCGGACGGGTCTCGTTCCCGGAGACCGGACGGGTTGACCAGCTGTTGCGCGAACTGCCCGCCGCCACCGCGTTGATCCCCAAACTGATAAAAACCAGCCACGAGGGGTTTTACGCCGGAAACGACCAGCAGATCAGCTTGAAATACGCCACCGCGTGGGGAATTGTGTACTTTCTGTGCAAGGGGGTCCCCTCCAACCGCAAATACGAAGCATACGCCACGATTTTGCCCGACTACTGGAAAACGCTAAAGGAAACCCGTGATTGCGAAAAGGCCAACGAGGCCGCGTTTGAGGGCGTGAGCATGGAGAAATTCCAAAAGGATTTCTCCGAATTCTGGCAAAAAGGCCGCAACGCCGCCCGCCGGATCGACCCGCTGGCGGCGAACCAAAAATAATCCGTTCCCTAGGGAGGGAATATGAAAGAAAACTCCGCCGCGCCGGCAAAGCGGCAGATTGTCTGGCTGGACGTAGCCAGATTCTTGGCGATGTTGTTTGTGTGCGTGTCGCACGCCGGCGACACGTTCAACTGCAACCCGCCCGCCGGGGAAGAGGCGCTGTACAATTTCTGGGGGGCGATCTGGGGGTCGCTCGCCCGCTTTTGCGTGCCGGTGTTCGCCATGATCACCGGGTATTTGCTGTTGCCGGTGCGGACTGGCCACGCCGAGTTCTACAAAAAGCGCATCGGGCGGGTGTTGCCGCCGTTCCTCTTCTGGTCGGTCATCTACTGCCTGTTGCCGGGAGTTATAGGACTGATCGGGGGCGACCTGAAAACCCTGAAAGTAATCATCCCGTTCGCCGAAGAACAGCCATTGACTTTCGCCGCCTGTCTGCCGAACATCGCCAAGATCCTGTTCAACTTCAACTGGATCACCACCCACATGTGGTACGTCTATATGCTGATCGGCCTCTATTTGATTCTGCCGGTGGTTTCCGCCTGGTACCGCACCGCGTCGGAGCGCGCCAAATGGGGGTTCGTCGGGCTGTGGGGCGTAACGCTCTTCATCCCCTACCTGCGCCACCTGCTCGGCGGGATGAACCTCTGGGGGGTGTGCGAATGGAACGACACCGGAATGTTCTACGGTTTCGCCGGTTTTACCGGCTACCTGCTGTTCGGTTCGCTGCTCGGACGCATGAAACCCTGGTCCTGGGGCAAGACCGCCGCCATCGCCGCGCCGCTTTTCACCGCCGGTTTTCTGACGGTGTTTTTCGGGTTCCGCCACTTCCAGCTCGCCAACCCCGAATACAACGCGGACTGGGAACTTTTCTGGTGGTACTGTTCGCCGCAGGTCGCGGCAATGTCCGCCGCCGTGTTTCTCTTTGCCAAGAAGTTCGACCGCCTGCCGCCCCGGCTGGCGGGATTTCTCGGGGAAGTCAACCGCTGCGGGTTTGGCGTGTACCTTTGCCACTACGCGCTAATCGGGCTTTGCAACCGGTTTTTGGTCCAGCCGCTGCGTCTGCCCGTGTGGTTGCAACTGCCGCTGATGGCCGCGCTGGCCTTTATCGCGGCGTTTTTCCTAATCCATTTCGTCCGGCGCATACCAGGTGTCGGGCGTAAAATCACAGGCTGAGGTACCGTAATGTCCAACACCGCCTTTAACCGCGTTTTAATCCGAATCGCCGCGTTGGGTTTCGCCGCCGCCGCGTTGGCGGACCCGGAACCGCCCGCGCAGACGTTCGACCTTTCAGTAACCCCGTCCGGCGCCACCAACGCCGTCGCGCTGCCGTTCCAAATGCCGCTCGCCTTCCCCGGTGAAGCCAGCTGCACTCTGGCCGCGACCAACACCTCGTTTTGGCTGGACGCCGACTCGCTGCGGCTGGTTCTGGCGTGGCCGGAGGGCGCCCCGCGCTACTCTGGCGGGTTGGTGTGGCTAAAAGACCGCGACGACATCTGGCACCAGCAGGTTTTCGCCAAACATCTCTCCGCCGGCACCACCAACGTCATCGAAATCCCGTTCGGGGCAACGGCGGCGGGCTGGACCACGCCCGGCCATTCGCTGGCTTGGCACTACCGCGCCCGGCTGAACCCGCAGTCGATCGGCTTCCGGGTATTCGCGGACAACACCTTCACCGGCCGTTGCGAAGTGGTGTCCGCGACTTTAACCGTCAAGCCGCCGGCGGGGGCGCCGCAGATTATGCGCGCCAGAGCGCTGACCTCCGCGCCGCGGGTTCTGGAGAAATTTGAACTGCGGTTTGACCTTCCGGACCGTTACGCCAATCCCTTCGACCCCGAAACCATCGACGCCGGGGCAAAAATAATCACCCCGTCCGGCGTCACTAACACCATCACCGCCTTCTACTATCAGCCTTACTACCGGCTGGAAGACGAACTCGGCGAACCGGTCGAACCCGCCGGACGACCGGAGTGGCGTATTCGCTACTGCCCGCGCGAGCCTGGGGAATACCGCGTGTCGCTCTTTGCCAAAGACCGCTGGGGGGAAGCGGCGGCGGAATCGGCCGCCACCTTCTCCGCCGCCCCGGCGGGGACCGACCCGATGCGATTTGTACGGGTCTCGGCAAAAGACCGCCGTTTCTTCGAGTTCGACAACGGCGACCTCTACTACCCGATCGGCCACAACACCCGGTCCGCCAACGACGCCCGTATGAACGACAAATTCCCGTGGATCTTCCGAAAGGAAGAGAGCACCGCCGTTTATCGCCGCTACTTCCAGCAAATGCAGGCGTCGGGTGAAAACTGGGCGGAGGTGTGGATGAGCGCTTGGTCGCTGGGCCTGGAATGGACAGAGGGCATTGGCGGCTACCACGGCGCCGGCGACTACCACTCCGGCAACGCCTGGGAGCTGGACCGGGTGCTGGAGTTGGCCGAAAAACACCGCATCCACATCAATCTGGTGTTGAACTACCATGGGCGTATGAGCAGCTGGTGCGACCCGGAATGGCATCTCCACCCGTACAACAAGCTGACCCCCGGCGGATGGCTGGAAATGCCGCTGCAATTCTTTGACGACCCCAAGGCCGTGGCGATGCAAAAGCGTTTTATCCGCTACACCCAGGCCCGCTGGGGATGGTCCCCGGCCATATTCGGCTACGAGCTGTGCAGCGAGATTAACCTTACCGGGCACGAATCGCACCACCGCACCAACTTCGATCCCCGCGTGGTTAACTGGTGCAAGGTGATGAGCGAATACTTTGAGGAAATCGACCCCTACCAGCACCTTGTATCGGCGCATGTCTCCAACGACTACAACTACATCTGCCCGGAACACGCCAAACTGCCGACACTCGACTTCAACCCGCTCGACGCCTACCACCACACCCTGCCGGAACGCATCATCGCGCTGGCCGCCGAAACCGCCAACTTCGGATTGCAGTTCGACAAGCCGATACTGATCACCGAGTTTGGCGGTTCCCCGATGGCGGCGGGCAAGGAACACTTGAAAATCGAGCTGCACGCCGCGCTTTGGACCGGGGTGTGCGTACCGCTCGCCGGAACCCCGATGTTCTGGTGGTGGCGGGTGGTGGAGGAGAACAACCTTTACCCGTACTACGCCGCCGTCGCCAAATTTATGGAGGGGGAGGATCCCCGCGACCCCGCCGCGAAAATGGTCAGACCCGCCATCGGCGCGGTGGAAGGGAAAACCGCCCCGCAGGCCGCCAACTACCTTTGCATCGGTACGGTGTCGCCGCGCTCCGCCCGCTGTTACGTCTATCCCAAATCCTTCCCGCGCCCGCCGGCGAAACCGATCTCCGCGGAATTCCTGACCGCCACCATCAAGGGTTTAGAGCCGGGCACCTACAGGGCGGAGTTTTTCGACACCCGCACCGGAAAATCCACCGCTAAGCGCGACACCCGAACGGAAAACGGAACGCTGGTGCTGTCGGTTCCTAAATTCAGTAACGACTGCGCCTTCAAATTGCACCAAGTCACCGCCATTGCCCCCAAAGCTAACTAAGCCATGACAACACGCCTAACCACCTTCGCCGCGTTATTGCTGCTGGCCGCCGGAGCGGCCGCGCAGTCGATCAGCGGCATTGGGGGAATGAGCGTATCCGACGACCGGGTTCGCCGCCACTCCGTGCCCGACCCGGTTGCCGCCAGCGGGGAACTGCGGATGCGGAGTCTGCAAATTACCGTATCGCCGCCGAAAATGTACCTCAACGTGGGTACCGACCGGCGGTTTGGCCCCTACGCGCTTTCGGACGGCACGGAGATCGGCGTCGCCCAGCCGCCGTACAAACTCACCGCCGTGCGGAACGGCAGTTTTTCCGTGCTGGGGCCGGATCAGACGGTTTACGGCCCGTTCAGCAGCGCCGACGGCACCGCGATAACGATTGGCCGCCAGAGCGCCGTCGTGCTGCGGCCGACCGTTGACCTCGCGGTGCGGTTGGAATGGAACGGCATGAAACGGCAGAAACCGGTCATCGGCATAGCAGTCGCCAACCAGCCGCTTTATCAGGCGCTTTACGAACTTCGGGACCACTTCGCGACGGTGATAAACCGCGTAAATTACGAAACCGCCGACCGGGAGATACAAGGCATGCCGCGCCGCATCCACTACCCCAACGGACGCAACAACGCCGGGAACGTCGTGTCGGTTTCCAAGCGCGACAAGGAAAACTCCGAATGGCAAGCCGAGCGCAGTTGCATCAACGCGGTGGAAAGGCTTTTTAACCAACGTTTCCATATCAAGTCCTACGCACTAACCGACCGTTTCACCAGCCACTTCCGGATGCCGGCGGGACGGTATCTGCTTTGCGCCATGCAGCGTTACAGCGACCCCAAGCAATCGTCCACCTTTGCCGGATCAAAAACCGCCATCTGGTGGACGGAATTCACTTTCGACGGACAAAGCGGCCTCAGCCTGGATTTGACGCCTGAAAACGCCATCAGCTGGAGAGAAATTTTCCCGTTCCAAACGATCAGCGAGTAACCGCGCCCAGATTGACTATTGCCCCGGAGCAGGAGGAGAACCCGGACACTTTATTGGTGCCTGTTGTCTGTGCGCCGTTACAACGGACAGCGACAGTAAAAATGACTGTTTAACGGTTTGACTTTTGTCCCTAAAAATGCTATATTATTTTAATTCCATTCGTGGGGTTCAGACCTTGTTTTTGCCGAGGCTGGACCCCGAATGGAGTTAGGAGGTTTCTAATGTTGATGACGCAATCCGCGAGTCCGCAAATTGATGCGGAGTTGCTAAAAGGTTACGCGGATAAAATCCGGGTTACCGGCAAGATCGCCCCCGAACTCTACCAAAAGTACGATGTCCGGAGGGGCCTACGCAACCCGAACGGTTCTGGTGTGCTGGTCGGACTGACCAATATCGGTTCTGTCCACGGTTATGTGACATCCGAGAGCGAAAAGGTCTCGGTGCCGGGCCAGCTTTTCTACCGCGGCATCAACGTGGCGGATTTCGTTAAAGGCTTCCAGAGCGAACACCGGTTCGGCTTCGAAGAGTGCGCGTATCTGTTGCTGATGGGCGAGCTGCCCAAACGCGAGGAACTGGTGGTGTGGAAATCCGAGCTGGGCGCACTGCACCGGCTGCCGGACGGTTTTAAAGAAACCGCGATTATCCGTTCGCCGGGCGTGGACATTATGAACAGCATCGCCCGCGCGGTGCTGACGGCCTATATCTTCGACCCCGCGCCGGACCGGCTCGACCTGGAAACCACGCTGCGCCAGAGCATTGAGCTGATCGCGCAGTTCCCGACCATCGCCGCCTACGCCTATCAGGCCAAGGCGCACTACCACCTGGGACAGTCGATGGTCCTGCGCTATCCCGACCCTGAACTTTCCACCGCCGAGAATTTCCTGCGACTGATCCGAGCCGACGGCTATTACTCCCGGTTCGAGGCGGAAGTGCTGGATCTGTGTCTGGTGCTCCACGCCGAACACGGCGGCGGTACCAACTCGACCTTCACCACCCACGTGATGTCATCCGCGTTCACCGACACTTACGCCGCCGTCGCGGCAGCGGTGCTCTCGCTCAAGGGACTGCGCCACGGCGGCGCCAACCTGCGGGTGATGAAGCAGATGTCCGAGGCGAAGAAGAAGATCAAACACTGGGACAACGAGGGTGAGGTGGCGGACCATCTTTGGAACATTCTCAAGCGCGAGGCGGGCGACGGTACCGGGTTGATTTACGGCTTGGGCCACGCGGTTTACACCCTCTCCGATCCCCGCGCCGAGATGCTGCGCGACTGCGCCCGCGCGCTGGCCAAGTCAAAAGGCCGCGAAGAAGAGATGGGGCTGTACGAAACCATCGAGCGGTTGGGGCCGGAAATCTTCAACCAGTTCCGGGGCGGCAAACACGACCTGTGCTGCAACGTCGATTTCTATTCCGGGTTTGTTTACGATATGCTGAACATCCCCAACGACCTCTTCACCCCGATCTTCGCGGTGGCCCGTGTGGTGGGCTGGTGCGCCCACCGGTTGGAAGAGCTGATCAACGGCGGCCCTATCATCCGCCCCGCCTACAAGGCGTTGACCCAGCCCAGAAAGTATGTGCCGCAGGCCGAACGCGGCTAATGAGTTTGGCGTTTTTTACAAGAAAGGATCACAACAATGTTGGCAGAATTGATTGGCATGATGGCTCCGGAAGCGGCGGACACCGCCGCCAAAGTGGCGGAACAGACTACGGCGGCAGTCGAAAGCAATGTCGCGGAAACCAAGACGATACTGGACACCGCCACGCAATGGCTGACCCAGAACGGGATGGCGTTCGCAATCAACGTCTTATGGGCGCTGATTATCCTGCTGGTCGGCTGGATCGTGATCAAGGTGCTTTGCGCCACGCTGCGTAAAACTCTGGACAAAACCCCAAAAATCAACCCGCTGCTCAAGGAGTTCTTCATCAGCATCGCGAGAAAATCCTGCTGGGTGCTGCTGCTGATGCTGGCGCTGCGGAGGCTTGGTATCGACATCGCCCCGCTGATCGCCGGACTCGGCGTCACCGGATTCATTCTGGGTTTCGCGTTCCAGGAATCACTGGGCAACCTGGCCTCGGGCGTGATGATCGCCATCAACCAGCCCTTCAACGTGGGGGACTACGTTAACATCGGCGGTAACGAGGGATCGGTGCTGGAGCTTAACATGATGGCGGTGACCATCGCCACCGCGGACAACAAAAAGGTCGTGGTGCCGAACAAGGTCGCCTGGGGCGCCCCGATCACCAACTTCGCCGCGCTCGGCACCCGCCGCGTCGAAGTGACCATCAGCATCGCCTACGGCGAGGACATCGGAAAAGCCCGCGAGGTGATTCTGGCCGCGGTCAAGGCCAACCCGCTGGTGCTGAAGGACCCCGCCCCGATCGCCGAAGTGGTGGCGTTCAAGGACAGCGCCGTGGGCTTCGTGGTGCGCCCGTGGTCGAAGTCGTCCGATTACTGGTCGGTGTATTTCCAGATTGGCCAGCAGGTCAAAGAGGCGCTGGACAAGGCCGGGATCAAGATTCCGCTGCCGCAGCTTGAAGTGCGCAACGTTTAACGGGCTTCCGCGTCGGCCTGACCGGATTGGAGAAAAGCATGAAAACCAGAGCAGAAGAGTTTCTTAAGCGGCACGGCCTGACCGTTGACGGCATCGACCGCGAAGGCTTGCTGAAAAATTTTGCAGTGCAGATGGCCGACGGACTGGCGGGTAGAAAATCATCGCTGATGATGATTCCGTCGTTCGTCTCGCCGGACAATCCGGTCAAGACCGGCACCCCGGTGGTGGTGCTGGACGCCGGCGGCACCAACCTGAGGGCCGCGGTGGTGCAAATCTCGGCGGAAGGCCGCCCGGAAATCGGCTCGTTCTTCAAACGGCCGATGCCGGGATCGCAAGGCCCGTTGAGCGCCGACGCTTTTTACGACGCCTTCGCCGAGTTCCTGATGCCGGTGGTTGAGTCTTCCGACACCATCGGCTTCTGCTTCTCCTACCCGGCGGAAATCACCCCGGACTGCGACGCCCGGCTGCTCCACTGGAGTAAGCAAATCGAGGTGCCGGCCGTAGTGGGTACGATGATCGGAGCGGGGTTGCTGGAACACCTGCGCAAGCGCGGCTACGAGCGGCGCACCGTGGTGCTCAACGACACCGTGGCCACGCTGCTGGCGGGCAAGAGCGCCGGCGTGGCGCGCGATTACTCCACCTATGTCGGCTTCATCCTCGGCACCGGCACCAATATCGCCTACACGGAACGCAACGAGCGCATTACCAAGCGCAGCGACCTCAAGCCCGGCGGAACGATGGTAATCAACTGCGAGACCGGCGCGTTCAACGGCGCGGAACAATCCTTCTTCGACCGCCAGATGGACGCCGACACCAACGACTGCGGGCACTACACCTTTGAGAAGATGATTTCCGGCGCGTACCTCGGGCGGATCGGCTTGACGGTACTCCGCCAGGCAGTCGCCGAAGGGTTCTTCTCCGAACCCGCCGCCGCCCTGATCAACAGCTGGCGGACGGTCTCCAACAAAGATCTCGATGATTTTTGCGGCGGCGCCCCCGCCGAGGACAACCCGTTCCTCGATCCCGCGTTCAACGAGTCGGACCAGGCGGCGGTGGTGGCGCTATGTACCCCGGTTTACCAGCGCGCCGCCGTGCTGGCGGCGGTTAACATCGCCGCCGCCGTGATCCAGACCGGCGAGGGACACGACCCCGCGCGCCCGGTTTGCGTAAACATCGACGGCTCCACCTACCACCGCACCCGCACCGGGCAGTTCCGCAACCGGGTTCAGGAAGAGCTTGTGGATATGCTCGGTTTGCGTGGCATCGCGTACGAGCTGATTCGCGTTGACGAGTCGCCGGTAATCGGCGCGGCGGTGGCGGGTCTGATGTGACAAGGCGTCACGGCAGCAAAAAGGATTTTAAGCAATGAGCGACGAGATTCAGGACCCAGGAGCGGTTGTGTTGGAGCAAGGTGTCGAGGACATCAACATCGAAAAGGAGATGAGTTCCTCGTACATCGATTATTCGATGAGCGTCATCGTGGGCCGCGCACTGCCCGACGCCCGCGACGGGTTGAAGCCCGTACACCGCCGGGCGCTGTTCGCGATGAACGAGCTGAACAACGTTTCGACACAGCCGCACAAAAAGTCGGCCCGCGTGGTGGGTGAAGTCATCGGTAAGTACCACCCGCACGGCGATGTCGCTGTTTACGAGACCATCGTCCGCCTGGCGCAGGACTTCTCGATGCGCTACAAACTGGTGGACGGTCACGGAAACTTCGGCTCCATCGACGGCGACAAACCCGCCGCCATGCGTTACACCGAAGTCCGCATGGACAAGCTCGGCGAAGAGATGCTGGTGGATCTCGAAAAAGACACGGTGGACATGACCCCCAACTACGACGGCTCCTGCCTGGAGCCGACCGTGTTGCCGTCGCGGCTGCCCAACCTGCTGCTGAACGGATCGATGGGCATCGCCGTCGGCATGGCGACCAACATCCCCCCGCACAACCTCGGCGAGCTGGTTGACGGCATAACACACTACATCGACCATCCCGGATGCACGATCGACGACCTGATGCAGTTCGTCAAAGGCCCGGACTTCCCGACCGGCGCGACCATTTGCGGAACCCGCCAGATCGAGGCGATGTACAAACTGGGACGCGGGCAGCTGGTGGTGCGCGGCAAGGCCGAGATTGTCGAGGACAACAAACGCCACTCGATCATCATCACCGAAATCCCCTTCACCGTAAACAAAGCCGCGATGATCGAACGCATGGCCGATCTGGTGAACGAAAAGGTGATTGACGGCATCTCCGACATTCGCGACGAAAGCTCCAAAAAAGACGGGTTGCGCGTGGTGGTGGATCTCAAGCGCGGCGCGATCGGGGAAGTGGTGCTGAATAACCTGTACAAGCACACGCAGCTGCAAACCACCTTCGGGGCGATCATGCTGGCGCTGGATCAGGGCCGCCCGAAGATCATGAACCTTAAGGATCTCTTCCGGTGCTGGGTTGACCACCGCTTCGAGGTGCTGACCCGCCGTACCCAGTTCGAGCTGAAAAAGGCCGAGGCCCGCAAGCACATCGTCGAAGGTTTGCTCATAGCGTTGGATCACCTTGATGAGGTGGTTTCCATCATCCGCAACTCCCCCAACCGCGACGAAGCCAAAGCCCGGTTGATCGAACGTTTCGGTTTTTCCGATCGCCAGGTCACCGCCATTCTCGAAATGCGGCTCTACCAGTTGACCGGTCTGGAGCGCGAAAAGGTTGAGGCCGAATTCAACGATTTGTGCGCCAAGATCGAATACTACAAAGGTCTGCTGGCCGATCCGGCTAAAATTTACGGGTTGATCAAGGACGACCTTGCCGACCTCAAGGCCAAATACGTTGACGGCAAGAAACTCTCAAACCGCAGGACGGAGATTGTTCCGATGGACGGCGAGGTCAACATCGAGGACCTAATCGCCGACGAGCCTTGCGTGATTACCCTGAGCCACCGCGGCTACATCAAGCGCGTCGCACTATCGGTCTATCGCGAACAGCGGCGCGGCGGTCGAGGCATCACGGGTGCCGCCGTCAAGGAGGAAGATTTCATCACCACGGTGTTCGTGGCAGAGACCCACGACACACTGTTGTTCTTCACCAACACCGGAAGAGTATTCGCCGAACGCGCCTTCGAGATTCCGGAGGCACCGCGCACCTCCTTCGGCAAACCGATCATCAACCTCATCCAGTTCCAAGAGGGCGAAAGTGTCGCCGCGCTGCTGCCGATCCGCGCTTTCTCCCCGGATGTGGACGTGTTCTTCGCCACCGAGCAGGGCACGGTCAAGAAAACCGCGCTGTCCGACTACCGCAACATCAACCGAAACGGCATCCGCGCCCTGAACATCGACGAGGGCGACCGGCTGGTGCAGGTGCTGCTCACCCACTCCGGCGATGACGTGCTGCTAATCACCGCCAACGGACGGGGGATGCGCTTCTGCGAAGACCAAGTCCGCCGCATGGGCCGCACCGCGACCGGCGTGCGGGGCATCCGCCTTCAGGACGGCGATATCGTGCGCGGTTTCGCGGTGGTCGAGAAGGGCGCGACCTTCCTGATCGCCACCGAAAACGGTTTCGGCAAGCGCTCCGAATTTTGCGACTTCACCCCGCACCACCGCGGTGGACAGGGGATGATCGCCATCAAGGACGAATCCGGACGTAACGGCAAGGTGGTTGCCGCCTTCGCCGTACACAACGGCCAGTCGATGGTATCCATAGCATCCAACGGCATGATGGTGCGTTCGCCGGTGGCGGACATCCGCGTTTGCGGACGTTCCGCGCAGGGCGTGCGTTTGGTGCGGCTGTCCGATGGCGCCAAGCTGGTTTCCGTGAGTATAGCAGATGCCGAAGAAGTGCCGGAAAACCCGCTGAACGGCGTTGCGCCGGCTGACGAGCCGGCTACCGCAGAAACTCCCGCAGACACCGAAACCCCAAACGGCGGTGACAATACCCCCGAACCGGACGCATCGCCGGAAGGGGCAACCGGCGGGTCGGACGAATAACGCGACTCCGGCTGACCGTCGGGCGATTCCCGGCCCGGCGGTTGGCGGATACCGTAATTCCGGCCCCAATGAAAGGAACCACTTATGGGCACCTTCTTGTTTCTGATCATGTACCTTGTTCTAATGGGTCTGGTGGTGCTGGTTCCGCATTCGTTGCGCCGCTTCCACGTGCCTTCGGTGGTGGCGATCATGCTCACCGGCATCGTCATCGGTCCGAACGCCCTGGACTTGCTCGGACACCTAGCTAAATGGATGAACGGCGCGTACTCCGCCGAACAGCTGCGAACCGTGATTGAGGCTTTCGGGCTGCTGGGGTTGGTGTTCCTTATGGCACTGGCCGGCATGGAGGTTGACCTCCGGCTCCTGACGGTGGAAAAAAAGGCGGTAACGATGCTAAGCATCTTGACCTTTGCGTTGCCCGCCGCCGCCGGTTACGGGGTATACCACCTCTTCCGGCCTGAAGACGAAATCGGGAAGTGGGTGTACGCCTCGCTGTTCGCCTCGCACTCGGTCGGCATCGTCTTTCCGGTTATCCGTGAACTCGGCGTCTCCCGAACCCGTTTCGGGGTTTCAATCCTCGGTTCCACCGTGGTCACCGACGTTTTAAGCTTGATTCTGCTCGCCGTCACCATCCAGTACAAGCGGATGCAAACCCATGCCGGGCCAATGACCTCATTCTCGCTGTTCGACCGCATCGACGCCTCATCGCTCGGCAACTGGTTCGGTGTGGTGTTTGTCGGCGTGGTAATCATTTACATGCTGCTCTGCATCTGGCTGCTGCCGATCGTTTGGAAACGGGTGCTTACCGCCTTCAACGCCAAAGACGACATCCACGTGACCTACTTCCTCTTCGCTGTGTTGATCGTGGTCGCGGTGGGCGAGTTTCTGGGCGTGAACCTGATCGTGGGCGCGTTCATCGCCGGTCTGGCCGTAATACGGTCCGAAGGGTTCGAGCATCTGGGCCGCCATCTGCACCGCAAGCTGGAAGGCGTGGGGTTTGGGCTGATGATTCCGTTCCTGTTTCTGATGATCGGCATGGACAGCCAGCCCAAAGTGCTGGTCGAAAACTCCGGCAACCTGGCCATCGCGCTGATGACCGTGGTCGGGCTGGTCGCCAGCAAAGTATTCTCAGGCTGGCTCGCGATGCGGCTGTCGGGCTTTTCCAATCTCAAAGGCATCTGCGCCGGACTGATGACCGTGCCGCAGCTTTCCGCCACCCTGGCGGCTGCCGCCGTGGCGTTGGAACTGCAAATGCTCGACACCAGCTTCTTCAACGCCATCGTGGTGCTCTCGATGGCCACCACCATTCCGGTTCCGACCCTGGTGCGCTACATCATTTACAAGTTCAACATCAAGTTTGACGACGCCTTCCAGCCGCTGCCCGGCACCAGCGGGTTCACCCCAGCCATCCCGCTGGACGACAACATCAACCGGTCCCAGCTGCTCCAGCAAGACCCACGGAGACGATAAATGCGCAATTTTTCCATTTCCCTGCTGCTAATAATGGCACTAACCTCAGCCGCCGCGCCGCAGACAGGCGCGGATAACGCCGCCGCCAACTCCAAAATGATGGTCGAGCGGTTCATCAACACCCGCAGCGCGGGCAGCGCGGAAGATTTTGCCGCCGCCGCCAAAATGGTGCGGGCGCGGGCCGACGAGGGACAGCCCTTTTTCCGTTTTCTGCTCGCCCTCTATTCCGGGCAGGACAAACTCTGCGAATTGCCGGACGACAAACGGGAAGCCTATCTGGAGCAGGGCCGGCCTTGGGTGCGCGAGCAGGCGAAATCGGGTAACGCGCTGGCGCAATATCTGGTTGCGTTGGACGCGCTATTAAACCGCGAAGCCCTTGACGAGGCGCTGGACATGCTGGAGAGGGCAGCGGAGCAAGACCAACCGTTGGCGATGAACACTTTGGGCATGATGTATTTCAACGGTAGCGGAGTGCGTCGCGATCCCGCCAAGGCGGCCAGTTATTTCCGCCGCAGCGCCGCGTCCGGCGACATGATTGCGGAATACAATCTGGCCGGGCTGTACCATCAGGGCATCGGGGTGCCGAAAGACCAGGAAATGGCGCTGGTGCTGTACCGCCGCGCCGCCGGTCAGGGACATTCCAACGCCATGAACAACCTGGGGTGGGTTTTGCAGCATGGCGAGCATCCTGATCCCGCCAAAGCACTGGAGTGGTACCGCAAATCGGCCGAAGCGGGCAACAAGGACGGCCAGTACAATCTAGCCTACTCGCTGATGCACGGGATCGGATGCGCGCGCAATCCCGCCGAAGCCGCGCCCTGGCTGCAAAAATCCGCCGACCAAGGGCAGCTGGAAGCCCAAACCATGCTTGGCACTTTGTACCGCGACGGCGAGGGCGTAGCCAAAGATCCCGCGAAAGCGTTCGCGCTGTTTTCCGGCGCGGCGGAACGGGGTCACGCCGGCGCCAGGTACCAGCTGGGGCAATGCTACGAATTCGGGACCGGCACCGCGACCAATATGGTCAAGGCGATCGAAAGTTACCGGCAGGCGGTTGCCGCCGATAACCCCGACGCCCAACACGCCCTGGGATTGTGCCACTATCGCGGCAAAGGGGTGGAAAAGGATTATTCGAAAGCGTTTGAACTTTTCAGCCAAGCCGCCAAAAACAATTTCCCCCCGGCGCAGGACAGCCTCGGGATGCTCTATGTGCGCGGCGAAGGCTGCAGCCGAGACTATGCCAAGGCGGCCGAACTTTTCACAACGGCGTGGGAAAGGGCGCACCTGCCCGACGCCGCCTACAATCTGGCCATGCTTCATGAATTCGGACAAGGCGTAAAACAGAGCCACACCAAAGCGGTGAACTATTGCCGCGAAGCCGCCAACCGCGGCCATGTCGCCGCGACCGAATGGCTAATCGCCAACGGTTACACCCCCCGTTGAGAACAATATCATTTATTCTTTAATAGCAATGTTTCCAAACACTATTTTAGTAATAAAAACAATGTTTTGAAACATTATTTTAATGGCAAAAACAGTGTTTCAAGATACTATTAATATATCCAAGTGCGCCAATAGGGTACAAATGTGCAAGCACATTTAACGGAGGATTTTCAATATAATTCCGGGGGCAGGCCGCTTTACGCGCGTTGCAAAAAAGAATCACCCCACGCTGAACAGCAGACCGGGATCGGGGGCGGGTTTAACTACCCACCGCTCCAGATACCGCACCCTTTTACCAGCGTTGCCGCCGTTAAGCAAAGTTTGCCACTCCCTGCGCCCGGTAGCATAGTTACCTGTGCTGAACACCCGGTTGTTGTTTGAATCCAGAATCCACACTTGAAAAGTAAAACCGCTCCAATCGGTGTTGCCGTTGTATCCCCAGCGGTCGTCCGCCGGACTCGCGGGGTCGTTCCCCGCGTTAAAGGCATACATGGCCTCTTTCAAATAAGTCCGCTGGCACAAGACCGCGCCGTTGGAATCCAGTTTCACCGGATTCTTCATCACGCAGCAAAGCTCTTCACCGTCCGCGTTTCTTACCGCCGCCAAAACGGCGTAATAGGCGTTGCCATCCGTCGAGGCGAATTTCGGCAGCTCCACGCCCCACATCAGGTAATCGGCCCGCAAAAGCATGGCCGACAGAAACACTATCGCCAAAACGATTTTTCTCATCCCAAGCTCTCTTTCCAAACGTCACTCGTGAAACGTGACATTTTCGTTCACATACCAGAAAGCCGCCCCGGCCTGCACGGTCAGTCCGGTGATCTTTGTGTCAGGCTTACCCCAGCCGCCATCGTTGGACAGTTTCATGTAATACCACTGCGCACCGTCCCACTTCAGCTCGCGCAACACCCCGTCCGCCGCCGTGATCCACAGCGTGTCCCCGCCGCCAAGCCCAAGATACGGGATATCCTGCACATTCACCGCCGCCGGGTTGGTTCCGTAAACCAGATTCCATCCGTCGACGCTGTCAAGCGTTGCCGCCCAGCCGGCCGGGTCGGACCAAGGTTGCGTCTCGTTCCACCGGCGGATTTCGCCGTTGATGCGGACCGTGCCGCCGCCAGCGCGGTAAAAAGCGACTGCCCCAAGGATGCCGATATCCAGCGCGCCGGCATCGACCGTTCCCTCGGCATTCCACGTCCGCGCCCTGGCGTCATATCGGCACTCGCGCCAGAAACCGCCACCGCTGTCCCACTTGTACCCCTGCGGTCCGCCGGAAGCCGGGAACACCCGAACCAAATCGCCATCCTTGAGCGAGGAAGACTGAAACAGTCCGGACAGCGTGATGCCGCCATCCCCGCCGCCAATCGGCGAATATGGCACGGCGACCGGGCAGTCCTCGTTATCGGCAAGCCCCACCTTCAACGTCCCGACCACGTTGCCGCCCTTCAAAGTTAACCCGCTTTGCACGCTCGCGCCCAGTGTGGCGGTGAACATGGTGTAGTGAAGCAACTGCGCCCCGGTCACCTCCACCGTGGAGCCGTTCGCGCGCGCCTCGCCGAGCTGGGACCAGAAACGGTCGGTGTTATTCGCCTTACCCCATACCTTAACCACACCCCTGCTCCGTCCGTCCGGAAGCCGCACGGAGAAGTCAACTTTGCCGCGCGCGTCATCCGCCTCAACCGCGGTGATGTACGCCTCCGTGCTGGCCACCTTTACCGTCCACGGATAATCGTCGCCGGTCGCCGGGTCGGTGTTCGCCGCCACCTCGTACTCTTCGTCCACAAAATCCGCCTCCGGCACCGCGCTATAGCATCCGCCGGTGAGCGTTACCGCATCCAAATCGATTAATTGCGGCTCGCAGCCGTCAAGGGTGGTGAACAATCCGCCGCTGATGTTAAGCGCAACCCCGCAGAACATGTCCGCGTCACGAACCAGAAACATATCGGCGTTCCCTTCGTCGGCAAAGAACCGTCCGCCGGTAACCGTCACCGTCGAGTCAATGTCACAAGGGTTTTCGCTGGAGTAATCTTCCGCCCATTCGGTGTCGGGCACCACCGCTGCGCCATGGAAAACGCCGCCGGTGATCACCAGCTCGGCATCATTTGCCCACAGCACGGCCACCGGGTTATAATATGTACCGCCGCCGATAGTCACCGTACCGTAGCCGTAACCCGTCCAAACCGCGCCGTCAAGAAACTCCTCGCCTTCGACATCATCGTCTTCCGCCAGCACGGGCAACTCTATCGAACCGGAATCGTCGCCCGAACTGTCCAGCACGGTAAACTCATCGTCCGGCAGGATAACGCCGGTGAGAGTAAAACCGTTCAGGTCGAACACACACTCGGAAGAAACGTACAGCGGATATTCGGTAGTGCTGGCCAACAGTTTGACCGTCCCGCCGTCATCCACCGCGTCGAAAGCATCTTGCACGGAGGTGAAATTCTCCGTTTCGCCGTCAACGGTTGCGCTGGCAACCGCCCCGCCGCGCGCCCGCGCCGCGGCCGGCACCAGTAACACCGCCAACAAAACCGCCGCTCGTCCGACAAGCTTAAACATGGCGAGCATCCTCTCCCTTTGAATCATTAACCGCAAGAGTTTCCGCCGCGGCGTCAACCAAATGGCGGGTCTTGGAGTCGAACGACAACCCGATCAAATTGATGGGCTTGCCAGTAGCGAGATACGGCGCGGCGTAGTTCTTCTCGCGAATCTGTGCGAACGCCCGGTCAACTGGCGAGTCAACCTTAAGCTCGAAGATGTAGATGCCGGCGATATGCTCAGCCACGATGTCGGCGCGGCCGTCTGCCTGCACATCCTCCATAGTGAACCGGAAGCCGCTTCCAGCGAGCAAGAACGAAAGGCAACGCCCGTAGGAATTTTCGTGAACACGCGATTCCGTAGGCCCGTAAGCCATCGCGGCATAAAGGGATTTCAACCCGATGAAGAAATCCTCCCACTCGCGGCTGATGAGCTGCACCCCAAGATCGGCAGCCCAATCCACGCTCCTGTCCGCCGCTACACCAGCCAAAAGGATGTTCAGGTCCTGGCGAACTTCCTCGTCGGGAACGCCTAGGGTATAGAACCCGTTCGAGAAATCCTTAATTGTAAGGTAACCGGTCTGGAAGAACAGCCCAACGGGCTTGAGGTCGGTAAGATTTACGGTGTCAAACGCGCGCTCGGTCACGTTCCTCGTGTGTTCCGGATCGATTGCCAGCACGTCCCAGCGCTTCAGATAATTCATCAGCGTGGAAGGCCGCCCGGTCGACGACCATGTGGCGCGGAAATACTTCTGTTTCCGGGCGAGCGTCAGTGCAACCGAAATCGGGTTGTAAACGGTGGTCGCGTCATCCGGTGAAAAACGGAAACCGTTATACCACCGTTTCATCTCGGCGCGGTACTCATCGTATGGTTTACCCATAATCCGCGCGTGCTCGCGCAAGTGCTCCTCAAAGTTTTTCTCAAGCTCGTCTTCCGTATAACCGAGCATCGTTGCGAACCCACCGTCCATCGAGATATCCAAAATGTTGTTCAGCGACGAGAATACGGAAAGTTTGGTAAACTTCGAAACGCCGGTCATCATCAGGAAGCGGATGGCTCCGGTACGCGGCTTCATTACGCTGTAGAAAGCCGACATCCGCTTGCGGATACCATCGGCAAACGCGATGTCGTCAAGCGCATGGGACACCGGAGCGTCATACTCGTCGATCAGAACCACGACACCCCTGCCTCCGTTGGCGGAGGAGAGCGAATCTATGGCCGCGCCGAAGTTCACCGACGGCGGGGCCATGTCGTCGTAAGCGAAACCGGCATCTGCCAAGCGGCCCTTAACGTTCGCGGCGAATGTGACGTCAAACGCTTCGGGATCCGTGGCATCAACATCGGAGAAATCTAAATGGATGACCGGCCACTTTTCCCACGCCCAATCCGTCCGGGAGATGTCCAGGTCGTCGAATAGCTCGCGCCGCCCCTGGAAGATCGCCTTAAGCGCGGTAATCATCAGCGACTTTCCAAACCGCCGCGGACGCGCCAGAAAAAGGAAACGGGAATTACGGTTCTCAACAAGACGGTGAAAATACGCCGTTTTATCGACATAAATACCGCCATGAATGCGAAAATCGGCAAAATCGCCAGTAGATGTCTCAATCGGTTTCATTGACATAAATAGTACCAAAACCACCATACGTATGCAAGAGCGTATATCCCGTCAACAACGAAAAACACGAGGGACGGATGGAGGGAGAGTGACGAGTTTGGGAATGAAAAAAGAAGAGAGAAGAATGAAGAATTAGGGNNNNAAGGGGTTAGGGAACCGTGGAGAACGGGTAGAAACGGGTAGAATGAGGGGTTGGGCTATAAAATTTAGCCGCAAAGGGCGCAAAGGACGCAAAGAATGTGTGTTCTTTGCGGCTAAAAACCAGTAAAAGCAATGAGGATAAATTTCTAGTACTACCTAACCACCCCACCACCTAACATATAGAGGGATCATGGGAGTCAGAGTTTTACTTGTTGCAA
>DBXY01000066.1 GCA_002309765.1 Verrucomicrobia bacterium UBA1200
CCTCAAGGTTGTAAACGGGCTCTTTCTCTTTCATGTGGGGGATGATAGCGGAAAGAGGGGAAAAGGTCAACCCCAAAATGAGACTTTGTGGCGGAAAAGTCTAGACGGCAGGTTTTGTCTGAGACCGGCGCGGGGGTGGTATGGGAGGGGAGAAAATGAGACTATGTAGCGGAATACGAAAATATTATGGAAATTGCAAAAAATGACGTGGTGCGGAAGGCGAGAAGATGATGAGACTACGTGTCGGAAAAACTGTTATATGACTATGATTAAAACCAAAGGCGGGTTTGCGTAGTTTTGCAAAAGTGCCGAGGTGGGTATCGGCACTTTGGTCATTATATGAATTTTGATGCTGTTAGGGGATGTTTTTAGTGGCCGCGTAACATCCAGTTGAAGTAGAACGGGCGGAGGAAGTGCACTTTTAGCCACCAGCCGGAACGCAGTTCCTTCGAGGTGTCCAGAAGCGAGAACGGGAAACTGGTCTGCGGTTTCTTTTCGTAGTCGAATTCGCATAACAGTACGTGTCCGTAGTCGGTCACAATCGGGCAGGCCGCGTAACCGTTGTATTTCTGCTCCGGGGTTTTTCCGTCTATCAATGCCAACAGGTTTTCCTCGGCCACCGGAAGTTGTTTTCGGATTGCGGCGGATGTTTTGCTGGTCGGAACGCCAGCGACATCGCCCAACGAGATGATGTCGGGATAAACTCGGTGTACCAGCGTGTGTTTGTCCACCTCCACCCAAGCTTCCTTCGCCAATTTCCCTTCCCGCCAGCCCAAACCGGCCTGCCGTACAAAATCAGGCGCGGATTGCGGCGGCGCGAAGTGGAAGAAGTCGTAACTTTCGGTAACACGCGAGGTTTGGGTTTGCTCGGTTTTCTTTACTTCCCCGCTTTTCGGATCTTTGGTTTCGATGGTACTGACAACGGTTTTTTCAAAGTGCGCCTTTTTTGCCTCGGTGTCGATCCCGGTCAGCTTCATTCGGCATTGCACGATTATGCCGCGTTCCCGGTAAATCTCTTTCAGCCTCGGGGTGTAGAACGGTACATCGTAAAGTTCTTTCGACGCGGTGAAATAATCGATCTTGACCGCGTCGCGGCGCTTTTGCTTACGAGCCAGATGTTCGGTCAGCAGACAAATCTTTTTCGGCGCACCGCCACATTTCAGCTTGGTGTGGGTGTCACAAAACAGTCCGCGCCCGCCATTCTTGACAAATGCCATCATCGCGGCGCAGGTTTTTTGCGCGCCTTCGAAGTCGTATATCGAGTGGGCGTTTCCGCGCCCAAGCGTTTCGCGAGAGACTCCTTCGATGGCATTCCAGTTCAGCTGGATGCCGGGGGTCAGAACGAGAAAATCGTAATTCAATTTGGTCAGGTCACCCAGCACGGCGATTTTCTTCGCCGGGTCGAGGGCGGTTACCGCTTGCCGAATCCACTTGACCCCGGCCGGTATGAATTCGCTTTGCGGCCGCCAAACCTGGTCAGGGGCGTAAACCCCACCCCCGATCAGCGTGAACCCCGGCTGGTAGAATTGGCGTTCTGCGGGATCGACCAACGTTATGTTCGCGTTCGGCAGCCGTTTGCGCATTCTGACGGCCATGGAAAGCCCCGCAGCGCCGCCGCCGATGACCAGCAGTTCGCACTTGGCGTTGCTTTTGGACGCGCATCCGGAAACCGGCGGCAACGCGGATGCCAATCCGAGCGCGGCGGCGGTTTTTATGAAATCCCTACGGGTAAAATCGAACATAAACAACCTTTCCAGAAAAAAACATTACGGTAAAAACGTCAACAATAATACCAAAGCCGTCCCGCATAGGCAAGAGATATGGTCGGAAAGTCGGGTTTGTAATATCGTTCAGTTCCAAATATGAATTGACTCGCATCGTGATTTTTGCGAGAATGATTCCGTCGGTTTTAGGTGGGTAATTGTGGTCTGACGTTTTGATTGGAGTGAACGAATGAGGGCGTGTGTTTTCAATAAACTGGCTATGTGCGCGGTCGCGGCGTTGGTTGCGTTTGGATTGCGGGCGGACTCCGCGCGAACTGCCGCCAAAGACGGCGCGGGAGTTAAACATTACGGTTACTGGCTGCACGGCAAAAACATGAAAGATGTGGATCTCGGATTGTTGTCGTCTTCCGGTGCCACAGATATCTTCCTGCATGAGTATGCCGTTACAAAACATGGTTTGAGCGAAGTCGAATCATGGATCGCAAAGGCTAATGCGGCGGGAATCAAAATCCATATCTGGACACAAGTGTTTTATAACGGGGGATGGATTAATCCCGTCAAGGACGGGACGCTTGACGCGGAGCTGTTCGACGAAAGAATCGGTCGCGCAAAAAGGTCTGCCCAGATCAAAGGTGTCGCGGGCATCCATTTCGATTACCTGAGATATCCGGGCACCGCATACAAGACAGCCGGCGGAACGGGCGCGGTTTCGGAATTCGCAAGGCGGGCCGCCGCCCAGCTCCACCAAGTGAACTCCAATCTGGTTGTTTCCGTCGCCCTGATGCCGGAAACTATCAGCAGCGAACACTATTACGGCCAGGATTATGCGGCAATCAGCAAATATATGGACGTGGTCATCCCTATGATTTACAAGGGTAATTACAAGAAGGAATCCCCTTGGATCGCGGCCACGGCCAAGTGGTATGTGGAGAACTCCAAAGGCGCGAAGGTGTGGGCTGGTTTGCAGGGATACAAATCGGACGAAGACACGGCTCCGTTGCCGGCATCGGAGATTGCCGCCGATGCCGAGCTGTCGTTTGAAGCCGGTTCGGACGGAGTTGTGATTTTCCGTTGGGGGGTAACAAACCTGATCGCCCGCAAGAAAACCGGCGGAGATTGATTAACGCTTGATTTCCGTTATAAAGTATGAGAAAATATACCTACTCATTGGTCGAAAAAGGAGTTGGTTATGAGATTAAAGTTCTGGATTGCCGCGATTATTGCGGCGGTTTTTTCTGGTTCGGTTTTTGCCGAAGTAATTTACACGACTGCCAACTATAGTTGGGGCGTGGCTTTGACGGTCGAGGAGAACGAAACGATCGTCATTGAAGGTGGGGAAGACGGGATGTGGGCCGGGACGATTACGGTCAAAGCCGGCGGTGTCCTGAAGACTCGCGGTAGGGTTACGGTCAACGGCGCGACCACGGTTGCCGCGGGCGGTATAATCGATATCGAGGACGGCAGCTCGTACTTCAACTTCAACTCGAAGGGCGTTACCGGTTCGGTTATCATCCGTTCCGGAGCATTACTGACAATCAACCGTTCCGATGCTTTCTACTACAACGGTGGATTCAGTCTCCACGTTTACGGAACGTTCGACGGCGGGGATTTCCGCCAGAGCTTCAACAGCACCGATCGCCTTTATCTCTATGACGGAGCGCAAATAATCGGTACGGGTGACGGCAACGGTTCGTTGGACTTTTACGCTGATGGCTGCCGTATCATCGCGTCTGGCACTAGTACAATCTATGCGCCGGTTAAGGCGCGTACAACGGGCGGCACGTTGAATGTCGCCTGCTGCGATAACGCCCACGTCTATTTTGCGGGCGGCTTTGTTCGCGGTAACAACCCGAATGGAAACGGCAACATCGTTCAGGTCGCCGCGACTGCGGACGAGGGCAACCAGACGGAAACATGCGCGAACTCCGTTCTTGAAATCGGCCCCAGCACGGATGGGGGAAAGTTTGTTTTCATATCCAATGCAATTGTCCATCTTGGCGGGGTCATTTGTAACTACTCGGTCGAATCGACCGCAACCGAAATTCAGTTTGTCGCTACCAAGGCGGCGGCTGCCGCCTGCCACACCCTCGTGCAGACCATGCCCGCGATTACCACCGAAACTGCGGCGGCGCGGATAATTGGCGATGGCGTAGTCGCGCTTCATGATGCCGCGCCGACCTTCCCGATTATCTTCGACGGCGTGACGCTTCAGGTCGATCCTGCCTCGCCTGTTGCGCTGGCACCCGGTTCGTCCGTCGCCTCCGCATCGATGATCGGTGCTGAGGGAATCGTGCCGAACACCCAATCAACGCTCCTGACCGGCGCGGACGTGACCTTCGACGTCACCAAACTTACCGTGACTGCGATTCGTAACGGCGTCATTCTTGGCACTCCCGCCGCTGTCTCGCTCGACAACGGCAACGTCGTCACCTCCGGTGTGGGCGAATACGACTTCGACGCTTGGTTAACGCCTTTCCTGAATTCGGTTCCGCTCATCTGGCTCGATGCCTCTGACGCTTCGACATTCGTCTTCAAGGACAACACCTTCGATAAGATCAAGGTCTGGAAAGACAAGTCCTCTTGGAAGCGCGACGCGACCGCATATACCGGCGATAACGCCACCCTTGGTGTCGCCGCCGGCGTTCCGGCAGTACTCATGGGCGACCTCGGGGCGGACATCGACCTCTCCTTCGAGCGTACTACGGAGATCAGGACGGGTTTTTGGGCGATGTCGATTAAGCCGGGGTATTCATTCTTCCTCGCTGACGATCCTGACTCTGGCCACAACACGAGCCACTTCCACCGCGGTTCAGCTGGCCAATACGTCAACGAGACCTGGGCGATGAAGGGCAACTCCTTCTACGCCGATGGCGTTAAGGTAGGTGACCCAGGCGGGACAGTCGTACCCTCCGACCGTCACGTCTATACAATCGTTACATCGGACAATGCCGCCGCATCGCGGCTTTCGCGTGACCGCACATTCACCGCTCGGGGCGCCGGTCGCGAATTTTCAGAATTGATCGTTCTTCCGGTCGTCCTTTCCGATGCCGACCGCGGGAAGATCGAAGACTATCTCGCCGCGAAGTGGATGGGCGACAGCCCGACCGCCGCCACGGCGGACGGCGTTTACAAGTTCTTTAGCGAGATGGATGTTGACGGATTCATCGGCGGCAGTAAAAATCTCGTATTTATCGATGGCTCTTCCATCGATATCGCCAATCCGTCTTCCGAAACCCCGATGGTTTCCACCACCGGCTCGGTTACCTTGCCGTCCGGTTCTCCGTTGCCGATCACGGTTGACGCGCGTGCCTTGCCGCTCGGCACCTATACGGTGTTGGAGGCGGGCAGCGGCATAACTTCCGTCGACCAGTTCACCGCAACGGCGGTGGCTGCTTCCGGCGCTGAGGGTACCTTTTCCGTGGTAAACGGAAAGTTGTTGCTCACCATTGATATAGCGGCGGCCAGCAGCAGCGTGACTTGGCGCCCGAGCGATGCCGACAACCTTACGTGGGACACCGTGAGCGAGAATTGGCTTTTGGATGACGGCGTGACCATTAGTCCGTTCTTATCGTACCTAACCACCATCTTCGACGGTAACGAGAGCGTGTTTGGCGACATCAACGTCGCCGAAACGCTTACCCCCGGTCCGTTGTCGATCTCCGGCGCGAGGGACTACACCTTCGTCGGAGCGGGGGCGCTGGTCGGTAACGCGCCGATCCTCATTGACGGGACTGGCACTATCACGCTGAACGGACCGAATCTGGGCGACCAGGATATTATCGTATCTAACGCAACGCTCCGCGTGGGGAATGATGCGGGGGCCTACGCGCTCGGTACCCGGAACGGTATTCTGAAGATTGC
>DBXY01000036.1:0-62895 GCA_002309765.1 Verrucomicrobia bacterium UBA1200
ACCAGCGAGGTTTTGCAATTGCCTCGTTGATTAGGTCGCCAACGTCCAGTTTCACCGTCCCGGAGATTTTGGTGTTGGCGTTCAGCGTTAACGTTCCGACTGTCCCGTCGCTGCCCGGCATAATCGCCGAGGTGATGTTCAAGGTGCCGTTCATGATCTCGCCGGTGCCGGAGACCGCCGCCTGGTCAAACGTGTTGCCGCTCAGATTGACCATCGCGCCGTCCGTTACGTCAAGACAGCCGAGATCAGCCTGCGTTGCCAGTGTGGAGGCTTCCGTGATGGGAAGCACTACATCCGGACCGTGGGCGGTGTTGGCGCGGATCTGGGCCTCGGAGAGGGCGGCGTTCCAAATACGCACTTCGTTGAACTCCGCGCAGGCGTCCATGTCGTTCCACTGCGAATGTCCCAACCAGCAATTATTCGCGGTGATCAAGCTGGGATCCCAATTGGGATATTCCTTAATGAAACTGGCGAACTTCTCACCCGTCCGGGCATTGTAGATATAGACGCTGATCGTCGATCCTCCGTTGCCGTTGGGGTTTACCACGAACACGAAGTGGTACTCGGTATTTACCGCCAACAATCCGTCTATGGTCTCTTCACTTACCCCCACATTGGTGGGGTAGAGGCTGAAGGCGGTGGCGTTGTGGTTCCACTTCCTGAATCCGTAGAAGATGCCGGTCGCCATTCCGCCAGTCCCCGAACCGTCCCCTCCTCCGTTCTGATTGCCGAGGGAGAATATCCGCGCCCAGGTGTTGTGCGTGCGGACCGTAGTCCACGCTTCGAAGGTAAACGGTGTGCCGTCCGTCGGGATCGCGCCCGCTCCGAGGTCGATCCACGAGGCACCCCGTCCGCCGCCCGCCAGATAAACGGCCTTGTCGCCGTTGTAGGTGACATTGCCGTTGTAGGTGGCGGTCTGTCCGCCGATCTCATCCTCGGCGGTTCCGTTGAAGCTCCAGCGGTGCAGCAGGTAATTGTTGGCCTGAAGCGTTTCGGAGGCTTCGGCGGGAAGGGTGTTGCCCAGCTCGTCGTCCTGCAGGGTGTCCGGGCCGAGCAGAGCGTTCGCGGTGAGCTCCTCGTCCGAGAGAACGCCGTGCCAAATTCGGACCTCGTCATAGATTGCTTTGGCGTCGCCGTCGCCGCTGTACTGCGAATGCCCGAGGTAGAATACCGGCACCGACAGATTCGCCAGCGTCCAATTCTCGACCACCGCGGAACCCCACTTTTCGATGTTCCCGGTGGATACGTTGCGGCGCGCCCAGCGGATCGATGTGGACCCGTTAAGATTGCTCCGGAGGGTCATCGAGATATGATATGGGGTGTTCGCCACATATTCCGCCATCGTGTTGTTGAACTGGGTCTTCACGCCGCCGTTGCAGACCTCTACGATATCCTTCGCCGGATCGGTGTTTTGCACCCATGACATCTGCAGGTAGTTTTGGTTGTTGGGACCATAGTCGAAAATTCGGCTCCAATTGGCGTTGCCTGTCTTGGTTGCCCAGATTTCGATGGTTACGACATCCGTGGGCAGAATGTTTGAACCGAGATTGACCGATCCCGCGCCGTTACCGTTGCCGGAGAGCACGATGGCCGTGTCGTCTCCGTTAAAGGCGGTGCCGGTGCCGATAGACGATGCGGTCTTGTTGCCAACGGAGTCGGCCAAAGTTCCGTTAAAACTCCAACGGTGAACCAGAGTCGGCTTGGGGTTGGCCGTCAATACCAGCGTTCCTTCCTTAACCGACAGCGTTTCGGCCGCGGGAAGCGTATCGAACGCGAGGGTTCCGGTTCCGGTCTTGGTGATGGGACCATCCATCTTTCTGGAACCGAAATGCGAACCGGTGGCGTAAACATAGTTGTCGCCCACGTCAAAGGTGAGTCCGCCCGCTCCGACGGAAACGTCGTCGGCACCCCGGAAGAAGTCCACGATCGTCTGGCCAGATCCGGGAACTTCGATCGTGCCGCCGTCGAACGAGAGCGCCGCACGGCCAGGTCCCTGGCGGATATAGGTAGTCACGAGCTTGCCGCCGTTGCGGACGCTCAATAATCCCCTGCCGGTGACAGTGTGACCGATGCTTACACCCTTAGGCATCTCCGCGACTCCGGTGCCGCTCACGTCGAACGTGCCTTGACCTTCTTCGCCGATAACGCCAAAATTATTGGGCGAGGTGTAGGTACCGCCGGTCATGCTGTACAGGCCGATTCCGTCGGCGTACCGCCCGATGGAGAGATACACGTTGCAGGAAACCTCACCTCCGCTCTGGGTGAGTGTGCCGGTACTGTGCCGACCGATCTGGAAGTTGTTAAGGGCTTTGATGCTGCCGCTGTCAATGCGGGCATCGCCCTTACTTTTGGCGTTCGCCGCAATCCGGAGTTCGCTCTTGCTCGATACAACGCCCGATCCGCTGACGGTCATCTCGCCCGTACCGTCTTCGCCGACGATTACGCCGCCGCCTAAGGTGGAGGCAATGCCACCGGTGATGGTGTAGGAGCCTTTCGATCCGCCAAACCGGCCGATGGACAGCCAGTTGTTGGGGAGTTCGACCGTTCCGCCGCTTTGGTAGAACTCGCCGGTGGCGTAACCGCCCACCTGCAGGTTGTTGTTGACGGTGAGGCTTCCGCCGCTTAACTGATAGGTGGCGTGGCCATTACTGCCGGTGGTGTATCCGCCAATCCGGGAATCCCCGGCGTTTCCGATTGCCATCGTGCTATCGTTTTGGATGAAGGTTACCACACCCGAATCTCCGAGATTCAGCAAGGAGTCGGTCAACCTTCCTTCGCCGTCTTTGACCACCTTGATGTTATTGCCGAATAGCTTGCTGTCCATCTGTCCGATGGCATCGGTATCAATCGTGAACTGCAATTCGGATATGTCGGTTTCGCTGGTGTTGACGACCTTCGCGCCGTCAGCGCCGCTCGACAACAGGTTCATAATCTTAAGGTTGCTCCCGGCGAGGTCGAGGGTGCCGGAGAGCGTGGGTACAACGGTAAGTCCGCTCCAATCGCAGTCCATGCCCAGCGAGCAGTCCGCAATCTTGATCATCCGGCAGGACAGCGTCGCCCCGGCTGGAACCTGCATATCCACGCCATTGATTTGGATGAAGACAATCGTCGCTTCGGTCGGCACCGCATTTTCCATCAGTACGCCGCGCGCGGAATAGCATTTCCAGTTGTCGGGATTTGTGATATCGCCGTTGTCATGGCCTTCGCCCGTCCAGTAGGCCGTGGCGACACCAGCGCCGTCCATCGCCTTAAGGATGTTGGAAGAGATAATCAGATTGTTGTTTGAATCAGAGGTTTCCGGATCGGCGATGAAGGTCAGCGCCGATAACGAGGTGGCCGAGTTGGTGATCATCGCGCCCAGATACGTCCCGGTGATATCGTCCGGTCGACCTGAAGTTTCCTTTAGTTACCGGAGGTGAGTTCCACTCGGCCATTCGAGAGGTCGGTACCCGAGGTAAGCGAGATGAACAGGAAGTTCTGCGTGTCTTTGAAGCAGTCGAAAAGACGCGCCCAGTTCCGTATCGCGTTCTACGTCGCCCAGATCTCCAGCGTGGTGTCGCCTGAGGTGATGACACCCGTACCCAAGTTCAACGCGCCGGCGCCGTGCCCGTTACCGGACAAGACCAGCTGACCGTCGGTGATGGTGACATCCTGCCCCGTTCTTGTCGCTTCTGCGCCAGTCACCGCGTCTGCATAATCCCCGTTGAAACTCCACCGGTGGGTGAGTTGGTATGCTTCCGATACCGTACATGCCGCCCCGCATAACAAGGCTGACAACCAAAACCTGCACATCGATGTTCCCATAAGTTATAACCTCCTAATTGACCATTCCCAACCAACACTCCAATTGTAGCATTTTTGACCAATTATCGTTAATCCGAAACGCGCATTAATTTGTTTTACTTTAACTCTTGCATGCTGTAAAGGGAGATGCTATCATTATATATGTGTGTTGGATATGTGGTTGGCATTATTAAGCGAAAAGGTGGTCAAATGAAACAGAAAATGATAGGTTTGGGTCTTATACTCATTGCCGCTGCGGGTTGGGCGAGTGACGGAACGTGGCTTTCTTCGACCGAGGGCGGCGAGTGGTCGTCGACCGACAATTGGGTAGGCGGGGTTATCGCGGGTAACGGGGGAATCGCGACTTTTTCGATGAACGCGGGTGGAAAGGTGATCACCTCCTCGATGTCGCCGTCCCTTTCCGGCTTCTCGGTGAGCGTCTCCGGCGGACAGGACCTGAAGTTCGCATCGGGTACCTTCTACATGACGCCGTCGGCGACCCTTTTTGTGTCGAGCGGGATCGCGGTCTTCGAGAACGCGGTCATTTCTACATCGGACGATCTGATCATCAGCGGCGCGGCGAATTCCCGTTACCAATTCAATACATCCCAGCAGATTACCGGGCGGTTGAAGCTGTTGTCCGGCGGTTGGCTGCGCGCGACGGACGACACCTGTCTCGGGCCGGCCCGCTCCTCGTATGTCGCAGATGCGATCGTGATGGATGGCGGCACGCTCCAGAACAACTCGTCGGAGGGGTTGCAGGTCGCGGCGAACCGTGGAATCACCGTAACGGAAAACGGCGGTTATTTTGAGGCCGGTTTCATCAACTCCAAGATCGAGATCCTTTCGCCGATCGTCGGGCCGGGATTTGTCGGGTTCAACTATGAGTTCAGTCCCGCGATCCTCTCCAATCCCGCCAACAGCTATGCCGGCGATACGGTAATCGGCGCCTTTGGGCCGGGTTACAATGCGGGGAATGATCTAACGGTGAAACTGGGCGCGGACGAGGTGATTCCGCACGGGACGGGGAAGGGTGTCTTGCGAATCGCGCCCTATTCGACCGATTACAACGCCGAGGGTTACCTAAACCAGTCGCGTGCGCCGCGCGGGATTTTGGAACTCAACGGCTTCACCGAGACGGTGAATGCGGTCTCAACCGGGGTTCGTCCTGTCATCCGCTCGTCCACGCCGGGCGGTAAGCTGATTCTCGCGGGGGATTCGGATTCGGATTTCTCCGGTCAGCTTGAGGCAGGCGCGACGATCGAGAAACGGGGCTCTGGCGCGCTCCAGATGCTGGCGGGTTCGATCAGCGGCGAGGTTGTCCTGAAAGAGGGGACGATGTCCGCCGGCGCGGAGGTGTTCCAGCGGACCGGCGTCTTGACCGCGGCGGGCGGCGCGTTGACCTTTACCGCCCCTTCGGGGTTTTATGAGTGGTCGGGAACGGCTGAATCGGGGTTGTACGGGTATCCGTATTACGGTTCCTTCAAGATCGACAACCGCGGAACCCGTTCCTACCGCGCGCGCTGGTATGTGGCTGAGTCGGGCACCTACAGTTTCCTGAAATCGTACAAAGGCGGGGCCGAGCTGGTGATCGATTCGGCGACCGTCATTCAGGACACCAATCCCAATGCCTATCTGGTCGTGAATGATGTGGCGGTATCCGCCGGGTGGCATGACGTCTATATTTCCTTCTCCAATCCGGACAATCAGGATTTCGGGGCTAGCCTGAAGAACGGCATCATGTATGACGAGCAGAACGGTTCGTTCTCGACGGATGAGGAGCGGGTGCGCGCGAAGATGTTCACCGATAACGCGGGACCGAATCTCCGCGCGAGCGGCCGGCAGTCGGTTTTCTCCGGCACGCTCAATGCCGAAACCGATCTGACGGTGACGGTTGACGATTCTGTTTCCGCGTTGCAGATCGCTGGCGAGATCACCACCGATCCGGACAATCCCCATGCAGTGACCTTCCAGATGGTGAACGGCAATCCGTTGATAATCGGCAATTCCTATGGCGACACTCCGGCCCTTATCACGGCCCCGATCCGCTGCGAGTCGGGGATTGTCCTGACCGACAGCGTCTGGCTGTTGAACGAGGTGCCGGAGAACATGACCGTCACGCCCGGAACGATCCTGACGCTGGATTATCCGGGGGCGGTGGCGAATGACATTACCTTGGATACCTTCTCGCTCCGGATCCATGATCCCGCGGTCGGTGACGGGACGATCACGGTTAACGAGGGGCAGATCCTCCGGTTCGACACAATCGATTTGATTGACGGGGTGGAGGTGGACAGCGCCGACAACCCGCCGCGGACTTTCGCGAACAATATCATTTTGAACGGCGGCGAGCTGGTCTTCACCGGCAAGGGCGAGATCACTATGACCGGAACCATAACCGGGACGGGAACGGTGAACAAGCATGGTTCTGGCACGGTCCGCTTCTTGGGCAATTCGTCCACGACGCAGAACACCGTATATAACTTCCGTAACGGTATCTGCCGGTTCACGAACGCGTCGCTTGGCAACGCCTGCCTTTGGACGCTGGGCGGCATTCTGGCGAATATCGAGGGGCAGGACCTGTCCATCTCCTCTAATCTGATCAAAGCGGAAAGCGGCGGTTTCCAGGTGGACGGCGCGAATGCCGTGATGACGATCGACAGTGAGATCAACGGCATCCGGCCTGTTTCAAAATGGGGTGATGGCCTGCTTCGTCTTACGGGGGGTATTCCCTATTCAGGAAACCTGCAGGTGCATGGGCGCGGCGGGGTTCTGGAGTTGGCGAAAGAGGGCGGCGCGAGTGCCGTCGGCAGTATAATCGGCATTGAGCCGGATGTGACGGTTCGGTTGGGCGGCAGCGGCGGCAACCAGATTGCGGAGCGCCTTTCGGTCTCCGGCGGAACCTTCGATATGAACGGCAGGAGCGAGACGGTGACGATCATCACGGGACGCAACGCAAGCAGTCTGGTGACGAACACGGGGACGGCTCCCTCCGTCCTGACGATCGAGAGTGGCGAAAACGGCAGCTTCACTGGAAAGATTTCGGATGGGAACGGCGGCCTCTCCCTCGTGAAACGGGGAAGCGGGGTTCAGACTCTTGCCGAGATTGTTCTGGCAAACAGCGGGTTGGATGTCCAGGAAGGCGGTGTGGCCTGTTCCGGGCCGGCCGCCGTCACGGCGCGCTATCTGCGTTTCGTCTGCAGCGTGAGCCGACCGGGCACCGAGGCGGGCGGCCCCAACTGGTATAACACCGGTTTCCAGTTCAGCGAATTCCAGCTGACGCTGGTCGGCAATCCGGTGGCGTGGCCCGCCGGAACGATCTCCTCCGCAGCTATTCCCGCAAGCGGCAACGAGACCGCCGCGAAGATCATCGACGGAGATCTGGCGACCAAGTGGTACTGCAACTCCTTGGGGACGCCCTGCGTCATTGATATGGGTGAAACGGTGACCTTTGACGGTTACCGCTGGGCGACGGCCAACGACGCGCCCGGACGGGATCCTTACAGTTGGACGCTGGAGATCGGTGACGATGTCGACGGTGCCATCCAGTGGCGGACGATCGACACGCGGTCCGGCTTCCTGTCGACCACGAACCGCCGGACCTGGAACACGCCAGACTTCGCGGTGTCGGACGGCCTATCCGACTTTATCCCGGTCGATTATCCCATAACGGTCGCGGAGAGTGCCTCGCTGACGGTCAGCGGCGCACAGGAGACCTTTGAGAATCTCCAGTCGCCCGGAACGCTCTTTTTGGATGGTTCGGATGTCACCCTTACCGAGAATTCCGCGTTGACGGGGAAGGTCTCCGGGGCGGGAATCCTCCGGCTTAAATCCGATCAGTCAGTCTTGGGAGGCTTCATGTCCGACTCGCTTGGGGTCACGATCGTCAACGACGGGGTTGATGCCGAATATCTCGTCTCGGGGAGCGGATTCAGCCAGTTGTCCGCATCTCTGCAGGACGGTGTCGGTCAACTCGGCCTCCATGTGGAGGATAATGTTGAGCTGCTGTTGAACGGCAAGGACAGCACCTATACGGGCGATACGTTAATCGAAGGTGGCAAGGTTTCGATCTGCGCCGTGCAGACCGCCCGTTTCATCCGTTTCACCGGCTTGAAGACCAAGGGGAATACCGCCAACAACTTCCAGCTTTCCGAGTTCGAGCTGACGATAAGCGGAGCCAAGGTTGACTGGCCCGAGGGGACCACGGTCTCCTTCCCGGCGACCATCGGGAAGGTCGGCGAAGGCCCCGAAATGATCATCGACGGCAATATCGGGACCAAGATTTACTATCCGGGCGACATCATGCCGTTGACCATTTCGACAGGGGCGATGGTGACCTTCGACGGTTACCGGTGGTTCACGGCTAATGACATGCCGGTCCGGGATTTCGTCAGTTGGACTGTGGAGATCTCCTCCGACGGGACCACCTGGATCGAGGTTGACCGGCAGGAGGATGTATCGGTGACGGATGACCGGCAGTCGTTGGCGTTTGCCGGTTCGTTCGTCGAGCCGGACACTGGCATTAATGCCATCCCAATCGTCCGGTTCGTCCGGTTTAACGCGATCAAGACCAAAGCGAACGCCACTAGCAACTTCCAGCTCTCCGAGTTCGAACTGCTGTTCAACGGGGCGCGGGTCGCCTGGCCCGAAGGGTCTGCCGTCCAGTACGACCAGACCATCACCAATTTCAATGAGGGTCCCGAGAAACTGATCGACGGCTCCGTGGACACCAAGTTCTACTTCGGCGGCGGGGTTGGCGCTATGACCTTCGAGTTGGGGAGCCCGATGCCGATTGACGGTTATCAGTGGTACACGGCCAATGACGCGTCCTACCGCGATCTGGTCAGTTGGACGCTAGAGGTCAGCGAGGACGGAACAACCTGGACCGAAGTTGACCGGCAGGAGGATGTTTCCATCACTGAAACCCGGAAAGTGGTGGCGTTCAGCAAAGTCTTTGTGACGGAAGGCCGCGCCAGCAACGCCCTGTCGGACGCGTCGAAGGTCGCCCTAACTGGCGGGAATCTTGTGATCGCCGATGTTGCCGAAACGGTGAGAAGCCTTTCGGGAAGCGGTAATCTGACCCTGTCGGGCGATGGAAAAGTGGTCTTCAGTCCGGCGGAGGGTGACCATGAGACCTTCTCCGGGCTGATCAACGGTATCGGTTCGCTGGTCATGAACGGCAAGGGAACCCAGACGTTGAGCGGTAACATCGCGATGATCGGGACGTTGGTCGTGAAGGGTGGCACGTTGGATGTTACGGGCGCGGATCTTGGCGGCATCTCCGAGATTGTGCTGTGGGGCGGCAGGTTAATCGGCACCGCCTCCACGGCGGCGGACCTGAAGGTTACGTCCCACGGCGGTGTCTATGCCGCGTCGATCTCGGTCGGCGGGACCCTGACGCTCGAAGGCGCGCCGCTTCTGGATATCGACAGCGAATCTGAATCCGGCAAGCTGACTTGCTTCCGTTTCGGGTCCGCATCGGAAGAGACCCGTGAGAACTTCATGAATGCCGTCTGCGCGCGGGAGTTGCCGCTTCTCCTGAAGTTCACGCCCCGCATCGTGGGGCACGACATGTTTATCACCATTGCGCCCTCCGGAACCCTCTTGATTTTCCAGTAAAGTCAACCGGCATGGGGTAGGTTTGTCAGTGCGCGGGGCGTTTTTTGCCTCGCGCCTATTTACCGTTACAATCGGCAAATTCTAAAAAATACAATATTTTTCATGTTCGCTGTTGACATTCCCAGGCGGTTATGACATAATACTTCCACTTTTTGCGCATCCGTGGTGGAATTGGCAGACACGTAAGATTCAGGTTCTTATGCCGCAGGGCGTGGGGGTTCAAGTCCCTCCGGATGCACCATAGCTTGAAAGGCCAGTTGCCCTCTTCGTCTATCGGCTAGGACATCAGGTTCTCATCCTGGAAAGAGGGGTTCGATTCCCCTAGAGGGTGCCATTCAGGCGGCTTTGTGCCAACCTAGCTCAGCTGGTAGAGCAGATCATTCGTAATGATCAGGTCATGGGTTCGAATCCCTTGGTTGGCTCCATTTTTCTCCTTGGGTTGCAATGCGTTATGCGCGGCGGTCCGGGGATTTTTTTTTGCCCGCCGGATGGCCGTTTTCGGAAAGATTGATCGTGGTTGAGTGGAGGTCAAAATGAAAACTATGGCGTTTGCCGCTGGCGCGGTCGCGGTCGTAACTTACCTTGGAACGTTTGCGGCGGCGGTTCCGTGTTACGCCGTCGCGGCGGAAGCGGACGGATCTCGGTTCCCGTTCGCGGTGTCTTACGGCGGCGAGACTAACGCGACGAGCGTGGCGCACTTCCTTGATGCGCCGGCCGGCCGGCATGGCTTCGTCCGCATTAAGGGTGCCGAGTTCGTGACGGACGCGGGCCCCATCCGCTTCAACGGCACCAACCTCACCGGCCCCGCCAACTTCCCGGAGCATGACGTGGCCGACCGTCTCGCCGCGCGGTTCGCCCGCCTCGGCATCAATTGCGTGCGCCTGCACTTCATGGACACGTGGTACTCGAACTTCATGGACACGCGCCGCCAGTGCATCCTTGACGACGACACGAAGTCGCAGCGCAAGCTCTCCCCCGCGCAGCTCGACAAGCTCGACTACATGATCGCCGCCTTCAAGAAGCGCGGCATTTACGTGAACATGAATCTCCACGTTGGACGCACCCTCGACGAGCGCGACGGCGTCCCGAAGGGCTCGCCGTGGGCGAACAAGACCGTCGGCCAGTTTTACCCGCGCTGCGTGGAGCTCCAGAAGGAATACGCGCGCGACCTCCTCTCGCATGTGAACAAATACACCGGCAACGCTTACACCGACGAGCCTGCCGTGGCGATGATCGAGATCAGCAACGAAGACCGCGGCCTCGTGATTACGCGCCGCAACTTGGGCATCAAGAGGCTCGCTAAACCGTTCCAGGACGAGCTGCAGAAGCAGTGGAACGAATGGCTGAAGAAGAAATACCCCGCGAACGAGTCGGGATACGCTGACGGCAAGGCCCCGCTCCTCAACAACTTCCCGAAAGCGTCGCAGCAGTTTCGCAAGGACTTCGACGACTTCCTCTGGGACAACGAGCTCGCCTACTGGAAGGGGATGCGCGACTACATCCGCGAGACGCTTAAGGCGAAGCAGCCGGTCTCAGGCACGCAGGCTGGAAGCGTTTACAGTCCGCTCGACATCCAGCGCCAGCTCGACTACGTTGACGCGCACTCCTACTTCCACCATCCGAGCGGGAAGGGCGGCGGGTGGCTCCACCGAAACTCCACGAACGAGTGGGTCGCCGGCGGCGAGTCAATCGTACACGGTCTTTCGACGCTCGTTAACCTAGAGACCAAGGCGCACGCGCCGGAGAAGCCGTTTACCGTGAGCGAGTACAGCCATCCGTATCCGAGTCCCTTCACGGGCGAGGGACAGCCCCTCGCCTGCGCGTACGGGCGCAGAATGGGATGGAACGGCATCTTCCAGTACAGCTACAACCACTTCCCCGAGGCGTTCGAGCCGGAGGGAATGCCGTGGTGCATCTTCGACGCAATCGCCACGCCGTCCGTGTGGGTGCATTCCCCTGCGTGCGCGGCACTGCTTGTGCGCGGCGACATGCGGGCGGATCGTGACGGGAAACTCGGCGAGTGGGGCTGGAATCGCGAACGTAAGGGGAAGGAATACGTGGCGGTGGACACGGCGAACACAAAGCTGTTCGTAGGTTATGCGGACGGGCGCGAAATCAAGCTGGGCGACGTGTCGCTTTCTGTGGGTAAGACCGAAACCGGGGCGGCGACCATCTCGCTCGTCTCGCGCAATGCTACGGGCTTCGGCAAGAACGGCAAGGCCAGCATACTCGTGGCCGCGAGCGGTGCCGTCGGAAACAAGGGGTCGAAGGTGGTGCGCGTATCGGACAAGGAGGTGAGACTCTTGGAACGGGGGAGCGCTCCGGTTTGTGCGGAGGGGATCCCGTGCGTTATCACGCTCCCTGCGGCGCCGGATCGGGTGAAGTGCTGGGCGTTAGGGCCGGACGGGTCGCGAATGACGGAGATAGTTCCTCTTGCGAAGGACGACGGCCGGTGTTCGGTGCTGCGCTTCTCACCTGAGCTGCATACGCTTTGGTACGAAGTGTCCGTTCTTCCGTGACCGGACCCGCCACAGCCTGCGCCGCCCCATGTTATCCTCATTTACATGGAAGTCTGATGTCTGAAGTCTGAAATCTTGTGGTTTGACTACAAGTCTTGCTAAATTGAACGGTGCGTGGGACAAAAATGGCACACTTTCGTTATAACCCGGGGCGCTCGTCGCAACGTTCCGGCCACCAATGGCGTTTTACCTTCAGAATTTCCGAATTCCAACGGCACGATATTACAATCGGCCGCAGGATAGTATATACTATATTTGTTTGCTGTTTTTGATGGTTGCAAAGGGTTTTCATTCGCAACACTTGGGTCACATTCGGTAGTCGAATGGTGGTCTAATCGATAGGTTCATAGGATAAGGCGGTATGAGGAAAAAAGAGCAAGAATCGATTGGAGGCCACATGACCGCTACCGAAAACCAAATAGTCGTGTATCAGCCGAATGAGACCGTCCGGCTGGATGTGCGTCTTGAAAATGAGACGGTGTGGTTGTCGCAAGATCAGATGGTCAAGCTTTTCGGTAGAGATCAGTCTGTAATTGCGCGACATATCGGAAATATATTCAAAGAGGGGGAATTGGATCGAAATGTGGTGTATGCAAAATTTGCATATACCACTCGACATGGAGCGATACCAGGAAAGACGCAGATCGCTGAAGTAGGTCTCTACAATCTTGATGTCGTTATTTCCGTGGGCTATCGCGTGAAATCGGTTCAAGGAACTCGGTTTAGACAGTGGGCAACGCAAGTTCTAAAGGAGTTCATGCTGCGTGGTTATGCATTTAACCAACGGCTTAACGCGATAGAGGATAAGATATATCGCCGTATGGCAAAGACAGAGCAGGATGTCGTTGAGCTAAAGGAGAAGGTCGACTTCTTTGTGCAGACGCAGACGCCGCCGTTGCAGGGGGTGTTCTACGACGGACAATTGTGGGACGCGCGGGCGCTGGTGCTGAAGCTGGTTTCGGGCGCGAAGCGTTCGCTGATCCTCATCNNTCATCGACAACTGGGCGACGGCGGAGACGCTCGACTCGTTCGCTAAGAAGCGCAAAGGCGTGAAGGTTACGGTCATCACGTCCGAACACTACAAGAAAAACGTGCCGCATCATACAATTTCCGATGCCGACGTCAAGACCTTCAACGCGCAGTACCCGAAACTCACTGTCCGCTACAACGAAACCTTCCACGACCGCTTTCTCATCATAGACGACAAGGAGCTCTATCTCATCGGCGCGTCGCTGAAAGACCTTGGGCGGAAGTGTTTTGCCTTCACCAAGCTTGATTCTGCCGAAATCCCGCGCATCAAGAAGTCTGCGTTCACCGCCAATAAACACGAATAATATGCAAATTTAACATAAAATTCATCGTCCAACGTCCGCTCGTTCTGTACATATAGGAGGTGTTCTATCAGGGCCGGTTCTGGTACAAGTGCTCGCGGGGTAGCTCTGACCGTCCCTAAAGATAGGCGTACCATAGCGCCCAGTTCGTCAAATCTCGTCTTGCAACCCCAACCAGAATATGCTATCGTATTCTCTATTCACAAGAAAGCATTGTTGGCGTTAGTTGTGGTACGGGTGTTGGATAGGCTAATGGCTAGTTGGTGCGAAGAGTGTTTGCAAACGGGAGCCTCAGTGGGACGCTCCATGCGAATCTCGATAGCGATTCGCTTGATGTGTCTTTGGTATTTGATAAAAAATCTTTTTCTCGATTAGGTAAATGATAGGTCAAACAGTAAACTACGATACTGGTTTTCTCATGCAAAAAGCCGTGGATTGGTCACTCTTGAATGCCGGGATGACCATTCCAGTGTCAGCATGTCTGCTTTTGAAAGCTTGGGACGAATCCATATTGAAGCATGGAGTAAGCAAGGACATCAATATACTTATTGATGGTGAACTATATCCTGCCAAGTTGAAAAATCTGAACTTCATTCAAAGCAATTGGATTGGCCACAAGGACATCATACAAATCCGTTATGGGCAACAGTCTGCTTTGGCTGTAAAATTGAGAACAGTATTCCAGAGTAGTTATAACTACTTGTTTGGACAAAAGCAACTTATCGGCAAAAGTAAGCGACCGATACCACTGCCAGACGACATCCACGAATACATTCGACTGTATTTGACTAATTCAAATGACATCCTGTGCATGGAATGTTGTGCCAATGCTGATTATCTGCAGTTGGCGAACACTCTCAATGCCGTACCAGAAGAAATCTATGAGGGGAGTGATGATGACAAGTTCTTCATGGTGGACAAGACTGCTTCTGTTGTTCAAAAGGAATTACTGGTAAAGTGCCGTAAGATTGACCGCAGTATCATTCGACTCCTCAAGGAGTTCTATGGGTATCGTGACGAGATTAGTGGCGAGAAAATTGGTGACAAGTATGGTGATAGCGTGATTGAAGCCCATCATATTGACTATTTCACAAAATCACAGAATAACGATTCAACAAACATTATTATCGTTAGTCCAAACTATCACCGTATCATCCATAGGAACAACCCTTACTTTAATCGTAGGAAGTTCCAATTTGAGTTTCAGAATGGTGAAATTCTAAGGCTAAAGTTGTATGACCATTTGAAGGAAGGATAAATGGTTTGAAAGTTCACCAGGCCGCGAAAAAAACGATTTCATTCGTACGGATTACAAATATCCTAAGATTGATGTGTTCTATGGATATGCGACACGGGGTAGGCTGTGTCAACAACTGTCCTTTTTGCGTCGTTCCAATTCTTGAGCCAGAGTATCGTGACTTTATCCCTTTGAAAGAACGTATTGAGTACACATCAAAAGTTTTTGGCGAGCAACGGAATCTTCTTCTTTTGGATAATAATGTCTTTGCCTCGGCTCAATTTGAGAAGATCATTGACGACATCAAGACCTGTGGTTTCGGGAGAAATGATAAGTATGTGCGCCCCAATCAACTAAAGATCACCGTCCGTCAGTTGAAGCGGGGGTGGAATGACCGTGCCTATTTACGGCGTATCGTTCGGCTGCTAGGGGAGTACAAGGACTGGGTTGAAAAGCACGAAAGCGAGGAGCGTTTCAATTACTTGTATTCGCTTATGTCAAATAATGGACTTTTGCATGACTACACGGCGACAAAGACTGGAGCATTGAACGTCTGTAAAGAAATCGCGAAAGACTACGATGCTTGGCACAAGAGGCGTACACATCCAATTGTGCGAATTGTCGATTTTAATCAAGGACTCGATGCACGGCTCGCAACCCCTGAACGGATGCAGAAACTTTCAGAGATAGCGATTCGCCCTTTGCGCATTGCCTTTGATAATTGGGGTTATCGGAAACATTATGTGCGAGCCATAAAATTAGGCGCAGAAAATGGGATTGTGTTTTCGTCTAATTATCTGTTGTATAATTTCAAGGATACACCGGAAGATCTTTATAATAGATTGTTGATAAACATAGATTTGTGTGATGCGTTAGGCGTGAATATCTATTCGTTTCCGATGAAGTATCATCCGATTACTAATCCTGACTATTTCTCCAATCGTGATTATATCGGTGAACATTGGAACCGTAAGTTTATACGTGCAATACAGTCCGTATTGAATTCTACGCACGGAAAGATAGGAAGATGTCGAACATTCTTCTTTAAAGCCTTTGGCAGGGATCTTAAAGAGTTCAAAGATCTGCTTTATATGCCAGAAGCATTTATTATCAGGCGCTGGGATGCTGAAATCTGTGGTCTTAAGGCAGAATGGCTTAAGGCTCGTAAGGCAATGTCTGCAAAAGAATGTGAAGTTGCTTATAATATTGTTGAAAAGAATGTCTTTGAAGAAGATGCTATAAGGAAGCAGTCTGCTCGCGTAGCCGCATTCTTGTCTTATTATCTGATTCATGAGGAAGACATTCCCGAGGCATTGGACAAAGTAAAAGCGGCATATATTGCTGAATTCGAGGCATCTTGCTCATCTAAAGTGTCTGATGTGTGTCAAGAGTTGTTGGACCAATGTTGATATAGAACATCGCGTAGTCTAGAGGGCAGGGGGAACCGACCGTATTGATACAGTAGAATGGCACAGTGAAAAGTATAAGGAAAGGATGTCAAGGAGATGAGTGGTGGAATACAGCGGTTGAAATTACAGATTCGGCAATTGCAAATGCAGCCCACGACTTGGATGAATTGAGCTTGCGTAGTGGTTTTGGTAAAATCGAGCGGAAAGGAACAGGAATGAAGAAGGAAGATCAGAACATCGAGTACAAGCAAAGCTGGCGTGAGGAATACCTCAAGGGGGTTTGCGGATTCGCCAATGTCGATGGTGGACGGTTGCTGAAGGGCGGCGCATGAGGAGCGAAATCAAGCATCGCATGACCCGGCGGCTCAATGGCTGGGATTATTGCCAGCGGGCGATCTATTCGATTACCGTCACGCTCGCCGACCGCTCGCGACCCTGGCTGGGGCACCTTGTGCTCGCCGAAAACGGCGAGCTACGGAACGGTGTTGAAAACGATGAGCTACGGAACGGTGCTGAACAAGGGGCTTCCGTGGCGGCGCAAGAATGCGCCGCCTCTGTCTCCCCCACGCCCTTTGGCGATGCGGTGGTTGCGGCACTCAAGGAGATGCCGCGCCTCTTCCCGCAGGTGCGGCTCATCGAATGGCAGGTGATGCCCGAACATTTTCATTTCATCGTGTTCGTCACTTCGCCCTTGCCCAAGCCGCTCGGGGCATTGATTCGCGGCTTCAAGGCCGGAGCGGCGAAGCGGTGGAAGGCCCTCGCCGGAACCAGCGAATGCCCTGCCTGGGCCGATGGCTTTCAAGACACCATTCTTTTCCGCGAGGGGCAGCTCCGCGCCGAAATCGACTATCTGCACGACAACCCGCGCCGCCTAGCTGAGAAACGCGCGAATCCCGAGCTTTTCCGGCGCGTGGCCGCCGTTTCACTGCCGCTTGACGGCGGGCGGCTCATCGGCCGTTTCGAGGCGATGGGCAACCTAAGCCTGTTGAACCGCCCCCTTGTGCGAGTGCAGTGTTCGCGGCGATACTTCGCCTATCGGCGCGTGCCGAAAAGCGGGCCAATAATGGCCCGCCACGGAACGGAAGGGACGGCAATGGCCTGCCACGGGACGAGGGGGCTGAAAATAGCCCGCGATTCCGAAGGCAATCCCATCATCGAGCATGCCGCTCCCGAATATGAAGCGATCAAAGAAGGTGTTTTCGCAGCCGCTTCGCACGGGGCGGTCGTGATAAGTCCCTGCATATCCGACGGCGAACGGGAGATTGCCCGCGAGGCTATGAACCGCGGCTTTCGCCTTGTCGCCATGCGCAACATGGGCTTTGCGCCAATCCAAAAGCCGACCGGGTGGCTCTTCGACATTTGCGCCCAAGGGCGGCTTCTCCTGCTTGCACCCGTGGCTTGGCCATATTCCACGCAGGAAAAACCGATGACTAGATTCGATGCGACCGCCCTTAACCGCATTTGTCAATGGTTAGCCGGAGAGGATGCGGTCGAGATAAACTACCACGGTATGACGCCTTCCGACATCGACCGACTTGCCGAAGAGGCCGTACTGGCAAAAACGCCCTGAGCGAATCTTGGGTTGACAAGTTCTACACCATCTGACGCCGCCCCTTCGCCTTTTCACGGTAGGTCGCCATACGTAATGAAAAACATCTTTTCTTAAGGGTGCTTGATTAACGGCGATTTTTTTGGTATAAATTATTGTAATGTTTTTGGCGGGTTAGCCAAAGGATGGGCATAAAGGCAAAAAAGCAAGGAGAGGCAGGATGAACGACTGGCGCAGCACCCTGAACAGTATGATTAAATCGCGGGTTGGCGTGACCCGCGCCGAGCAGGAAAACGCGGCGTTTGAGCAGTTTTTGGATGCCGTGGCATTGCCGGCGCTCAACGAGTTGGCGGAGGAACTTATCACCAACCACCAGCGCAACGCCCAGATCCGGCGCGCCCCGGCGTCGGTGACCCTCCAGGTCCGCGACGGCGAGGAGGAGGAGATTACCTTCCGGGTGATGAAGCATTTCGCCCCGAACGGCATTCTGCCCCGGGCGGAGGTGCGGATGATAAAGGGCAACCGCTACGTGAAATACTCCAGCATGTTTAAGCCGGATCCTCAGAATTACAACGCCATGGAGGTTACCCAGGAGGAGATCATTTACTGTTTCCTCAAGTATTACGGCATGGTGATGAACGGCGGAAAAATGGCCGAGAGCGGGGAGTAGCGATGGAGGTTTGCGCGTTGGCGAGCGGCAGTTCCGGCAACTGTATTGCAGTCCGGGGTGGCGGCACCGCGTTGCTGGTGGACATCGGGCTGTCTTGTTGCGATACCGTCCGCCGGCTGCGGGCGGCGGAGCTTGACCCGGCGGAGATTTCGTCGGTCATCTTCACCCACAACCATTCCGACCATTACAAAGGCGCCGCGACCTTTTCCAAACGTTACCCGGTTCAGCTTTTCGCCAACAGCGGCACCGCGGAGGGGATTGACCTCGAATTGCATAAGTCGCTGGAATGGACTATTTTCGAAACCAACCAGACGTTCGAAATCGGCGGATTGTCGGTGGAGGCTTTTTCGGTGCCGCACGATGCCGCCGACCCGGTCGGTTTTGTCATCACCGAAAACGGTCGCCGGCTGTTTTTGGCGACCGACCTCGGGCAGTCGCCAGGGCTGGTGCAGCTGCGGCTTCGGGAATCGCACGTCGCGGTGCTGGAGAGTAACCACGATTTTACCATGCAGATGCAGTCCGACCGGCCGACTTCGCTTAAACGCCGCATTATCGGCCCCAGCGGACATCTTTCCAATGACCAGTGCGCAGATTTGCTGATGGCTGCGAATCCGCCCGGTCTGCACACTTTGATGCTTGCGCACCTCAGTTGCGATTGCAATACCCCCGCGCTGGCGCTCCAGTCCATGCGCTGGGCGCTTGAGAAAATCCGCCGGCCGGAAATCCGCACCATTGCCTTAAGCCCATCCGAACCCAGCCCGTGGGTGACGGTGTAAGCCACCGTCGACAATTCTTAACGGAGGATAATATGTTGAAACCGCTTTTCGCGACAGTTGTTTTGACGGTAACCGCCGTTGTTTTTGCGGCACAGCCTGGCGAGGGCGTTTGGCCCTTTATGACTATTCGGCAAACCGGTTGGCCGGCGCGCGTTCCGGAACAGATGGAGGAGGTGATTGCCATCAATGCGCACCACCCGGGCAGTTGCGACGAATATTGGTTCGCTCATGGCGCCGGTCCCCGGATGGAGCTGTGCGAAAAAGAGTTTTTGGCGGTTAACCGTTTCCGCCCGCTTTGCGAACGCGCCGGAATCGCGGTCGGTTTCCAACAGGGCGTTACATTGGGCCACGGTTCCATCTACAGTCCGGCGGGCGGTGGACAGGAGAAGGAGCAGCTTCATCCGTTCACCGATGAGGCTTGGCAGGTCGGGCGGGACGGCCAGCGGGTTTTGATGTTCTGCCCGCGTTCGCCGGAGGTGCTGGAGTACGAAGAGCGTTATGTCGAGTTGCTGTGCCGGACGATGAACCCGGTGTCGCTGTGGCTGGACGATGATTTGCGCATGGGGATGTCCAAGCCGGACGGCTGTTTCTGCGAACGCTGTCTGGCCGCTTTCAACGCCAAAAACGGGCTTAAGCTGACACGCGAGGAACTGGTGGCCCGTTTGTACGGTGGTGAGGCGAAGGATGATGTCCGCCGCGCCTGGCGGGCGTTTTGCGCGGAATCGCTGGCGATATACGGCGCCGCCGCCCGGCGCGGGGCGGACCGGGTGAACCCGAAACTGCGCATTGCCTACCAGAGTGTCCGACCCTACGATACCCACTCCGGAGTGGACAATTTCCCGCTGCTGGACGCGCTTGCCGGACACGGGCGGACCGAAACCGCCATTCGGGTTGGCGACGGCTGTTACTTTGAATCGGCAGACGAAATGGTGCGCAAGGCGATGTTCGTCGCTTACGAGGCGGAACGTTGCCGGGCTTCCGGGGTACGGGTGGCTTCAATATCTTACGAGCAGGAGTGCTACACCCGGGAAGTGTTGCACAAATCGCCCGAGGCGATTATGATTGAGTCCGCCATCGCCATCGCGGCCGGGTGCGACGCGCTTACGGAGTACTGGTGGGATGCGGGGCGCAACGAGCCGCTATCGTATTATGATGAGTTTGCGCAAACCGTTTCGGAGTGGCGGCCGTACTTGGAGCGGTTGGCGAAAACCGTAAAAACCACCACGCTGGGCGGTACGGCCCGATTCGTGGGAAGCGATTGCGACCGGATCCTGCGGTGGAATCTGGAAGACGAACTGGATGTCGAATTGGCGCGAATCGGGGTGCCGGTAACGGTGCAGCCCGCCCGGAACAACCACACCTTCTATTTCACCAATCAGTCGTTGGAAGAGCTGGGCGATGGCGATTTGGAACGGTTGCTGTCCGCGAAAGTGGTGGTTCAGGTCGAAGCCGCCGACCAACTGAAGGCGGCAGGCGGCGAACGCGCCGCCAAGGCGTTTGACGAAGGGCGGTGGATAGTTTTCGATTTCAAAAAAGTGATGCGCCGCGGTGTGACTATGCCCACCACCAGTGAACGCAACGCGATGCTGGACGTCTTTGACCGGGCCGGGCCGTTGCCGGTGAGGATGGAGCGTACCCACCGGTTCCGGGTTTTCCCGCGCTTGGATAGCGAAAACCGCGTGGCGGCGGTCACGGTGTTCAACCTCTCCATCGGTCGCAGTTTCCCCGCCCGTCTTATCGTCCGCCAGCCTGCCGGAACCGTGGCGGTATGGGCGCGGCCCGGCGAGCCGGACCGTACGCTGGAGTTGAAGGACGGCGCGGTGGAAATCCCGTCCTTACCGGGCAGTCAGATCGGTACCGTCTTTTTCATTAGCCGTTAGGTTAAATCGCAAGCGCAAGATACGATCCGGTCGGAAAAATGTGAACCGGAGGTATAAGCGCGGCGTTTAAATATTTGTATTAGGCTTGCGATTAACCTTTTTAGGCGTTGTTTTTATGAAAAAGAGCTTTTTGTGTGCCTTGGGGGCGCTGGTTTTGGTTGCTTTGTCGTCCGCGGGGCAGAATATCGACCCCACCCAGACGGCGGCCCCGATGGCGGATATGCTGAAGAACCAGCTGGATTCGTTCCGTTCGCTGCGGCTGGCGGGGCTGGTTTGCGCTGAAGAGTCAAACGGGGTGGCGTTGTTGGAATTGCCCGGCGGCGAACCGTTTCTGGTTCGCGAGGGGATGGATTTGAACCTTGCCGCCGGCGGGGTGACTTTCCGGGTGAAGGTGAAATCCGTAACGGTCAAGGGCGTCGAATTGTCCGCTGACGGGTTGGCGGAACCGCATTTGGTCCCGGTGTCGCTGGCGCGGCCGTTGCCGCCGAAAGAGGGCGAGGCAGCGGACGGCGAGTTCGTCCGCTATGCGGAGTTCAACCAGGTGCCGCTCCGCATGGCTTTGCGGATGCTGGCCGACCAGGGTCGCCGGAATTACATCTGTTCCGACGCGGCGGCCGCAACGGCCATATCGCTGTTTTTGCGCAACATGGCCGCCACGGAGATTGTGGACGAGCTGTGCAAAAGCCACGGCCTGTGGTACGCTGACCGCGAGTCCAATCGTAACAGCGTGAGAATCCAGACGATGGGCGAGTTTCAGGAGAGCTTGCAGAGTTTTCGGCAGGATGAGCAGAGCGAAACTTTTGTGCTACTTTATCCCAACGTGATCGAGGTGGCGTCGATTGTCCAAGGCTTGTACGCCGACCGCGTGGTGCTGTCGTTAGGCGACGAAGATATTCTGGACGACGAGCTGAACGATTTGTCGCGCCGGTTTGAGCGCTACGACACCATCAACCGGGCCGCCAACAATGAGCTGATGGACGATTTCAACGTGCAAAATTCCGGGGTTTCCGGCGGTCGGCGCGGCACTTCCCGTAACGGTGGCATTTACACCCTGAACCAAAACGGCCAGCTTTCCGGAATGTTTGACCGGCGCAACGGTAAATTCCGCGACCTTCGGGTTGAAGACGCGGAGAAGCTCCAAAAGGCCCTCCCTCCGCCTTCCGCCGACTCCGGCACCGCCGCCAAGGAGCAGACCGCCCGGACGCTCAACGAATACCGCCAACAGTTGCCGCCCATTTACGTTACGGTGTCGCGCCGCAACAATATGCTGATCGTGCGGACCAGCGACCCGTGGGCGCTGGATGACATCCGCAACGTGGTAAAGCGCGTTGACAAACCCACTCCGATGGTGTTGCTTGAGGTAAAATTGCTTCAGATCGCGCTGTCCGACGATTTGGAGACGGTGTTCGATTACACCGCCGAGGGACATTTGACCATGCCCGGCAACCATGAGGGACATTGGGACGGCGGCGGATGGCAGAACAGCAACAACTCGCTGTTAAAGGCCAACCGCACCATCGGCGAGGGCATGAGTTTCCAGATTGTAAACGACCACTTCACCGCCCGGATCCAAGCGTTGCAGAAGCGCGGCCACACCAAGGTGCTTGCCACCCCGACCCTGCTTACCGCCAACAACGAAGTGTCCCAGCTGTTTATCGGCGAAGAGCGCCCGATCGTGCGCGATATCACCAGCTCCACCGTAGTCACGGAACGCAATGTGGTTGTCTCACCGCAAACCGAAATCGAATTCAAGCGCGTCGGCACCCAATTGCTCTTCACGCCCAGTATCAACGCCGACCGCACGGTCACGCTGCGGCTGTTGGAACAAAACTCGTCGGTATCTCCCGAAAAGGGGAAGATCCCGGTGATGATCCAGAACTCCGACGATAATGGCGATGACAAGTCCAACTCCGGTTGGAACAAATATGTGGATGTGGACATCGTGCAGTCGCGCTATGTGGCGGGTACGTTTGTGGCCAAAGACCAGATGACCGTGGCGGTGGGCGGTCTGATCGAAGAGACCGAGACCGACAAAGTTTCCGGCATTCCGTTACTGATGGACATCCCGTATCTCGGTTGGCTGTTCCGCTCCACCAACAAGGTCAAATCGCGTTCGGAACTGATTATCCTGATTACCCCGCACGTTATCTCCACGCCGTCGGAGGCCGAGGAGGCCACCAAGCGGGTTCTGCGCGAGAACACCCGTAATCCCGATGCCAACCGGTATTTGGATCCGGAAGACCACCGCCCCGGTTTGCGGGACAGCAAGGACTGGCATATCGATTTCGGTTCGGGCGGCAAAAGCCGGCAGTCGGAAGATAAGGAGCCGTGAGAATGTCGGCGATGGAACGCGGTTTCACTTTGGTTGAGACGGTGATGGTGGTTTTCCTGCTTTCGCTGCTGGCGCTGTTGGCGGTTCGCCATTACGGCGGATTGCGGGAGTCGGCCGAGCGCACCGCGGCGCAAACCGACCTCGCCACCCTGCGCGACGCGATTGTCGGCACTCCGGTTGCGCCGGGATATTTGGGCGACATGGAAACCGTGCTGGGGTTTATGCCGGTAAACCCGTTGTGGAAGCAAACCCGCTTCGAGTGCCTTAACCTGCGCGTACACAACCTTTTCTGCCCGTCCAACCTCCAGTCGGAGGCGGAGTTGGCGGGATGGCGCAATGCGGGATTGCCGCAACCCCAAACCGTTCTTTACGATATCAATTCCGGACGTGGCTGGCGCGGGCCATACGTGGGCGGCGGCCGCCGGATGGATGCGGAACGCTCGGCCTCGGCGGTGCGTCCGCCACCGCCGCCGGATGCTTCGGATCCGGGATTTTCCCCGCCCGCCCGCTTCCCGCGCCGCGGACGGTTCCCGGGACCGGACGATGTGCGGTTCGCCAAGGACAGGACGTTTTTCCAGCGCGGCTTTTACGCCGTCAATGATTTGGTCCCCGGTTCCAGCTATTACGGCTTTGTCGGCGAGGAGGCCCTAGCCGATCCCTGGGGGAACCCTTACGTAATCCAAATTCCCGCCCCGGAGGCTTTCCCGGACCGGATGCGGCCGACCGCGGCGGTGGACAAGGGGTTCGCGAAACTCCGCTGGCGGTATGCCCGGCTGGTTTCGGCCGGTCCGGACGGGGTACTGGACACCCCGCGGGATTTGTGCGCCGGGCGTTCGGAAGAGTCGACCGCCGCCAGAGGCGATGATTTGGTGCTGTTCCTCAACCGGGCCGACACATACGAGGAGCTTAAATGAGACGCGATACGGGATTTACCTTGTTGGAGTTGGTGCTGGTGCTGTCGATACTGTCGGTTGCGACGCTGCTGCTGACCCAGAGTTTCTCCGGCTATCAACATGAACAGCGGGTCCGCCGCTCCAACGCGCTGTTGGCCGAATTGCTGGCGGCGATTTCCGGTGCGCCGCCTGTTGCCGCGAACGGCACGGAACAGCCGTTTTTTGTTGGCGATTTGGGCCGGTTGCCGAGGGCGGTCACCAACGGCAACGACCGGACGCAGCTTACGCTGGGCGAATTGGTGGAGAGACCGGAATTTGCTCCGGAGTACGGGGTGTTTTCCGCCAAGACCAACCTCTGCGCGCGGGCCAGGGCGGACGGGATTTCGCCGTTGCCGATGGATAACGGGGTGATGGTGCCGATGGGCTGGCGGGGACCCTACTTGAAGCTGCCGCCGGGCGCAGAGTCGCCTTGGGTTCGCGATGGTTGGGGCAACGCGATGGTGTCCAAAAACGCGGCGGAGGGTAGACTGGATTTCTCTGCCGGAGAGTTGCCGAACCGGTTGCTGGGGGCGGATTGGGCGTATGGCGACGGGGTGGCGGAGCAATCCGCGACCAACGGCATGCCGGTTTGCTTTATCCGCCATTTGGGGGCGGACGGGTTGTCTGAATTGACCGAAGGTCCGGCGGATAGTTACGACCGGGACGTATCGGTGGCGCCGGTCTCCAATGCGTTCGTCCGCGCGGTCAGCGGGTATATCCGGCTTCCCACCAACGCGCCGGCCTGGGCGGTGGTGCGGGTTTACGGACCGAACCCCGATCCGGTTTCGGAGGCCGATTCCAGTCGGGTGATGGCGTGGGAGTGGCGGGAGAAATTCACCGAGACCGGCGGACGGTCGGTGCCGTTTGTGCTGACGAACCGCACGGCGCGTATGACGGCGGGCCAGCGGATGATCCGCGTCTGTACCTATGACAGCGGCGGGGTGACCAATTACGGAAATCCCATCCCGGTACGACTGTTGCCGGGCACTTCGGTGTTGAACGAAACTTTAACCGCAGAATCGAGCCAGCCATGATTCGCAGAAAAATCTCCGATTTGGTATTCATGTCCCGCGATTCGGTTTGGCGGGTTGATTTGTCCGGCGGCAAGCCGGGACCGGATTCGGTGTCGGATTTTCCCCGCGATACCTTGCTGCCTTTGGCTGGGCAGCTGGAACCGCTGTTCCAGAAGCTGGGAAAACGCCGGACGGTTGCCTTGTTTAGGAACGACGCTTGGTGCCAAACGCTGGACATCGCCACCGCGCAGCTTTCGGGGCTTCAGCCCGCCGAGGCGGATTCGCTGGTCGGTTACGAAGCGGAGGCATTTTCCGGAATACCCGTCGAACGGTCCGCGTGCGCCTGGGTCAAAGGCGTTCCGAACGCCCAAACCACGCCGTGCACGATTCTCCAGTTGCCGTTGGAAGAGCTGACGGCGGCAACCGCAGAGTTCCGCCGCTATGGCGTTACTTTGGCCGGGGTTTCGCATCCGAGCCTGCTGGGCGTTGCGGGTGTTGAATCGCCGGAGGAGGCGTTGGCTGCGGCGAAAAAATTCCTTTCTGCCGCGACCATGCCGTTTGTCAGACCACCCTCGCCGCCGCCATCGTCCGGACGGTTTTTGGTTTACGGGCTGGCGCTGGCGGTATTGTCCGGTGCGGCGTGTTTCTGGCATCACGGGGAGATGTCGGCCGCGTTGCGCAAGGCCCGCAATGAGAACAGTCGGTTGGCAACGCTCAAAGGCCAGTTGGCGCAGGCTCAAAACTCGTTGAAGGGTTTGAAAAGCGACCTTGAGGAACGCGAGCGGGAAATCGCAAAGGAAAAAGGTCGTCGGGAAATCATGGAGCAGGCGCAGGGTGGGATGGAGTTCCTGCTCACGGCGTTGGCGGAGAGTTGCCCCGATTCGCTGGTTATCCGTTCGATTAAATCCGGGGAACCGTTTGGATTGACTGTCGCCGGCTGGTGCCGGTCGGCCCGGGATGCCGACGCGTTTTTTGTGGCTTGCGGCAAACGGCTGGCGGAACGCGGGTGGACTTTGGAACCGGAGGAGGTGGCGGCCAACGGTAACGGCGCGTGGAAGTTCCGTTGCGCGTTGAAACCGCCGGCATCGATTCAGGGCGCCGCGAAAAAGGCGGCCGGGGAAAGCGGGGAGTTTTGACATGGGCTTGAGTCAACGCGACAAAGTGATTGTGGTGCTGCTTCCGCTGCTGGTGGTGCTATTTGCTTATTACTGGCACTGGTACCGGCCGGAAAACGACAAGCTGCAGAAATTGCGGAGCCAATTGTCCGGGTATGGTATGGACGCGGCGACGATGGAAGTCCAAGTGCGGAATGTAACCCGCGAGCTCTCGGAATTCAAGCAGACTTACGAAGAGAGGCTGAAAGCGCTTGAAGAGCAGCGAAAAACGGACGAGGGAAAGCGCCAGTGGGGTGGCGACACTCCGCCCGAGCAGCGGTTCCAGTGTTTCACCCGCCAGCTGGAAGCGGCGGGAATGCGGTTGGTCTCCGCCAAACGCGACGAGGGCGGGGGAAATTTCGGCCCCGCGCTGAATGAGGCGTTTAGCCGATTGTCCCGGTGGAAAGTCCAGCTCCAAGGCGGCTACCGCCAAATGCAGGGTTTTCTTGCCGAAAACCGCAAATCCGGCTGGTGCGTTCCGGTCGGCATCGAGATGGTACCCTCCAGCGAAATGGGCAAACCGGCCCAGTGGACGCTGGAAATTATGATTTGATCCCGTATCATTACCGCCCTCGCTTGGGGCTAGAGTGAAAAAATAGTGATTTTTTTCATTTTCTGCTTGCATTGCATGGCCCGTTTTGGTACATTCCTTCCCGTTTTGAGCGCCACTAGCTCAATTGGATAGAGCATCTGACTACGGATCAGAAGGTTGCAGGTTCGACTCCTGCGTGGCGCGCCAAATGTTAATGCGGGGTGGAGCAGCTTGGTAGCTCATCAGGCTCATAACCTGAAGGCCGTTGGTTCAAATCCAACCCCCGCTACCATTTTTGATAATTTCATGAAACCGCAGATGTTGCCATCTGCGATTTTTTTTTGCCCGCCGGGTTTATGCATGGGCTTTGAACAGGGGAAATGATGATGAAGATTAAGTCATTCGTAACGGTTGTGGCGTTTACCGTATTCGCGGGTTGTGTCGGTCCGGATTCGGGAATCGGCACTGCGCGTCCGGAATCAAAGCGGGATCAGTTGCGCGTGGCGGTTTACGTGGACAGGGGGGCGCGCAACATCGGCGCGTTCCGCTGNNGAGGACTACGCGAACGGCGGACTTGACGGGCTCGACCTCGTGATCCAGCCAGGCGGCGGATGCAAAAGGCAGTACAATGCGCTTGGGGACAAGGGCGTGGAGGCGCTTAGGCGGTTTGTCCTCGACGGCGGAAAATACTATGGCGTCTGCGCGGGTGCGTTTCTCGCCCTCCAGCAGTCGCGCCCGGGCTACCCGCGTCTTGGTCTCGTTCCGTTCAAAGGCGACGACCCTTCGCACTATCGCGGCATTTCGCCAGTCAGGATCGAGCTCACCGACGAAGGGAAGAAGGTGTTTCCGCACTCCGCCACAAACCGCACGGTCTATTACGCCGGAGGTCCGGCGGCAGTTCCGGGCGAGAGCGTTCCGGATGCCGAGATCGAAGTCCTTGCGAGATACACGGGGAGGGTAATCAACACGAACCAGCCCGAGCCGGTCGAGGAAATGGCGGGCAAGGCGGCTTTTCTCGGCGGCAGGGTCGGCAAGGGCAAGGTGTTCCTCTCGTGTCCGCATCCCGAGCAAGAGGAGTTCAACTTCGACCTCGTGAGGAGCGGCATCAAGTATCTTACCGGCGTCGCGCCGTCGCCCGTGTATCGGGACAGGACGCGCGGGGCGGTTGCCGTATGGTACCGTCCGTCCAACAAAGCGTCCGTAGAGTTCCTGTTCAACACGCTCAACCGCGACAGCCGGTTCTGCGTATGGAACGACAAGCACCTGCAGGATCTTTCGCATGTCGACGCGGTCGTCGTAACCGGCAAGGCGGCCAAAGACAAGGCCAAGGCCGTGGCGAGCTACGTCGCCCGCGGCATCAGGGTCGTCGTTGTCGCGGACACGGAGGCGAAGCGCAAGGCGGCAAAGGCGCTCAAGGGCGCGGTCGTCGTCGATTCCTACGACAAGGTCGTCGACGCATTGCTGAAGTAGACTTCCAAGGATGAAGACAATGAAAAAAATTACGTTGATTGCGGCGGTTGTCGCCGCGTTTGCCGGATGCGTCGGAGCCGGCACGAAGAACGAGGCCGAGCCCATTGCGCCGGTTGCTGAAGAGAAGGTCGCGCCGGTTGAGCCGGATGCGGACGACGAGCTCGCGCCAGTTGCTCCGGTTGCGGAAAAGGGCCTCGCGCCGCTCAGGGTGGCGGTCTATGTCGACAAGGGCGCGCGCAACATCGGCGCGTTCCGCTGGCTTGAGCTGACCGCCCGCGCGAAAGGCGTTGCCGCCACGCCCGTGGACGGCGCGGCGGTACGTTCCGGCGCGCTCAATGCGGCGGATGTCCTGGTGATGCCCGGCGGTTCGTCGGTAGAAGAGTCGAGGTCGCTTGGCCCTGAAGGGCGCGAGATCGTCAAGGCGTTCGTCAGGCGCGGCGGCGGTTACGTCGGCACATGCGCCGGATGCTGCCTTTTGATGGAGTCGTCGAAGGGACATCCCAATATGCTTCACATGATCCCGTTCAAATTTGGCCCGTCGGGAGGCAAGGCTGACATGTCGGTCGCCTTTGGCCCGCGCGCGACGGAATTGGCGGGAATCAAGAAAGGGGCGGTGAAGATCCGTTACTCGGAGGGACCGGTGCCGTTGCCGTCAACGGAGGTGAAGGACGCCCTGGTGGAGGTGGTCGCGACCTACAACGGCGACATCAACACGCAAGGAGAAAAGGCGCGGCCTTCCATGGCCGGTCAAGCCGCGGCAATCGCGGGAACTTACGGCAAGGGACGGATATTTGTCCTATCGGTGCATCCTGAAAGCGATGAGGACGACCATTACATTTTAAAAGGAGCGTTTCGCTTCCTGACGGGGCGCGAACTCGAATGGGACTATCCGCAGCGGCGTCGGGGGCAGCTGGCGGTGGGCTTCATGTGTGACGATTCGTTCGGTACGGAGACCGCGAAACTTGTGCAGAAGCTTGTCACCGACGGCGAGTTTGACGTTATTCCGCTTAACAAGGCGCAAATCGAGGAAGGTTTCCTGCGGCGTGTCGATGCCGTACTTGCGCCGTCCGGAACGGGGTCGGTGAAACCCGCGGTCGGGCTGTATGACGGAAATACGGCTCGGACGAAAGAGTTCCTTTCCCGCGGCGGGCGTGTTTTTGCGTGGGGCCGGGCGGCTGAGGCGGCGAAAGAGTTGGTATCTGGTGTCACGTGCGTTGAGGACGCGGAGGACGCGCTGGTGGCGCTTCGCAAGTTCGCGGCGGAGCCAGTTGCCGATACGGTAGCCATTCCGGCCAAGATTGAAAAGCCCGTACGCGTGGGCATCTATCAGGACGAAAACAACTCCAACATCCCGATCGCCAGGGCGCTCGCGCTCGCGCCGGAATACGATTTGACTTTCCTTAGCCCGGCGGACTACTTGAACGGCGGAATTGAAAAGCTCGATCTTGTGATTCAGCCGGGCGGCAGCTGCACTGCGCAGTATAAGGCGTTGGGCGACAAGGGTGCTGACGCGCTCAGGCGGTTCGTGTTGGCTGGCGGTAAGTACTACGGCGTGTGCGCGGGCGCGTTTCTTGCATTGCAGCAATCGCGTTCCGACCGGCCGCGCCTCGGCCTCGTGCCGTTCAAGGGCGACGACCCCAGCCATTACCGCGGTTCGGCGCCGATAAAGGTGACGCTTACGACTGATGGAAAGAGTGTCTTCGCTGGTTCGGCGGCGAACCGCAACGTACTCTATTACGGCGGTCCGGTGCTAGTGCCTGGCAACCCGGTTGAGGACTCGGACGTTAAAGTTCTCGCGTGTTACGCGGGGCGTATCGTAAACACTTGCCAGCCGGAGCCTGTCGAAGAGATGGTTGGCAAGGCCGCGTTTGTCGGCGGCAGGGTGGGCAAAGGCAAGGTGTTCCTCTCGTGCCCGCATCCAGAAAAGGCGGAGAACAACTTCGACTTGGTACGGAGCGGGATAAAGTTCCTTACGGGAGTGGCGCCGACGCCGGTGAACCTCGACAGAAGGCGCGGGACGGTTTCGGTGAGATACCGTTCATCTGACAAGGCATCCGCCCAGTTTCTGTTCAACACGCTTCTCCGCGACAAGCGCGTAGACGTGTGGCCGGGCAAGGATTTGAACGACCTTCCGCATATCGATACGGTGGTTTTCACGGGCAAGGTGTTAGATGCCGATGCGAAGCGTCTGAACGGCTACATTGCGCGCGGCGGCAGGGTGGTGGTAGTGGCGGACACGGAGACAAAACGCGAAACCGCCGCGAAACTGAATGGTGCCATAGCCGTGGATTCCTATGACAAGGTGGTGGACGCCATCCTGAAATGACCATATCGAGCGGGTTCGCGTTGACTAACCTAGGGGACGGGTGATATAATATAAAAAAAGTTGGAATTGTCGCTGGAGCGATAGGCGGTGGACCGGCTTTGGAAAGGACAGGGCACTGTGGACGATAATATGGCCAAATCAGTTCTTCATGGGTTTGATGTGTGTAACGCCACATTGGCGAAGCCGAGGGTAGGGGCGCGACGCTACCGAATGTTGACGGCGGGATGTTGTCTGGCGCTTGGTGCAATCATTGTTGTTGGAAACGCCGTGGCGGCACCGGCGAGTGGCAGGTACGTCCATGTGCGCCTTGAGCGTATCCCGGCGATACTGTCGATCGCGGAGCTTGAGGTGTTCTCTGGCGGGGTCAATGTCGCAAAAGGGCGTCCCACGTTCCAAAGCACGGTGGGTTACGGCGGCGTTCCGGCGCGGGCTGTAGATGGCAACCCCGATCACGACTGGGGAAGCGGCACCATAACGCACACCGACGAGAGGCACAAGAACAGCCCGCAGTGGTGGGAGGTGGATCTTGGGAAAAACGTCGAGGTGGCCAAGATCGTGCTGCATAACCGAGTGGGGTACAGCCACCGTTCCGACGGCGTGCAGGTGTTGCTGCTTGACGAGCGCCGGCGCGTGGTGCGCGGCAAGTCGTTTGCCGACGCGGGGCCGCTGGTTTTGGAGATGGATCTTGCGGCTGAGGCGTGCGCGGAATATGCGGGCACGGAGATTGAAGACGTGACAGCGCAGCCCGCCACCCCGGCGGAAATCCGCGCCGCATACGAAAAACGATCCACTTGGGTAGATTCCGCCGTGGCCACGGCGGCAAAGTTGCGCCGGTACCACACGCTGTTGCCGCTTGTCGACCGGCTGGTGGAGGACTTCCCGGACCATGCGGAGGAGATAGTGGGGAATCTTGGTTCCGGGCAGTTCTCGAAATCCGCCCTGAAGAAGGGCGCGCCGAAGCTTGCGGCCCCATCCGGCGAGTCCAAATTGCTTGCGCTTGAGACGCTGAAGTGGTTCGATGCCGCCGCGATGGAACGCGCCATCCGCGCTTACGCCGCCAAATACCCTAGCGCATACGGCGATCCTGCCGCGTTGTTGGCAAGGCTTACGGAGGTTAAGAAGTCTATTGAGGGCGCGGCGAACGATGACGCGAGACTTAATGCGGCGGCGGACCTGATGAAGTTGCAGGACGATGTGTTCCTGCGCCATCCCGCCGTTGATTTCACGCGTTTTTTGATGGTCAAGCGCAGTCGAAAGTCGCATTCCGGTCTGCCGCAAAACTGGCAGGGAAACTCATCAGTGCCGTTGGAGGGGTATTTGAACACCATTGTTTCAATGCCGATCCGTCGTGGCACGGGAGAGCGCGGGCGTACAATTGCCGCGTCGAATTATTTTCTTGGGGACGTCGATCTGGACTTCGATGCGGAGAAGATTGCCTATTCTGGCGGTCTCGACAGCGAAAAACGATGGTGCGTACTTGAAACGCGCCTTGATAAGCCTCTTGTCAAGACGCTCAAGACGCCTTCCGGCATGAACGACATCGATTGTTACGACCCTTGCTATCTGCCCGACGGTCGCATGCTATTCGTCTCCACCAGCGGCTTTCACGGCGTGCCGTGCGTTACCGGTTCCGACTATGTGGGCAACACGCATCTTCTTGAAAAGGATGGCGGGGTGAAACGCCTGGTGTTCGACCAGGACAACAGCTGGTGTCCAGTGGTGATGAACAACGGCCGTGTTCTCTACTTGAGATGGGAATATACCGACAGCGCCCATTACTTTTCCCGCGTTATGATGACCATGAACGTGGACGGTTCCGACCAGAAGGCGTTCTACGGGTCGAACTCTTACTGGCCGAACTCGCTGTTTTACGCGCGGCCGCTGCCGGGATCCGTCACGAAATTTTGCGGGGTAGCCTCCGGCCACCACGGTTGCGCGCGCGAGGGAGAATTGGTGCTCTTCGACGTGATGAAAGGGCGGAACGAAACGGAAGGTGTGATCCAGCGTATACCGGGATGGGGTAAGCCCGTTGCGAACAAGGCGCGCGACCAATTGGTGAACGGTTCGAGCCCGCGCTTCCTCCACCCGTATCCGTTGGCCGACGAGCTTTTCCTGACATCCGTCCACCGCGGCAACGGCGATCCGTTCATCGTGGCCTTCGCGGACATTTATGACAACATCGTTCCCGTGAGCGTCTCTGCCGACTGGAACTGTCTGGAGCCGTTGCCGGTAAAGAAGCGCAGCCGTCCGCAGATGTCCGTGGACAGGCGCAACGACGCTGTGAACACCTGCACCGTCTATCTTCAGAACGTTAATTTCGGTGCGGGTCTGAAGGGTGTTCCGAACAACGTGGCCAAAAAACTCCGTCTGTTCTCCTACAGTTATTCGCCGCGCAACGTGGGCGGCCACTACAACATTGGTTTCGAGGGGCCGTGGGACATTCGCAACATCCTTGGCGAGGTGGAATTGGAAAAGGACGGCAGCGCGATCTTCACCGTCCCCGCCAATACGCCGTTCGCCATCCAACCGTTGGACGCAAACGGATGCAAGCTTCAGGAGATGCGCTCGTGGTTCGTGGGCGTTCCCGGCGAGGTGATTTCCTGCACGGGATGCCACGAGAACCAGAACGAGGCTCCGCCCGCGGCCAACTCCATCGCGGCGCGGAAGCGTCCGCAAACACCCGCACCGTGGTACGGTCCGCGCCGCAACTATGCGTTTTTGCGCGAGGTGCAACCGGTGCTCGACCGGAAATGCGTTGGATGCCACAACCCGAACAGCGGGCTAAAGACGCGAATGGGTGCGCCGTTGCCGGACTTCGACGGTAGCAAGATGGAGGGACACTACTCCAGGGCCTATGTCAATTTGATGCCTTATGTGCGGAGGAACGGTCCCGAGGGCGACTACCATCTGCTTACGCCGCTGGAGTTTCATGTATCAACGTCCGAACTGTACCAACGGCTTGAAAAGGGGCATCACAATGTGAAGCTCACCGCCGAAGAGTGGTCTAGAATCGTCACCTGGATGGATCTTAACGTTCCTTTCTGGGGTACTTGGACCGAGGAAACCGGCGGGAACCAGCGCACCCAGATGAATTTGGCCCGCAGAAAAGAGATGGCGTTGAAATGGGCCGGCGACAAGTATGATCCCGAGAAGATCGATAATCCATACGTTCCCGGCGCGGAGCGTTTCGAGGCGCCGCCCGCAGGGGAGAAGTCGAATAACGCGATTAAAGTCGAGGGCTGGCCGTTCGCTGCCGCGCGGGCGAAAGAGATGCAGGGCGAGAAAAAGCCGCGCACGTTAGACATCGGAAGCGGCGAGCAGTTGGAGTTCGCCTACATCCCCGCCGGCTCTTTCGCGATGGGTTCAAACGAACTTACGCCCGCCGAACGCCCGGTGTGCAAAGCCACGATCGGCAAAGGCTTCTGGATGGCGACGAAGGAGATCTCGCAGGGGCAGTTCCGTCTAATGGACCCGAATTTCGACAACGGAGTTTACGACAAACATTACAAGGACCAGGTGAATCGCGGCTACTACATGGGCGGTCAGGATCCGGATTTCGCCCAGTCCGGCAACGAGAAGTTCCCCGCCATCCGCGTGAGCTGGGATATGGCGCAGCAGTATTGCGCGTGGCTATCGAAGCGGCTTGGCAAGAAGGTTCGCCTGCCTACCGAGGCCGAATGGGAGTGGGCCTGCCGCGCCGGATCGGACACCGAATTCAACTACGGCACGAAAGACGATGACTTCTCTAAGCATGAGAATATGGCCGACTATATGTTTATTGAGCTGGCCGTGGTTGGGGTGAATCCGCAGCCGTTCGCGCGTGGCGATGATCCGCAGCCGAAAAACCAACCGCCCGCGCTGTGGGACTATGAGTTGCGTGACCGCCGCTTCAACGACCATGTGCTTCATCTCGCGAAGGTCGGCAGTTACGCGCCCAACGCCTGGGGGCTTTACGATATGCACGGAAACGTAGCGGAGTGGACTGCAAGCTCGTGGCGGCCTTATCCGTACGACGAGAAAACTGCGGACGGCGATCTTAAAGTAGTGCGCGGCGGATCGTGGTATCGGCGTCCGGTAGTTAGCTCAAGCGCTTGGCGTTGGCGTTACCCGTCGTGGATGCGTCCGTTCGACGTAGGATTTCGCGTGGTTGTAGAGGATTTGCCATGAGTGGAAGCTCCGTTATGAAAGGGGAAATGGATCGGCTGGCGTGGGGTACGGACGCGGGATTCTACCGTATCCTGCCTCAAGAGGTGCTGATGCCGGCTGACGAGAAGGACGTGCGGAGCATCTTGGCGCGCGCCCGCCGCGAGGGGAAGAGCGTCACGTTCCGGGCGGCGGGGACTTCGCTTTCGGGGCAGGCGATCACCGACTCGCTGCTTGTCGTGTGCGGCAAGAAGTGGGAAAAATGCGAGGTGCTTGACGGGGGCGCGAGAATCCGTCTCCAGCCCGGCGTGGTGGGCGGCAGGGTGAATGAGGTGTTGAAACCTTACGGGCGCAGATTCACGCCCGACCCCGCTTCGGTCAATAGCGCGATGGTGGGCGGCATCGTGATGAACAACGCCTCCGGCATGAGTTGCGGCACACACGCGAACAGCTATCGCATGATCGATTCCGTGCGGATCGTTCTCGCGGACGGAACTGCGCTCGACACCGGTGACGCCGAGAGCCGTGCCGCGTTTACGGTTTCGCACCGCGCCTTTGTAAAGCGGATTCAGGAGTTGCGCGACGGTGTGCGCGCCAACGCCGCCCTTGCGGAGCGTATCCGCCGCAAGTATGCTATCAAGAACGTTACGGGGCTTACGATTCTCCCGTTCGTGGAGTTTGACGACCCGTTTGAGATTATCGCGCATTTGATTCCGGGCAGCGAGGGAACGCTGGCGTTCCTTTCCGAGGTTACATTCAGAACTGGCAAGATTGCGCCGCTTTCGGAGTCCTCGCTTCTGCTCTTCCCATCCGCCCGCATGGCCTGCGAGGCCGTGGTGGCAATCAAAGCTACCGGGGCGGCGGTAGCGGCGGAGTTTTTTGACCGTCGTGCCATGAGGGCCGTGGAGAAAGACTTCCCGGAGCTTTCGAGTCTACCGGACGAAGCCGGGGCGTTGCTTGTGAAAACGGAGGCAGAAGAGGGGGCGCAACTCTCCGCCCGCCGTGCCGCGATACTTGCCGCGCTTGAGCCGTTTGCGCTCGCCGCGCCGGCCGCGTTCACGTCCGACCCCGCCGAAGTCGCCAGATTTTGGGCGATGCGCAGCGGAATATTCCCTGCCGTCGGCGGCACCAGGGAAATCGGCACCACCTGTCTCATCGAAGACATTGCCGTGCCGATTGAACGCCTTGCCGAGGCAACGGAAGATCTGCAGCGGCTTTTCGTAGCGCACAACTATCCCGATGCCGTCATCTATGGGCACGCCCTCGACGGGAACTGGCACTTCATTCTAAACCAGCGTTTCGACACGCAGGAGGCCGTGGCGCAATATGACTCGATGATGCGCGATGTTGTGTCGCTCGTCACCGAGAAATACTGCGGATCGCTCAAGGCCGAGCATGGCACGGGTCGCAACATGGCGCCGTTCGTGCGCCGCGAATGGGGCGATGACGCTTATTTGCTCATGAAGGAAGTGAAGTCGCTTTTCGACCCGGAAGGGATTTTGAATCCCGGCGTGATTTTTAACGAAGACGAATCGGCTTACGTGCGCAACTTGAAACCGTTGCCGCGTCTTGATCCGATTGTGGACAGATGCATTGAATGCGGCTTCTGCGAGGTGAAGTGCGTTGCTCACGGGTACGCGCTTTCATCGCGCCAGCGGATTGTGGTGCAACGCGAGATCGCGCGGCTTAACGCGCTGAACGACCCAGCGTCGAGGAGAAGGGCAAAGCGGCTGGTGCGCGAATTCCGAAGCGCGGGACGAGATCTTTGCGCGGGCGACGGACTTTGCTCCACGGCTTGTCCGGTGGGGATCAACACGGGCGAGCTGATTCATGTAATACGCGGGCGCGAGTTGCCATTGCTCGCGAAAAGGGCCGGCGGTTTTGCGGCGGATCACTTTGTTTTTGTGGCGGGCTTCGCGGCAGCGATGCTGCGTTTGGCATCGTTTGGACGAAGCGTTTTGGGTACGCGGTTGATGGCGTCGGTTTGCAGGGCGTTGCACAAAGGGACGTTCGGGATGGTTCCGCTGTGGACTCCCGCGACACCCGGCGCGGCGAAAGCCGTGAAAACGCGTGCGGGCGCAACGGCGGCAGCGGGGCGTTCCGGGAAAGTGGTGTATTTTCCTTCGTGCATCAACCAACGCATGGGCGCGTTACCGGGAGAACGAACCGTTGTTGAGGAGACGGTTGAGCTTTTGGGCAAGGCGGGGTACGAAGTGGTGTTCCCCGAGGGAATCGAGAAGCTGTGCTGCGGTATGATATGGGAGTCGAAAGGGATGCCGGACGTTGCCGACCGCAAGACGGCGGAACTTGAAACCGTCCTCCGCAGCGCATCGGAGAACGGCAGATGGCCGATTCTTTGTGACCAAAGCCCATGTTTGCACCGGATGCGCGAGAAGATTAACGGGCTTAATCTCTACGAACCAGCCGGATTTATTGATAAGTTCGTGTTGGATAAAGTGCGTATCAAGCCTTTGCCGAAGGACTGGTGCGTGGCGGTACACATCACCTGTTCCACGCGGCGGATGGGACTTGCGGAGACTATGGTGCGAGTTGCCCGCGCCTGTGCGAAGAACGTGTTTGTGCCGGAGGAGGTGGGGTGTTGCGCGTTCGCCGGGGACAAAGGTTTCACGCATCCGGAGTTGAACGCTTGGGCGTTGCGCAAGCTGCGTCAGCAGATTGAACACGCCGGGGCCGTACACGGTTACAGTAATTCGCGCACCTGCGAAATCGGTCTTGCGACCCATTCCGATATCCCGTACTCTAACATCGTCCATCTCGTAAACCGCGTAGCCACCGCAAAGTAATGCCGGTATAAAACGGCATAATGAGCGATGCTAAAAGAAATGAGGTAATTTTGAAAATGAACAATTCAATGGTTATTGCCGCGGCGGTTGTGATGCTTGCCGGGTATGGCGCGTGTGATGCGCCGGAGAAGCCGGCCGCCGCCCAGACGCCGCAACGGTTGGTGGAAGTTGACGTCAGCATCGTCGAAGCGGAACGCGAGGTGTTTGAGGACGCGGGATTTAACATTGACGGCGAGGATTCGATTGCTACGTTATCATGCTGGGAGGCGGTTCACAAGCTGCATAAACTTCTCACGCGTACTGATGTCACGACCACCACGCCGAAAATCCTGACGCTTGACGGCAATGAGGCGACATTAAAGGTGGTGACGGAATACATTTATCCAACCTCATGGGATGTTAAGCTGTCGGACCGGTTCGAAAATACATTTGGGACGGAGGAGCTGGACAAACTGCGCGATGCGGTAAAGCTTTTGGACAAGAAAAAATTAAAGATGACAATCGGAACGCTCGATCTGGATGGCGGCACGGATACGACGCGCTTTGCCGCGATCGAGTCGGGGGATTTCGTAATGAAAGAGGTGGGGGCCACCATTCGCGTGACGCCGACGCTCAAGGACGGCGACAGGGTTGAACTGAAGAATCTGCACGTCTCCATTGTGGACGAGCCGACATGGGAAAACCTTGGTCTGAAATTGACCGCGCCCGGCGGCGAGACGTGTGACTTACCGATGGAGATTCCGCATTTCCCCGTTCGCAACATCGAAAAAGCTGAAATTACAGCGCGGCTCGAAAGGCCCATGATTCTTGAGAGAATAGCCACGGATGAGGGGGGCAAAGGCAAGTTCTGGATGTTCGTATTCCTCACGCCGCATGTGCGCGACGCTTCGGTCGTCAAGGCGGAACAAAAGTAGACGGAGGTTTGGGGCTAGTTTTATGTCAGACGCACCAGTGATCAAAGTTGAGGATATGTGTTTCCTGCGCGGAGACCAGGAGATTCTGCATAACGTGTCGTTTCAGATCGCGCCAAATTCGTTGGTGGCGGTGGTGGGACCCAACGGCGGCGGCAAGACCACGTTGCTGAAGATTCTGCTGGGTGAACTCTCGCCGCAATACGGCAAAGTCCAGGTGCTGGGCGGTACCCCGGCGGCGGCGCGGCCGCGAGTCGGTTACGTGCCGCAGCTGATCCCGTTCGACCCCCGGTTTCCGGTGTCGGTGATGGAGGTCGCGTTGATGGGACGGGTGTCGCGCTGCCGGTTTGGCCGTTACGGCGCGATTGACCGCGAAGCCGCCGCCGCCGCGCTGGAGCGGGTGGGGTTGTCGGGATTTGCCGACCGCCCGTTCGCGAAACTTTCCGGCGGTGAACGGCAGCGGGTGATGATCGCGCAGGCGCTGGCGGGCGGCTCGGAGTTGTTGCTGCTTGACGAACCGGTGGCGAACGTCGATCCGGAACACGCCAGCCGGCTTTACGATCTTTTCAGCGGCTTGACCTCCACCATGACGGTGCTGATGGTCTCTCACAACCTTAGCGTGGTAACCGGCAACGCCACCCATGTGCTGTGCGTAAACCGGGGCGCCGGGTTACACGCCATCGGCGAGGTGGCGTCCGCCACTTTCCGCGAATCCTTTGGCGGGATGCTGACCGAGATTCGCCACGGGTGCGACTGTCAGGTCTCCGATCCTGCCGCTGGTTTGCGCGGCCCGCATCACGGGCAGTGTCACTGCGCTGGCGAATGCGTGCATTCCGAGACCGGCGTCTTGTAAAGGGCGCTTGGAAGGTCGGCCACAAAGCGCGGCATGGCCAGTCCTCCTAGCTGGACGGCTAGTTCCCGTTCGATCTGCAGGGCGCGTTTTGCCGGGACACGGAACGGCGCGATGCCGGCCACCGGGTCGCAGACGAAAACATAGTAAGGGCGCACCCGGTGGCGCTGGAGCTTGGAGCACAGCTCGAACATCGTGTCCGCCGAGTCGTTCACCCCTTTCAGCAATACCGATTGGTTCGACACCGGAATGCCGGCATCCACCAGCAGAGCGCAGGCGGCTGCCGCCTCGAGGGTAATCTCGCGGGGATGGTTGAACTGGGTGTTGACCCACACTTTGCGGAATTTTCCGAGTGCCGTTGCCAGTGCGGGGGTGATGCGCATCGGCAGCGTCGAGAGCGTCCGGGTGCCGATACGGACGGCGTCAATCTGCGGCAACGCGGCAAACGCCTTAACCGTTTCAGTCAGTTTGCGGTCGGAGAGCAGCAGCGGATCGCCGCCGGAAATCAGGACTTCGCGCACTTTCGGATGTTGTCGCACCCAATCAACGGCGGCTGCCAATTGTTCTTGCGAGTTCACCGTTTCGGCGGAGCCGAGCAGGTTTTTGCGGGTGCAGTGGCGGCAGTTCATCGCGCAACGGGCGGATGCCATCAGTAGCACTCGGTCGGGGAAACGCTGTTTCAATCCCCGGCAGCGGGCGGCGCGACCGCTCTCCGCGAAAGGATCCGGCCCGATACCCGGTTCGGTCTTGAGTTCATCGGGATGCGGCAGCATCTGAAGGTTAATCGGGTCCGTCGGGGCGGCGGGGGTCAACTGCGAAAGCGCGTAAGGGGTGAGAAAAACCGGGTAGCGGGCTTGCACCGCTCGGGTTGCCGGGAGGTTCAGCCCGTAAACCGCGCAGAACACCTCGTCAATGTCGGTCAGCGCGTGGCGAAGCTGCCAACGCCAGTCCGACCATACCGAAACTTTTTTTCTCTTGGTTGTCATCGGTGGGGATTGATGTTGTGGGCGATAAACCAAACCGTAAGGTTGGCCGCATTGAAAACCATGTGCATGACAATGGGCGTGACGATGGATTTTGATTCACGATAACCCATGCACAGAATCACGCCGAGCAGGGTGAGGGGAACAAACGCGGCGGCGTTACAGTGCACCAGCGCGAAAAGTACCCCGCTTATCCATGCCGCCGACCAGAAATTTTTCCGCCACGCGAACAGCGCGGGAAAGGCCAGTCCCCGGAAAACCAGTTCCTCGTAAACCGGGGCGAGCGCGAGAATGAAAAATATCACCAACGCTTCCGCCCATTTCGTCAACCCGCCGTTATCAAGGTATCCGAAGATCGGTTGCTGTTCCAGATTCAGCCCCATCCGGTTTGCCAGTATCGCCAACAATCCGGACGCGACCATCAGCAACGGGGTGGTGGCGATGCCAAAGTTAAGGCCCTTTAATGCCGCCAGGGCGGGCGGGCGTTTTAATCCGAACGCGGCACTGAATGGCAACCGCGCGATCCGCAGCGTCAAAACAACAAGGACGAACGAGAATACGGCGAAATACAGTAGGCTCAAGGTGATGGAGGCGGCACTTGGCGTGGCGGTCGGTTCGCTGGACAAAGCGGTGGCCACGGCGGGAGAAAACAGCACCGCCAGCAACATGAAAAACACGGCGGCGGCAGACGTCGGAAGGGCGATAGGAAAATCCGTTGGCTGAGGGTCAGTCTCGTCCATGCGGGGACTCCGGGGTGTCGGGTGAGGACGGGTACCGGCGGTGAATCCATAGCAGCAGCCGCACCGACCACATCGCCAGCAAGGCATAGCCCAAAAGTTCCAGCCCCTCCTCCGCCACGTGTTTCGCCATACGGTTGCCGGGGGCGAAATGCCGCCAGACGGAAGACATTCCGGCCAGACGGGAGAAAAACAGGAGAATACTCATTGCCAGCGCCAGAACGGACACGCCAGGATCCTCCGCGATCGCCAACAACCCGGCCGCAATGGTGCGTCGATGGTACGCCGCCAGCGCGACAAAGGTCAACGCCGCCGCGACAGCGAAGGGCAACCATGCCCCGTGGTAGAACATTTTGTCAAACAGATAGTCCAACTCGCGGCAGAACATGGTGGCGAGAAACCCGGTGGCCAGCAGCAACCCGCCGGCGAGTTGGCGGAACCGCGCCGAAATGTATGCCAGAACCGTTGCGGTTCCGCCCAGCATAACCAGTTGCGAATTTTCAATCAGCGATCCGTCGAATGCGTCTTGGGGAAAATGTTTGACATTGAGGTAGATCAACAGCAAAACTGCGGCTTCCACCCCGACAAAAGAGAAAAAAATGCCGACGCATTTCAATAACGGAGAATTTAGCATTAAGCGCTCCTTAACGGCGGTAATCCGCCTAGACCGTAAAACAAAACCATTCTACCATTTCCGATGTTCAAAATTCAATACAAAATGGCGGACTTTTCCCATTAGCCCGGGATAGACATTTTGACCCGGACGTGTTATAATTTCAACTTGTTTTGGTGGGGTTGGGCTTTTTTTCGTGGGCTTTTTGCGGGGCCTGGCATCGGCACGGCCTTTGAACCATGGTTTTATGACCGTCACACGGGGCAGATGTTATGAGATTGCAGCTTAAGCTTTTGGGTATTTTGGCGTTTATGGCGGCGACCGCCGCCGTCGCGGACGGGGTGTCTTTCCAGAAGGCCGAACCGGTCTGGCCGGAGGGACGCGAGCGGGAGAAAAACCTTTTTGTGGGGTTTTACGCCAAGCTGACCGCGCCGGAACTGGATCGGGCGGTGTTAAGGATTACCGGGTCGTCGGTTTACCGGATTTACCTCAACGGCGAGTTCTTGGGGTATGGCCCGGCGCGCGGGCCGCATGGCTGGGACCGGGTTGACGAATGGCCGCTAAAACCGCTGGCCCGTGCCGGTGAGAACCATCTTGCAATCGAGGTGGCGGGGTACAACGTGAACAGCTTCTACCTTATCGACGAGCCGGCCTATTTGCAGGCCGAGGTGGTTCGCGGTGGCGAGGTGGTGGCAGCCACCTCGTCGGCAGCGGCGGATTTTTCGGCGCGGCTGCTGCCCCGCGAGCAGAAGGTTCCCCGCTACAGTTTCCAGCGGCCGTTCGGAGAAGCGTACCATTTGGACGCGGATTCTAAACAGTGGCGGGTTGGGAAGTCCGCCGACGCCCCGTTGAAACTGGCGGCGCAACCGCAGCAAAAGCTGCTTGACCGAATCGCGCCCTATCCGGACTTCAAGAAAAACACCGGATGGAAAGCACTCACCACCGGCGACATCAAGGTCAACCCGGAAAAGCGGCTGTGGGCCGATCGCGCAATCAAGAACATCGGTCCGAAACTGGGCGGTTTCCCTGAGCCCGAACTCACCTCAGTACCAATCTACGAGGTGCAGAAGATGGAGAGCGCCAATTCCTCGCCCTGTTCCTCGCAGCGACTGGAATTGTCCGACCGGCGCTATTACGTGGTGGACTGGGGCCTGAACGACACCGGGTTCATCGGCGGTAAGTTCCGTTGCACCAAGCCCGGAAAACTGTACGTCACTTTTGACGAGTTGCTGTCCGGCAATGACGTTAGCCCGGTTCGCATGAGTTGCAGCAATGTGGTGGTTTGGGAATTGAAGACGCCGGGTGAATACGAGCTTGAGTCGTTTGAGCCCTACACTTTGCGCTATTCAAAAATCATCTCCGACGGCGCGGCGGGCGAATTCACCGACCTATATCTGCGCACCTACAAAAATTCCGCCACCGGAAGGGCGACGTTCCACAGCAGTGATCCAGACTTGGACAAAATTTTCGAAGCCGCCCGCGAGACATTCATCCAAAACGCGGTGGACGTGTTTACCGACTGCCCGTCCCGGGAACGCGCCGGCTGGCTGTGCGACAGCTACTTCACCAGTCGCGCCAGCCAGATGCTTTGCGGCAACACCGACATGGAGCGGCTGTTCCTGCAAAATTTCGCGCTTCCCGACCAGTTCAAGGCCCTTCCCAAGGGAGTGTTCGCGATGTGCTATCCCAGTGACCATCCGGACGGCACGTTCATTCCCAACTGGGCAATGTGGCTGGTGGTGGAGCTGGACGAGTATGCCCGCCGCAGCGGCGACCGTGAACTGGTGGAGCAGTTCCGTCCGAAAGTGCTGGCACTGATCGATTTCCTGAAGAAGTACCAAAACAGCGACGGTTTGCTTGAAAAGCTGCCGTCGTGGGTGTTTGTCGAATGGTCGCGGGCGAACTCGCTGGTGCAGGACGTGAACTATCCGTCGAACATGACCTTCGCGTGGGTGCTTTCCTGCGCGGCGCGGATGTACAACCTGCCGGAACTTGAACGCGAAGCCGAGGCAATCCGCGCCACTATCCGCAAGCAATCCTGGGACGGCACGTTCTTTATTGACAATGCGGTCCGCCAGCCGGACGGCAAATTGAAACTGAGCGGCGAGCGCACCGAAACCTGCCAGTATTATGCGTTCTTCTTCCGGACCGCCACGCCGGAGACCCATCCGGAGCTGTGGGCGAAGTTGCGTGACGATTTCGGCCCGGCGCGTTCGAAGACCAAGAAGTTCCCGGAGATTCATCCCTCGAACGCCTTTATCGGCAATTTCCTGCGGCTTGAGATTCTGTCCCGCGCAGGTTTGTCCGCGCAGATTCTGGACGAGACCAAGGGATACTTCCTGTATATGGCGGAACGCACCGGGACGTTGTGGGAGAACATCACCCCGAACGCCAGCTGCAACCACGGTTTCGCCAGCCATGTGGCGGTGATGCTCTTCCGCGATGTACTGGGCGTTCGCGAGCTTGACCCGTTGACCAAGACGGTCAAGATAGAGGTGGCGAATCTGCCGTTGGAAAGTTGTGAGGGCACCGTGCCGGTTCTTGACGGCGAGGTTAAGGTGTCATGGCGGAAAGTGAATGGCCGGCCCGAGTTGAAAGTTTCAACCCCGCCCGGCTGGAAGGTTGTTAAGTGAGGTTTGCAAAATGTTGCGCACGGTTTTAATTACAGGCGGTAGCGGTTTTCTCGGCATCAATCTGGTGCGCAAGTTGCGCGAAAAGGGGGTGGAGAAAATCCGGGTGCTGGATATCGCGGATTTCGATTATCCCGAGAAGGACGCCCCGTGGCTGGAGTTCACCAAAGGCGATGTCCGTGACTTGGCGGCGGTGGAAAAGTGCGTGTCGGGTTGCGATGCGGTGGTCAACACCGCCGCGGCGCTACCGCTTTACTCGCCGGAAGACATCCGGACTACCGAGGTGGACGGCATTAGAAACGTGTTGGCGGCGGCGAAGAAATTCCAAGTTTTGCGCATTGTGCAAATCTCGTCTACCGCAGTTTACGGGGTGCCGAAGAAACATCCGATTTACGAAACCGACGAGCTTATCGGGGTTGGTCCATACGGTCACGCCAAAATCGAAGCCGAGGCGGTGTGCCGCGATGCGCGGAAAAATGACGGGCAGGTGGTGTGCGTGATTCGTCCCAAGAGTTTCATCGGCCCGGAGCGGCTGGGAGTGTTCGCGCTTTTTTACGATTGGGCGTACACCGGGCACGGTTTCCCGATGATCGGCAGCGGAAACAACCGTTACCAGCTGATGGATGTGGAAGACCTGTGCGACGCATTGTGGAATTCGCTCACCTATCCCGACGCGGCGGTGAACAGCGAATTCAACATCGGGGCGAAAGAGTTCACCACGATGAAGGAAGACTATCAGGCGGTGCTGGACCGCGCCGGCCACGGCAAAAAAATCCGCGGTCTGCCGGTCAAGCCGATTGTGCTGATTTTACGGGTGTTGGAGAAACTGCACCTTTCGCCGCTTTACCCCTGGGTTTACGAAACCGCGTCGACCGACAGTTTCGTTTCGGTGGAGAAAGCGGAAAAGATGTTGGACTTTAAACCGAGGTTTTCCAACAAAGACGCGCTGATTCGCAACTACGATTGGTACGTGGCGCACTTGGACGAATTCAAGGGCAAAACCGGGGTGTCGCACCGAGTCCCCTGGAAACAGGGATTGTTGGCGGTTGCGAAGTGGTTTTTCTGAGCAGGGTTTGACGATGGGACTGGAATTGCGTTTTTTGGGGACGGGAACCTCGGTGGGCGTACCGATGATCGGGTGCGACTGCCCGGTTTGCACTAGCCCCGACCCCCGCAACCGCCGCCGCCGGAGTTGCCTTTTCGTCAAGCACGGCGACGGTTCGTTCGTGGTGGACACGCCGCCGGACTTTCGTGAGCAGATGCTGGAGGAGCGGATCCGGCGGGTGGACGCGGTGTTCTTCACCCATGTCCATGCCGACCACATTTTCGGGTTTGACGACATACGCCGCTTCAACACCATCCAGAATTCGGTCATCCCCGCATACGGCGCTCCGGAGATTCTTCGTCGCGTCCATGAGATATTCGACTACATCGGCGAAATCCCCGGAGACAACGGGTTGTTCCGTCCGCTGATTCGTTTTTGCCCGATGACCGAACCGGTGGAGGTCGACGGAGTGCTGATGACGCTTTTGCCGGTCGAGCACGGCGGCGCGCCGTGTTACGGTTATCTGATGGAGGCGGACGGAGTGCGGGTCGGGTACATCTCGGACTGTTCGCGCATTCCGGAGTCTACGCTGGCGTTACTTGGCGATTTGGACGTGATGGTGTTGGATGCGTTGCGGTACCGTCCGCACCCTTCGCACATGTGCGTTGCGGAATCGGTGGCTTGCTTGGAAAAGATTGGGGCGAAACGCTCCTACCTGATCCATCTCTGCCACGATTTGGATCACGGGAAACTTTCCGGGGAACTACCGGAGAATATGTTTGTTACTTACGACGGTTTACGGGTAACGGTAGATCGCGAAGGAGAATCGGCAGGAGAAGAACAATGATTAAAAAATGTTTGGCTTTGGCGTTGGTTTTGGCGGCTGGGCGGCTTTGCGCGCAACAGTTCCCGATTAAACTGGAGTTGGCGTATAACGCCTTTGTGGTGGGGGAGCCGGTGCTGGTGCAGATTACGCTGGAAAATGACGACCGGCAGGACATCGTGATCGACGAGAAAAGCCGCGACCGGATCTTTTTCGAGCTGACCACCGAAGACCGTTACAACTACATCAAGCAGTACCGCGAAGGACTGGTGGCGGGCGCGTTCACCGTTTCGCCGCGCCAAAACGCCCAGCGCAGGCTGGAGCTGGACAAATGGCATTCGCTGATGAGCGAGGGCAAATATTTCGTGCAGGCAGTGTTCCTCCACAACGGGCAACGCTATGTCAGCCAGCTAAAAACTTTTGATATCGTGCCCGGCCTGAAATTGAAGGAAGGCATCCAGATGTTTGTCAAACCCGCCAACCTGAAGCGGACCTTCACCTTGTCCTATTGGCACCGCAACGAGGTGGACCGGCTCTTCCTGCGGGCGGTGGACGAACCAAGCGGCCTAATGTGGGACACTGTTGATCTAGGGACTTTCTCGCGCGCCTATCCTGCCAAGCTCGACATCGCGCCGGACGGGGTGGTCTCTGTGGTGCACAAGTCGAATCAGGACGTCTTCTTCCGGACGGTACTGTGGTCGTTGCCCGAAAGTCTTGAGGTGGTGGAACGCAACAAACTGTTGGATCCGGAGGTGGCGGCATCGCAGAACGCCAAATCGCTTTACAACGAATCCGGGGATAAAAAATCGGCAAAGAAGCCCTGGTGGAAGCTATGGTAGAAAAGTCGTCAATCACCACTATCCTGACCGTTATGTTTGCCGCCGCGTTTTTGGGCGTGGCGGGATGCCGTACCGTTCCTTCCGCTTCCGGGCCGGATGACGCGGTTGCCGCCGGAATCGGTGAGACCGAAGCCGATGAGGATCTGAAAAACCTGATGATGCTGTCCGAGGCGCTGAAGTTGGCGCAACGGTCGCACGTTGACGAGCACAGTTACCGGGATCTGGTCTATTCCGCGGCCGATCTGATGTTGCACTCGCTCGATCCGCACAGCGCCTTCTTGCCGCCGGAACCGCTGGAATCGCTGGTCGAGGAAACCAGCGGCAAATTCGGCGGCATCGGCTTGAGCGTGGAATCGGTTGGCAACGGGGTGAGAGTGATGGCTCCGGTGGCGGACTCTCCGGCCGCCAAAGCAGGAATCAAGGCCGGCGACACGATTGTGGCGGTTGACGGGCAGTCGTTGCAGGGCGTGTCGTTGAATGACGCGGTTAAATCGATGCGCGGCGAGGCGGGAACCGAGGTTAAGGTCACGGTGCGGCGTCCCTCCGGCGAAGAGGTGCAGGTGCCGATCAAGCGGGATGAAATCAAAGTCACCAGCGTCAAGGGCGCGGAACAGCTAGGCGATGATTTGGGGTACGTGCGGATTGTGCAGTTCAGCAAGAGTGTGCCAAGTGATTTCGCCAAAGCTTTGGCGCAGTTTCGCGGTAAGAAGGGGCTGATTATCGACCTCCGCAACAATCCGGGCGGATTGCTGGAGTCCGCAGTTGGGGTGGCCGAACAGGTGTTGCCCCAAGGTAGCGAGATTGTCTCCGTGCGCGGTCGCCAAAGCGACGGCAAGCCGAATAAATTCACCGCCGGTTGGTGCCCGGAACGCGACACCGGATTGCCGTTGGCGGTGTTGGTCAACGGTGCCAGCGCCAGCGCTTCGGAAGTTTTGGCGGGGGCGTTAAAAGACCATCACCGTGCGGTGCTGGTGGGCGAAACCACCTACGGCAAGGCGTCGGTCCAGAGCGTGATTCCGCTTAAGACGAATCCTGACTGCGCGGTGCGGTTGACCACGGCCTATTACTTTACCCCGTCGGGGCACCAAATCCACGGGCGGGGCATCGAACCGGATGAGAAGGTCGCGATCGACGAAGCCGAACGCCAGCGGATTTACCGCCAGCAGGTGGCGCGGGAGCGTGGCGGCGGGGTAAATCTTGCGCAGATCGGAGACCGCCAGTTGGAACGGGCGTGCGAGATATTGCGCGGCGGCGCGCAACCGGAACAGGGCAAAGAGTGAGCTTATGGTTGTTTTAGGAATTGAATCTTCATGTGACGAAACGGCGGCGGCAGTGGTGGAAAACGGCCGCAAGGTGCTGTCCAGCGTGGTGGCCACCCAGATCGCGCTCCACCGTCCCTACGGCGGCGTGGTGCCGGAAATCGCCTCCCGCAGCCATGTCGAGAAAATCGGCGGCGTGATTCGCGAGGCGGTGGCGGAGGCTTTCGGCGGAAACGGCGACGCCGAGTGCGATCCGAGCTGGTGGAACAATATCGACGCTATCGCGGTGACCTTCGGTCCGGGGTTGGCGAGTTCGCTGATGGTCGGACTGTCGGCGGCAAAGGGGCTGGCCTTGAGTTTGGGAAAACCGTTGATCGGCATCAACCACATCGAGGCGCATTTGCATTCGGTGTTTCTCGACCCGTTCGCGCCCGATCCGCGTTCGCTCGGCCGTTGTTTGGGCTTGGCGGTTTCCGGCGGGCACTCTAGTTGGGTGGACATGCCGGAATTCGGTAAATACTCCATCATCGGCCAGACGCTCGACGACGCGGCAGGAGAAGCGTTTGACAAAGCCGCCAAGCTGCTGGGACTTGGTTATCCCGGCGGTCCGATTATCGATCGCGTGGCGCGAACCGCGTTGCGCCGGGATGCGGTGAAATTCCCTCGCGGCCGTCCTAAAGAGGGAACTCCCGCGCTGGGCGGGCTTCGGGCCGAACTTTGCGTGAGTTTCAGCGGATTAAAAACCGCGCTGATGTACCATTTGCGCAACCATCCGCCGTCCGATGACCGCGAGAAGGCCGAGATCGTGGCCGCGTATCAGGAAGCGATAGTTGGGGCGTTGGCCGACCGGACTATCACCGCGCTCCATTCCAGACGCTACGAAGCTTTGGTGGTCGGCGGCGGGGTGTCGTTGAACAGCAGATTGCGCGAACGGTTGTCTGAGGTGGCGGCCGCCGCCAGAGTACCGTTTTTGGCGGCGTTGCCGCAATATTGCGGCGACAACGCGGCGATGGTGGCCGGGCTGGCCGGGATGGGTGTCGGGGTGACCGGCGATGCGGCAATGCGGTTGGATGTAATGCCTTCTTTGGAGGCGGGGGATATTGTGGCTTGATTTTTGCGCGGCGGTTTGCCGCCGTTGCGATTAGTTACGAAAGAGGATAAGTTATGCGATTGATGTTTGGTGTGATGGCGGCCGCTTTGGCGGCGTTGGCTTTGCGGGCAGAGGAAAAAACGTTGCCGTTTTCGGATCGTATTTACCTGGGGTCGCGGCCTACGGTCAGCAGCGACGGCAAACAGTTCGTGTTCGAGTGGAATGAGACTTTGTGGTTGGCTTCCACTGACGGCGGCGAGGCGGAGATTTTGTTGCCGGAAGGCATCAAGAACATCTGGCCGGTCTTCTCGCCCGACAATCGTCAGGTGGCGTTTCTAAGCGACCGCGATGGCGGCAACCGGATCTACGTGATGGATCTTCAGAACCGCGGGTTGCGTCAGATCACTTATCACACCGAAGAAATCGTGCCTTACGCATGGCTCGGTAACGAATTGCTTACGCTCTCCTACGCCAACATCGCGCACGGAAAGCCATCCGCCCGGGTGGCGATGGTCGCGCTGGACAAACGCGCCGCCCCGCAGTTGGTGTTTGACGCGGCGGCGGGGGAGCCGTCGCTGTCGCCGGACGGTAACCGGGTACTGTTCACCCGGCGCGGCAACAACCTTTACCGAAAAGGCGTAAAATCCTCCAGTGCCGCGCAAGTGTGGCTGTTTGACAAGCCCAGCGCCAAGTTCACCCCGGTGGTGCAGCGCGACAATGAATCCCGCACCCCGCTGTGGCGCAACGACGGCAAGAGTTTCTACTATGTTTCGGGGCAGGACGGCTGCATGAACGTGTGGCTGCGGGACTTGGAGAGCGGCAAGGAACAGCAGATCACCTTTTTCAAGGATGATTCGGTGATTCACCCTACGTTGTCGGCGGACGGAAAAACCATGGTGTTCCGGTGCGGTTTTGATTTTTACAAAATCGATCCGCGCAGTCCGGCCAAGAATCCGTATCGGATTGTGTTGACCCCGAACGTCAAATCCCAGCGCCCAGATTCGCGCCGCCGTTTCTATACCGAATGTTGGAACAACGACTCGGACGGGGACGTGACCTTCTGCGACAACGGAATGCAGATCGCCTTCACTACCGGCGGCGATCTGTTCGTGATGGACACCCAGATCCGTCAGCCGCGTTTGGTGCAGGGCGACACGCGCACCCAAGAGCGCGAATGTTTCTTCTCGCGTGACGGGAAAACGCTGTATTACCTTTCCGACCGGGGTGACGGCATTGATCTGTGGAAAGCCGAGCGCGCCGACCCGAAGTTGCAGTGGTGGGAAAACTTCGAGTTCAAGAAAACCCGGCTGACCAATGACGACCAGTGCCGCGAAAATCTGCACCTCAGCCCCGACGGCACCCGTTTGGCGTGGCAGGACGAAACCGGAACCATCCGGGTCGCGGATACCAATGGAGTTGAGATCGCCCGCGGGCCTAAAGCTTCTGGCGCGGGGCAGTTCTCTTGGTCGCCGGACAACAATTGGATGGCCGCCGCCATCAATGACGCATACGGCAACAGCGATATTTGGATCTTCCCGTTGGACAAGTCGCGGGAGCCGTACAACATCTCGCGCTGTTTCAAGGGCGATCACGCGCCTTGCTGGTCGCCGGATGGCAAGATTCTCGCTTTTTGCGGGGCGCGTCCCGACAATCCCAACCAGCACAACATTTTCTACGTTTGGCTGGATCCCAAGGAAGAGTCCAAAGAATACGCTCCGGTCAAGCGCCGGATCGCCGCGCATCGCGCAGTTCTGGAGAGTACCGGGGAGAACAAAAACAAGCCGGAGGAAAAGAAGGAAGAACCGAAAGAGGAATCCACCGCTACCCGCGTGGTTTCCGACTCCGGATTTGTGATTGACTTCGACAACCTCTGGAAACGGCTGCATCGGATCAAAAACCGCTCGGGAGTCGATCCGTTTTTCTCGTACAACAGCCGCACCCTGTTCTTCATCTCGGATGACGGCACCTACAAGGTTGGTATCCCAGATGCGCTCACCCCGCAGAAGCTGACCGACAAAAAGGGTCGGTACTGCGATTTCATCAAGAAGGGCGATCGTTTGCTTTGGGTGGTGGACAACGTGCCGGCGCACTTGAACCAGAAGTTCCCGTTTGAAGCCCGCCAGGTAACCGATCTACGCGACTATCAGGAGTTGGCTTTCTTAACCGGCTGGCGCAGGCTCCGCGATTACTTCTATGACCCGAACCTGCATGGCGCGGATTGGAACGCGGTGAAGAACAAGTACCGCGAGGCCGCCCGTTTCGCGCCGTCGATTTCGGTGTTCAGCCGCGTTATGCAGATGATGCTGGGCGAGTTGAACGCCTCGCATCTGGGTTATTATACCGGTACCTACTACGGCAAAGAGTGGGAAAAACGCCAATCTTTCCAGTCCTGGCCGATTGAGACCGGGCATCTGGGGTTGGAGTTTGACAACGCCAACATCGGAGAGGGGTGGCTGGTCAAGAGCGTCATTCCCGGCAGTCCTGCGGACCGTGACGAAGCCGACATCGCTCCGGCCGACTGTATCCTTGCGATCGATGGGCGGACGGTGCGTCCCAATGACGACCCGACGCTGTTCTTGAACGGCGCGGCCGGTCACGAGGTAATGCTTACCGTCCGTTCGCCGGACGGAAAAATCAAGCAGGTGGCGGTAAAAACCATTTCTTACTCTGCGGCGCGGAATCTCGCCAAAAAGGCGTATTCCGACGAGATGCGTCGCCGGGTACATGAAGCGTCGGACGGCAAGCTCGGCTATCTGGATGTCGAGCAGATGGATTTGAACAGCTATTACCTCTTTGAGGAGGAAATTTTCTCCGAAGGTTTTGACAAGGAGGGCATGATTATTGATGTGCGCAGCAATCCCGGCGGGTTTACCGCCGACCGGTTGATCCGGGTTCTTTGCGGCGGACGCCACTCCTACGCTGCCTACCGTAACAGCGATGCCGCCTACCTTGGCGGTTATTGGGGTGAACTGCCCGTGTTCAATAAGCCGATCGTGGTGATGTGTAATGAAAACACCGGCAGCAACGGCGAGATATTTTCCCACGCGATTAAAGCGCTCAAGCGCGGTAAGTTGGTCGGTGAAACCACCGGCGGCGCCGTGATCGCTACCAGTGAGCGGCGGCTGTTGGATTACGGGATGCTGCGCAACCCGCATCGCGGCTGGTTCACCATCGAGGGGTTGGACATGGAAGAGTATGGGGCGGAGCCGGATGTCCGGGTACAGGACGACCCCAATTTTGAGGTGCAGGATGTTGATGTGCAGTTGAACGTCGCGATCAAAACGCTGATGGAGGAGGTGGAGGCTTACCGTAAGGCGAACCCACCGGTTAAGCTCCAATATTTCAACCGCAAGTAGTCCGCCATCGGCCGTCCGTTTTATAAAGTGTTGACACTTTAGTATAAACGGACGGCCGTTTGTTCATTTTAGTCGCGGCGCAAGCGGTAGAATCCGTTTGGCGCCATGTGCGGGATGACTAGAGTTTGCAGCCCGGCGGGGAATTTCCCGCTTTCCAGTTCCCGCCATTCCGCGTCCGGCGATTCTGCGCTCTCCAGATGATAGAGAACGCCCGGTTGCGCCTCAAAAATTAGGCAGCCGTTGTCGCCGTCTGATCGGAAACCGAGGATGGCGAGCGAAACGCTGTCCTCCGTGTCGGCGCTGAAAAAGGTCCAGTCCAGCCGGAGGCAGGGTTTGCCCGGATCGTTGGTCATAAATTCCAGCGTGACCGTTTCGGCTGGAGCTGAAAGGTTCGCCGGGTAACCGGTGAAACCAAAGGTTTGCGTTTCGCCGGGATCCAACCCGATTCCGTTGCCGCCGGAGTTTTGCCGCACTAGGCCGTTGTCGGGCATGGGGGCAAGACGGAAGTTGTCGATGTACCAGCCTTCCGGATCGGAGTTGTTGTCGCCGCCCATCACAAAACGGAACACCACGCTTTTGCCGGCGAAACCGTTCTCTTCCGGATAAAGTTCGGACAAGTCAAATGTCGCGGTCCGCCAGCCTTCCGTACCGTCGCCGGAGAAACACGGGGTGCCGTCCTCCCATGGCGATGCCATGCGGGTGCTGGAATACCACCAGCCGTAAATGGTGTGGGTGTAAGGTCCGCGCAGTTGCTTAAACGTTTCTCCGCCGTCGAGTGAATATTCAACAATCCCGCCGTCAAAGGTTCGGCTTGGGTCTTCGCTGTCGGGTTCGCCCTGAATCCAGTAATCGAACGAAAGCACCGTTCCGGGTTCCAGTTTTTCCGCATGGCGGGTGATGGAACCGTGGATACCCGCGCCGTATAGGAAATAGCGGGCGCTGTTGAGCTGGCAGTGCAGCGCGTAGGGGGCCGAGACAAAACGGTTGGTGCTGATTTGCCACGTTTGTTTGGGTTCGTAGGAGTTCCAATCCCATTCGGCGTGGCGATCGGCGGTGATGGGGTCGAACCGCACCAGAGCCACCGTGCCGGTCAATGCGACGTTACCGTCATTGCTGATAACGCGCTGGAGCGGGATTGGCGGAGTATCGGCGGCGGACAGGGTGGCGCGGCAGCTGAATTCATCGGCGTTCAACAGCGGATAAACCAATCGGGTTTCATGTTCGTCCGACACCGCGCGCAGACCAGAGGGGTTTTGGGCGGTGATGTAGTAACGAAGTGTCGCGCCCGGACCGAAGCCCTCGCCGAAAACGGCGGTGAAGGTACGGCGCAAGACGGCACTGGCGGTCATCGGGGTTTCGCGCCACTCGTCTTCGTCCCTGTTACGCCAGTGCAGGGTTGGCGATACCACCGCGTGGGGGTCGATGATGCGGGTGGTTAAGGTAAGCGGGGGTGGAACGCCGCACTCGGCATCGAGCGGGCTGACGGTTATCGTAGGCGGACCGGGAATCGCGGCGGCATCGGTCGGGTCGCAGCGGAACCCGTATTCCGTCGCCAGCGAAAAACCGTCGCCGTCAAAATCGGCTTCGGGGTCATTACCGGTCGACCCAAAATACCGCAACTCGTACCAGTCGGGAATCCCGTTCCCGTCCGCGTCCAGTTCTTCCGGCATATATTCCGCCACCAGACGGTGAGGAGAGTCGGCCGGGAGCGGGCCGGGGTCGGGATCGCAGCCGCCGGGAGCGGCGGGAAAACGCTGTCCGTCAAGCCGCCATTCGTAAAATCGGTAACAAACGGAGTTGGTGGTGACGGGGTCGGGAATCTCTACCGGAGTAAAGATTCCCCCCGCCTCGCTCCATTGGGCCCAATCATCGAACAGCGCGTCGGGAGTGCTGACCGTCAACCGGTATTCGGTGTCCGACTGCCATTGGACGGAGGAATCGGTATCGAGCCGGAAGGTGAATTCGGCTTCGCTGCCGGATGGGGCGGAACCGGTTCCGAAATGGTTGGTGTAGGTATGGCGGGTATCGTCGGCGGTGTAAACCACACCCGCGCTGCGCACGGAGAACACGGTGCCGGACGGCGCTTCGTGGTAACCGTAATCCGGCACCGGCGAGCCAAATCCGTACGGCGATCCGGTGACCGTCAGCGTCATCCGTTCGCCCGACCAGAAAACGCATTCGCCTTCGGACGGGAATGCGGCGGCGAGTCCGGAGACGGTGGCGGCGGTGATGCGGTAGCGGATTTCGGTATGCGCGAGCTGGGCGGGGATGGCGGCTTCGAAGAATGTGCTGCCTGGGTGATTGGTCATGGCCAAACTATGCACACCATAGCCTGCGTCCCACTCCAGCCGTACCGTGTCGGGATTGTACAGTCCGCACGGGCCGAGAGCGCAAACCACAGGATATTCCGCCACATCGTCAAACTGGTTGGGCAGCGGGGTGTGGCTGATAACGGCCGGGGTGAGGTTGATCGCCGGGAAAAGCGGGGTGGCGGGATCGCCGAAGAGCGTGAGTTCGAGATACACCCACCGCCAATAGTTGAAAACGTTACAGTTGCCGAGGATTTTCCGGCGGGAACACTCGTTTGCCTCGCCGATGGTGGCGGCTTCGCCATCGAATATTTTTTCCCAGAACACGCGTTGGGTGTAGGGCGACGGTCCGCCGAGCGAGTTGCTGAAAAACCAGCCGTTGCGGGTGTTCATCACGGCGGCAAAGGCGGCGTTGGTGGCGGACACCAGTTGTTCGGCGTAGCAATGCGGGTTGTCGAACGCGCCGGAATTGCAGGCGATGGAATAGACCAAGAACGGCAGGGCGTTGGTCAGCGTTTGGAAGGGATTGTTAGCACCGTTGCTTTGCACGGGGATTTTCATCGCGCTGTACAGCGAGCCGTGACCGAAGTTGTTGACCGACGCCGGGCTTTGGTTGAGCAGGGCTTTGGTGTCCTCCGCCGTGAATAAACCGTTTGTGCCGTCGTACAGTGTGATCGTGTCGAATATGTCGCGGTAGCGGCCACCGATGAATCCGCTGGTGCTATAGCTCTGTTCCGATCCGCCCAGTCGCAGCAATTCCATAAACCCGTCGGAATAGGTGAAACTGCCGGCGTCGATTTTTTCGCCGATGAACGCCGCGCCACGTAGAGCCTCCGCGTTGGCGGACTCGTAGGCAAGCGTTTTGCTCACCATCAGCGCGAATCCGTCGGCATCCGCCACTGGGAACCGTCCCACGAACAATTCCGACAAAAGGTCAATGTCGCCGCCGCCCGGGCCGTCGTTAAGCTCGCCGTACACACCGTTGCCGTTACCATCCATAGAGCCGTCGAGACATCCGTAGTAAATCTGGTCGGATGGGATTTGGGCGGAACTGGTGGTGGTCATGACGGTGAACGACAAAGGGAATTTTGGCGTCGGAATCCAATCGTGGTTGCCGACCAGCAGCAGGTAACGCGGTTGCCAGCGGTCGCGGGCGTCTTTGAGGAAATTCCTGATTTTGGCCGGCAGACCTATGCCGTTATAATTGCCGGAAATCCATTCGGTGGTGACGGTTTTGGCGCGATGTCCCTGATGTTCTCTGGCGGCGATTAAGGTTTGCAGCGGTACGGCGGCTGATTCCGCTTCCAAAATCGCGCTTGGTCCGACCAACAGATAGTCGAACGTGTCCGTCTCCAGCGGTGACGTAGAGGTGTCCAGTTTAACCGCATGGGGCGGTCGGCTTTGCAGGGTAAGGGTTATCTTCCACGTTTCTGATCCGGTTATGCAACGCTGGGACGGCAGGTAACGGACCGGGTGCAACAGCACCGTGGCCAGATTGCGTTCGCCGTCGCGGTCGGTTCGGAATGTCGCAATTGGGGCAGGGGGCCATGGCCGGTCGGATGTCTCGATTTCCGGACGAATTTCGACGATGGGCGGCGCGGGATCGCCGGGGCGCGCTGCGGGTTGGCCGCAGGCGGGCGGCGCGGGCAACGCCGCCACGTATGGCGCGAGCGGTTCTGCCGTGGCGGCAACCGCCACCGTGCCGGAGGGGATTTCGATTTGCACGCTGGCGGCGGGAAGCAGTGGTTCGCCGGGTGCGGCGTCATTGGGGCAACCGGGTAAATCGATTGCCGTATTGCCGTTGGCGGTTACGGTTAAACGCGGGCGCGGGAATGATACGGTTTTACTGACGCAAAAAGTTGCCTCGGCGGCATTGAGTGTTACCGCCGAGGTCAGTAAAAATATGCAAACGCGCCACGGCATTGCCGTTACCTGATGAGGAACTTCGTCCCAGAATCAAAGTAGATGCCGTCGTCACGCACCATTAGGAAGTATCCGCGGCGGCGCATGGCGGCCGAATTTACGAAATTGACACCCTCCGGTTTCTCCGCCCACTTGTAAAGGCAGGAAGTGGTGAATTCGGTGCGGTCACCAATATCCACCGTCACGGTAGCGCCTTCGAAGAAGGTAATCGTTTGGCCTTCGCTTTCATCGAGGGTTTCGGTGAATTGCGACAGATCCAACAACGGTTCGAGGTGGTTCTCGTCACCCAGCTGCACCAAAGGACGCTGGTTGAATCCCTCTTCGCTTTCGGATTCCACCGGCGGGGTGTAGCTGCCGAACACCACGATTGGCGCGGGCGTTGCGTTAAGCTCACGGAACTTTGAACCGGGATGGAATATCAGCGATTCGACCGGCGAAAGGATGCCGGTGTTCTGCCAGTAGCGACCGTAAACCTCCACTACGCAATTGCTCGCCGACGGTTTGGAGATGTGGGTCTGGAACCAGCCGTTCGTAGCGATAACGATTTTGCCTTCGCCATAGTAAGACATGTTGCCGGCGAAGATGCGTGCATCGCCATTACCATCGTATGTCACGGTGTTTCCGCCCATCGTCATGATGTTCGCGCTGTAGTTGTAGAATGTCATGCCCATGTTGCCGTCGGCATACACCGTGGCATTCGTGGCGAGCGTCACATTACGCAGGAACGATGTGCCGGTGTTCTGCGCATACGCCGTGGCCGCATCGATTTTCGCGGTACTGATAAGTGCGCCCGTGTCGTCCGGACCCGTTCCTGAGATGGTGTAGTCGTAATCGTGATATATGCGCCCGTTGAGGTCGAACTGCGCGCCTTCCTCAACCACGATGCGGGAATACTGCTCGCCGCACGTAGCGCCGGACGCTTTCTTAACCAAGCCATCCTCCACCACCATTGAGGTGATGCCGTTCCCGCCAAATACATAGGCTTTGGGCATGATAAGCTTGCCTTTGCCCGTTTTGTGTACTTGGAGACCCAATCCGCCGAAGTCGGATGTGCCGGGGGTGCTGCCGCCGAGGGTCAGGCTGGAAATATCGAACTCCTCGCCTTCGGGAATGTCGAAATACAGGTAGCTGGTCGGACTGAGCGTCGCAAATTTGTTGACGCGGGTATGTCCGTTATAGCGGGCTATTTGCAGTTGATAAGAAGTTCCGGCATTCAGTCCGGTGCGCGTGTACGGACCCCAGGTCTGGGTGCCGCTGAGTTCGGGTGTCTGACCCGTGAGGTTATTGACTGAATTAATGCCCACGCTTACTTTTTGCCACCAGTTAGAATCCAGCCGGGATGTTTGCATTTTGAAGTAGCAGGGACGGGACTTTGGCAGAGTGAAATTCTGCATGGCGCTTATAGCTCCGGAGCCAGAGCCGAGATAAAGAAGGTCGCCGCTGTAAGACGAGCCGCTCACGAAAGTGTATCCGTCCGGATTGAGGAGGTTGCCTGAAGTGATACGCCCAATGCCCTGGGGTTTGCCAAGCTTGAGATCCCACCCTTTAAGGACGATGGTTTTGCCGTTCATGTCGAAGTCGATTGCCCGCCAGTCCGCGTCTTCCGTGAGCGTTATGTCGTCTTGCAGAAGAACCGTCGCATGGGCGGCGGCGATTTCATCGGTGTGCTGCGCGAGAGCCTGAAACTCGGCGTTATCCGCAAAGAGCACCTTCATGTATTCCATTCCAAGCGTCCACTCGCCCACGTAGGGGTTCAAGTCTTCGTCGTAGAACTTCCAGCCATCGCTGGCGATGTCATATTTGACAAACGAAGGCACTTTGCCGGGAAACACGTAAAGACCTTCGGGTTTTGCCCATAGACCTAACCGGTCTTTGTTCGCCTCATCGACGACAAATGTTGCGGTGGACAATTCCGGCCAAGCCACCAACAGGGTGCTGCCCGCAAATTCACGCGTCCCAAGTTCCACTGTAATTACGGAGCTGGCGTAAAACGTAGTGTTCGAGCCGTCAAAGACACCGCTGACTTGAGAGAGGTCGAACGTTGTCTCAAGGTGGCTGGCGTTGCCGAGCTGGACAATAGGGGTGGTCAGGGTGCAGGTGCCGGTAGCCTCGCATTGGGCAGCGGGTTTGTATTTCCCGGTGATAACCGTGGTGGGAATGCTACCAGAACCGGCGGTATCGGACAAAACAAGTTGCGCGCCTTCTTCGAATATCAGCGACTTGATGGTGGAAAAACCTCCATTGTCCATGGTAAGCCGTCCGTAGATCGTCACGTCACTGTCGGGGGCGGACGAATTGTGGCCGTAGAACGAAAATTCCGTGCCTTCGGGTATTATGACGTTGCCACCGTTATACGTGACGTTTCCAGTATAAACCGTTGGCGAAGCGTAGGTCAGCGCATGCCCGTTCAGCGTCGTTGTTGTCGCGGCCCAATTGCCGTTTTTCAGGCTGAACGGCTGGCTACNNGCTACCGCCGATAACGGCGTTTGTGGAGAGCGTGACGTTTCGCACGGGGAATGTCGCGATATCCGTGCCCGTCAATTCCGTATTGTTCACGAGCGCGCCGAGTCCGTCAGGACCTGACCCCGCCAGAGTGAAATCGTAATTCACTGAACTGTCCGCACCGCAGACGTCAAACTGCCCGCCGTCTTCGACGCGGATGCGCGCGTTCTGTCCACCAGCCGTCAAGCCGGGAGTCTTCTTGACAAGCCCCTCTTCGACGACGACGGACGTGCCCCCGCTTGTTGCAGTCGCAAGCGACCACGCCTTGTTCAGGAGAAGCGTGCCCTTGCCCGTTTTGTGAATCTCTATGCCAAGACCGTAGTCACCCTCGTATGCGGGTGTAGACGCACCGCCAAAACTCAGGCTCGCCGTATCAACTTCCTCGCCTTCGGGAACGTCAAACGTCAAGTGGCTCTCGGGGCTTATCGTTACAAAGCCTATGCATGAATAGCCATTGTTTCGTCTGACCATGGCCTGAATTTGTGTGCCGCCCGTCACCGCTTTTGTCCACGGCCCCCACCATTTTTCACTCCAAGTGCTAGTAGTCGCATAGTTCATGAATACCTGTCCATCGACGGATAGGTAGATGTATTGGCCGTAGTGTTTCCCGTCAGAAGCATAACCATAGTCTTTCGACTTACAACAGACGTATATGTTACGGGATTTTGGCGGCGTGAAGTTCCACCAGAGCGCGTTGTTTTTACTCTTAGTTCCGACAGTCCACCAGCTGCCTCCTGTGCTCCATGTCGAAGAGCCATTACCAGAAGCAGAGAGCGGATTTATGAGGTTGCCCGCCGAGAAACGTCCATTCACCGGTCTGTGGACTTTCAGGTCATAACCACAAAGCGTGACCGCCTTGCCGTTCATGTCGAAGTCGAATGCGCTCCAGTCGGCGTCCGCCGTGAGCGTGACGTCGTCCTGCAGTACAACCGTCGCTTCGTCGAAAGCGCCTGGATTATCCTCGACGTACTGAACAAGCGCTTGGAATTCTTCATCGTTTGCGAAAAGTATCGCGCAACCCGCAAGACCGGTTTCTGGGGTTTCGATGACGTTTTCGCATGTAATGTCATCGAAGTAAACGAAGTCTTGCCCGACCAATTTCGCGAAAAACGTATCGGCCGCCGCATTAAACGAAACCATAGCCGCTGCCGAGGCGGCGATAAATAATCCTACTGTCTTACGCATTAGTTACTCCTTTCCTTTAACATACAAGTATAATAAAAAATGCGTAACATCGTCAATAACGATTATTATATGTTTTGGTTTCCTACTAATACAACTTCCGGGGAAATCCCGGATGTCTTAAGTCCTAGGTCTGAAGTCTTATGACTAGATTAACTAACTAGAACAACTAGATCGACTAGCGACTAAATCAACCTTCCAATCAAAAAAAAATAAATTTTTCTGTTTTTGCCAGTTGACATAGGGTTGGCGGTGTGATAAAATTAGGCTTGTCTAATTTCAAAAGACGTGGAAGGTTCTTAAGAAAGGGTAAAGGGCATGAATGCAAAGCTTATGATGGCGTTGGTCGCCAGTGCGATGGCTTTTGGCGCGTTCGCGCAGGAAGCCAAGGCTCCGCAGGGAGTTAAGGAGAAAGAGGACGATTCTTTCATCTCGACTGAATTCGGTTTGAGTTTTGATTCCAAGTTCATGAGTTACGGTCTTGTTGACAACAACGACCCGATCGTCACTCCGTCGGCGTCGATGACGCTCTGGGATCATTTCACGTTCAGCGTTGAGGCGTTGTTCGACACGACCAAGTATGGCCGTGAGCGCCGCGGCGGTTATGGCAACCGCGCCGGCAAATACATGGAGCTGGATCCCGGCGCTTCGATCGACTGGTCTTTCTCAAAGGAAGATTACGATTGGCTGCCCACTAAGTTTGACGTTTCGCTCGGATACATGTACGAGTACCATCCGCGCTCCATGGGCGGTGGGACTGGCGAACCCGGCGACGACACCCAGTTCATCACGCTCGATATCGAGTGCCCGGACCTTTGGCTGGAGCCGGTGTTGAGTTTCGAGCGCGACATTGACCGTGACAACGGCACCTACGTCAATTTGGAGATCGGCCACACCATCGGTTTGATCGGCGATGACGACGATCCCACGCTCGCGCTCAAGCCCTCGATCGCGCAGGGTATCGGTAACACGCAGCGTACCCGCGGCTATGGCATCGCGGAAGATCACGGCGGCTTTATGGACACCACGCTCAAAGTCGAGCTGACCTGGAAGATCAGGGAATTTCTTGAGCTTTCCGGTTATGTGGCCTACTACGACTACATCTTCGACTCCACCCTCCGCGAAGGCGCCCGGGAATACACCGGCAAATCCAAGCGCGGCAGCGATGAGAGTTACCACTTTGTTGGTGGCGTGGCGCTGAAGGCGAGCTTCTAACCTTTCTGTTCTGATTGCGGGCGGAGGGCCTTTGGGCGGCCCTCCTGCCCGCACTATGAAGGAATTCGCGGTCTCAGGAGTGGGCCGCGGTAGAGTAGGGAAAAGAAGCAATTTTTTTTGCACCCGTTGTTAGTTTTGTCTAACTTTTGGTTGGCCGCCGATGGCGGAAGGAGTGATGAAGATGCCTCTGGCATTAATTAGGGAAGGCGATCGGGCTAGGGTAAAAGCCATTACCGGTTCGGATGCGGTGAGGAAGCACCTCGGCTCGCTGGGGTTTGTGTCTGGCGCGTTGATTACGGTGATCCAGATTTCGGCAGGAAACATGATACTTGGCATTCACGACAGCCGTGTCGCGCTTAACCGCGATACCGCAGCCCGGGTGATGGTGGATCCGGTGGCTTGATCGAGTTGGAAAGGAATTGGTTGTTATGAAAACGTTGAATGAGGTTGAGGTCGGTAAATCCGTCAAGGTGGTGCGGCTTACCGGCGAGGGCGCGGTCAAACGCAGGATTATGGACATGGGCCTAACCCGCGGAACCGAGGTGACGGTTCGTAAGGTCGCCCCGCTCGGTGACCCGATTGAGCTTACGGTGCGCGGCTACGAGCTGTCGATTCGTAAGGACGAGGCCGCCAAGATAGAGGTCGAATAACCTGGGTCGTTTACGGAGAAGAAACAGCCATGACTATCAAAATTGCCCTTGCAGGCAACCCAAATTCCGGAAAAACCACATTATTCAACGCGTTGACCGGATCCAACCAGTATGTCGGCAACTGGCCCGGCGTGACCGTAGAGAAGAAAGACGGTCATCTGAAAGACCGGAAAGACGTGATCATTCAGGACCTTCCCGGCATCTATTCGCTATCTCCGTACTCGCTTGAAGAGGTGGTGGCGCGTACCTATCTAGTTGACGAGAAGCCAAACGCGATTCTCAACATTGTCGATGGCACGAACATCGAGCGCAATCTTTACCTGTCCACCCAGTTGTCTGAGTTGGGCATCCCTATGGTGATGGCCGTAAACATGATGGACATTGTGGATAAGCGCGGGGACAAAATAGATCTCGCGAGAATCGGGAAATCGCTCGGTTGCCAGGTCATCGGCATTAGTGCCGCCCTGGGGAAGGGGTGCGACGAAGTGGCGGCAGCCGC
>DBXY01000036.1:62927-70724 GCA_002309765.1 Verrucomicrobia bacterium UBA1200
AACACGCCATCGCCCATATCGAGGAGTCGCTGCAGGGCAGGGTGTTCGACTCCGCGATCCGCTATTTCGCCATCAAGGTGTTTGAGCGCGACCAGAAAATTATAGAATCGATCGGCCTTGACGCCGACACGCTTGAACACATCGAGGAGCACATTAAGGACTGCGAGAAAGAGTTGGACGATGACTCGGAATCGATTATCACCAACCAGCGTTACGAGTTCATCAAGAACTTGATGGACAAGTCGCTCACCAAGAGCGAGAAACGCCGCGGCCGGGTTACTATGTCGGACAAGATCGACCGTATTGTCACGAACCGTATTTTGGCGCTCCCGATCTTTATTCTGTCGCTCTGCGTCATGTGGTGGCTCGCGGTCGCGGAGAAAGGACCGGGCACGATTCTAACCGATTGGGCCAATGACGGCTTCCTTGGCGACGGTTGGCACCTGCCGTTCACCACCCATGAATGTAAAGTGGACGGCAAGTACAAGGGCATGGAGTTTGAAGAAGCCCAGGGCGTGTTCGCCAAGCAGGATGCTTCGGTGTCCGCTTGGCAGGATGCCTACAAAGAGGCATATAACGCCAAGAACGGAGAGGATTCTTACGACAAGGCGCTCGAAGCGTTCAACGAAAAGGCGAAGGCTGACTTTAAGCCAGAAAACAAAGATGACGGGTTTGAAGCGTCCGAGTTTGAAGTGCTTGACGAGTCAATCGCCGCATCGGTGGTAGCAAAGGATGTTTTCGTCGAGGACGAAGAGACCGGCGAGCCGGTGGCTAAAGAGTGCGATTGCGAGAAATGCGCCAAGGGCGGCGAGGAGTGTGAAGGCTGCGGTTGCGGCTGTGGCGAGCCAGAACTTTGGGATGTCGATTACGCGGCATATAAGGCGGCAAGCGAATGGGAGGAGCCAGATCCGTCTAAATTCGGCGTGTGGGTGCCCGGAATCGGTGCTTTAATCGGCGAAGCCCTTGAAAAGGCCGGCGTAAGTGATACGGTGGCGAGTTTGGTCAACGATGGCGCTTGGGGCGGCGTTGCAACGGTGCTTGGTTTCGTTCCGGTCATTTTCATCGTGTTCCTGTTCCTAGCCTTTCTTGAGGATTGCGGATACATGGCGCGCGTTGCGTTTATCATGGACCGCCTATTCCGGAAATTCGGTTTGTCCGGTAAGTCCTTTATCCCGATGATCGTCGGCAAGGGATGCGGGGTTCCGGCAGTGATGGCCGCCCGTACCATCGAGAACGAACGCGACCGGCGCATGACGATCATTCTCGCGACGTTCATTCCGTGTGGCGCGAAGACGGTGATTATCGCCATGTTCTCCGCGTTGTTCTTCCGCGAGCAGTGGTACATTGCCGCGCTCATGGATGTCGTTGGTATCGCGATTATCGTCCTTGGCGGCATCGCGCTCAAGAAGACGCGCGTATTCGCGGGCGAGGCGGCTCCGTTTGTAATGGAGCTTCCCGCGTACCACATGCCGACCATTAGCGGCATATGGCACCACACCTGGAACCGCCTGAAGGCCTATATGTTAAAGGCCGGCCTCATCATCTTCCCGGCGTGCGTGTTCCTTTGGTTCATCATGCACTTTGACTGGTCGTTCACGCTCCTGTCGGACGAAGAGATCGAGCGGTCGATTCTGCACGACATGGGCAGCTGGATCGCTTGGTTCTTCGCTCCGCTCGGCTTTGGCACATGGCAGGGTGCTGCGGCGTCCGTCTCGGCGGAAATCGCAAAAGAGCAGGCGACCGCAACACTGGGGCTGGTGGCCGCCAACATGGAAGGCGCATCAACGGCGGTACACATTCAGAATCTGTTCGCGTCGATGAGCAGCTTCCCGAAACTCGCGGCGCTTTCGTTCATGCTCTTCAACCTCTTCGTTCCGCCGTGCATGGTCGCGATCGCGGTCACTTTCCGCGAGATGGGTTCGAAGGCTTGGGGTTGGTTCGCGGTCGGTTTCCAGCTGTTTGTCGGTTACGCGCTCGCCTTGAGCGTCTATCAGATCGGCATGCTTTCCTCCGGCGGCGGATTCGGCTTTTGGACCGCTATCGCCATTCTCGTCGATTTGTTCTGCCTATGGGCGATTTTCCGTCCGGCGTCGAAAGGAGCGGAATAGCATGAACTTGGCATCGGTTCTGGTTATCGCGGTGATTGTCGCGTTTGCTGCGCTGTCGGTGTGGCGCTGTCTTAAAAAAGGCGCACCATGTTCCTGCGGATGCGACGGGGAAGAGTGCGCCTGCTGCCACGGCGGTAAAGGATGTTCCTGCCACGGCGATGATAAATAGTTGGTCCGTTTGACGGTTTGACGGTTAGGCTTGTCCACCGAAGCCTTGGCTAAGGAGGATGGTTTGACGGTTTGACCTTGGTTGAATGTTGCCAGTGTTGCCAGTTGCCAATGCCAATGTTGCCAATTTGGGATTGGTAATTGGTACTGGCAACATTTTCACATTGGCAACATTTCCGCAACGCCGCCGGTTTTTTAAATCTGTTTGCCTTTCTGCCGAATATTTGCTAAATTATTGTTGTCAGCCTAAAGGCAGGGTGTATTTTTTGCTTGTCTGGTGTATGTGCCGGACGCGGGCGCGGTTACGCGCTAAACGAAAGAGGGAAAGAGGGTATGGATAAGAGAAGTTTTTTGGGTGAGTTTTTAGGAACGTTTATTCTGACGCTTTTTGGCTGTTCCTCTGTGGCGTGCGCCGTGCTTTTCGGCGAATACGGCAGCATCTTCCAGATCGGTTTGGTGTGGGGATTAGGCGTGTCGCTGGCGGTTTACATGACGCGTTACCTTTCCTGCGCTCATCTCAATCCGGCGGTTTCGGTGGCGATGGTGCTGGCGGGCCGGATGAAGGCGAAAAAGCTTCCGTGTTATTTGGTGGCGCAGCTCTTGGGCGCGTTGGTGGCGGGACTCGCGCTTTACGGGCTTTTCTCGGCTTCGATCGCGCATTACGAACAGATCCACAACATAGTGCGCGGGACGGCGGCCAGCGTGGATACGGCGCGAATGTTCGGCGAGTTCTATCCCAATCCCGGTGATTCGGCGGCGGTTGTATCGATGCCGCTGGCCATCGCCGCCGAGGCGTTCGGAACTTTCCTGCTGGTGCTGATCATCTTCTTCCTGACGGAAGGTTGCAACGTGGGCCGGCCGAGCGAGCCGTTGCAGCCGCTATTCGTCGGGTTGACGGTCGCCTCGATTATTTTCTTCATCGCGCCGTTGACGCAGGCCGGCCTCAATCCCGCCCGCGACTTCGGACCGCGCGCGGTGGCGTATTTTTGCGGCTGGGGCAAAGCGGCTTTGCCGGATACTGTCGGCGGTTGGTTCTGGGTTTATGTACTGGGACCGATCGGCGGCGGTGTGGTGGCTGCCGGAGTCTTCCGGTTCATTGTCGAGCCGGTGTTGGTCGCGAAGAACAAAGCGGACGGATGCTGCTGCAAATAGCCGCCGTTTGCCGTCGGATTTTTCAGTGAGGTTTCGGGGGGTGGAAATAAAGAGAGGACAAACAGATGAATCAAACGCAGCTTATTTTAGTCGGCGGATTTCTTGGCGCGGGTAAGACCACGCTGATCGAGTGCGTGGCGCGGCGGTTGGCGGAACAGGGAAAGCGTATCGGGCTGATCACCAATGACCAGGCGACCGGACTTGTCGACAGCCAGTTGCTCCGGCAGGGGGCTTGGACGGTGGCCGAGGTCGCCGGAAGTTGTTTCTGCTGTAATTTCAACGGCTTCATCGACGCGGTAAAGAAAGTGGGGGGTGAGAATCGGGCGGATGTCATCTTGGCGGAACCGGTGGGCAGCTGCGCCGATCTTTCGGCGACGATTCTCCAGCCGCTGAAGCAGTATTGGAAGAGTGAGGTGCGGGTGTCACCTTTTACGGTGTTGGCCGATCCCGCGCGGCTTGCGGCGATCCTGAAGGGTGAAAACGGCGGACTGCACGAGGACGCGGCATATATTTATCGTAAACAGCTGGAGGAGAGCGACCTTATTCTCATCACGAAAATCGACACCCTTACGCCCGAGGCATTGGAAAACCTGAAGGCGGAGACCGTCGCGGCCTTTCCGGCGAGCCGGGTAATGGCCGTCAGCGCGCTTCAGAATGTGGGGATTGACGCTTGGTTGGACGATCTCGCGGAGCATACCGATGCGGGAACGCGGCTACTGATGATTGATTACGACCGTTACGCGCACGGCGAGGCGGTCCTGGGATGGTTGAACGGCGCCATCCGTCTGCAGGGCGCGGAATGCGATGGAAACGCGTTGCTGGCCGAGCTGATGAACGCGCTTCAGGACCGCATTGCGGCGGGGAATTTCCGTGTCGGCCATGTGAAGGCGATTGTCGAAAACGGCGTTCAGTATGCAGTCGGGAATATCACGGGAACCGTCGGGGCGCTCACCTTCCGCGGGGATGCAGGGACGGGTGACGACCTGCGCTTGACGATCAACGCCCGGGTAGAGTGTTCGCCCGAACGGCTCGACGAGTTGGTTCGAAGTGCGCTGGACGCGGCCATCGCCGACAAGCACGCTTTCGATATCCTCGAATGGCGTTATCTGCAACCCGGACGCCCCAATCCCACTTACCGTTTCGATCAGGTCGTGGGTTGAAAAGTGCCAAGAACGAGGCATGTATTCCGCATAAAAAGGAGGACTAGACACATGAACACCAGCCGCCGTGGCTTCTGCGTACTCGGCCTTGCCGCTTCCGCCTACTTTGCAACACGTAGCGATCTTCTGGCCGAAGTCGCCAAGTGCCGTTCCGAATACAACGGCATTAAGGTCGGGTGCATCACCTATTCGTATCGCTCGTATGCGCCGGCGATTACGCCGCAGGACATCATCCGCTACGCGACCGAGAGCGGACTCGGCACGCTGGAGCTGAAGGGCGAGACCATAGAGCCCTTCGTCGGAAAAGGCAAGGACTTCAGTCCCGCGAAGCTCAAGGAGCTGAGGCGGATGTTCGACGACGCGGGCATCGCTATCCACATTTGCAAGATGGGCGGTCCTGACGGCTACCGCGCGGAAATCGCACACGGGCTTGGCGCAACGTGCATCACGGGGGAGGTTCCGGATCCGACGAAGCCAGACGAACAGAAGCGCGTCGGCGAGCGCCTTGCGAAGGCGTGCGAGAAGTATGACCACTACTTCGCCTTCCACAACCACACCCAGATCGACGCGCTCACCTACGACGGCGAATGGTTTAAGGCGTCTGACCGCCTGAAGATCAACTTCGACATTGGACACTACGTCGCGGCGATGACCGACGACGCGAAGCGCTTCATCTCGCCGCTTGATTTCGTGGAGAAGTACCACGACAGGGTATTCTCGATCCACCTCAAGGACAGGACGACCAAGGCGCATGGCGCGAAGAACCTGCCGTTCGGCACGGGCGACACCCCGCTCAAGGAGCTGTTCCCGTTTCTGCAGAAGAAGGGTTACCGTCCCTACTGTGACATCGAACTAGAATACCGCGTCCCGAAGGACTCCACCGCCGCCCGCGAGGTGGGGATATGCAACGCGTACTGCCGCGCCGCATGCGGATGCTAGTCTGTTCGCATTCCATTTTAGCTCTTGGATTTGTTCGAGGTTAACGCCGCTCACATCGCGAGTGGCGTGGTCACAGCCGTTTGTCCATTCCCTCCGGAAACGGGTCACTTCACGGATTCGACGGCACCGAACCGTACGGAAACCGGACCGATCAAACCGGAATCGATTAACGGGTCGCCTTTGATCCAGTGCTTCCAGGTTGAGAACGCGCGCCGATGCGTGGGCGACTGACCGCCCTGCTTCGACCACTCCGGCAACTGTTTAATTCGGTATTTGTCATTGTTCGCGAATATCCATTCGCAGTCGTCGGGGTGCAATATCTCGTCGCCTAGGAAGCGGTTGGGCCAGAGATTGGTCACTTCCACTTCCAGGTCGAACGATCCCGCCCCTGGCTCAATCGCATCGGTGACATCAACGGCGAACGGCGGTTTCCAGAGTGTCTTGATAGCTTTGCCGTTTATCTTGACTACCGCGAAATCCCTGACCTCGCCCAAATCCACCGCAATGCGCATTTTTGCCGCGTTTCCCGGCAAGGTAATCCGTTTGGAATATGCCGCAGTGCCGGAGTAGAATTTGATGCTGGCGTCGGTATGGCGGTTCCAACGGGTAAGTTGCGGGAACTCGGTCGATTCCGGCGCGCCGCGCCCGCTGACGAATTTTACCATCCATGGCCCGGAGACCTCCATCGGCGGGAGTGTCGCGATTTCTTTATGCAACGTTTTACCGTTGCTGTATTCGCAATCGGCATTGACCGGGTTCCATGCCACGAGTGCGCCGTTTTTCCATTCCCAATCCGGCGCGTAATCGTCCGCCGCGGTATCGGGCAACCGCAATACCATGTGTTCCATGAAATCTTCCGTGCGTTGAACACCGTTCACTGCATAGGTGAGACGCAAAAACTTCACATCTAAAAGGGCGGGATCTTCGCCGAACAGTTCGTTACGCACGGCAAACTCAAGCCGTCCGTTTTTGATTAGCCCTCTCACGGTTTCGGTTACCTCCTTGGCACCTACGGCGAAATCCGCGCCCTCCGACCCGTCGGCGGATTTTTTGTATGCGCCGTAAACGGCTTTGATCACCTCAACCCGTGAGGCGGACCGGTTAAGGTTGAGATTGATCCGTGTCGATTCGGGGAAATCTTCCGTATGGATTTCGCCATCGATTTTATAAGTTACGCGGCAGGTCTTGACCTTCCCGTACGCGGGGTCGCCTTTAAAGGTCTCGTTGCCCGCGGTTAAGGAGATTCTTCCCCGGTGCATTGCGTCGCGTAGAATCTTGGTAACGTCCGCCGACCCCGGCAGGAAAACCTTGTTTTCAAGCGCTCCGTAACGGGCTTCGATGATGCTGCCGGTGATTCGGGTAGTGGAGTCCGGCTCGTCCTTTGCTTTAACTGTTGCGCGGGTTAGGTGTGCCGCCCCCGTCGCGGGCCGACGGAAAACGACAAAAGTTGATCCTTTCGGCGGCAAATCGATGTTGACAACGGTTCGGCCATTCTCGATGCGCCACACCGCCGCGTCGGCGCGCTCGCCGGTCTCGGCGTTCCACAGTTCCGGCACGCGACCGTTCTGCCGGAACGACGCTTCAAATCGCAGCGGGTCTGCATTGCCCGCCGAAACGAAATAAATGTCGGCGTCAGCGCTGGCCCGGTGAATCCACGCCACCGGCGCGCCCAGCGACTGATGGTCGAAGTCTGGCGTTAGCCCGATTTGTTTTAGCGCGTTGGCGGTCGTTCCGGAAATAACACCTTTTGCCCAGATCCGGTCGGCCAGCGCGGCAACTTTCGTGTCAGCTTCCGGCCAACCGACCAAACCGGAATGGCGGTTGGGTTTTCTAACCGCGCAGACCTTCGCCCCTTGGTCGATCAATTCGCCAATGCGGATTAGCGCCGCCTCGCTCATGGTGGCGGTGTTCGGCAGTGCCAGCAGCGCGTACTCCGTGCCGCCGGGTACCGCCACCTTCCCGTTTTTGACGGTAAGGCGCATCAGGGCGCGGGTGGAGGCGATGTCCCAGTCGTAACCGGCCGGCGCGCCGACACCCCACCACGAATTTTCGTTCGGCACCTGCTCGCCGGTCCACTGCAGGACATCCGCTCGGAAGACACCCTGCTGCAACATCCATTGGCAACGCGCCTGGTAGGTGAGCCAAGCATCGACATGCCGCCACCAGGTTTGTTTGCGGTCAAAGTGCATTCCCCAGCGGCCCATGGTCATGCCCGGCGCGAAATCGTCTCCCGGCCAAGGTTGGTGGGTGAAGCGGTGGTAGATGATGCG
>DBXY01000003.1:0-1075 GCA_002309765.1 Verrucomicrobia bacterium UBA1200
TGTCTGATGTCCGAAGTCTGAAGTCTGGTGGGTTAACATTGGAACTGGCAACATTCGCCGCCGTACTGGTGCTGATTGCGCCGACGGCATCGGCGCGCGAGATTTCGTCCGCCGAAGCTGTCAAAGCCACCTCCGCCTGGTCGCGGCGTTCAGTCGAAGGAGTCAGCACCACCGCCGATGAAAACGGAACCCCGATTTTCCATGTCGTTCGCCTGAATGGCGGCGGCACGGCAGTCACATCCTCCGAAAGCGGCGTGACGCCCATCGTCGCGTTCTTCGATGACGGGGACGTGCCTGACGGGGACAACCCCATTTGGAAAATTCTCTGTGCCGACATAGCGGAACGTATGCAGCTGGTGCGTACCGTGCGCGCAGTGGAAGAAACGCTATCCGTCACGTTGTTGCGATCAATGGCCGTCAATGGCGGCGCGTTCGGGGAACGTCCCCTACCCTTTGCCGCCGCAGAGACCGCTTGGGAGAAACTACTCGCTGCTGAGGTGAAGCCGACGGACAAACGGACCGGCCCTTTGAAGGTTGCCGGCATCCCCGATGCCTCTGGGCTCTCCGACCCGCGCGTGGCGCCACTCGTCTCGACGGTCTGGCATCAGGAGGGTAACGCCGCAAACTACTACACGCCGCCCGGCGTTGCCGGCGACCCCGACAACTATCCCTGCGGATGCGTGGCCCTCGTCGGCGCCGAGATTGCCAACTACTGGCGGTTCCCGACCGAACCGATGCCGCCGGTCACTAATCTCTGTTACGCTGGCGGCGTCGCCGCCAACTACGTGAGCCTGGGTGGTACCTACGACTGGGACAATATGCCAATGTACTACTATTCGCTCACAACCATCCAGAAACGCGCGGTGGGTCGGCTTTGCTACGACTTCGGCGTTGCGACATATATGGAGTGGGACCGCAACGGATCCGGCACGGCGGGCACCCTCCTCGGCGAGGCGTTTCGCGGTGTCTTCGGCTATGCCAGCGCCATAGCGTATTTCCACGAAAACAACAGCGTGATGCCCAACGACCTCGTGGCGAAAACCATTCTCGCCAACCTTGACGCAAAATGCCCCGT
>DBXY01000003.1:1101-57321 GCA_002309765.1 Verrucomicrobia bacterium UBA1200
TACGGCTACGCCTCCGGTACGCTCTACACGCACCTCAACCTCGGCTGGGGCGGAGCCGGAAACGCGTGGTACAACCTTCCAGAGGTGGTGGTCGACGAGTTTGGCATCTCCTACTCCAGCTCCGTCCTCAACGCAGTGGTTTATAACATTTTTCCGACGGCAACTGGCGAACTGCTGACTGGCCGGGTTCTCGACGGGGATGGCGAACCCGTCGAAGGCGCGGAGGTAACGGCGTTTGGCGATGCCAGCAGCGCATCCGGCACAACGGATGAGCGCGGTATCTATGCACTCCGCGTGGCCGGCGGTAGGCGGTGGACGGTTGTGGCGACGGCCGGCAATCTGTCGGGATGTACTTCGGTGTTCGTCGGTTCGTCAGTTTCCGCCGTGTGCGAAAAAGGGGTTGGCGGGGCGCTAATCATTGACTCTGGCACCGTCGGCAACAGCTGGGGCAACGACATCACGCTCGGTAGCGGAGATGACCTGATCTTCGTCGATGCCGCCCACGGCAATGACGCGAACGATGGCCGTTCCTGGGCCAGTGCCAAGGCGTCCATCCAGTCGGCAATCGACACCGCATCCGCCGGCGCGCTCGTCGTCGTGAACGACGGACGCTACGAACCGATCTCAACCGAAAACAAGGCCATTTCCATCTGCTCCGTGAACGGTCCCGACACCACCTTCATCGACGGTTCACTCCAATGGGAGAGCGGAGTAACCAACCGCTGCGCTACGCTGGGGACGGCTGCGTCCCATACAAATTCCTTAATTTCCGGCTTCTGCCTCACGAATGGCATTGCCATCGGAGTCAACGGCGGCGGCTCTTACGCCGGGACGCTGGAGAACTGCGTTCTAGCCGGCAACGCGGCCAGAAATGGCGGCGGGGCCTGGAACGGGAAACTAGTGAACTGCACGATCGCCGGCAATGGGTGTAACTACCAATACGGCTACGGCGGCGGTTGCTATGACGGAACATTGGTGAATTGCACGATTACCGGCAACACCTCGCCATACTACGGCGGTGGCACCGCTTACTCGACGCTGATAAACTGTACAATCGCCGGAAACACCGCCAAAAACGGCGGGGGTGCTGCCAACTCAACGCTCACCAGCTGCACTATCACCAATAACACGGCCGCAACTTACGGCGGCGGAGCATACCAAGGGTCGCTGACCGGCTGCACTTTGACGGACAACACCGCATACCAGGGCGGCGGCTTTAACGGAGGTTATGGCGACAGCGGTGCCATGACGAACTGCACGCTGGTCGGTAACTCGGCCAGCCTGTACGGCGGCGGAGCATGCAACGGAACGCTGGTTAGCTGCATATTGAACGGCAACCGCTCGGACAGACAGGGTGGCGGTTCATACAAAGGCACACTGTCCGGGTGCGTGTTGAGAGGGAACGCGGCTTCGTATGGCGGCGGTTCATGCGACGGGACGTTGACGCAGTGTACGATCACCAACAATGTTGCCACCAGCGGTGGCGGCGCATACAACGGGACGCTGCGCTTCTGCACAGTAAGCGGAAACTCGGCCGACAGTGGCGGCGGCACATACGGCGCAACGCTGAACGATTGCACGATTTCGCGGAATACGGCCAGCGTTTCCGGCGGCGGCATTTATGGTTCTTCGAACAGCGGAGTCGCGAACGGTTGCGTAATCATGCTCAACTCCGCCCAAAACGGCGGCGGCGTATACGGCGCGACGCTCAACAGCTGCATCGTCTGGAATAACACGGCTACGAATGGCGGCGGTGCCTACAATGGAACGCTCAACAACTGCACCGTGTCCGGAAACGAAGCGGCAGCATCCGGAGGCGGAACTTACTTTACGAAGTTGAACAACGATATCGTCTGGGGCAATACGGCGGCGAGCCATCCCGCGCATTACGGTGCGCTTTGCCAATACTCGTGCCTCGACGGGGAGCTTCGCGCTGCCGATGACGGCGGCAACAACATCATCACCAACGCGCCCGGATTCACTGACGCAACCCACGGAAACTTCCACCTCGTCGCCGATTCGCCATGCATCAACGCGGGCTCGAACGAGTTCGCGACAACCGAAGTGGACTTCTACGGAGACACGCGCATCGTCGACGGACGCGTCGATATGGGCGCGAGCGAATTCCAGCGATTGCTTACGGGCTATGCCGCCTGGGCCGCCACGAACGGTGTAACGGGTACATGGGACGCGAAGGACGCCCTCGGCATCCACAATGTCCTCCGCTATGTCTTCAACGTCCCAACGGGTACGTTCGATAATCCGCCGCTACTCTCGATCTCGATTAACGCGGACGGCAACGCCGTGATCCAAACGCCGAAGGTTGTGAACAGCGACGGCTTCGAACTCGCCATCCAGGCCTTTGATGATCTCGACGGTACAGGCGCCACCGACTATCCGATCGATCCCGATGGCGAGACGGTGATTCCCGCAAGCGGCAAGATGGCGCGCTTCTTCCGGCTCAAGGCGGAGGAGAAGTGATTAGGGATTAGTCGTTTGGGGTTAGTCGGCATAGGAAGTGACGAGTGAAATGGTAGGGCGAGCCGTCCCCAGCGAGCCGCCCGAGTGACGAGTTTGGGAATGAAAAAAGAAGAATGAAGAGTGAAGAATTGAGGCAAAAAATTTCATTCTTCATCCGAACCACCCTCCTCCACCGAGGCTACGGAGGGCAGGCCTGCGGCTCGCCGAGGCGGCTCGCCCTACCTACCACCTAACCACCTACTTGTCCTCCGTAGCCTTGGCGAAGGAGGAACGGTCAAACCGCTTTGGAGAGAGTTGATGACAACATCAGTTACACACGCGATGCCGCGTACGGAATATCGGAACTTGCGGGTAGCACTGGTCGGCTCGTTTTTCCTCGTATCGCCCGCGTTGGCGGTGAATGTCGTTTACGACGGGCGAACCTCTGAGGAGTTTCGCGAATGGGCTGACCGTTGTTATCTGCGGGAGCAGATGGAGACTGTCGCGCCGAAGATCTGCAAAGCGCTCTATGGAGATACGGATCGGGCGCGTCATCATGAGAACGTCACCATTACGCTCTACATCCGCCAAGCCGGTGGCAACCCGGCATTTGCCGCTGGTAAACGCATCACCTGGAATGTGAAGCGTGGCCCCACGGGAGACGCGTCCGGCGGTATCGGCTGCCTCACCCACGAGATGGCGCACGTTCTTGACATGGGGTCCGACCATGTCTTCACCGAGGCGATGGCAGACTGGGTTCGCTATTACAACTGCACTCCAAAACCGAGGGTCCTCGACTACCGCTACAACGCGCTCCGGGGCAAACGCGGCTACGGCAAGTATATGTCGGGAGCGAACTTCATCGATTTCATGACGCAGAACTACGGAGAAGGGACGATCTATAAGATTCTACAAGGTTACAAAGAATACGACAAGAACCCTTGGCAGAAGCTTTTCGGCAAGGACTTTGACGGCCTCATTGCGGAGTGGCGGCAGATGCAAACCATTTACGACCCCGTATTCCAGTGGACGTACAATGGGACAGAGGCGGGGCTTGTGCGCAAGGACAAGCACTTTTGCGGTCTGGGCGCACTCTCGGTTAAAGACGCCGTCGACCAATCCGGAGCGTGGCTCGTCGGCGCCACGTCCGGAAAGGTTACCCACCTTTCGGACGGAAACATGACGCTGGCGCTCCACGGCTGGTTACCTAAAGGCGGTAACGCGCTTGCGATCGCTTCGCTCGGCGCGGCCAAAACGGGGGCTGGCAAGGCCGTGCTTCTAGCGACAACGTTCAAGCCGGACACATTGGCAGCGCACGTTATCGCAACACCGCCCGGCGCAGCGTGCGGGATTGTCTCAACGAAAGCGATACCGGTTCCGGGACTCGCCACCCGTCCGCATTCGCTGATCATTACGGTACGCGACGGTAACATGGCGGCTGTCATGTTGGATGGAAAACTTGCCGCGAAAATCGACATGGAAACGAAATGCGGCGGATGCACGTTCACTCCGGCATTCGCGGTTGGCGGAATGTCGGAGGGAATCGGAGTGAAAGGCATATCCGAACCAAACGGCAAAGGCGGAATCCGTCTTGACGATGTCCGCGTGTTCAACCGGACATTCAGGGGGCGTGAAACAGCGAACTACGCGATGACTTTTAACGAGCGTTACCGTCCGACTGTAGCCGTCACGGCGGAGTGGTGCGGCGCACCGGGCGGCAACGGGTTGGCCAACCCGGCCAACTGGTATTGCGTGAACTCGCTGGGCGAAAAGGTTGTCGCGTTGCCAACGAAAGAAACGGCGGTCAGAGTGGCAGGAAAGCGTTTACCGTGCATTCCGCCGGGTTCCAGTTTCGCTTGCAAATCGTTTACGATTGACGGATGGGCGGTAGTGGAGGAGTCGAATATTGACTTGCGCGGCGTAAATATCGTCGATCTGGCGGACAACACCCGCATCATCACGAAGGGCGGGAACGGTCTTGCCGTGTCTTGTTTGCGCGCCAATCGCGTCAGATTGGACGGAATGTTGGCCGTCACGACGGCAATGAAAGTCGCTGGCAACTTAGAGTTTAAGGAGGGGAGCGTTCTGAGGCTTCCGGCGGATGCCGAGAAGGCATACGCGAAGTCCATATCCGTCAAGGGCGAAGGTGCGGTCGCGCTTAAGCCGGGCGCCATGCCCAAACGCGGCGAGTCACGCAAGGTAATGCGTGTGGATTCATTTCCGGAAGATCTCTCGCGCTTCAAGACAAACCTGACGCAAGAAAGTACCGGCGCAACGTTTAGACGTTCTTATGACGGACATTCATTGTTAGTGACGAGTGACGGGTGACGAGTTTGGGAATGAAAAATGAAAAATGAAGAATGAGTGATTAGGGGTTAGCGGTCGGCAACTTGTTGCTTGTCGCTGGCCGCTTGTCCAACCGTCAAACCGGCTAGCGGCTAAATGGTGGGCGATACTGGATTCGAACCAGTGACCTCTTCCGTGTGAAAGAAGCGCTCTAACCAACTGAGCTAATCGCCCGCAAAAAACGTATAAAACTTTACCATTTTCGCGGTTTTGAGTCAAGCGCCGAATGTAAAAAAACGAATTTTTGTGTCCCAAAGATTTTCACTTGCGCAAAAGCAATGCCAACTTGACTCAACACGCCGCAATCTGTTAAACTACGCGCCTGTTATGTGAAAGTGTTTACCGTTGTGCCTAAATCGCGCGGCGTTCAGCAAATCGGTTTTGGTAGGCGAGTGACTTTCAGACCGGTTATCGGCATTATTTTGAAAGGGTACGATGAAAAAGTTTCTATTTCCATTGACTGCGGTCGTATCGTCGCTTCTGGCGGTGGCCTATTTCACCACCGGCTGCGTAAGCACCGCGCCGGATTTCCGGCAAACCATTCGGGTCGCCGAAGAAAAAGTTTTCCCGACGTTGGTTTACATCCGGGTGGTCTGCAAAGAATTGTCTGACGGGAAAAACCAAAAGGCGGTGGTTTCCGGAAGCGGAGTGGTGATCACCCCCGACGGCGAACTGCTGACCAACCACCATGTCATTGAGAAGGCTACGGAAATCCGCTGTCTGCTCACCAACGGCGAATCTTATTCCGCCAAACTGCTTGGATCCGACAAAGACCTGGACATCGCGCTGCTTAAACTGGAACGCCCCGAAGGCGCAAAGCCGCTGCCGTTCGCAAAACTTTCCAACCGCGGCCGGGAAATCGGCGACGTGGTGTTGGCCATGGGCGCGCCGTGGGGGTTGGCCAGATCGGTAACGATGGGCATTATTTCCTGCAAAGACCGTTATCTGGATGGGGACGGCCAATACACGCTGTGGTACCAGACCGACGCCACCATCTCGCCCGGCAACTCCGGCGGGCCGTTGGTAGACACCGAAGGAACGGTAGTCGGGATCAACGCCCGGGGAATGCGGTACAGCAACCAGGCGTTCACCATCCCCTCCACCATCATTCTCGATTTGCTGCCTAATCTGCGCAAGCACGGCAATGCTCACTGGGCCTGGACCGGGCTACAAATCCAGCCCCTGCACGATTTCGACAAGAACATATTCTTTGACGCCACCAACGGCGTGATGGTGGCCGGCACCGATCCGGGAAGTCCGGCCCGCAAAGCCGGTTTCAAACCCAACGACCGGATCGTGGCCATCAACGGCGAATCGGTCACCGCCACCAACCACGAGGACCTGCCGGCGTTGGAACGCAAGTTGGGCCGGATGCCGTTTGACCAAGACATCACCTGCAAAGTCGTCCGGGGCGACAAGACGCTCGACATCGTATTCGCGCCTCACGAAAAGGGCACGGTAGAGGGCGCGGACAAAGCGTTCGACCGCTGGGGCTTCACCGTCAAGGAGATCAACCGCTTCGACACCCCGGATTTGGCGTTCGTTGCCGAAGACGGAGGTGTGTTCGTGTCGGCCATCGCGTGGGACGGCAACGCCGAAAACTCCGGGCTGAGGACCCGCGATATCATCAAAACCATCGACGACCAGCCGGTACACACCGTGGCGGATGTTGACGCCATCTACAAAGCGGCGATGAATAAACTTGACGAGAAGACCAAAATGCGCATGACCGTAATCCGCAACCGTCGCGAGATTCAAATCGTGCTCAATTATCTTGAAGACACAGAAAAGGAGAACCCGTAATGAAACGGACCACAACAATGTTTTCGGCGGTTGCCGCCGCCATCGTCCTGCCCCTGATGCTCACCGCCGCCGATAAGCCGGAAGTTTCTCCTCTGGCCAAAGTGGAGCGTAACCGGAAACTCACCGAAAAGTTCTCATCGTCAATCGCCACGGTTAGATATTTTCTTACGGTGGATGAAAACGGGGAGACGCCCAACTTCTCAGTCAAATACCTTTGTCCGAACTGCAACGGCTACCACGAGAAAAGCGCGGACGATTTCATCAACAACGACCTGCCGCTGGAATCGCCGGGATTCGTGCTGGCTCCCGATCTGGTGCTGATCCAAAACCCCAAACTGCGCAAACAACACTTCCTGAAAATCGAGGTGTTCTTTGGCGGCAAAAGTTACACCGCGGAACCAAGCGCGACCTTCCCTGACCAGGACGGCCTGCTTTTGAAAACCGCCCAAGCGATTGAAGGGGCAAAGCCGCTCGAATTCACCGGGAAGGCACCCCAGAAACCTGAATACTTCTACCTGATAATTGAGGACGGGCTGGCGGTTTCCGGCATCCGGAAATCCCAGGCCGAATATTTCAAGCACTACCCGGAAATCAACCGCGATTACTACAAGGGTGTGCCGAACTCGATCGTCGTGAATGAAAAAGACGAGGCGGTGACGGTCTCGCTTCAAGAGGAGTTTGAGCTGGGCAAGGAAGCGTTCGACGCCCCCGACAAATGGCGTCGGACCTCCGCCGACGATTTTGAAAACCAATGCGTAAAGATTGAAAAAAGTCTCGCCAAGTCCATACTGCCGATTTATCTCCGGCTGGCGTCCAAACCCAATCAATCCGGGGGAAGGATGTTCTTCCGCCATTCATCAGGCAAGGAAACCAAAGACGAGAACGATCTCTTCGGTTACGCCCTCCCCAACGGCGAAGTGGCAATCCCGCGCAACCTGTCGGCGGAAGAGACCGCCCGCATCGAGAAAATCGAATTCACCGGTACCAATGGCAAAAAGCAGAATCTGCAGTTCGTCGGGTCGCTGGAAGAGTACGGCGTGTTTATTGCCAAATTCCCCGACGGCCAACTCCCCGCTGGCTACGCGCCGTTATCGACCTACAACCAGCCAGTCACCACGCTTTTCCACCAAGCGGTTTTCAGTTGCAGGCTTCGGAACGAAAACGGCCGCATAACAATCAAGGCTTTCCCATCCATCATTGACGAGTTTGAATTGCAAAACGGCGGCAAGGTGGTGCCGCAGGGCGATTTTCTGGTCAGCCAAAATGGCGAAGTGATATCCACACCGGCCAAACTGCGGGTGTCACGTTCCCGGTACAGCGATTCCGAGATCAAAATCCTCGGCAACGAGTTTGCGGCCACGTTCGGAGCAGACCGCAAATTCAACCCGGAATACGTTCCCCGGGAAGGCAAAGACCGCATCCGCACCGCGTGGCTAGGCGTGGATGTACAGCCGTTGACCGACGAGCTGATACGCGAAAAGAAACTTTCGGCGTTTATCACCGATGAAGGTTCCGACGGCGCGTTGGTGAGCCACGTTTACCCCAACACCTCCGCCTCTGAACTGGGAATCAAGGTTGGCGACGTATTGCTTTACATCCGTCCCGCCAACAGCCAAAACCGCACTTCTCTGCAGTCGTCCGAAGACGCCAGCGAGATACCGTGGGCGCGGATTTTGGAGGAGGCCAGCGTGGAAATGTTTGACAACCTCGACATTACCCCGTGGCCCTCAATCCCCAATGAACTCAACCAGACGGTGACCAGTTTCGGCATCGGCAGCAAGGTGTACATCACCTGGGTGTCGGACGGCAAGAAATTCGAGAAACCCACAACCGTGCGACAGGCCCCGACCCACTACCAGAACGCGCCAACCGTCAGAGACCGCGAACTGGGCATTGTGGTTGCGGACATGACCTTCGAAGTGCGCAACTACATGAAGCTGGACGAAAACGCCCCCGGCGTGGTGATCACCAAGATGAAAGGCGGCAGCCCCGCCGCCGTCGCCGGTTTGCGCCCGACGGAATTGATTACCGAGGTCAACGGGAAACCGGTCACCAGCGCCAAGGACTTTTCCGAGAAGATTAAAGGGATTAAAGACCTGACCTTCTCGGTGCGTCGCCTGACCGCCACCCGCGTGGTCCGGATCCAGCTCAACGCGAAAACCGAAAACGCTGAAGACAAGTAACGTCTGTCGACATGAGACGCCCGGAAATCCTGGCCCCTGCCGGGGACATGACCTGTTTGCAAGCGGCGCTCAACGCCGGCGCGGATGCGGTTTACTTTGGTCTGGGTGAATTGAACATGCGGCAGATGGCGACCCGCAATTTCACCCGCGAATCGTTGCCAGAACTTTCCAGCCGGTGCGCGGAGCGGGGAGTAAAACGCTTCCTCACCCTCAACACCATTCTGTTTGAGGGTGAAACCGCGTTGGCGTGGGACATCTTAAAGTTCGCGCGTCCTTACATCGACGCGGTTATCGTGGCAGACTGGGCGGTTATCGATATCTGTCGGGATTTGGGCATACCTTTCCACGTCTCTACCCAAATGTCCTGCTCCAACTCCGCCGCCGCCCGGTTCTTTAAATCGCAAGGCGCCAGCCGGGTGGTGCTGGCCCGCGAATGCACGTTGGAAGAAGTGGCGCGTATCAGCGCCGACGCGGGAATCGACATCGAGGTGTTCGTGCACGGGGCAATCTGCATGGCGGTTTCCGGTCGCTGCATGCTTTCGCACGGCGCATACGGTTGTTCCAGTAATCGTGGGGAGTGCCGCCAACCCTGCCGCCGGATGTTCCGAATTCATGAAGTCCAAGAGGGCGAAAACGCCAATGCGGAGTTTCTGGTCACCCCGCACACCGTGTTGTCGGCAAAAGATCTCTGCTCGTTGCCGTTCATCGACCGGTTGGTCGCCACCGGAGCGGCGTCGTTTAAAATCGAGGGCCGCGCCAGAAACCCCGAATACGTGAAGACCGTGGTGACTGCCTACCGCGAGGCCGTGGACGCGGTAATCGCAGGAAGGTTTGACCGCCAACGCGCCCAAGCATGGGTGGACGGGTGTGCCAAGGTTTACCACCGCGAATTCGGGGTGGGATTGTACCACGGCCGTCCGGGTGAGGACCAGTTCACCGACACTGACGAAAACCAGGCCACCACCAAAAAACTTTACGCCGGCGTGATACTCAACTACTACGCACGCCCCAAAATCGCGCAGGTACTGATCCACAGCCAACCCTTGACAGCAGGCAACGATTTATCCATCCACGGCCCGGCATCGGGGGTGGTTGACTTGAAACTAACCGAGTTGCGTCAAGACGAGAAATCTTTAGACACGGTAACCAAAGGCCAGTGGGCAACCTTCCCCTGCCCCGCACGGGTCCGCCCCGGCGACAAAGTGTACCGAGTCGTAAAATGCTAACCTCGGCTTCTATTTGTCCATTCCGACAAAATTGGTGGTTTCACCGTTTTTCTGCTTTCATTTTTGAGCGCATTTTGTTACATTCTTCTTGTTGGAGATTGTTTTCTTTAAGGAGTGATTATGAAAAGAATGTTGGCGATTGCGGTAATCGTGTCGGCAATGACCGTATTGTCTGACACCTTGACATGGAATGGCGGGACAACCGGGGTTTGGGACACCACAACCAAGAACTGGTTAAATAGCGGAAACGAAGCCTGCGCGTGGGCTGACGGTTCGGTGGCGGCTTTTCCTGCCGGGGTCAATGTTGATGTGCAGGACGCATTCGCGGCGGCGGGCTTGGTCTTCTCCGGCGATGCCATCCTGGCGGGTGGCGGTTTCATCAATCTCTCTGACGCTGCACCGATCACCGTGCCGGGCGGAGCCACAGTCGGTATGGCGGTAAATGCCAACGGCGCGGTTACGGTTGACGGCGCGGGTACGCTTTACGCCAACTCACTCTACGGCACGGCTGCAGTATCCAACGGAGCCTTGATGGTTGGCGGTTTTCACGCCTATGACCGTCTGGCGGTAACCACCTCCGGTAACGGCACCGTCACTTGGCTAGTCGGCGACACCGCGGGAGCCAACCTGATTGCCAACGGTTCGTTCGAAGATGGCGTCACTACGGCAAAATACACATACGTCAACAATGACTCGATGCCAACCTCGTGGATCAACAACGACACCACCAAAAACTTTGTCATCCTTGCCACCGGCGGTATGGGCGACTGGAGCAACACCGGCGTCGGTGGCACCGCCTCGATACCGGACGGATTGTATGTCGCAGGACTGCAGTACGATGGGCATATTGAACAAAATATCTCCGTAACCACTGCCGGATTCTACGACCTATCGATGGTGATGTTCAAACGCACCAATTACGGGGCGGAAATCAATGACAGCATGCTTAAGGTTTCGCTGGACGGTGTTCAGCAGACTAAATTCTTCAACCCCTACCGTAGCGGTACTTGGCGAACCGTCAACTCTGGACCGATTTATTTCTCCGCCGGTTCACACACGCTGCGCATGGAGGGGATTGGGCATTGGGGGGATGTCACTGTATTCATCGATAACCTAAAGCTGCTTCCGTGCACCGCAACCACGCCTACCAGAATGAACAACGAGTCAGCGTTCGGTAATGGCGTGACCGGGCTGAACTCAGTGAACACAATCGCTCCCGATGACGGCGGTATCTCCTACTTTACCAAAGTACTTGGCGGCGATTATGCAATGACCCCGACCTTCGGCAGTAACGTGATGGTTACGGTTGAGAGCGGCGAACTGGATTTCAGCAACATTACCCTTTCCGAACCAGCCAAACTGCATAAATTTGGTCGCGGGACGCTCCATCTTACAGAAGGCATGGGTCCTCTCCGCACGATGGCGTTGTGGGAAGGCGAGCTGAAAATCACTACCGATGCCATCATCTCTTTCTGCGCCCATACTTTTGGCACCCCGGCGCAACTGACGATGGATCTGACCGGTGACATCACCATGAACGACTCCCCGGAGCTGTTCGGCGATGCGCCAGTCACCATCGCCACCACCGGTAACGGGCACAAATGGTCGCTTAATGGCAGCTTACGGTCCTCGGTACCAGTCGTGACATTTGATATCGGCGAAGGAGATTATGCTGGATCGAGTTCGTTAATCCAAACCTCGTACAATAGCCAGCTATTCGCTACCGATATGGTAAAGACAGGCGCCGGAACTTATTATTTCAGCAATTCAGACGCCAACACGTTGAACGGAACCGTGTTCCTGCGCAACGGCACTTTGGAGCTGAATGCCAACGATTTGACATACGGCAGCACCCACCCCATCACCGGAGCAACAGCCGGTTATCCCATTCTGGGTAACGCCGTCGCCAAAGCGGTGCAGATTGCCGACGAGAACACCCCGGCTGACGCGGCAATCACTCTGAAGCTCAACGGCACCAACCTCGCAACCGCCCGTACCCTGAACATTGGTAGCGGCGGCGCTACGGTTGCGCTTGCCACCTCCGGTAACCGCCAAGGTTTCCTCGGCGGCATCAATCTGGCCCGCCCCGCCACGAAAGTGGTTTCTCCAATCGATGCGACAATTGAATTCAACGCCATCTCCAGAGCCGAAGGTTACACCGGCACTGTCACACTGGACGGAACCGGCGCGGGAACGTTGGCTCTTAACCACGATATAGGTGCGGGCGTGGCAATCGTTTCCGACTGCGGTGTAAACTTGGGTACCGGTTACCAGCTGGCGGTTGCGATGGACGAGTTGACGCTTTCCGGGACCACCACCATCGGGTTCGGTACTGCCGGTTATGATACCTTTAACGTCGGGACGCTAACGCTTGGAGAACTCACGGTCACGCTCGCCAACGACGTTACCGGCGGCGTATTTGCTGAAGTCGGTTCCTACACCATCTTCACCTACACCACCTTTAATGGTAATGTCGCCAGCCTCAACGTTGCGGCTGACAGCAAGGTGGAGGGATTTGCCTACACTTTCCGAGACACCGGTTCGGCGATTGTTCTGGACATTACCGCTACCGAGGGATCTGCCTACTACAACTGGATCACCCAGGGCGGTGCTTGGGCAGCTACGGCAAACTGGAGCCCGAGCCAAGTTCCTAACGCCATCGGTCTGACGGTCCGGTTCGGCGGTTCCGCCACCGAGGCGGCAACGGTCACGCTGGAAGACACCTACGCGCTGACCGCCATGCAGTTCGCAAACGCTAACGGTTATACCCTAAACGGTGGCAAACTCCAGTTCGGCTCCGACGGCGTTAACCCGCCCTCCATTTCGGCCGAATTCGGCACCCACACCATCAAGAGTGAAATCGCCGCTTCCGGCGACACCGCAATCAAGGTCAACACCGCCGATGGCGCCAAGGTGGTCTTTGACGGCGCGGTCTCCGCGCCGGTCGAGGTCGATTCCGGTACAATCGGCATCGGCAACGACGCGAAGGTCAATGCCGCGCTGACCGTCGGTGAAAACAGTTCCTTGGCGGTCGATTCCGACACCAAACTGGACGGCACCGGCACTGTCACCGTCAACGGAGCGATTACCGGTAGCGGTAAACTGACCAAGACCGGCACATCTACATTAGCGTTGGACGGGGCCGACACCTCCGCGTTCTCCGGCACACTGGCGGTCGAATCGGGCACACTCCAGACCGGCTATCCGACATTCAACGGCACGGTGGAGTTGGGCAGCGATGCCACGCTCACCGCCGACAACACTATTCACGGTCTGCTCGGAACCTTCTATCAGGTGTCCAACAACAATCTAATCCCCACCTACGCCTTTTCATCGGCTGCCTTCAAGTCGGCAATCAGCGGTAAAACGGTAATCGCGCAGGAAATTATTGCCGGCGGAAATAACGGATTTGACATCGCAGACACCGATTCCAATCCCGCCACGCTTCCGGCAAACCTCCGTAACAGCGGCGGAAACACCAGCCAGTACAATTTCTGGCTGGGCGCATTTGAAGGCGTGATGACCGTCCCCACCGCCGGTTTGTACCGCTTCCAACTGCAGGCGGACGACGGCGCGGTATGGGCGATTGACGGGCGCGACTTTATCGTCATCACCAATGTCAACACCACCGCCAACTCCATCTATCTGGAGAAAGGGCCACACTCGGTTTACATCGGATTAGCGGAGGTTTCCGGCAACGCATACGCGCACATCACCATGATCGCCCCTGGTGAAACCACGGCGCGTATGATCCCCAATGAGTGGTTGACCCCCTACGGTTTTGGTGCCAAGCTAGTACACGGCAATGGCAAGCTCGCGCCACCGTCTGGAACTGCCATGTACGTTGCGTCCTCGCAATCAGGCTACAATACCGCTTTCACCGGCACATTGGCGGGTGGAAACACCGGCACTCTGTTCGTTGGAATGACCGGTGGCGGGGACTTCAGCATCAGTTCTTACCTGAGCGGCTACTTATACTCCCATTTGGGAGAGGTCGCGTTGACTGCACCTGGAGCGAACGTTGATGTTCTCGCCACGGACAACGCCGGCACCACCGGATTGACTGGAGCCAAGAGCGTCCGCGCCCTTTACGGAAACAACGGCAAAATTGCTTTGGGCGCGCACTTGTTTAACCGGGCAGTCACCGGCGATGCGGATTGCGGAATATCGCCTTACAAGACTTATACGCACCTGCTCAAGTTCCCGGTCACGAAAAGTGCGGTGGTTAACGGGGTAACGTTCAACCAGATGGGAATGGATTCATATACCATCTCGCCGATGTTGCCCAGTTCCCATGACGGCGTGGCAGGGACCGGGGTTCGCTCACTCTTCGCCGGGTTCCACTATAACCAGCAAACCTTTGAAATCACCCTTTCAGGTTTGATCCCCGGTGCGACTTACGAGTTCCGCAACTACCACATGGCGTGGAATTCCGACACCAGCACTGCGGCGAAAAAACGCCCGGTCACCTTCACCTTCATTGCGGATGGCCGAGAGCTTGATTCCTACACCAGCGATCTTGACACCGCCTACGGCGCCAGCAGAAGCATCGGCGTGTTGGGCTGCCGCTATCAGGCCGGTTCCGACGGTAAGGTCACGGTGCGATATCACTCCCTATACACCAGCGACACCACCCACCTCTACGCCATCAGCAACGAACTGCTGAACCAAGAGCCTGCGGAAGATGCGATCACCCTGTCGCCCGATGCTGGCGAACGCGCCTCCTACACCGGCCAGCTAGTCGGTTCCAGCAAGGTGACAATAGACACTGACGGGGAACAGGCTTTCGCCGGTACGGTCAACCTTCCCGACCCGATCGAGCTCAAGAAGGGCACACTGATCCTCCAGCGCGGCGCGAATGTGGTCAAAGGCGTAAATATGGCGGATGGCACAACGCTTGAAATGCGTGGCGGTTCAACAGTGAATACTCTCACTGGTACCGGTACGGTGGTGTTGCCGTTCGGTGACGCCAACATTTATGGCGCGGTGCAGGCCGACGGCACTTTCGCGGCGCAGGATAGCTGGCGGGTAGTGAAATTCTCCGGCGATGCTGACTGCGGCGTAAGCCCCTCGAAGAACTATAAGGCGGTGGTTAGCTACCGAAGCGGTGACACTTTCCTTACTACACCGATTGTTAACGAGGTATTCTTCCGTGAATCAAGTGTCGGGACTTTCCGGTACGATCAAACCGGCTTACTCCTCGAAAATCTGCCCGCCACCACGCATGGCGGCAACAACTCCACCGGCGTTGGAAGCGACCAGCAAATTGAGAAGGTGTTGCATGCTATGTGCTACGCCGGCGGCAAAGGCGGACAAACCATGGTTGCCGCACTTAAGGGGCTGACCGCCGGCACTACCTACGAACTCCGCTTCTACTCCCGCAACTGGAGCAGTGGCGGTACGCGCAATGTGACGATTGCGTTCGACCCGAACGGCGGCGATACCCCCACCGAGTCGCACACCATCAACATTGATGCCGTGGAAAACCACCCCTGCTACTTCGGGTTCAGGTTTAAAGCCGCCGGCCCTGAATACAAGTTCACCCACCTCTCGCCTGACAACAGCAATACCTGGCACATGTACGGTTTAAGTCTTGAGGCGGTTGAAGATGCAGGTAATGTGCGCACCTTCAACATCGCTGAAGATCAAAGCTATGACGGTACGGTCTCCGGTATCGGTATTGTGAACAAGACCGGCGCAGGCAACCTAACCCTCAACGGACTGGTGAGCGCCACTGGATTCTGGACCGTCAGCAACGGCGGTTTGACGCTGACCGAGGAGACCTCCTCGCTCTACAAACTGAGCGTCAAGGATGGCGCAACCTTCGGCGGCGTTGGCACGATTACCGGAACCGCAGGTTTCGCATCCGGTTCCACTCTGGAACTTGGCGTGCCCGGCGCACCCGGCACTCTCACGCTGGCGGCTGACGACAACGTGCTGGCCAACGGCGCCAAGTTGCGCGTCAACCACACTGCGAACGCGACCTCGACGCTGACGGTCGGCGATATTGCACTGCCAGACCAGTTGGCGGTAACCATGGTACCGGACACCGCTGGCGTAAAGCTCTTTGGAAATCGCGTGCTGATTCAAAGCGCAAACGGTTTCTACAATCCGCCGGACTTGTCCAACTGGACGGTTGTTGACGAAGCCGGAGAGGCCATCAACGGCATGGATATCCATTACTCCAATGACGCCAAGGCCATTATGATCAGCGGAACCAGCGGCACGTTGATTATGCTGTTGTAGTTTTATTCAACCAAATCCGGAACGCTTTGGCGTTCCGGATTTTTATTTGAAAGGATTATTCCATGATTGTGGTAGTAGGCAGTACCAATACCGATATGGTGGTTAAGGCTCCGCGCATCCCGGCGGCTGGGGAAACCATATTAGGTGGACGTTTTTTAATGAATCCGGGCGGCAAGGGCGCCAACCAAGCGGTGGCTGCCGCCAGATTGGACGGCGAGGTCGCGTTTGTCGCGAAAGTCGGCGATGACCTGTTCGGACGCGAAGCGACCGGATTGTTCAAGCGCGAAGGTATCCGCACCGAGGGCGTAACGGTTGATAAAACCGAAGCTTCGGGCGTGGCTCTGATCATGGTGGATAAAAAAGGCGAGAACTGTATTAGCGTCGCCTCCGGCGCAAATATGAAACTGTCAGCTAAGGATTTCGCCGCCGCCTTGAAGAAGGTCGGCAAACCGTCGCTGTTGTTGGCACAATTGGAAACCCCGATAACCACTATCGCCGCGGTAGCCGAATACGCGGCGGAAAACGGCGTACCCTTTATACTCAACCCTGCACCCGCCGCGAAACTTCCGGCCAAGGTTTTCAAGGGTATCTCCATCATCACCCCCAACGAAACCGAAACCGAACTGCTTACCGGCATCAAAGTGGTTGACCTCGAAAGCGCGGCGGCTGCCGCCGCGGCGTTTGCCAAGAAGGGCGTAAAACGGGTAGTCATCACGCTCGGATCAAAAGGGTCTTATGTTTGGGAAAACGGTTCCGGCCAGTTGGTCAAAGCCCAAAAGGTAAAAGCGGTGGACACCACGGCGGCCGGCGACGTTTACAACGGCGCGCTAGCGGTGGCGTTGGACGAAGGCAAGACGCTGGTAGAGGCGGTGACTTTCGCCACAGCGGCAGNNCCGCCATTTCCGTTACCCGTATGGGCGCGCAAGCGTCTGCCCCCTACCGTAAGGAAATCTCAGCCAAACCGGCATCGGGGAAGCGGTGCGCCCGCAAGGTGAAAACCAAGTAATCGAAGGAACGGGAGCTTCCTGCCCATTCTTTTGGCAATCCATCCATTGATTAGGGAGTAAAGGTTATGTTATTTGTTTCAAACTATGTGTTGGCGGTCTTCTTTTGCGTAATCACCATGTTGTGCTGGGGTTCTTGGGGCAACACCCAGAAACTTGCCGGCAAAACCTGGCGTTACGAGTTGTTCTACTGGGACTATGTAATCGGTGTGCTACTTTTCTCCATAATATCGGGTTTCACCGCCGGAAGCATGGGCGGCGCGGCAGAATGGGGATTTGTGGCCAACTTGAAGCAGGCAGCACCGGCAAACATCGGCTGGGCGTTGCTGGGCGGCGTGGTTTTCAATGCCGCGAACATCCTGCTTGCGGCGGCGATCTCCATCGCCGGCATGAGCGTGGCGTTTCCGGTCGGTATCGGTCTGGCGCTGGTGCTGGGGGTTATTTATAACTACGTGATCGCCCCCAAAGGCGATCCGGTGCTACTGTTCGCCGGAGTCGCGATTATCGTGGTGGCAATCCTCTGCAACGCTTTCGCGTATAAACTCAAAACCGGCAAAGGCGAGAAAAACTCCAACTTGGCCAAAGGCATCGCGCTGTCGGTGGTGTGCGGAATTTTGATGGCCTTCTTCTACGGATTCGTCGCCCGCACGATGGACATGGAATTCACCAAAGCTGCCCCTGATGCGGGTAAAATGACCCCGTACAGCGCGTTCTTTGTGTTCGCCGCCGGAGTGTTCCTAAGCACCTTCGTCTTCAATGCAATCGCCATGCGCAAACCGGTAAGCGGCGAACCGATCACCGAGAGCGAGTATTTCAAGGGCAACTTTCCGATTCATTTGGTGGGTATTCTCGGCGGTTTGATCTGGGGTCTGGGCAACGGCATCAATCTGGTGGCGGCCGGGAAAGCCGGACCGGCGATATCTTACGGACTGGGCCAAGGCGCAACCCTTGTTTCCGCGCTTTGGGGTATTCTGGTCTGGAAAGAATTCGCCAATGCGCCCAAAGCGGCCAATCGGCTAAACTTCGCAATGTTTGTGCTGTTTTTAATCGGTCTTGGCGCGATTATTAAAGCCGGCATGTGATTTTCTCATTGATTTATGCCGCAGTTTGTTGTAAATTGCGGCTTTGTTCATCCAATAAGTTAAGGAGCACTTATGAAGAAATTGTGGTTTGGCGGCGCGGTGGCGCTGTTCGGCATGGTGGCAATGGCTGCGGATTTCGACCCATACATCGGACGTTGGGCTTTGACCATCCCCGGTGGTGGCGCTGGTTGGCTGGGAGTTGAACAACAAAACGGGCAACTCAAGAGCTCGCTCCTTTGGGGTGGCGGCAGCGTGATGCCAATGCCGGAGACCAAAATGGCGGACGGCAAATTACAGGTGATCCGCAAACACGGGCGTAAGGAAAACGGCCAGAATGTGACATGGATTGAGACCATCACTGCCACTTTGGACGGCGACAACATGAAGCTCACCACCCGTACCGTTGATCAGGACGGCAAAGAGCGCGGCAAGGCCGATTTTACCGGCAAGCGGATTCCGGCGCTCCCCCCTGCCCCGGATCTGACGAAGATCAAGTTCGGCACACCGATCCAACTTTTCAAGAAAGATAGCATCGAAGGTTGGGAGTTGATGAACAAGAACGCGGCCAACGGCTGGTCGATGAAAGACGGCGTTTTGAGCAACCGCGTCAAGGGTCCGGACGGCAAACGCCGTCACTGCACCAACATCAAGACCACCGCGAATTTTGAGGATTTCAACCTTAAGACCGATGTCAGGATGCTGCCGGGCGGCAACAGCGGCATTTATCTGCGCGGAATTTACGAGATTCAGATGGCCGACACCTACGGCCAGCCCCGCGACTCCCACCACATGGGCGGCCTTTACAGCCGGGTTACCCCGTCGGTAGCGGCGGAGAAACCGGCCGGCGAATGGCAGACCGTGGACATCACGCTCTGCGACCGCCATGTCACCGTGATTCTCAACGGGCAAAAGATTATCGACAACCAGCCTTGCCTCGGTTGTACCGGCGGAGCGTTGACCTCTGACGAGTTCAAGCCCGGACCGATCTACCTTCAGGGCGACCACACCGATGTCGATTACCGCAATATGGTGCTTACCCCGATTGTCAAGTAGTCAGGATTGCTAAATGGCCAGCAAATTCTTCAGGATGTGCGCGTGTTTCACGGTAGCCGTGATGGCGGCGACCGTGGTTTTGGCGGCGGACACGGAAAAGAAAAAGAACGAGAAACCTAAAAAGGTTTCCGTGCTGCTCCGTGAAGCCAACAAAATGATCAATGAAGCGCAAGAGGCTTACGTAAACGGCGAAAGCCAGAAAGCCATTGAACTTTACCGGAAAACACTCAAGGAAATCGAGCGGGTCGAGATGGAAAATCAAGACCGGGTCGGCACTTCCGAGTTCGCGCCGGTGAAATTCCGCAAGTCGCTTTGCGAAACCGAGATCGACCGCATCATCCTGGAGGAGGCTAACGCCAACGCCCGCACTTTGTCCGTCACCGACACCACCGAGTTGGAAAAGAAACGGCAGGAGCGTAAACGCGCCGCCCAGACCAACAATGTGCCGGACAAGGCGGTGTCGCTGGTAGCAAAAAAAACCGACGGTACGATATTTGAAAAACGCCAAGAAACGAAGAAGGAACCCGTCGCAAACACCGATAAGCCGGCAACCGATGCCGAGCCACCCAAAGTTGACATTGCGGCGGCAATCAGTTTTGCCCGCGATATGATGGCCATCGAGCATTTTGACGACGCGAAGGCATCGCTTCTCAAGGTCCTGCGAAATGCCCCGGAACACCGGGAAGGACGGCTGTTGATGGCGGCGCTTCAGATACGCACCGGCGACCCGCAGGACGCGGTTGTGGTGTTGGACGATTTACTTGAAGATTTCCCGAACGATGAGTCGGCATTGCTGATGGCGGCGGGCGCGAATTTCGCGATCGCCGGATACACCAAGGCAATGTCGCTCCTCGACCGCGCGATGAAGGTCAACCCCAAGCGGCCAGACGGCTATTTTAACATGGCCTGGCTGCTGCTGGAAATGAATCCAAAAGACCTTGACCAGCCGGAAATGTATTACCGCCAATCGGTAAAACTTGGCGGTTCTCGTGATCAGGAGTTGGAAAAACGCCTCGGTATCAAAAAGAATTGACCGAGTTATTTTTTGTTTGTTGAAACAAACCAACGGCCCGGCAAGTAACTTGCCGGGCCGTTTTTATTAAACCGTTTACTTGATTTCGCCTTTTTCAACCGTCGGGAACTCGCCATTCCGGATGGTGATGGTGTAAAGCACGTTCCCCTTGCGGGTTTTTGCGGTTTGAGTGCCATCGCTGTTTTTAACAAACCCGACACCGCGGGTACCGTAAATCGCTTCTCCGTTTTTCTCAAACCACTTACCAACCTGCGCCATCACCTCCACTGCTTTGGCGGGGAACTGCCCGGAACCATCGGGCCCGATGTTCATCAACAGATTGCTGTCCTTACCCGCCGCACGGGCAACCATAGACACGACATCCTCGGCGGTGCGAAAATCTTTCTCACCGATCCTGTACCCCCAGACCCGTTTCTGAATAACATCGCACTGCTCAATCGGACGATCATTGATGACCGGCTGGTTTTTCGAATATCCGCCATCTCCGTTATCGCCCGGTAGGTCGCGTTCAAACAGCTGGATGTCCTCCTTGTCGCGGATTGGCTGATGGTTGTTGTTCGCTACCAAGGTGTGCTTGGAATGGATGAAATCATACAACGTGTCAAAATCCCAGTCCAAAGTACGTTCCCATTGGCCGTTTTTGTTGAAGGCATGTTCCCATTCACCGTCAAACCAGATGTTACCGGGATGGTAATTGTCAATCAGCTCGCCGATCTGCCCCAACATAAATTTCTTGTAGGAGGCGTAGTCTCCGGGCTGGTTGCCGCGAACCGAACGGGCGCAGCTTCCGGCGGGATAATCCGTCCGGTGCCAATCCATCAATGAGTAATAGAAATTGAGTTGAAGGCCGGCTTGACGGCAAGCAGTTGCCAGTTCGCCCAGAATGTCGCGTTTGAACGGCGTGTTGGCGATGTTGTAACCATCGTCAACCTTGGTCGGCCAAAGCGAAAAACCGTCGTGGTGGCGCGAGGTTATGGTAATGTATTTCGCGCCAGCGCCCTTGACGACCCGCACCCATTCGTTCGCGTCAAACTTCGACGGACAGAACCCGTACATCATCCGCGAATACGCCGCCTCGTCAAGATGCCCCTGCTGCAAATACCATTCGCCCTGCGCGTAGTTGGCGTAAAGCCCCCAGTGGATAAAAACGCCAAAACGCTGATCGGCGAAATTCTTTCTAGCCTCAAGATTCCAAGGTTCCGGCCGGTAATCGGCTTTAACCGCAACCGATAGCGCCGTCAAAGCCACAAACGCAACGAGTCTCTTCATATTCCTGTTCTCCTAACTTGGTGTCACAAAAAACACATCCCCTGTCGCCAGTAAACGCGGGCACGGCTAATCCTCAAACTTAGCGCGAACTGCGATTTCGCCCGTACCGAGCCGGCGAACCGCCGCCATCGCGCGACCGAAAAAGAGCGGTTGCACCGGCGACGCGAAACCGGTACGCTCATGCGGATTACCGTTCCCCGCGCCGACAAGCTCGGCCGGCCCCTCGACCGTAATCAGAACTTTGGACTCATTCCAAGGGTCAAGCCGCCCCTGTTCATCCACCGCATCAATGCGGACGAAAAAGAGTTCATCCTCCGGGCGCGAATAGGGGTCGGTTACGCAGCGAACCGAAACCGCCTTGCCTGCGGTTTCCCGCACATCCTCACCGATTTGCCGCCCGTTGCGGTAGGCAACCGCCTTTAGCGCGCCTGGCTCAAAGGGAACATCCCGCCAGGTCAAACGGTAACGGTCGCAGATGCGGTAATAATCGCCCACGCCGTCTTTCATAAAGTCGACCGGATAGTCGATGTCGAGAAGTTTCGACCGCTTACCGAGCGATTTGCCATTCAGGAAAAGCTCCGCCTCATCACCGGAAGTGTAAACCATCACCGTCACTTTATCCGCCCGCCCGTCCCAATTCCAATGCGGAATAAGGTGAACCGTCTCCGCATCCTTTTTCCAATAGGAACGGTAGAGCCAAAAGCGGTCTTTGGGAAAACCGGTGAGGTCAACGATTCCAAAAGATGAGCTGCGAGCCTTGCCCGTTTTACCCGTCCATGGCGCGGGTTCGCCAAGGTAGTCAATGCCGGTCCAGACAAACTCACCCGCCATCCAACGGTCTTTCTCCATCCGCCAAAATTCCACGTCCGGAATGTCGCTGTAACTGGCGGCGGTATAATCGTAACCGCAGGTGCGGTGGCGATCCCAATCGTAGCTGGTGCGCCCCGTGGCGGGCTGACCATTACCGAAATACCCGTAATCGCTGAACGAGCTGCACGATTCGGTGTAGACCATCGGGATTTTAGGATATTTGGTCTTCATCGGCATATAGCGGCGGGCATAGTTCCAACCGGTCAGGTCGAGATCCTGAAAAGCGTCAACCGTTTCCTTCTGCCAAGCCGCGATACCAACGGGACGGGTGTCGTCTTCGCTCAGGACCGCCTCGCGAAACTTCCTGCAACTGGTGCGGCTCACACCGGTGTAATACCGTCCGGACTGCCCTCCGATTTCGTTTCCGATCGACCACGCCACCACACAGGGATGGTTGCGGTCGCGGCGCACAAACGATTTAAGAACGCCGGTGATGTACTCCTCCCAATTCTCGGCACCGGTCCATCCTGCGGTACCGTCCCACTTGTCAAAGCTCTCGTCCCAAACCACGAACCCCATCTCATCGCATAGGTCGAGCAGCTTCGGATCCGGACAGTTGTGCGAAGTACGCACGGCGTTCACCCCCATATCCCGCATAATGGCGAGCTGGCGGCGAAGCGCGTCCTTGTTGGCCACCATACCGATCAACCCTAAGTCTGAATGCAAGCACACGCCTTTTAACTGCAACCGCCGGCCGTTAAGATGGAATCCGTCTTCTGTCGTGAAAGACGCGGTACGAATCCCGTAACGGTAAACTTCACCGCCAATCTCAACCGAATAAAGATACGGATCGTCAACATCCCAAAAATGTGGCTTTTCCACCTTGATTTTGCGGCGCTGCAATTCACCGTTGTCCATTCGCCACTCCATCGCCACGCTGGCCGACTCGACAGTCACTTCCGAGGTGCGTATAGCCACCGAACCCGGTACCACGTGCCCCTTCGGCAAAATGCGTAGCCGCACGTCGCGATAGATTCCGCCGCCGCAGTAGAACCGCGTCTTTTGACGATGGGTGTCCGCTTTGACCGACAACTCGTTTTCGCCCGACTTCAACACACCGCCTACCGGGATTGTGAAACCAAGGTAACCATAGATAGAACCGCCGACGGCGACGCCGTTCAACGACACCTGTGGTCGCGACATCACGCCGTCGAACTCCAAATATGCCTCGCCGCCCGTCGCCAAGTTTTTAGCGTCAGCCTCGGAAACCGTGAATTTACGGCGATACTCCCCGGTGGCCTGCCACGGCAACATTCCCGAGCCCGGATCGAACTTAGGGTTAAAGTCATAACCGATTGCCCAATCGTGCGGCACCCGCACCTCGCGCCAATCGGCTTCGCCCTCTTTCTTGAATTGCCACGCCCCGTTAAGATCAATCGTTGCGGCAACCACCCCGCCGGACATACCGGCCGCCAAAGCGGAAATCACCCAAAACTTAAAACCCGAACCTCGTTTCATAGCACCTCCAAATAACCCGAATCAAAATCGATTTAATCGCAATCCTCAATCGACAAACCGCACCTTCACGCAGGAAAGCCGATAATTGCCGTCCTGCGTAGCCTTGCCTTGGAAGAAAAGGTAAACCTGATCGTCATCATCGACAAAAATCCCCGGATGTCCGCTTTCCGCCGCGTTCCAACTACCTTCGGGACCGTGCGGGAACACGGGATGGTCAGAATATCTGGTAAAGGCCACGCCGTCGCTTGACCACGCCACGCCGATCTGCTGTTTCTCGTGGTTGTACGCCCCGGCATAAAAAAGATACCAAATCCCTTTGCGGAAATATACGGTCGGGGCTTCAATGCAATGCATCTCCCAAGCGCGTTCCGGCTTGAAGAACGGCTTGTCCAGCGTCATTTCCGTCCATGTGCCAGCGTCATAAGACGACCCCCAGGGCGCCCACGCCATGCCCAACTGCTGGATTTCTTTGGTCGGGTGTTCCCGCGTGGCGTACATCAGCATCAAGCGATCGCCGACACGGTAAACCTCGGCGTCAATCGCCCGCTCGATCGACCAGCGGTTGTGAGGTACAAAAGCCGGTTCAGGGTTGGCACAGCGAAACGTCAGGCCGTCATCGCTGGTGGCATGCCAAATCACGTTGTTGCCTTTGAAAATTTGCTGGTGGAAGATGTGGATTTTCCCGCCGAACTTTTTCACGCATGGTGCCGCCCCGGCGTAAACCGCAGGCAAACCCTCAATCTTAATGTCGCCAATGCGCGTCCAATCCGTAAGGTTGGTGCTAACAGCCAGACCGGTTCCCCACCTCCCCCGAATCCAGTCCTTCGGCCTTTTATCATCGGGGAAATCGCAGACGGAATAGTACATGAGATAACGCCCGCCATGCCGGATTACCGTCATGTCCTTGGCGAAAGGCTGCCCTTTACGCAGGTGTACCGGATCGCCGTAGAGCATCTGCCGGGGCATATCGTCAAATTCAATGCGGGCGCAAGGCCGCTCCGTTTTGCCGTTCGCCGCCACGGCAAGCCCAAATAACGCTACCGTCATCGACAATACTTTTATGGTTGCCATCGCTTTCATCGTTCCGACTCCTTTTAAAAACCGCTAAAAGCCGTTCCGCCATTACAGCTTCGCTTCACGAGGATTGATGGAAATTATACCCCATCGCCCTTTTTGCCGCAAGCGTAAAATTCCTGCATTGACTAACCGCAAACAGTTGGACTATAATACATGGCATGAAAACCAATCTTAATCGTCGCACTTTTTTATCCGTTGGGACCGGTGCTGTTCTATCCGCCGAAATCCCCTGGACTGCCGTTGCCCGTACCCCTGCCCCCGCGCAGCTAAAACTTAAACAGCTGGAAATCGAGGTCGGCGCGGCTAAACCGTTTGGCGCGGTACAGGTTTCCGACACCCATCTTACCCGCGTTGACAAACGCGATGACGACCGAAAAATCAAGCTGGCCGCCTCCCGCAACTTCGCGCCACTCGCGGAGCATTATCTGGACGAGGCCATCCATAACGCAAAAGCAAATGGCGATTTGCTGTTGCATACCGGCGACATGATCGATTTCGTCAGCGCCGCCAACCTTAACTGCGCCGGCGGACATTTCTCCGACGGCGACTGGTTTGTAAGCAGCGGTAACCACGAGTTCAGCAAATACGTGGGCGAGGCGAAAGAGGACGAAGCTTACAAACAGGACAGTTACAGCAGAGTTCAGGAGGAATACCCGAACGATCTGACATTCGCCTCCCGCATCGTCAACGGCGTCAACTTCGTTGCTTTGGATGACGTGTACTACAACATCACAGAGAAGCAACACGGGTTGTTTGAGAAGGAGATTGAAAAAGGTCTGCCGATCGTGATGATGTGCCATGTGCCGCTATACGGGCCAAAACTTTACGACTACGTGATGGACCACACCAACCAGCGTTGCGCTTACGTTACCGGTGCGCCGCTGGAATGCACGGAAACATACGAAAAAGGCGCCACCTACCCCGCCGGGCAGGAATGGCGTCACCGGGCCGTACAGCAAAAAACCGACCAGCCGACCGCCGACTTCATCAAATGGCTTAAAGAGCAGAAGCTGCTGAAAGCGATTCTGTGCGGACATCTCCACCATTTCTTCGAGGAACGCTTTTCACCTACCGCGATGCAATACGTTTGCAGCGCCACCTTCAAGGGCGAAGCGTATGCCATCCGTTTCAAGTAAACGATGAAAGAATTCCCGTCCGAATTCGTACTCCAGTCCAAGTTTCGCCCCACCGGCGATCAGCCCCAGGCCATTGCGGCGTTATGCGATGGACTGCTCCACGGCAAACAACGGTTGGTGCTTCAGGGCGTAACCGGGTCCGGCAAGACGTTCACTATGGCCAACCTCATCAAGGCGTGGGGGAAGCAAACGTTGGTGATTTCCCACAACAAGACTCTGGCGGCGCAACTCTACGCCGAGCTGAAATCATTTTTCCCTGACAACGCGGTTGAGTATTTTATCAGCTATTACGACTATTACCAGCCCGAAGCTTACATTCCGCAAACCGATACCTACATCGAAAAGGACGCATCGGTTAACGATGAAATCGAGCGGTTCCGCCTCGGGGCCACCAATGCCTTGATCGGGCGCAAGGACGTGATCGTGGTTGCATCGGTCTCCTGCATCTACGGTTTGGGCGAACCGGAAAGCTACAAGGACATGCTCATCGAGATCCGCGAGGGGCTGGATCTTCAGCGGGAATTGCTCTTGACCGAACTGGTTAACATCCAGTATCAGCGCAACGATTACGACCCGCAGCCAGGAATGTTCCGTGTCCGTGGCGATACGGTGGACATCTTTCCCTCTTATGACACCAACGCCATCCGCGTGGAATTCTTCGGCGAAACTATCGATACGTTACGGGAACTCGATCCCATCACCGGCCGCACCGGAGACCGTCTGAAATACGTCGTAATTTCCCCGGCCAAACACTTTGTGCTTCCCAAAGACCGAATCACCCGCGCGATCGGACGCATTCAGGAGGAATTGGATTCTCAACTCAAGTTCTTTGAATCCAAGAACAAATTTCTGGAGGCGCAACGGTTGCGCCAGCGCACCGAATTTGATTTGGAAATGCTGCAGAAACTTGGTTACTGCAACGGCATCGAAAACTACTCCCGCCATCTCGGCGGACGTCAGGCCGGGGATCCGCCCGCCTGCCTAATGGACTATTTCAACGGCGATTTCTTAACCATAATCGACGAATCGCACGTCACGCTGCCCCAACTCCGGGCAATGTACAACGGTGACCAGGCCCGTAAACACGTGTTGGTGGATAACGGGTTCCGGCTACCGTCGGCTTTGGACAACCGTCCGCTGAATTTTGACGAATTCATGGCCAAGGTCGGGCCGGTTCTCTTTGTCTCCGCCACTCCCGGCGTTTTCGAGCAAAGCCAATCCGACGTCACCGTGGAGCAGATCATCCGCCCCACCGGACTTTTGGATCCGCCGGTTGAGGTCCGGCCGCTGGCGAACCAGATTGACGACCTGATGGAGGAAATCCGCAAAACCGCGGAACGCGGCGACCGCGTTCTGGTGACCACCCTCACCAAGCGTTCCGCCGAAGATCTTTCCGCCTACCTGCACGAAACCGGCATCCGCGTGGAATATCTGCACAGCGGCATCGACGCCATAGAGCGCGTAGAAATCCTCGGACGACTGCGTAAAGGCGACTTCGATTGCCTGGTCGGCATTAATCTGCTGCGCGAAGGTCTGGACTTGCCGGAGGTCGCGCTGGTGGCGGTGCTGGACGCGGACAAAGAGGGCTTCCTGCGCTCCACCACCTCGCTGATTCAAACTGCGGGACGGACCGCCCGGCACGTCAACGGCAAGGTTATTCTGTACGCCGACCACATTACCGACGCGATGCGGGAGATGATCGACACCACTGAACGCCGCCGCGCAAAGCAGGAGGCGTACAATCGGGAACACCATATTACCCCGACCAGCGTCAAACGCGACCAGAACGATTCGCTCGTAATCTACGAAACCGCGCAAAGCATCGAGCGCGGGTCTATCGCAGCGGATTCTCCCGAAACTTATGATATCCATCGCGTTATCGGGCAGCTGGAGACAGAAATGCTCAAGGCGGCGGACGATTTGGAATTTGAGCGGGCGGCCTTGCTGCGCGATGAAATCAAGATTCTGCGGCAAAAGCTTGAAAATCCCAAAGGCACCAAACTGTTGCCTTTCGCACCGAAACGCCGCCGCACTTACAGAAGTTGAAGCGGATTATATTCCGCGTTCTTTTCGTACCTGCGCCCAAGCCTCGTTCAAACGGGCCATCTGCGCGTTGGCCCGGTCAACCAGCTCTTCCGACAACCCCTGTGCCCGCAAATGGTCGGGATGAAGTTGCTTGGCCTTATTGCGGTAGGCTTTTTTCAACTCATCGTTGGTCGCGCTTCGCGGACAGCCCAGAATCTGATATGGATCCATTTGCCGCTCGGAGGCGAATGAGCCGTTATTGGCACGTTTCCGCCCGCCTCCGCCGCTTTTGCTTGAACCGCCTATGTCGCCGCCATCGTCAAAGCCGCGCCGAGAACACTGCCAGTAATACACATAACCGTCAATGTTCAAATATCGCGGCAAATTCTTCAGCATCTCCCGTTCGGCAGCCGACATTTCACCATCGGAAACCGCCAAGTCCCAAAGAATGTCGTAAACCGTAGTGCGCAGGTTCTTGGCGGTGCAGCGCTCAAATTCGGCGGCGTATTCGTAAATGGTGCGGGTGTCGTTTTTCGTCAAACGAAACACTTCAACGCAATACTTGCGTTTTTCCTCGTCCAACCCCAAACGGGAGAACACCAGCTCGCAATACTGGATCTCTTCATTGGACACCCTGCCGTCCGCTTTTGCCAGCTTGGCAAACATGGCGGCAAGCGCGGCCAGCACCACCAACTCCGACTCCACGTTGCCGCCACTAAATTTACGGCGGCGCTTGGTGTCATCGAATTCGCTGCGCGAATTTCCGGCGGAAGAGCCGGTATTCGCGGCATGCGTACCATCTCCCAATACGCTGAAATCAGATTTGTGGTTTTCTATCAAGTTGCCTACAACCGCGCCGATGATGCCGCCAAATATTCCGCCGAGCCGAAATCCGGCATACGCGCCGATTACAGAACCCCACCAACCCATGACAATTCCTCGGGGAAACTACACCTTAAAGAAAATTTTGTGCCGATACAAAAAATACAGGAAAAGCCAGACTACCGCCATGTACCCGACGGTTGAGACCACTTCGGTGGCGGTTTTGGGAAACAGCCCGATTACCCCGCGGAAGAAAAAGCGGTTAGCGCGTTCAAAATCAATAAACCGGCTGGCCATGTAAATCGTGATGGAGTTCATGCCGATCACGCGGAAATAAAGCGTCCACCTCCTCAATTCCAGAACATCGATAACCCAGTAGAAAAGCGCGAACATCGCCAGCGAATACGAAGCCGCCGCCAACACAAAGGTGCTAGACCACAAAGCCTTGTTTATCGGATACCAACGGCCCCACACTACAGCAGCCACCCCAAAAACAAGTGCCGCGCCAAACATAAAGAGCGTCTTCTTTCCGCCGGTCAAACCACTCTGGCGGTTACGTACCAACGCACCGGTGAACATCCCCAGCAATGCGGTGGCAATCGCGGGAATCGCGCTCAACAACCCTTCTGGGTCGTATTTTGCATTGTAAATATGGTTCGGGAAGAATGTCCGGTCAAACCAGCAGCAAATGTTTCCCTCGACCGTAAACGGCGAGGCGTTTGGATGGTCCGGCGCGACGAAAAACCGCGTCAACGCCCAATAACCGACCAGAATCAACAGCGTAACCGCGATTCTCGGCCATATTTTTTTCACCCGTGTCCAAATCAGCGCGGCGAACATCCACGCCAAACCGATACGCCCCAGCACGCTGAAAATCCGCAGGCGGGCGAAATTAAAATCCAGCATGCCGTTGTAAACCATACCCAATAAAAAGAGAACCATGCCGCGCCGTATTATGCGCAACGTGATTTTTGTTTCGCTGCTGCCGTTATCGCGCTGCTTTGCCAACGAAAAAGGAAAACTGATTCCGGCGATAAAAAGAAACAGCGGGAAAATCGTGTCATGGTGGGCAAAACCGTCCCAACGCACATGCGACATCTGTTTTACCAGCCAGCACTCCGGCGAGCCGCACAATTTGCAAACCCTCACCACCAGTGCCGACAAACCGGTGATAAACAACATGTCAAATCCGCGCAAGGCGTCTAACGACCACAATCTACCTTCTTTAGTCTGTTCCACGATCATTCCCCCTGTCATTCGTCCATGAGTTCCCGGCCATTCCGTATGGCCTCGTACACCCGAAGCTCCTGCGCCGCCCGCTGCCGGTAACGCTCTTCGCGTTCCCGGTCTTTGGCGCAAGGCACAAAACCGTCCATGTCAGCACGCGGCTGTTCACGTAATCGTTCGGCACCCGCCCTGACCAGCCCGAGTACGGCGTCATACGCCTCTCGCTGCGTGTTTTTATCCAATTTGGACAAGATCCTGCTGCATTCCGGCCGCCCGAAATCAAGCTGCGCCCGCTGCCGCGCCGAATGCGCGTTGGCAATCCTCCCTCCGGTCAATTTCATTATCCGCTGCAGCTCTTCCTTGGTAAGCGGACTGCGCCCGCCGGGATTGTTGGGATAAGCCACCTCGTAGCAGGGATAATAAGGCGCGTTGATATCGATCCAGGTTACGATCCGGTCCAGTTCCTCAGGCGAGAGTTTAACGTTGGCGTGTCCGCCTTCTAACTCGCGCACCAGCTTCGACACGGAACTCCCCCACGAGCGGGCGGGACGAATCTCCGCGGGCCCGCCCCCGACGCAACTGATCGCCCCCAACGCCCACAGGTCAACGTATGAAACATTGAAGTATGTGTCGCGCCCACCGGACAGGTTAAGTTTCTCGCCGGCCGGTTTACCGTAATCGTGGCATTTCACGCAATGGCGGTCAAAGACCGGCTGAACTTCTCGCTGGAACGAAAACAGTCTCGGTTTACCGTACCAACCGTTCAACTTGCTGGCTTTGCGCGACATTGCGGACGGCAACCGCGAAATCGGCGGCACGTTCCCCACCCGGCTTTCGTGGCATCCTACGCATCCGTATGTTTCACCCGGCTGGACATAGGCGCCGGAACGCATCGACTGCACCATCTTGCCATTGGCGTCCAACGCCTGGAAATAAACGAAAGTGTTTCCAGGCACCTCGAAATACGCGCTGCCGTCATCCGCCACCGGCACCGTGCCCAGAATCCGCTTGTTCTCGAAGCTGTGCCAATTCATCGCCGCCGCCATTTCGCCGTGGCCAAACCATCCCGTAGGCCCGGTCCAATTGCGCTTTTCAGGCGATTCGACAATTCGCAGCGACTTGATTTCTCCACGCTTCACCCCATCCATATGGGTGCCCACATACACATCCTGCAGATAAAAATAACCCGGCCCGTTGGGATGGGAATAATCCCGCCGCGTCGGAATCACCGGAGCTGTCTTGGAAGCCCGCACCGGCATTGGGCTCCAACACCCCGGCGCCTCAAAATAAAACAGCACTTCGTTGCCGAAACGATCCACATAAGCCAATCCCGACTCCTCGCCGCGCCCGGTCATCCGGCTGCACAGGAAATGGCCGTCGTCCAACGGAAACGGGTCGGAGAATTTCAAACCGATACTTTTCGTCGAATCAAAATCTTCTCCGCCGGTGTGGATGCGGTTGCGGTAGTCCGCCGGCCACGTCTGAACCACCGGGGATTTCCCGTCCACCCCGAGATTACGGTCGATTACGCCCAACGCGCCCCAAGGCCGGTCGTGACAAGATCCCAGCACCGCAATCACCCGCGAAGTACTGTCGCCGATCGGACGGGCATTAATCACGCCACCGGGACTGGTGGTGTTGTTCCCCCAAAAGATCGCGTGCCCGGTACCGTCGGGGTTGCATACCCACAACCCTTGGGCATCGCCAAAATTCCGGTCCACGTATTCCCAGCGGTCATATAGCACCCTGCCGTCCGGCAACACCGACGAGTGTCCCTCAAACAGCGTTGATTTGCCAATTTGGATAATGTTGGCACCGTTCGGACGCATACGGAACAGGTTGCACATGATATGGCGGTTGCACATGCAGTACTTCGGCTCGCGGGTGGAGGAAAACACGATGTCACCGTCCGGCAGCCACGCCGGATCGATGTCCGTCACACCTTTGGCGAAAGTGAGCTGGCGCAAACCGCTGCCGTCAACATTAACCGTCCAAATCTTGTAGTCCTCGTCCTTGCCGGTACGCATGGAGAAGACCACTTTGGTGCCGGAAGGATCCAACTCCGGGTCGCGCACGGTGCGCCCCGGCAACTCCGGCACCACCACCGTAACTTTGCCGGTTTTCACGTCCAGCAGTTTCAGCGCGCCTTGGGTGACGTACTTGGCTTCGTTAATCTCACCGCATTGGAAAAGGGTGGCGGTGTTGTGGTGGTCAGAACGATACTGCCCCCGGGTGGTAAAGAGAATCGGCTGACGGTTCACCAGCGGATTTTCCTTCACCAAAGCTTCCGCCTGCAATTTTTCCAAACCCTCCGCATCGCCGGCTTCACAAGCCCGGTCGTATGCGGCGCGGAATTCCGTTGCGGGATATTCGGAAAACCTTTTTCCCAGCTCCTCAAACGCCGCCGGCAATCCGGCAAAACGTTTCATCGCCGCCAGATTCTGGGCTTTTCGCATATCATCAAAATGCTTCGCGGTGGCGGCAGGGTCTATCCGCCCCTCGCAAACCACCTCGTCCACGGTGACGTGTCCCCAACCGCCGGTCGCCCCGTCGAAGGCACGGAAGAAAACCGGTTTGCCAACCAATTCCGGCACTTGAATTACCTGCGGATACATGTGCTCGTGGTTGCGTCCGCGTGCAGAAGCCACGACTTTTCCATCGATCGAGCATACTGCGAAGTACACCTTGTCGCCAGCTCCGCCGCCAACCCGGACCTTAACCTCCGGAGCCGACAGCACCACCACCGGCGAATCTACGATCCCGGTGAAACCGTCGTACGGGGTTCCGTTGTCGCGCTCCAAAGTGGAGAGAAACCATTTGCCTTCTTTGGAATAGGGCGATTGCGGAACGTTGTGCTCCCGATCCCGCCCGCAAACCAGCTGGCCGAACTTTCCTTCCACCACCCGCCAACCTTGCAAATCGCCGCTTTCAAAATCAAAGCGAACCGTCTCCGCCAACGCCGAGCCACCGCAGCATAGCGTCGCCGCAAGAACCAACAACCACAACTTTGCCACTTGCCAATCCTTTTCCAAACCGTTCAACTTTCAAACCACCCAACCGCCCAACTGTTAAACTAATTAAAGAGAATCATCAAACCGGGGCGAATCACGCGGATACTTTTGCCATTGTTTGAGACCTTGACCTGCCAACCCTTCCGGTCAAACACGGGTACGCCTGTAAACGTCCCCCCGTCAGCGGTGGCAAGAGTAAAGGAAAACTCCGCATCATCGGTCAACTCCAGCGTGCAACCGGACAAATCAAGCGTCCCGGTTCCAGTCATGGTAATCGCCGGTACCGCCGGATTCACCATCAACGTGCATTCGGAAAGACCGATATCGTAACCGCCATTGTCAAGCGTTACTCCTCTGGTACCGAACACCACGTTCGTTACGCCGCTGATAAAAGCCTCGTTGTCCGCCAGAGCCGCCAAAGTGCCGCCGTCAAACTCAATCGTCGCCGCCCCGGAGCCGCTTAAAATGGTGGTTGCCTCCAATCGACCGCCATCCCGCACGCGCAAAGTACCGGTCGATGAATGACCAACGATGATTTTATTGGATGCAGTGGCCACACCGCCAGCTACGTCCAATACTCCCAAACTATTGGCCGATTGAGAAATAATCAATTCGCGGTTGGCCACCTTCAATTCACCGCCAGTCATCGTATAAGTCCCTTTGCCGCCGGCATAGCCGATTGTCAAATAACTGTTCGCGTTCACCACGCCGGCACTCTGCATAAATGTACCGATGCCATAACTTCTGCCCGGCACTAGACTTCCGCTGACCGTCAGCGTTCCGCCGTTCATCTGATACGTACCCACACCGACATTGTTGAGTCCGATGTTCAAGTCATCCGACATCTTGACCTCGCCGCCGTCCTGAACCATTTCTCCGTAGGCTCCGGCCGCATAACCGACCGTAATCCACCCCACCAAATCAATCTTCGCGCTCTCCGCCACATACACCAGTCCCGTGGAGGCGTTAGCCGCGCCAATGTGGATATGGCCTAAATGCGCATAGCCGTCGCCGGTTATGCTGTATGTACCGGTGTACCCGCTCGCGCCAAGCGCCATCTCGACATTACGGTTTGCCCCGGATTCAATCGTCCCGCTTGTCTGCACGAAGTCCGCATCCATCGCAGTGCCGATACGCGTCCCCGAGGGCGCCGAGAATGCCCCTTCGTTAATAATCTTTACGCGCACGACATCCGTGCAGACCGTCACACTGGGCGTAGCGATGAAATCGCTCTCCGATGCCGCATTCACCCGCCAGAGATCCGGCCTCACTCCGGCCACGGAATTGGTGACCACCGCCGTACCGTTCTCCATCGACAAAAGACGTGTCACCTTAAGATTGTGTCCGCGCAAATCAATCACGGCGTTGTCAGCCAACACAACATCGCCAAACACGCTCCAATCGCAATCGGCGCTGAGCGCAGTCATGCCGCCATTCGCGCCAACCGTAATGCCCACCCAGTTCAATTCCGCATCAGCCGGAAGCGTGAAAGACGTTACGCCGTCAACATATACCGTAGTCGTAGGTCCGGGCAACGCATCCGCAACGACTGCGCCGGCGGCGTTCTTGCAAACCCAGTTAGCAGGATCCGAAATATCGTTCGTCCCGGCCGCCCCAGTCCAATTGGCAGTCACCGGAACATCAGCCGATGACGAAATTTCAATGGTGTTGCCGCCATCGATGGTTTTGGCAATATAATTTACCGTATCCGTCAATTCCACCAACTCCAGCACATCATCCACGCCATCCGGCAACACAAATCCGCCCGTTGCCAAGCTCATTCTGTCGTTCCCCAGAGCGGAAACATCGAATAGAATTTTCGTACCCGCGCCAAGCGTCAGAGTGCCCGGGAAAACCTGCGAGACCGAAGTGCCGAACATTGTGCCGTCCGCCACCGTCACATTCCCCGACAACTCCACCGCGCTGTCCAGCTTGAATGAGCCGCCGCCCGTAACGGCGAGGCCGCCTTCACCAGCCCACGGAATATCGCAACGCACATCATACCCCGCAGTGTCAATGGTCAAGCCGTTGGCTCCGACGGTAAAGGTTTTTTCATAGGAATCTGCTGATTCAACAGCTGACATAAAACGATCTCCGCCGCTATCGTTCTGCCGAGCGCGGAAAATTACGTCATCTGCGGTAACCGCCTGACGGCAGCACGCTTGACACTTGAACATGGCAACCTCAAAAACGCCGCCTAGCAAATTCACCGTGCTGGACGCGATACTGGATGATGTCGCCCCCGCAAAGAAGTTACGCAACGTGGTCTGACCGCCGGTCATCTCGAACGTTGCCGTACCCTGTCCCGCATTGGCTCCGTTATACACTGTCCCCATCCAAAGGTCATTCGCAATTTGCAACTCGCCGCCTTCGACCCGCACAATGCCGACGGTTTTCTGATTTCCGCCCGCCGCGATTCTCATGTAACCGTCAGTATGGAACGTGCCACGAATAATCTCAAGAATCCCTGTACCGGAACGGTCAACACCGATGAAGTTACAAGTGTTGCTGCTGTTGCCGCGAACATTGACGGTTCCGCCATCCACCACCACTTTCGTGCAATTGGAAACGTCCCCCCAATCCGTGCCGGTGTACCCAATAGCGAAACGGCTGTTTGAGTCAACCGTGGCATCCAATGTGAAACCGTCGGCAAAACGCAAAATGTTGTCCTGATATTCAAAATTCACGAACCCGTTATAACGCCATACTCCATTCGTGTAGGTTATTTCCCTGCCAAAACCGCGCCGCAACGTGGCGCTGTACAACGGGAGCGCTCCAGTGTAGATCTGACCGGCGAAATCGACGACACCCTCTTTGAGCGAAATGGATTCCGGTAATGTGTCGTTACCCAGCACCAGCGTTCCGGGGCCGTCTTTGACCGGAGTTGTCGCCGTTAAACCGCCAGCCAGCTCAAGGCATCCGTTGTCCGCGACATAAATCGGAGTGTTCGCCGCGGAAAACGTTACCGGCGCGGTTATGGTCTGTTTCGCCGCGCCCATGTCAACGACACTCTGCGCAAAAGACAAACCATCGCCAGCCACCGTAAACGCGCCAGCGGCGTCGGTAAAGAGCAACCGGGAATAGTTCGCGGACTCCGGCGTATCGGTACCTCCGGCCGCAGCAGAATACACCAACGAATCGTTGTCCTCTTCGAACGAGAGATAAAGCGTGTTACCGTCGCGCACAACCTTGCCCGCGCCGCCGCCGGATGTGGTTATCTGGTACGGGAAACCTACCAACGATGAGGTGCAGGCGATAAGCGGATACCTACCGCTCGGCGAGGCGGGCGGCGTAACGTACAGCGTAGCCGGGCCCAGCAACTCAAGGTTAGGGATGGTAAGCGGAGCCACATCCGCCTCAAGCGCCCCAAGATTGAGCGATATGCCGTCGAGCACCAATCCATAAGTAAGCGTCGATTCTTCGAACGTTACTATCCCGCCACCCGTAAGGCGGAGTTTTCCCGTACCGGTGAACGGAGGGATAATCTGATCGAAACCGGCAGTGTCGAAGATTGATGGACCTCCGGTAATTGTCATCGAACGGGTTTTGTTGGTTCCTCTGTACTCTGCAACCACAAAAATGTTCGCTCGCCCGGCGATGAGCGTGCCGTTACCCCAGTTGAAAGTCTGTCCGTTGTAGCTTTGGAAATTCAGCTCGTTCACGGTGAGCCGACCGCCGTTCAAATTGAGCGTCGATGCGCCGGTGCTTTCCGAATTCGCCCCGATAACAAATTGATTCACCAACGCCTCGCCGCCGCCCACTGTTACCGTGCCGGAGTTGGAGCGGCCATTCATGCTGTTCCAGGCCACGCCGCTTCGGACCTGATTGTCCACCCGTAACGTGCCAGCGTTCAAATTTAGCGTCGAAAGGGTGTTGTTGTTGTTGATTCCGATACCCAGACAGCCCGCTCCGCCGCCCTCTGTCGTACACCAAAGCATACCACCGTTAATGTTCACCACGGCGGGAGATGGTTGATCGACACCAATATAATTGCACACGCTGCTACTGTTACCGCCCGTTTTGATGTTCGCGCCGGAATTTATGTTCACCGTCCCTTTATAAACTATGAACCGGTATGAGGCGCTTTGGTAGGTAGAATTGGTGTACTGTATGTCAGGGCCCAAATTAAGTGTCCCGTTAGCCGTATTGTAACCGACCACATCCGCCGCCTTGGCAAAACCGGCTAAAAGAAAGAGCAAAAATGCGTAAAACCATCTTGTAACTTTCATAATGCCTCCAAAAACTCTACCGCCAAATCATCAAACCTTCCGACATCCCAACCATCAAAAACAACAGCGTTAGTATACACCATCCAACTTCATATTGCAACACTTGAGACGAAGGAATTGTAATCGAACGTCTGCAAATCGTAATGGTTGTCCACCATACGCCAAACCTCCCGCTGCCGTTCTTTATTTTGCACGGTCCGCGGGAGCTGGGTGGCAGGTCGCACACGTCAGATGATGTACATCATGCGGGCTTTCGCGGGTGCGGTAAGTGGTGTCGAGTCGCCGCACATCGCGTTCCTTGCAACGGGAGAAGGTTGGATGGCATTGCAGGCAGCTGTCGGTCGTGGAACCGGAATGGGGATTGTGGCAGACGGTACAAGAGAGCCCCTCGTGAAGACCGGTCGGGGTCTTGTCGTCGCCCGATCCGCTGACAGCGCTGGAAAGCGGCGCGTGGCACTGGATGCAGAGTTTATTGTTTGGATCGGCCGCCATCCGGACCGGTCTGCCCGCCAGCGTGACCTTAGGCTGCATCAGGTCTTTCGCGGCAAACCGGCATTCGTCGGCGCGAGAATAGAAGAATACGCCATTGGTCGCGACCGCCGGATCGGTGTGGCCGGCGTGACAGGAATGGCAGGTGATGGCGGGACGCGACGCCATTTTAGGTTCGGTGAACCGCCAGACGCGGTTGCTGGCATCAAGATACATCAGATCCATGAACGGGACACCGGCAAACATGCCGTGACAACGGAGGCACAGGTCGGCCGGCTTCTGCCTGGCGTTCATTTTTTCGTTTTGGAGAAACTTTTCGTAAGGGCTGGCGTGGCCGTTCCGTTGCCACGCCGCGAATTGCGTCTGGTGGCAGGCGCCGCAGCGGGGAATCATCTCAAGCATCTGTCGCTCGTCCATCCGTATACCGGAATGGCGGTCCGTTCTGACATGCGACCAGAGCCGTTTGGAGTTGGTGTGGATCGCACGCCAGGAACCGATTGAGGAGCCATGGCACGCCTTGCAATCCACCTCCCGGTGCGAGGAGGCGGCCCAGTGGTCCCGCGATGTCCGTATTTCATGGCAAAGCACGCAGGATTTCCGAGAAGGCATCGTCTCGAAGGTCACGGCAGCACCAATTACCGCAAAGATAAGAAAGAGAATCGGGAAAGCGAGCCATTTCAGAATCGATCTCATTGTGTCACCCTTTCATGCTGTCCCAATCGCGCACAATACCCGCCCCAACCCGGAAACCGAGCGCCATGATGGTCAGGGCCGGATTGAACCCGCCGATGCTGACAAGCAGCGAGCCGTCAGCAAGATAAAGATTCTCGGTCTCATGGACCTTACCCCAACCGTTCGTAACGGAGGTTTTCGGGTCATTACCCATGCGGCAAGTCCCGCCCTGATGCTGTCCGGCACCGCCAAATGGCGGACGGTCGTTTTTACCCTGGTGCTGGATGTGTTCAGCTCCGGTCTTCTGCAAAATCTCGTAAGCCCGGTCGGAGAGGAAATTACCGGCTTTTACATCGTTGATATGCCCCTGCCCTTCCGACCGGACAAACGGAAGTCCCCAACAGTCGCGCACCGAATCGTTCAGTACCACGCGGCGCTGCCAGGTCGGCATATCCTGAATCGGGCCGATAATCCGGATCTGGCGGCGGTAGAAACGGCGCATCAGATTCTTGTGCTCCTGTCCCCATGATGCGGTTCCGTGCAGGACGGAACCACCCGCGAAGATATATGGGGTAAACTGGAAGTCCGTATGCAGAATACCTCCGCCAACGAATCCGGGATTGTCGTGGCTATAGTCGCAGATGGCGACATTCGTACCGGGCCCGTCTTCAGTGAAGAGTTCCTCCTTCCAAAATCCCCGCGCCCCGACGTAGCGGTGAGTCTGCACGTTCCGTCCCACAACGTCATGGGCGTTTCCGATCCCGTTCGGGAAACGGCCGGATTTAGATGCCAAAAGAAGCCGCGCCGTACCGAGCGCCGCCGCCGCCAGGACAACGACCTTGGCGCGCAGCTCCCGAAGCTGGTGATTCTCGTCGAAATACTTCACGCCGACCGCCTTCCCCGTATCGTCCATCATCACCTCCACCACCATGCAGCGGATCCGGAGGTCCAGATTGCCGGTGGCGATCGCGGCGGGAATGACAGTGTTCTGCGTCCCGTTCTTCGCATCGATCGGGCACTGGTAACCCACGCAGAAGCGGTTGTGGATGCAGGCGGGGCGTCCATTGAAGGGAATCGAGTTACGCAGGAGCGGGGTTGGGAAGGGATGCAGCCCCTGTTTCCGGAAGGCCGCGTCCATGATTTTGGATTCAGGCGTGTAGGGAAAGGGCGGCATTGGATAGTTCTTCTTGCGAGGGCCGCAGAAAGGGTTTCCCTCATCGGAGCCGGCCACGCCGACCTCCCACTCCGCCTGCTCGTAAAACGGTTCGAGATCGTCGTAGGTGAAGGGCCAGTCGTCCATCGTGGAGCCCTCCAGCTCGCCGTATTTCGACTTAAGCCGAAAATCGTCCGGCAGGAACCGCCATCCCATCGCGCCGTATGTCACCGTACCGCTGCCGACGCATGCGGCGTTGTTGGGGCGCACCACACCGTCATCGCCGTTGTCATGAAAATGTTCCTTTCTCGTCCGTCTGCCGTGCGGTCCCGGCCCCAGCACGACACAGGGGGAACGCTGCCCAGCCAGGTCATCCTCACCCAGCGGATCCGTCCGGTTCCACTCGCCCCGCTCGAACATCACCACGCGGATGCCGGCGGCGGCAAGCACCTTAGCGCAACATCCGCCGCCCGCCCCGGAACCGACCACGATTGCATCTGTGAATTCCATACCGTCCCCCTTATGAAACCCGGTTTCTGCCGGTGCAGGTCGGCACGATCACCCCCAGCATCCGATAACTCGCATAATTGAAGTTACCGCCGTGGGCAGGGGTTCCGTAGAAGCCCTGCTTCACATGGTTCACAACGGTGTGGAAAAAACTTTGCGGAGTTTTGACATTCCACACTTCTTTCGGAATTTTGCCGGATTCCGCTTCGCGCAACAGACTGGTCTGCTCGCCCCACGAAAGTTCTGCGAAAGGTTTTCCTGAACGTTTCGCGGCGGAATCGAGCGCGGCAAGCCATTCACGGTAGCGTTCCGCGAGATGGGCGTAGGCGGCGTCTGGAGCCAGCTGACGGTCGATGTATACAACAACCCGCGCCTCCTTCGCGCCGGGATCGCGGTCGGTCGGGATAATCTGCTCCGCGACAGCCTCCAGTATCCGAATCTCGTTGTCAGTGAGAGCCAACCATTGTCCCTTGGCCGCGTCTCCAGCGCAATCCAACAAATGGACGCCACCGATACCGGCCGCCGTTCCGCCGCCGACCACCGTAACCCATTTGCCGAACGCGCGTCGGCTGAGTGATGTGTTCTTTTTCATCTTGCCCCTTTCGCTTACCTATAACTTACCGTTCAGCCACGAGACTTCGGACTTCAGACATCAGACTNNACTTCCGTACTCCGCTTCTCAACCCCCAACTGCCGCCGCCACACGTTACCCTCATTTACATTCCCGTGCGAAGCGCGGGCGGCGGTCTAACCTCTAACTCCCTATTCCCTAATCCCTAACCCCTATTCACTATTATCTACCATATCACATCCCGGAAATCCACGTCATTCCGAAGGTCTAGCATTGGTCGCGCTTTAACGATTTCATCAAGAAGCCGTTGGTAATCAGGATCTTCCTTGCCCGAAAAAATACCCGATGAAATGCCGTCCTTCAACCAAGAATTACGTTCCGGATGGTCGTAACGGACATAAAACTGGTACGGGAGTTTCACATTCTTTCGTTTCTCAATTTCATTCTTAACGGCGGTAATTGACGATGGCAGTATTCTCCGGCAACCGCGCAAATCATTCTGCCGCGATTGCGATGTGCCGTAATACGGAACATCAAGGTCGATCCAAAGATGAATCCGCAACCGCTCATCCGCAGTTAACGCCACACGGGGCTTCCCGTTCCCCGCCGGATGACCGGACGCAATGACTTGCGAAAGTTTGCTCACCGGGCTTCCCCACGTCTTCGGAGTAATCCACAAAATGTTTTCTTCCAATCCGTTGAAGGTGGGAATCCAACTGGTGTAAGGGTTCTTGCCAAAGTTTTTCATATACGGTTTAACATCACCGCCGCTTTCCGCCCCCGTACCTTTCCGAGCAAGATTTTCGTACGCGACATTGAAATAGTCCGTACGGTCGCCAGTAAGTTCAGGTTCGGGTGCGCCGTTTTCGCCGCTGTGGCACTTAACACAATGGCGGTTGAGAACCGGTTGCACAACGCGGGCAAAACTGAAGCCATCGTCACTGCCCCACGGCGGGGGCACAAGTTTGGCCGGCGGATGTTGCGCGGCCATTGACTTGCCAATCTGCGCCGGAGAAACCGAAACGTAATTGCGGTTGGCATGGCAACCGATGCAGCTCTGCCGCTCCCCCGGCATAAAATGCGTAAAAGTGCGCATGCGCTGCACGGCACGCCCCTCCGCGTCAAGCGGCAGAAAATATATCGGCACGTTCGCAGGCGCCAAAAAATGCGCACTACCGTCGGCTTCCACCTCCGCGAACCCCCAAACCCGTTTCGGCGCATAGGTCGCGCCGCAACTGACTACCGGGAATTGGAATCCGAATTGGCGCTTGTCCGTCTCGGCACGGATGTCCTTTTCCATTTCCTGCACAACGGCGATTCTTTTGATTTCTCCCGGCTGAACATAGTCCTCCAAACCAATCCGCACATCCTGCACCACGATTTCCGCGAACGGTCCGATTGATTTGTCGCACTGTTCCGCCCGCTGCGCCAACGGTTTGGCGCGAGGCTCAAGCGGTTGGGGAGAATACCAGCCTAGACCATCCTTAGGAGCTTTCACAATAGTGTGAACGTTATCGGAATCATACTCGCGCAGTTGAATCTCACCGGCACTTGAAACAAGATACCGGACACCGTCAACCGGGAAAGGTGTCGTGTACGGTCCGCGGATCCCGTTACCGCGTATGCCATCTTCCACGGGCGGCACTTTCACCTCCGGAGTGAGATTTCGGATCGCCTGCTGCGCGTTGCCGCCAAGCGACACATCCACCAGTCCCACCGCCCCGTTGCATGGCCCGTTATGCGAAGTCATGATGCAAAGGTAAACACCGGAATGTCCGGGAACGTCATGCGCGAACATAAAAGTCGCCGGAGAAAGCACCCGGTTACCAAAGATGCCGGATAGCCCGGTTCCGTCAGGTTGAATCGCCCACAGGCTTTGGATTGGGATCGCGGGACGATCCACATATTCCCAGCGGCTGAAGAGAATCCGCCCGTCGCCCATAACGGTCGGCGTGAAATCGGTAAGATAGTTTGCCGAAAGCCGCACCACGTTTTTACCATCGCCGTCGGCGCGGTAAAGTACGGGCGAGGTAGAAGTCCAACAATACGCGAATGCCGGTTTACGGTCGGAGGTAAACGCGATACCGCCGTCAGGAAGCCAACAAGCGTTTTGGTTGTTACAAGTCCCGTGAATCACCTTCTCCAACCCGGATCCATCCGAATTAACGCACCAGATGGCAAACGGTTCGCTCATGCTGCGCTTTCCGCTGAAAAGGATTCTTTGTCCATCATAAGACACCTGCGCGTCAATAATAATGCCTTCGGAGGCGTCAACCAAGCGCCTAACCACGCCTTTTGCAAAGTCGCAAACGTATAAACCTCCGCCTTTAGACAAGCCCTCTACGTGGTAAGTATAAACGTGGGTCGGATGAAGCGAACGGCGTTTCACCAACACCATCGCCCTGATTCCGCTTTCCACGGTTTGCGGTAACGCCACGTTGAACATTGGAGTCGCGACGTTCGGATTTTGCCCGAAGTTTGCCACTATTGTACCGGCATCGTTGCCGGCACGTAGAACCGCAGTCCCGACCGGGAGGAGCCTATCCTCTTTGCGGGCGTGGCGAAAACGAATCTTAAGCGCTTTGAGATTGGCCGCCGCTTCGGGAAGCGTGGCTTGGGTAGTCACATATTTTTTCCACCCCCCGGTATAAGGCAGAAAAACAGTCGCGATCAACTGTTGCGGATTTTCGGCATCGAAAAGTTCTATGCATGAATCCTGCATTCCCGAAGAGTGGTGGAAAGAAATTTGTCGCGAGGGAGGTTCGGAGAAATCAAACCCTCGGTAAACACAACTTGCACCTTCGCGCAAATGGCCGATTTCCAATCCCCATTTGGTCTGATAACCGTCACCAAGTCCTTGACGTTCAACCGCGTCCGCCCCCTGAACGGTCTTCCCGTTTGAAGTTATTCCCGCAATGTTTACCAGACATTCTCCGGGACGTGAAACGACTTCATCGGAATAACTTTCAAGCAAAATCAATTCCGTACCTTCTTGAGAAAGCCGCCCCGCCGGACCGCCAACCGAACCGTCTTGGTTCAGAATACTGTCCGTGAACGGATTCACGCCGCTGAACCAGGAATAAGGGATTTGCACACTCCAAGTCCCGTCACCGCGTTTTGTCCAACCCTTTACCGGATGGGCAGAAACCATGGCGACTCCGAATAACCCGGACAAAAAAATCGCGGCAAACTTATTAATCGTCATTATGCGTTTTCTCCCCAGTCATATCGTACCATTTGGGGTCACGGCGCGGCGGGCATAACCGGCGCAAAAATTCCTGGGCCGCGTTTTTAGCCGCTTTTGTCCCAGAATCGGACTCAAACGGATTCTCCAGATCAAAGACTTCTTTAAACTGCTCGTCGATCTTTTCCGGATCCTCTCCGGCCTCGATGCGGGCCATCGCCTCGCGCACGTCCGCGTTGAAGCGAAGCCCACCCTGCTCCGCCATTTCACGCATCACCTTGACCGCCTCGGCGGGATCGGCGTCATCATCATTCATCGCGTCCAACCGCCGCCCCATCTTGCTGATCAGCTCTTCCTGTTCAGCTTGGGATATTTCGTCACGGTCGAACCCGCCGAGGTCTTCGCGGTCCCCGGATTTGACAATGTGCGAAAAACTGGAAACTTGGCGCGAAAGTTTCCCGCCGCAGTCCGGGCATTCCGGCACCGTGACGGTATCCACACGCTGGGAACGGAAGGTGTAAACGGTATGGCAGTTTTTGCAGTAAAACTCATACAGCGGCATTGCTATTCCCCCCGATGTATAAAGGGTTACGGTTTTTTCGAAAGTTTTTCCAGCAGCTGCCTTGCCGCCTCGGTCTCGGCGGCATGTTTGCTTCCGGCGCTGGCAACCGCGGAAATGCCATCCGGCAACACGGCGCGAACCTCAAAAAGCGGCGCGTGGGACGGACCGGAACTTGAAACCAACTCATATACCGGGAATCCCCGCCAGCCGTTGCTTTGGACAATCTCCTGCAAGGCGCCCTTGGGGTTTTCTTCCACTATCGCCCGCTGGATTGAATCCACTTCCACGCCGATCTGCAAATGCCGGTAAATCTGTTCCGCAGCCGACAAACTTCCGTCGCACCAAGCGGCACCAAATATCGCCTCCATCGCGTCGGCGAGAAAATTCAGGTTGTCGCGGCCATTCTGATGGTTTTGCCCAGCACCGAGACGAAGGTATTTACCGACCCCCACACGGCGGGCCAACTCGCCTAACGCGGCGCCGGAAGCCAAATGGCTGCGCATCTTGGTCAAAGAACCTTCCTTGACCTCGGTGAACTGGTTGAATAGCTGTTGCGCCGACAAAAGACCGAATACCGCATCGCCAAGAAACTCCAACCGCTGGTTATCATTGGTCGATGCCAAACTGGGGTGGTCGTTACGGTAAGACGGGGTGGTCAACGCCTCCACCAGCAATGACTTGTCCTTGAACTCATACCCCAACGCCGCCTCAAGCGGCGCCAGGTTAACGCTCTTTGGGGTCTTCCGCATAAACTACAGCACACCTTTGCTGGAAGGGATTCCCGACTCGCGCGGGTCAGGTTCGACCGCCATACGGAAAGCGCGCGCAAAACTTTTGAAGATCCCTTCGCAAACGTGGTGGGCCTCATCACCGTAAATCTCGCGGGCATGGAGATTCATCTTTGCCTCTACGGTAAGAGCGCGGAAAAACTCCTCGAAGAGTTTAACCTCGAAATCGCGGACCATGGCGTGTTTGCGCGGGGTGGCAAACACCAGAAACGGCCGGCCGCCCAAGTCCAGCGCCACTTCACACAACGCCTCGTCCATTGGCAAACTGAAAAAACCGTAGCGACGGATACCGCGGCGGTCGCCCAGCGCTTCACGGATGCAGGCCCCCATAGTGAGGCCGACATCCTCCACCGTGTGGTGGTAGTCCACATTCAAGTCGCCTTGGGCGCGCACCGAGAGATCCACCAGCGAGTGGCGGGAAAAAAGCGTAAGCATGTGGTCAAAGAAACCGATGCCAGTGTCGATGTCCGCCTGCCCGGTACCGTCAAGATTCAAAGTTACGGTGATATCGGTTTCAAATGTTTTGCGGTGTAAAGTTGCGTTGCGGGACATTTAATCACCCTCCTTCTTGAGCCGACCGGTGGCCAATTCGCGAAGCCGGATCAGCCAAATGCACAATACGTACATGAACATCATCGGGACGGCCATCACGATTTGCGAAATCGGGTCCGGCGGCGTAAGCACCATCGCCATCGCGAAGATAACCACCACCGCCACGCGCCATTGCCCGATAAGGGTTTTAGACGATATCATTCCAAACCATCCAAGCACCACCAGCAACAACGGCACCTGAAAAGCCAAGCCGAACGCCACCAGGGTTTTCATCACCAGCGTGATGTAAGGCATGGTGTTGAAAAACGCCAAATCCAATCCCATCCATTGGTTGACTTTCATCAGCACGTCAATCGCGATGGAGAGGGTTGCGGCATAGGCCATCCAGACGCCGGACAAAAACAATACCGTGGAAAAGAAAAGCGAAAAAAGGATTATCATCCGCTCGCTGCGCTTCAAACCGGGGAAAACAAAGCGCGAGACAAAAAAGAACAACAACGGCAACGCCAAGACCGTACCGCCCCAAAGCATAATTTTGAAGAGCACTTCAAAGCCGCCGGTGGCCTCCATCGTCTGCAGCGACATGTGCTCGGCGAGTTTGGCGTAACGCTCCTGCGTCAGCAGTTTTGCAATCGGGGCTTGCAGCCATTTCAACACCGTAGGTGCAAAGGGGATGATTACGATGATGCAAGCAACCCAAGTGATGCCGCAATGGATCAAGCAATCCCGCAGATCGATCAAATGCTCAATAAACGGTCGCGGCGGATCGTTGTATTCATCCTCGCCGTCGGCGCCCATAAAGAAACGGCCGATTTTCACGCTTTGGCCTCCGGGGTTGCGGGCGTCGGCGCCGGCTCGGCGGCACCGCGACTGCTTTCGGCCATTGCCGATTCCTCCACCGCGCGATCTACGATCGGAGCGTCACCGGCTGCGCCGGATTCCGCCGAAGTTTCCGCGGCCGCGTCATCGGCTTCCGGCGGAATGTCGGAGAGCTGGGTGGAAGACCACTGATCTTCATTGCCAGGATACGGCGACTCGCCGGACAACGAATCCTCCGGCAGAGAAGAATATGGGTCTTCCGTTGTGCCGTCATCGTATTTCGGCACCCCGTCGGCATCGGTTGACGAAGATTCCGGAGTCTTAACCGGCTCCTGATCCATGGTCAACAGCTGGCGGCGGAACTCATCCGCCGCACGACGAAAGACCTCGCTCATGCGCCCGATTTTTCTTGCGATTCCAGGCAACCGTTTGGGACCGACCACCACCAGAATCACCACGAACCAAACCACCCATTCGCCCAAGCCGACACTGTCGAAAACAAGCGCAACGCGAGGAATAAACGTCATGGTGCAACTTCCAGCACAAAGAAGGTTTTCCGCGCCATTTAAGGCACGGAAAACCGGAAAAAACTAACTATTGTTCTAACGCTGATAAAGCGCGAACTCGCCGCGGCGGTTAAGACGCCAAGTCTCTTCGCCGGAACCGATCACAGCGGGCTTCTCCTCGCCATAGCTGCGGGTCTGGATGCGGTCGGCGGCAACGCCGAGGTTAACGAGAATCGAACGGATCGTCTGGGCGCGGTTTTCACCCAGCGAAAGGTTGTACTCGTTGCTGCCGCGCTCGTCGCAGTGGCCCTCAACCACCAGCACGTGGTTGTTGTTTTGGAGCAGATCCTGCGCCACGGCGTTAATCTTGGGCATCTCCTGCGGCGGGATGGAGTAGCTGTCAAACCCGAAGTAAACCGGATTGAACCGGATGTCGGTAACCGGCTGCAACACATCCTCGAACCGGGCGCCGCTGATCACGTTGCCCATCTCGTCGGTAATGCGGTTGAGGTCGGTAGCGCCGGACAAACCGCTGCCAACGTCATTCACGCCGTCACCGGTACCCAAAACCGAACGGTCTTTGCTCCACGGCCAGCGCCAAGAGCCGTCCGCATTCTTGCATCCGGTGTCAGTGAAAACCAGCGCGCACATCAGCGCGGCGTTAACCATCATCAGTTTGCTAATCTGCATGGAATGATTCCTTTGTTTGTTTTGTTAAGGTTGCGTGTGAAAATGCTACTTGTCGGACCAGTCCGGAGAAAGCCAATTTCCCGGAATGTTGAACAGCCTGACCGGAGGATCGCCCTCGACATCCAAAAGGTAAAGCGCGGAACGGCAGGAACAAACCAGGTGGCGTCCGTCAGGCGCCCACGACGGATGCTCGCACTCTCCGCCCGGACCGGGAATGATTCGACTCGAACCGTCCCCCGACGCACCCATGATGGCGACCTCGTAACCGCTGCGCTTGGTGGCGTAGGCGATCTGGCCGTTCGGGCCCCAATCGGGGTTGACGTTCTCCGTCCCCTTGTAGGTCAACCGCCGGGAATGCCCGCTGGCCACATCAACAACGTAAATCTGCGGTTTTCCGGTGGCATCGGAGACATAGGCAATGCAACGGCCGTCCGGCGACCAACAGGGGCTGGCCTCCGCTCCGTGCGGGGTGTTGGTGAGACGGCGAATCCGGCCCGAAGAAAGGCTCAGCACGTAAAGTTCGGGATTCCCCTGATAGGAAAGAATCAGGGCCGCGCGCGAACCGTCCGGCGAGATATCCGCACCGGTGTTGAGTCCTCGGAACGGGGCCAGCGCTTTGCGGTATCCGCCCGTCTGGTTGATACGGTAAATCGCCGGATAGCCGTGCAGGAAACTGGTGTAGTAGATATCATGACCGTTCGGCGCCCAACGCGGTCCGACCGCGGCCACATTATCCCGGGTCAATTGCAACACCCCCATACCGTTGGCATCGCAAACGTAAACATCGGCGCGGTTTGCCCCCCGACGGTTGACAAAGGTGATTTTAGACTGGGCAATGCCTTTCTTGCCCGCAATCTGCTTGACCATCTCGTCCGCCAACTGGTGGGCCTGACGGCGCACCTCGGTCTGCCCGGAAGATACCCTAGCCCAGCCAAAACGTTTTCCGGCCCAGGAGACATCGCACCGGGTCTGAATCCCGCCACCGGCGTCCGCCACCGTTCCCGACACATTGACCGAACCGTTCTGCGCGACCGTAAACCAGCCGGACAACTCCAAATCGCGGGTCAAGGTCTGCACAAAAAGCCGTCCGTTAGGACCGGTCGCGTTAAGCCTGGCTAAGGAAACCGCGTCTTTCTTCGCACCCGGCTTCACCACGGTAATCAATGGGGACGCGGCCAGCGCGTCTGCGACGGGAAAAGCCCCGGAAAGCAACGCCAAAACCGCAATCGACAAGCAAAAATTACGAAACATAAAAACTCCTCAAAAACGCGAAGTATTATATGACAAAAAGCCGTTTGGGGGCAAGCCGATTTTGTTCCGATTGGAGAAAAAAAAGACAAAATCCGGTTTCTGAGTCGCGATACGCACCCCCATCAGTCCGGCTTTGCATTTTTTGTCGATAATTCATTGCCTAAAACTTCGTGAAATAGTAGAATAGATGAGTTTTTTGTTTGGAATTCTGTTTCGAGTTTTCTTGATTACCGTTTAGAGGAGACGCATGAAAATCACAGACGACATCAAGTACGTCGGGGTCAACGACCACCAAGTGGATTTGTTCGAAGGGCAATTCGAGGTGCCGCTGGGCATGGCTTACAACTCATACGTGGTGATTGACGACCAAACCACGGTCTTTGATTCGGTTGACCAGCATTTTGGCGACGAATGGTTGGACAACATCCGTAAAACATTGGGCAGCCGCACCCCGGATTATCTAATCGTCCAGCACATGGAACCGGATCACAGCGCCAACATCGTAAAATTCATGGAGGCATTTCCCAACGCTAAACTGGTGGCATCCGACAAGGCGTTCGCGATGATGCTCAACTTTTTCGGCACCGACTGGAACGACCGGAAGATTGCGGTCAAGGAAGGTTCTACCCTCAATACCGGTAAACACACTTTCAATTTCATCGCCGCGCCGATGGTTCACTGGCCCGAGGTTATCATGACGTATGACAGTTGCGACAAAGCGCTGTTCTCGGCGGACGGTTTTGGCAAGTTCGGCGCTAATGACGTCGAAGATCCCGAAGGTTGGGATTGCGAGGCTCGCCGTTACTACTTCGGCATTGTCGGCAAGTACGGGGCGCAAGTCCAAGCGGTTTTGAAGAAGGCCGCCGGGCTGGAAATTAAGCTGATTCTGCCGTTGCACGGGCCCATCCACGACACCCCGGAAACAATCGGCCACGTAATCAAACAATACAGCACCTGGTCCGCCTATGACATTGAGACCAACGGCGTATGCATCGCCTACACCTCGGTTTACGGCCACACTAAAGCCGCGGTCGAAAAGCTCGCCGAACTGCTTAAGGCCCGCGGCTGCCCCAAAGTTGCCGTTGCCGACCTCGCCCGCGACGATATGTTTGAGACAATAGAGGACGGTTTCCGTTATGGAAAGCTCGTGCTTGCCACCACCACCTATAACGGCGACATTTTCCCGTTCATGCGCACTTACATCACCCATCTGCTGGAGCGCAACTACCAGAAGCGCACCATCGGTCTGATTGAAAACGGCAGTTGGGCACCCACTGCGGCCAAAGTCATGAAAGCCATGTTCGAAAAATCCAAAAACATCGCTTTCTGCGAAAACACCGTTACCATCAAATCGGCGCTAAACGAACAATCGCTGCAACAGCTTGCCGCGCTGGCGGACGAACTTTGCCGCGGTTGAAATTAAATCCATTCCCAAATGACGGGCGTCGCGCATTGTGAAAGTGCGCCGGCGCCCGAATACCGCCGTATAGGACAATCACCGTGTTTTTTATTGTCATACTGCTTTTTTCCCTCGTGGTGTGGGCGGGACTTGAAATCGCTTTGGTACGCCATCTGGGACTTAAGCTGTGGCAACGTCTGGCAGTAGACGCATTGCTTTTGCTGGCGACACAAAAATTCTGGGTTTACTTTTTTATCGGCGGAAACTTTTTCCTGCCGGAAATCCCGGTACCCATGTATCGAATCACGGGATGGGCGTGCGCCGGATGCGAGATGCTGTTCGGATTGGTGGTGCTGTTCCGAATTGTCAACTTTCGCAAACCCAAGGCGGAATATGTGCCAAGATTGCGCCGCGCCACGCTCTGGATGGTTTTGACGGCAGCGCTCGTTTCCGCCTACGGGATTTACGAGGGAGCGCGCGTTCCCCGAATAAAACGGGTCAACATCCAATTCCCCGACCTGCCGGAAGCGTTCAACGGTTACCGGATCGCGATGCTCACCGACATCCATTGCGGCGCGGCGGCCAAGCGCTCGCGCACGGAAAAAATCGTTAGCGCAACGAATCTCCTTAACGCCGACGCGATATGCCTTACCGGCGATTTGGTGGACGGACTGCCGAACAAATACCGAAACGAACTGGAACCATTGCGGGATTTGACAGCCAAAGACGGGGTGTTCGGCTGCACCGGAAACCATGAATACTACTCAAAATACCAACTCTGGCGACCGATCTGGATTAACGAATGGCACATCCGCATGCTGGACGGCGAAAGCGCGGAGATACGCCGCGGCGGCGACACGCTGGCAATCGGCGGCGTTTGCGACGAAGCCGGCGCTGCAGCCCCCCCTGCGGCCCGTTGGTCCGCCCCGGACGTAAACGCGACGTTTGCCAAAGCCAATCCATCCGCATTCAAGATTCTGTTGCGCCACCGCCCTACCGGATTGGAAGATGCGGACAAGGCGGGAGTGAGATTGCAATTGTCTGGGCACACCCACGGTGGAGCGATCATCGGGTTTGACCTGCTGGTGCGGGAAATCAACGACCACCATGTGCGAGGCCTATACCGTAACGGCAACACCCGACTCTACCTATCTGCCGGCAGCGGACAGTGGGGCGGTTTTCCGCTACGGCTCGGCGTGCCATCCGAGATCACGGAAATCACCTTGGTAAAAACCGACTCCTGACCGTTTCGTGAAATGTCTGCCGAGATATTATTCGTAACGGAGACAGTCTATCGGGTTAAGCCGCGAAGCGCGTAACGCAGGATAAAAACCGAAAAACACCCCAACCATCGCGCTGAACAGGAACGACACCAGCACCGATGAGGTGGTGATCAAAATCGGCCAGTTTTGAAGATTACCGACGGTTTTTGCCCCTACAACCCCTAACGCGACACCGATCAACCCGCCGACGGTAGAAAGTACCATCGATTCCGCGATGAATTGTAGCAAAATGTCGCTGGGAGTCGCGCCAATAGCCATACGCAACCCGATTTCACGGGTACGCTCCGTTACCGACACCAGCATGATGTTCATGATGCCGATACCTCCCACCACCAGCGAAATTGACGCCACCGTGGTCAGCAGGATGGTCATCAGCTTACTGACGCTGCCGATCGTGTTGCTGATTTCCGTGGTATCGATCAGGTTGACATCAGGATCCCCGGACGGCCTGATCTTGTGGCGCTGCTTGATCAACGCCTCAATCTCTTTCTTGGCAGCGTCCATGTCGTCCAACGAATACAATGAGACGTTAAGCATGTTGACATTGTTGAATTTGGATTTTTGTAGCACCCGCTTTACCGTGGTATATGGCGCAAGAATCACGTCGTCCTGGTCTTGCCCCATCGCGTTACTGCCCTTGTGCTCCATTACCCCCAGCACCTTAAACGGCATATTCCTAATGCGGATCACCTTGCCGATCGGGTCGTCGTCACCAAACAAATTCTCCACCACGGTGGTACCGAGAATACATACGCGCGAACCGATACGCTGCTCCGTGTCCGAGAAGAAAATCCCCTGCCCGATATTCCAGTTGCGCACTGCCGGATAATCTACCGAAACCCCTTGAACCTGCGTTGCCCAATTTTTCTCTTGGTAAATAATCTGTCCGCTGGTACGCACCATCGGGGACACCGCCTTGACATAGTGGGATATGTCTTTGGTAATGGCGATGCCGTCATCCGCGGTAAGAGTCTGGAAACCGCCCGATCCGGAACGCACCCCGCCCATATTGCGGCTGGCGGGAAAAACCATAATCAGGTTGCTGCCCATGTTGTTGATCTCATTGACCATCATGGTCGACGCCCCCTGCCCGATCGACACCACCGCGATTACCGCCGCGATACCGACAATGATACCCAGCGCGGTTAACAGCGAACGGGTTTTGTTGCGGGCGATCGCCCGAAGCGCCACCTTAAAAATCATCCACAAATTCATGTGAACAGTCTCCTACTGGCTGACGATCAACCCATCACGCACCACGATCCGACGTTTAGCGTACGCGGCAATATCATCTTCGTGGGTGACCATAACCACCGTAATGCCTTCTTTGTTCAACTCGGTAAACAGCTTCATGATTTCCACGCTCGACTTGGTGTCAAGGTTACCGGTCGGCTCATCGGCCAACAGCACCGGAGGGTCGTTCATCAACGCCCGCGCGATCGCCACGCGCTGCTGCTGTCCGCCGGAGAGTTGTGCCGGGGTGTGGTGCACCCGCTCTCCCAATCCGACCCGTTCCAACAACTCCATCGCCCGCGCGGCACGCTTCTGTTTCTGATATTTCGGATGGTAGAAGGTCGGCAACTCCACATTCTCCAGGGCGCTGGTGCGGGCCAAAAGATTAAAGTTCTGGAATACAAACCCCAGCTTCTGGTTGCGGACGTGAGCCAACTCAGACTTGGTCATCCCGCTCACCTGTATCCCGTCCAATTTGTACGAACCCGATGTCGGCACGTCCAAACACCCCAAAATGTTCAACAACGTGCTTTTGCCGGAACCGGACGCGCCCATGATGGCGACGAACTCTCCGTTATCAATGTTTAACGACACCCCGGCAAGCGCGTTGACAGTCACGTCACCGATGGTGTAGGTTTTCATCAAATCTTTGACTTCAATTAGCATGGTTAGTAACCCTTCATTGGGTTAAACATTAAACAGCTGCTAAAAATTGCCGCAAAAAACAATCACTCGCACATTTCCTTGACTGCGGCTTTAATGTCGGCCACGGAAGGGATCAAGGTCAGTTCCAAAGGTTTGCTGGCCGGGAACGGCAAGTCTGGCGAGGTAATGCGGCGAACCGGCGCCTCCAGATAATCTTGCGCGCCTTCGGCGATCCGGGCCGCGATCTCCGCCGAGAAACCGCCGGTAAGCGGACCTTCCTCCACCACAATCGCGCGACCGGTGTGCGTTATCGATTCCAGCACGGTATCCATATCAAGCGGGCTGAGCGAGCAAAGATCAATCACCTCCACGCTGTAGCCGTCATTAGCCAACTCCGCCGCCGCCCGGCGCGCCAAGATAGTCATGTACGACCAGGCGACAATGGTGATGTCGTCACCCTCCGTCACCCTTTTTGCGAACCCGATCGGTTGCGGCGGCGGCAATTCGTCTGGCATCTCAAAACGCAACGGATAAAGCAGCTTGTGTTCCAAAAAGATCACCGGGTTATCGTCACGGATGGAAGCCTGCAACAGCGCAGATGCGTCCAAAGCGTTTGACGGCGCGACGACTTTGATGCCGGGAGTACCCAAAAACAGCCGCTCCAACGACTGCGAATGCGTGGCACCGTAACCGCGTCCCGCCCCCGGCGGAGTGCGCAACACCATAGGACATTTTTGCCCATAAATCGGATGCAGCTTTGCCGCCAGATTGACCATCTGGTCCACCGCCAAAGTAATGAAATCCATAAACATGATTTCCATTACTGGGCGCAACCCGGCCACCGCCGCCCCGATGGCGATGCCGGTTATGGCCTGCTCGGAAATAGGTGTGTTGCGAATACGCTCCGGCCCGAACTCGTCAATCAATCCGCGGGTCACGCCAAATGCGCCGCCATAAACCCCAATGTCCTCGCCTAACAGAAAAACCGACTCGTCGTTACGCAACTCCTGCGCCAAAGTCTCGCGAATCGCCTGGGTAAAAGTGATGTTTCTCATGGTATCCTCGGTACAAAAATGAAGAACTAAGCGAACAACCGCGCTTTGAAACGCGCGGCATCGGCGGACGGGGAATTTTCAGCAAACTCAACACAACGGTTGATAACGGACTCCGCTTCGGATTTGGTCTGTTCCAACTGCTCGGGGGTTGCTTCTCCGCGGGAAAGCAAAAGTTTTTCCAAGTTAGTTATCGGGTCGTTCTTTCTGGCTTCGTTCTCCTCTTCGCGGGTCCGGTAAACCCTTGGATCGCCTTTAGAGTGGCCGGAAAAACGGTAAGTCAGAACCTCCAGTAAAGCCGGCCCGTTACCCGCCCGCGCCGACTCGACCAATTCCGAGACTGCAGCGCACAAGCCCTCGATATCGTTACCATCGGTGCGTTTGCCCGGAATTCCGTAGGCTGCCGCTCGGTCGCAAACCACTGGGTTGGCCAACCCCACGGAAATCGGAGTGGACATGGCGTAACGGTTATTCTCCACAATGTAAACCACCGGCAACTTCCACAGTGCGGCAAGGTTGATCGCTTCGTGGAACATCCCCTCGTTGGAAGCGCCGTCGCCCAAAATACACGCCACCACGCGACCGGTTTTGTGGACTTTCGCCTCCATTGCCAAACCCGCCGCAAACGCCATACTGCCGGCGGTGATTCCGTTCGCGCCGTAAAAACCGATTTCCGGGGCCATCATCATTTGGCTGCCACCGTATCCATGGGAATAACCGGTATCGCGCCCGAAAAGCTCGGCCATCACTCGGGCCGGATCCGCCCCGCGCGCTATAAAATGTCCGTGCCCGCGATGGGTTGAAGTCATCGCGTCCTGCGGCTTCAGCGCGGCGGCAATACCTACCGCCACCCCCTCCTGCCCCACGCAGGTGTGCGCCGTACCCATGATGCGCCCTTCCAGGAAAAATTTCTCGATGGTTTCCTCAAAGAGCCGGATGATCCGCATTGTGGTCAAATCCGCCAAGGTTGCTTTCATAATCGTCACTTCCCTCTCTGATCAAAATGCCCGGTTAACGCGAAACCGGTAAATTCCGGACTGTAGTCTAAAGTTACTCACGCCATCGGCGTTACCCAAATTATCCACCCCGACGGCTTGCTTGACCGGAAGCAATGACTCGGTCACCGGTCCGCATTCAGGATTTGGAAGCGCCAGAGTGGCCTCGGTGTTCACCGGAACCTGCACTTCCACTTCCGCACCGCCATTGTCGCGCCGCCAGAAGCATCGGCACTCGCCGCGAACGGTTTGCAAAACGTAATCGGCAAAATCCAGCCCCGGCATGAATACGGGTTTGAAAGCTATCTC
>DBXY01000003.1:57387-57637 GCA_002309765.1 Verrucomicrobia bacterium UBA1200
CCCCGGAAGGTCCACTGCTCCCACAACGTGGTGGCCCCGTTGGAACGCATAAAACGAAAACCGGGATACTGCGGTTGACGGAGCATTTGGAACAAGATATCGGACCGACCGATATCGCACAAAACCTGCGGCAGATACAACGTGCCGAATATCCCGGTGTCCATGCGATAACGGTCGCGGTTAACAATAGTGTCGGATAACTGCGCGGCAACTGCGGTGATGTCGCTGTCTGGGACAATGCCGAAAGCCA
>DBXY01000003.1:57758-67609 GCA_002309765.1 Verrucomicrobia bacterium UBA1200
CTAACACGCCGGCCGCATTTCGCATAACGGTCAGACATTGGATGTTCAGCGCGGAATTAACCAACTGGTAATCGGCGTGATAACCTTCCCAAGTTCCGTCATTCGGCGCGCACCAGTCGCCAAAACCATCCTTGCAAATGTAGTCGGGGAAACGTTTCAGCACCGATTCGACCTGTTTGGACATCGCGTCATACCAGCGTTCCAGAAAACGCCGATCGCCATACTCGCGGTACAGCCGCCACGGCAAGGTAACCGCATCGCCGTTCCAATCCGGATTACCGGTACCGCCAGCGATATCCATCATCCACTTGTTATAGTATTTCGGCATCCAGAAATACATTAAGGCGGCATCTTCGTAAGCCTGGGAATCCATCTGGCACGGGGTACGCTCGTCGCGCATCGGGCAATCGGTCGGAATGCCTTGAAGGTTGCTCAACATCGACCAAGTGGCGGCGTTCATTATCCAGTTCAACTGATCGTCGGAACAGTAAAACCGCCCGGCGCGTTCCAAATCGGCGTGGACCGCGCATTGCACCAAATCGTCCGGCGTTGGCTTGCCGGGATAACCGGTGATCTCAGCGTAACGAAAACCGTGATAGGTGAAACGCGGTTCGTAGCTTTCCCATTCGCCGGTCCCGGCCAGAATGAAGGTGTCGGTGGATTTTGCGCCGCGGTTTGTCCACGGGTCGATCATTCCGTCTTTGCCCAGCAGTTCGCTGTGCCGCATCACAATCTTGGTACCCTTGGGACCTTTGGCGCGTAACCGAACCCATCCGGCGCAATTTTGACCGAAATCCGCCACGAACACACCGGGACGGGGTTCGGTTATTAGCAACGGCGGGCGGGTCTCGACCACCCGGCAGGGCGGAGCTTCGGCGGGCAGCAAAACGCCCGCCGACTCGCCAAGCGCGACCGGTTTCCAGCCCTCGCTCGCTTTGCCAGGCTGCGACCACTCCGGCGAGTCCTGCGCGGCATCATAAACCTCGCCGTGGTACAAACTGGCGTAAGACAGCGGGCTGTCCTCACAGTACTGCCACGAATTGTCGGTAACCACGGCATCGCGGCTTCCGTCAGCGTAGTTGACCAACAAATGGGCAATCGCGCACTTGGTTTTGGTCCACTTCCATCCCCAACGGCTGTAATCGTCGGAATATCCGGGGGCCAGCCAAATGCCAAGCGCGTTGTCTTCACCGCACCGCAATGCGTCGGTGACTTCCAACGAATCGAAAAACACCTGACGACCATAAACGGTGTTTGCCGGGGCAGTCACCCGGTTGCCGATCTTTTTTCCGTTGACGTACAATTCGTAAAAGCCCAGTCCGCATACCGAAACAAAAGCATCGCGTATCGGCTTGTCGGCCAAACGGAATACCTTGCGCAGCCGCGGGCAATTTTTCGCCACCTCGCCGCCCAGCATGCAACTGCGCTCGTTCAGCACCAACTGTCCCTTCTCCAATTTTTCGGAAGCAAAATGGCACTGTTCCGGTCGGTCGAAAGTGTCATGCAGCAGCACCTTGCCGTCCAGCGAAGTGATTTTAAGTTCGTCAACCAAAGCCGACTCGCCGCCGGTCAACCGGAAACCGACCGTGCCGGACAGGAAATCGGAACTGTCGCGTTCATCAATCGTCTTACCGTCAATGGCGGTCCGAATTTTCCCGCCGCGAAGTTCGATGTCCATCGTGTGCGGACCATACGGGTCAAACTGCCCACCGCCCATCTTTGATTCCAACGGAATATCTCCAAGAAAATTCCACTGCCCGTTTTTGCAAAGGTGCGGACGAAACATCGGCTTGCCGGAAACTTTCATATTGTACTGCCAGACGTAGCAGTTCCGTTCGTCCTTGGCGCGGAAAAAAACGCCGAAAGCGTCGTGTTTCAAGATGAAGCGCACAGAGATGAGGCAATCGCCATAAGTGTATCGATCCGTATGCGGCACCGTTACCCAATTGGCTCCGGACCAATCTTCCGGCGACAATAAGGCAATCCTGAACCGACACGGTTTCGACCACGGGGAAAATTTTCCTTTCGCGTCCGCCACCCGCAACCGGGCGAAAGCGACCGTTCCCGGCTCCAGTTTATTACCGGCGTAAACCAAACTAGGCTCGCTGTCCTGCCGGGCACATTGCCAGAGTAAGGCTTCGGTTTTTCCGAAATCGGCCTCGCTCTTCGCCACCTCAAACTCATAACCGGTCTGCCGCTGGCCGCGTAGCGCGACATCGCTTTCGCACGATAATGTCCAAGTGAAACGGGGCGTTGCGGTATTCAACCCAAGCGGTTCGAGCTCATATTCGCAGCGAAGGGAATCCACCGCGAGATCGGCAATAACCGACCCTGCCGCAAACGCGAACAACAATAAAAGCCATTTTTTATGCATACGCCCCCCAAATTACGCGCATTCAATACCCCACTGAAGTTGTTTAGTCTATCAAACGGCGGTTTAAAATGCACTACAAAAATGGAGGGTATGCCCAAATATTTTGCTGGCTGACGTTCAAAACGTCAACCAGCAAAACTTGTCCGGCTATTGGCGGGTTTCTTACGGCATTTCGACCGTAACGAGGAAGAAGCGGTAGTAACCGCTGTTGATCTCTTCCTCGGTTAACGGTTCCGCGGACCACTCGTCCGTGATTTCCCGTTTGCCGTAAATCGCGTACACGCGGCGGATTTGCCCGTCCTCGTTCAAGTTCGGCACCCATCCGATATACACGTTACCATCTTCCAAAGTAATCGTGGCATAGAAGCGATCATTCATGTCCGTCGGAACGGTTCCCGCAATGAACTCATCCAAAAGCGTTATCGGAGTTCCGCCCATACCCAACTTACCCGTCGGAGACGACATCGCGCGCAGATAATCGGTGGCGGTGGCCGTCGCCGGATCAATCCCGCCATACCGTACCATGAATGCGACGAACGACTCGTCGTAGACCGCTTTCTCGGCCTGAAGCGTCTTCTCGTCATCGCTGGCGGTCGCGTCACCTTCCCAACTCACGCAGTCGAGATACCCGGCCGCACCGTTTGCGGCAATGAACGCCACCTGAACGAAGCCGGAACCGAGAACGAGGGCCGACTCATTCCACGTCTCCGCCGAGCAGGAAATTGCCTCAACCCCGTTCGTCTTAACGCAATACGTGCCGACCGCGCCGACCTTCTTCCAGTGGAACCGCAACGTTCCCGGACCGACCACCCGCATCGCAAGTGTCGATTCCTGATTGGCGGTAGCGGACGAGATCGCATAGTCGTCACCGTAGAACGCCTCTCCGGTCTGCGCCAGCCAGGGCTGTTCCGCAGAAGTAGTCCAAATGAGATTAGGAGCCTTTTCGTCCGTATCAAGCGCCTCTTCCAAAGTATGGAACGCAAGTGCCTTGAACGTATAGGTGAACGCTTTGTTGACGGCAGCGTAACGGACATCAAGCGAACCGTCTGCGTAGCCCGTCACGAGATCGTCCAACCCGTCGCCGTTGACATCAATCGCCACCGGGCGAGAACGCTCATACAGATTCGTATTGGACGACCCGGCGATGCTGAAGGGTTTCGTGTCATCCCACGTTCCTTCCTCATTTCCAACATAAAGCGCAAGCCCGCCCTTGCCGCGACCGGTCACCAGCAGCGGCTGCCCCTCGTAAACCCAGTCCCCGCTGAACGCGGCGGCGCTGCGGCGCGGCGAATTAGAATCGACCACCAGATCCGCCCCCGAGCGGTTCTTAAACGCTGTACCGTCCATACGGATAAGCTTACCGTCATCACCACCGATTACGAGTCCGCCGTTCCAGACCGAAAGAACGGCCCGTTCGCGTCCGGCGTTCACCCCTTCCAACCGAGTACCGTTTTTGTAAACCTTACCATCATAGGTGCCATAATAGAGATCGCTCCCGATCTTGGCCACCGAGACGCCGAGACAGTTGGATGCCACAACGTTGTCCACCACACACGCGCCCTTCGTTCCGGTAAAGTCATAATGATAGGCTTCGCCCTTGCCGTTCTTCTTCACTCCGACAACCAGCCCGCCGTCAATATTCGCGGGAACGGCGTATTCACCGTCCGCATTGAACAGGGCTACCGGCTTGGAGAAGCGAATGAAGGAATCCCACTCCGAATTCCCCACCAGCGGATTGCCAGCAGTATCCGCGATCAGCCCCGCATCAAAGAAGAGTCGCAGATTCCCGACCGGCAACGCCCGTTCGCTGCGCGTCCACACAATCGCATTCTCGCTCGTACGCCATCTGAACTGCGAACTGGCGGCGGCGACTTCTCCGGTCACGGCACCGGTATCGTCCAAGATTTGCAACCGAATCGCGCGGGAAAGCCATCCGTTCGACTTCAGCGCGCTCAGGTTCACCGGCTCGGAGAAGATGAACTTGACCTGCGAAGCACCGTTGCTGGCAACCGACAGACTGCCAGTATCATCATAGACCTCCGCACCGTCGAAAACGATTCGGAGCAGTTCCGGCGGCGTGGTGTCCGGCGGCGTGTATGACCATGACAGGCTACAGGTGTCGGTATCGAACACACCCTTAAGTCCGGACGACATCTTCTCGATCTGGGAGATGTCCAGCATCACGGTGTACGTACCACCCGATACCGTAAGGGCATCAAGCCCGGCGACAGTCCAAACAAGATTCGACTCGTCCGGAGTGATGGTCAACGCCGCGGGCGCGAATTCGACCCAATCCCGCACACCGTGCCGGATTGAAATGCATTCCGCCGTCACATTGCTCACTGGCTCGGAGAAGACAATCCGAACGTCATTCGTGAGATTCCCCTTCCCTTCCGCCGGGAATCCGTCGAAGATGAATGAAAGCGGAATCGCGTCAATGAAGAATTCCTTTTCGCTGTCTGACGTTTTGCCGCTGACATTGGCGCACCTGACAACAAGGACACCCCGCCCGACGGGGAGCGTAACCGCCTTTTCCAACGATGCCTCACCCGATTCCGGATAGAAGGTTTCCATCAGCACATCTTCCGTACCCGCCGCGTCACGCGCAAGGATTGTCACCGCATAAACATCCGTCCCAAGCGTCCCCGTCACGGTCACGTCGCGTTGCCAGGTCACGCCATCAGTGACGTTTGTGCCATAGTCAGGCGTAAAGGCAAGGTCGGCAATGACCGCCGGCGGAATATCGCGATATTCCCATACCACATCTTCGGTCATCCCAATTCCAGAGTTCCCGCTGACATCTTTCACCGTTGTCGAGTCAAACGCAAGTTCATACGATCCGTCCTGCGTAATCAGCGCATCAATGCCGTAGAATGTGAACTGCGTTTCAGAGGCCTGGACAACCTTGGCCGACGCGGGCAACTCGATCCGCGATCCGTCGCGCGTCAGCGTGAATCCAGCGACGGTGACACTCGAAGCGAGAACCGGCTTGGAGAAGGTAAGCGTCCACCGGTGCGACCCGAACTGCTCGCCCTCGTCCGTCAGTATCGCCGTCGGCGCGTCGGCATCGATTGTCACGGTCGATGTGAACACTGCCTGACCGTACACGCCTGAAGAGTTCTTGATCTTACGGGTGTCAATCTCAATCGTATGCGCCGAGGCGGAGGCGTTTGCCGAAAGGATGGTCGCGCCGGAGGTCGCCACCGCTACCGCCTCGTCAAGTCCCACAATCCTGAAGCTGGTGTTGGCCTTGTTGAGCGGAGTGATGGATACCGTGGCATCGGACACCTTGTAGCCGTCCACCTTAATCGCATCCGCCGTAAACGAGGCGGGGTCGATGGCAGCGGCAAACTGCACCGTAACATTCGACACGCTGTTGACCGTCGTTCCTTCCAGCCATCCCTTGATGGAGACGACAGCCGGTTTTTCAAGGATGTAGTAGGTCCAGCCGATCTGTTTGCCGGAAGACTTGCCGAGTGTCCCGGAGAGCGACGTGACACCCGACGAGAAGACCTGGACGATGAACCGCCCCTCAAGCTCGGCGAAATCCGGGTCAAAGGTCAATGTGTAGCGCGTGTTGTTCTCGTCATCGGACGAAATCGCCGTCACGCCGTTGGTAAGCACACCCTGGTAACGCACCGTGATGTCATCTAGCGTGAACGATGCAGGATCAATCGCCTTGGAGAAGGTCACGACGATATTCTCAACCGGATTCGTGACGAGCGCATCGGCAGTAACGCCCTCAAATCCGGCAACCTCCGGCGCATCGGACGGCTTAGCCTTCAGCGTCACCGTATAGGTCTTCGTGCCGGCGTTCGCCGCGACATTAAAGAGGTGGAGGTGGGTCTCGATTTTCGGATCCGCTCCGTCCACAAAGGTGCGGTCGGTAATCCATGCGTTGCGGATCGGGAGAACCGTACCGGTCGCATCCTCAAGCCCGATGACTTCGTAATCCTCCGCGCCGGGGAGTTTGACCTTGGCGTAGTAAGGTCCGCTGCCAGGCAACGTGGTCGTGACCGTGACCGAACAAGTGTGTCCGTATACAGAGCCGGATACCGTGGCGGCCGCATCGCTCCGCACATCCAGCACCTCGCCGTCCGCCCGGTAGAGTTTGTCGGGATTGCCGTACCGGGAGTTGTCGGCCGTCAGAAACGCGGGCAGCGCGTCGCCGACATCCACACTCCGGATCAGCGCATGGACATCGACACTGCGGATCAGCGAAGTGTCGACGATCCCCTGCGAGTTTAGGTGGGTGACAGAGGCCCTCATGCCGCTGAAGTGGCCCTGCAAGGTCGAAGTCAACCACCACTGCGCAACACTACTCGAACGTGCCGCGATCGTTCCGAGGTCCACATTGTTCAACCCGAGGCCAGCCGTCACGCCGTTGAGTGCCGCCGCGTCAAGCGAGTAGTCGGAGAGCCGGAAGTCGATCATCAACCCCTTCTCGTTCTCCACGATTTCCGGCTGGGCGCTCTCGATCGTCACATTCTTCGCGTCGCCATAACCATCATTGCGGATGAGCACCGCCAGTTCCGCCGGCATGGAGGCTTCGACAATGTTCTTCGTGAATGGATCGTCCGCATATACATCGCGTTGGACGAAATAGTCGAGGTAGAGCTGGGGTGTCGGATTTACCTCCAGCGTTACCGGCAACAGCGAGATCGTCGCCTCTTCACCGCTGTAGGGATCGCGGTAATGCACCTTCCCGCCGAAATTGTAGGCGACGGGAACCTCCGGCGCGGCCGAAACGGCGGGTATGAACTGGACAATGGAGGTTCCTTCCTTCTTTGCCGCGACATCGTTCACCCGGACGATGTTACTGCCGTTCGCTTCGAGCGTACCGCCGGATTTTGCGGAAATCTCGAAGAGGTCGTTGCAGGTGTCGCCATCGGCATTCGTAATCTCCAGCTCCAGCCAGACATTGGTCATCGCCGTTGTGTCGTGTCCGTTGTAGAGCGTGAGCGTACCCTCGAACGCTTCGCGCGTCATGGTGTAGGTCTGCGAAAGCTTGAGCGAAACCTTGGCGCAGACGGCGGAAGATGTCTCTGTCGCGTCCAACGCCTCATTGAGCCAGTCGATCAAGACGAGCGTGAAGAGCCGCACAATGTTGTTCGCATCGCAATTCTTTGCGAAATCGTTGGCCGCCTTGACGCGATCAGCACAGGCGAAAAGCACATCCGTCCTGATCAGGGCTGCCGCGCCGAAGTCATCCGCATACGGATCTTCATCCGTCGCGATTTCGTCCAGCATATTGTTCCACCTTGACTTGAAAACTGCTATCTCCTCATCCGTCACGCCCTGCGGAACGGCCAGTACGGCATCCGGACCGAACCGTCCATCCTCGTCCAACGCAACTTCGCACGACGCAAGGAACAACGCAAGTTCCACATACGTTGCATTGAGCCAGCCATCCGTATTGCCGAACACCTCCTGCAGGAAGCACGTCAAAACTCTCAGCACATCCACCACGTATTCGAACGCGTCGTCACGCAGGTAGCCGGTAAGCTCCGGTCCGCCTGCGACCACTTTCTCGGCAAACGTCTGGCGCGGCACCGAGGGCGACATCAAACGAGGCTTAGCGGAGAGAAGGGACGAACCAGGAACGCCCGAACCGTTCATAATTGGCAGACAGTCCTTCTTCACACCATCGAATGCGTCATCAATCTGCTTGATCGTGTTCAGGTTGTCAATTATGCTACCGACCTTGGAGTTCTTGATTGAGTCCGGACACTGCTTGACGAAGTCGGCGGCGGCGCTGAGTACACCCTTCGACTTGTCGATTCCGCTTTGGGCATTGTTCCAGTCGTCCTTCACTTCGAGTATCTTCTTGACCGCCTTGGTCCCGCTGATCGTGTGCCCGAAATTCTCGTCAACATCTTCTCCGATCTCCGTCAGGAGCTTTACCGTGCTCTTGGAGAGGTTGGAGGTGGATTTCAGCTGTTCGGAGATTGTCGAATTGGGACTGAGCCATTTCTGGTAGAAGTCATCCGCCTTCTCCCAAAAGTCCATCGCATCCCCGGCGCCAGGGATGACCTTGCCTACCTGCATTTTCTCAAGTTCCACAATTGTCCTCGCGAGTCCTTTCAAACATGGCGTGAGAGTGTTCGACACTCCGCCGTTACAGCCGTCCTCGAACACCCAGAAGTCGCCGCCGTTCATTCCCGGCGGGATATTGAGCATCTGCTCCACGCCGCCGCGTGAAGGTTCGGCTGAGCCTGTTCCAACGAATCTGATCGATGAAGGCGCGGCACTGTGCGGACAGTTGTCGCCATACACAAGCTGGCGCGGTCCCTGTACCCAGCGGTCGCCATTACACTTGTAGGTGTAGACGTACTTCGCGTAGCCGGTGCAGGGGTTGGCATCCGTCTCGCCGTCATTAAGCGGCCCAGCGTGCGATGCGCTCGTTCCGCTTCCCGGACGCGAGTTGTTCTGTACCGTAATCATTCCGATTCCGCCGTAAGCTCCAGAAATGTAGTCGGGGAATGTCGGCGATTCTGATGATCCCGGACCGTTTTCGTCCTCGATGTTGCCCGCAATCTCCGAATTGGGTTTCCCGCCTGGAGTCAATCCGGTATGATTGGGGTCGTTCAAATAGTTCTGGTAGTCATCCTCGATGGAATAGGGAAGCCGCGTCAGCACCACCGGTACCGCCCGCGCCGCGCCCGCCGCGAGCGAGAAGCTTCCCGCAGGGTAGGTCCACACATAGCCGTAGAACGCCGGAAGCTCGAATGACACGTCATCGGCGCGTATGAGGCCGAGGTTCGTGAACACGGCTTTCGTAGCGTAACTCTCCCCCGGCTGGAGCGAGGGAATCTTGTCGATGAAATCGAACTTCACCACCGGAACGGGGACAGAGGTCTCGAACTCAAGGACGAGATCGACCTGATACTGGTCTTCGATCTCCGTGCGCGTGACGGTCCAGTTGGCCGTTATCGCCTGGTACTGGAGGAACGCCGTGACGTTTGCCGTCCGCCCCGGGTTCACCTCGATGGCTGCCGCGTAGTTGCCGTGCTTCGTCGCCGTGACGACGAGTTGGTATGTTCCCTCCGGAATCTCGTCCACGACGAAGAGTCCGTCCGGACCGCTGTATCCGTCGGCAACGATCGCACCCGTGTACGGATTGGTGATCTTGACATAGGCACCTTCGAGATGCGGCGCCGATTCGAGGTTGTAAGTGGCATCATCCACGCAATCAACCTTAACGGATCCCGTCTCCTCGCTAACCGCCATGAAGGTCATCGGAATCGCGAGGAATGTCTGTTCCTCCTCTTCACCATTGTTCCGTCCATTCACGGCAAGGCGTCCGGAGAAGTTGCGGTTCAGCTCGATGTCATTTCCGGGCGAAAGTTCCAGCGTGACCGTCACGGACTGGTTGTTCGTGAGCGATGAAGTCTCCGCACCGCCGACAACATGAAGCCATTCAACATCCGGGGAGAGGACGCGCACATCACCCGCCTCACCGTAACCGAGGTTCGTA